>JANWWM010000074.1 GCA_025055975.1 Chloroherpetonaceae bacterium | reverse complement strand
CGAGGGCTATTTCCGTTGGCTCAATTCGCGCGTCTCCGAACCAAAGATTCGAGAGTTTTTCGCAAACGTCTTTCCAATCGAGGTCTCGCACTTCATCGTTTTGAAAGGCGTGCTGAACGGCGGCAACTTCGCGGGCGCGATCGATAGTTCGCTCTTCAAGTTGCTTTCAAGGGGCAATTAGACTTGCGATGGCGAGCTATCCTTGAACCAAGAGGAAATCGATCGTCCGTCGGCGCGTGTCGACGCCGTGAACCTTGATTTTGACGCGCTTGCCGAGTTGCAATCGTCGGTGAGAACGTTTGCCCACCAAAGCGTAAATCCGTTCATCGAACTCGTAGAAATCGTCCTGCAAATTCTTGATGTGCACCAAGCCCTCCACGCCGATGTCGTCGATGCGAACATAGACGCCGAACTCGGTTACGCCTGAAATCACGCCGCTATAGACGTTGCCGATGTGTTCGGAAATGTATTCGACTTGTTTGAGCTTGATGGAATCGCGCTCGGCGTCGGTCGCAAGACGTTCTTGGGCGCTGGCGTGTTCGCATATCGCGGGAATCGTCTCGCGCAATTTTTTGAGGCGCGTTTGGCGCAAGCGT
Source organism: Chloroherpetonaceae bacterium (assembly GCA_025055975.1). Lineage (GTDB taxonomy): Bacteria > Bacteroidota > Chlorobiia > Chlorobiales > Thermochlorobacteraceae > JANWWM01. Next base: position 48,442 of record JANWWM010000074.1, on the reverse strand, counting down.
TTGCCTTGCTGACGCAAGGTTTCGTATTCGTAGAGCAAGCGATGCGTAATGAGGTCGGGGTAGCGGCGAATGGGCGACGTGAAATGCGTGTAGCAATCGAACGCAAGCCCGTAGTGTCCGATGTTTCGGTCGGAATAAACCGCCTTCGCCATGGAACGCAAGGCGACTTCGCTCACGAGCGTTTCGACCGACGTGCCCTTGACGTCTTGGAGCAATTTTTTGAGCGCGTGCGACGAAGCGGTGTCGTTGTTCAAGGCGTTCTTTTTGAGTTCCAGTTTGAAGCCCAACTTGCGAACAAACTCGGCGAGCGTCTTGATTTTTTCGGGCAAGGGCGAATCGTGAACGCGATAAACGGCGGGATAGCCCAGCTCCTCGGTCTGATAGTGCGTCGCAATGTGCTTGGCGACGGTCTTGTTGGCGAGAAGCATGAACTCCTCGATGAGCCGATGGCTATCGAGGCGCACTTTCTTGATGACTTCAACGGGCTTGCCGCTGGGGTCGAGTTTGAACTTGACCTCTTCGGTCTCGAAATCGATCGCGCCGTTGTGCATTCGCTCTCGCGTCAAGCGCTTCGCCAAGCGATCGAGCGCCAAAATTTCCTCGCAATAATCGCCCTCGCCCGTCTCGATGATGCGTTGCACGTCTTCGTAAGTGAATCGCCGACGCGAGTGAATGACCGTTTTGACGATTTGATAATCTTGAACTTCCGCCAACTCGTTCAGCCGAAAGATGACCGAATAAGCGAGCCTGTCGACATTTGGGTTCAGACTGCAAATGTTTTCCGAAAGGTTCGATGGAAGCATCGGGATCACGCGGTCGACGAGATACACGGACGTGGAGCGCCTTTGCGCCTCTTGATCGAGTTTCGTGCCTTCGCGGACGAAGTGCGAGACGTCGGCGATGTGCACGCCCACGATGAAATCGCCGTTCTCGGCGCGTTCAATCGAAAGCGCGTCGTCAAAATCTTTCGCGTCGAAGGGGTCGATGGTGAAAACGACTTTGTCGCGCAAATCCAAGCGCTTTGCCAGTTCGTCTTCGGGAATGTCATCGGTGAATTGGTTGGCTTCGTCGACGACGGCTTTCGGAAAGGTGGAATCGATGCCGTAGGAGCGCGCGATGGCGGCGACTTCGGCTTTTGAATCGCCCGCCTTGCCCAAGACTTCCTTGACCTTGGCGGAGACGGACGTGTCGGACTCGAATTTGAGCTTGTGAATGACGACCTTGTCGCCATCTTGCGCTTTGCCGGCGTCTTTCGGTTTAATCGCAATGTCGGGCAAGATGCACGATTCGTCGGGAATGAAGCGAAACGCGCGAGCGCCGCGCTTGAGCGTGCCGACGAGTTCGGTTCGGACGCGCTCGACGACTTCGGTGATTTTGCCCTCAAAGCGCTTCGACCAAGTGTTGCGCGGCTTGGTGGGGTCGTAAGGCGAATTCGTAACGAGAACTTTGACGACGTCGCCATCGAGGGCGCGTTTGACGTGCTCGGCGGGGACGAAAATCTCGTCCTCGTAATCCTCAACCTCGACCAGTCCGAAGCCGTTGGGATTGACGCGCAGTTTGCCCACGTAGGATTTTCCAAGTTCGAACTTTGGCTTCTGACGCTCGGCGCGCAGATGCGCGATGGCGTCGCGTTTGGGATGCGCAGCGGATTGCACGCGCCGCTCGATGATTTCCGACGGCTCGGCGTTGGCGGAAGGCGCGAAATAATTGCGCTCGTTGTCCTTATCGACGCTCCCCGCTTCGTGAAGGCGATGCAAGACATACCAAAAGCCGGGAATGTCCTCGTCGCTTCCGTAGCCCAAAGCGTTGGCAAGGTCGCGCGAGCGATAGCGAGAGCCTTCGTTTTCGGAAAGGAAGTTCAAAATTTCGGCGGCGACGGATTTTTCGCCCTGACGAATCAAAAACTCCATAATGCGCTCCATATCGTCGGGGCGCGGAGGGCTGCGTTTCTGGCGTTGCTTTTTCTTCTTTTTGCCCATTGGCTCAAACGGGAGAAATGGTTTGAAACGCGCAAGCGACGTCAAACGCGGCGGCGTTAAGCGAGAATTTTCTTCGTGGGCTTGTAATCTTCAATGCGGAGTTGGCGCGTGGCGCGAGCGATTTCATCGCGGTCGTTGCTGGCAATCACGATAATGGTTTGCGAAGCAAACTGGTTGAGTTTGTTCCAAAATAAATCTTTTCCATCGTCATCGAGCGTCGAAGTTGGCTCATCGAGAAACAGAAACTGCGGCGTTGAAGCGAAGGCTTGAATGAAGCGCAATCGCTGAATCATTCCCGACGAATACGCCTTGACGCGCTTGGTTTTCGCGTCGGACAGGCGAAAGTAATCAAAAAGTTCGTCAAGTTCGCCCTTCGCAAGCGTTTTTCCTTTGGCGCGCAACGCAAACTCGACGTTTTCAATTCCCGTCAGTTCGTCGTAGAAGTTCAGATACGGCGAGGCGAAGCCAATGCGCGAAAAAATTTCCTCTCTCCGCAACTCTTGCGAATGCGCCGCGTAACGAATCGTTCCCGACGTGGGCGAAGCGATGGAGGCGAGAAGTTTGAGCAACGTGGATTTGCCGCTTCCGTTCGCGCCCGTAATCGCCAACACGTCGCGCTCGCGCAGCGAGAGCGAGACGTTTTGAAAAATGACTTTTCGGTCATAGACCTTTTTGAGCGCGTCGGCTTGAAGCGAAAGCATGGAGTTGACGCTGAAACGAAGTCCGTCGTATCTTGGCAAAATTAGAAAGGAGGGATTCAATGAAAAAGTTTGCGACGCTTGCCGTGGCGCTTTGTTCCGCGACGACGTTGATGGCGCAAGCGGATTTGTTTGGAAGAAAACCGAGCGTTGAAATCGAATCGCAACCCAACACCGCCGTTCCGCAATTGTTGCAAGGCGAGAAGAAGTCGCCGTTTTTTGAAAGCGAATCCAGCGCATCGTCGACATTGGAGATCCGCGAAGAGCCTATGCCGCCTCGTCCGAGTGGCGCGAGTTCCGCGAGTTCGAGGCGCGACGGGTTTTCGTTGATGCAAGCCGCAGGCTACGATTTTGGCGGCGCGCTCGGCTTGGGCGCGACGTCGCGTTGCGGATACCTTGCCGAAAACGGCGTTTATCTCGGCGCGATGTGGCACGCCAACGTCGGAAGAGGAACGCCAGAGCCAACCATCGACGATTTGGAAGCCAACTCCGTCGCCAACCAAGTTACGAGCGTTGAACTCGGCTATGAATTTCCCGTCAAGTTGCTCGGGCTCACGTTCCGCAATCGCCTTTATTTCTCGCTTGGGACGAGCTTTGCCAACGAGAGAACCCGTCTTTTCACGTCGGCGGGCAATCTTTTCTACTATCGATTCAATGATGGGATTTTCGCTCGCGGATGGACGTTCGGAATCGACGCGAGAATGATGACGCTCGGCGGCGTCAATGCGTTTGGAGTTTCCTTCGCAATCGGCATGCGGCTCTTTTAACCCTTCTGAAATTTTCGCTCGTGGTTACGCGATGCGTCTGCTTCAATCAATCGTTTGAAAGCTTGAAGGCGATAATGAAAGCCAAAAACCTTTCGACCTTCGAGGAACTCAAAACGGAGGTTGTCTTTGGCGAAAAGTGCAAGATGTGCGTGCCCTACGTGCGAAAGATGATCGAGACGGGAAAAACGGCGTTCCCTTACGTGCCCAACGTTCAGGAAATCAAGTCGCTTTTGAAGGCGTAGCGAAGCGTTTGCCGAGAGATTCGTTCAGCGCCGTCGCGCCCATCGCGCCCATCGGCAACCCAAGCAAAAATCCCGAAACGGCTCGCGTGGCGAAAACATTATCGTAGAGACGAACCAACTCGCAAGCTATGTCCAACCCGACAAGACCCGCCGAAACGCCCAATAAAATCAATAGATAATGGCGATTCCGCTCGTTCATAAGCGGAAGCGAAAGCGCGCCAACGGCTACGCCGAGATAAATGAACGCGCATCGAGCGCAAACCGCCATCGGATAGCCAAAGAGTTGAAAACAGCGGTCGGCGCGTTGATGACAAACGCCGCGAAAAAGCGCGTAGAAACTTTCGTTTCCGAAGAAGGCTTCGCAAGGCGCGAGCGCGGCAAGCGCAAGCAAGGAAAACATCGCAAAGGCGACGACGAAGCGAGCGACGAGTTCAGAGCGCATTGAGAACGTCGGTGGCGGAGGGATTGTGAATGGTCTCGCTCGCTTTTCGTCCCGCGATTCCGTGCAGGTATGAGGCGACCGCCGCCGCCGTATCGAGCGAAAGTCCCTGCGCGGCAAACGAGACGATCATTCCCGCGAGCAAATCGCCCGTGCCCGCCGTGGCGAGGGCTGGCGTGCCCGCGTCGTTGAGATACAAGCGTCCGTTTGCGGCGATGAGCGTAGGCGCGCCTTTGAGAAGCAATCCGAGACGATATTCCTTCGCAAACGATTTCACGTAGAAAAGTCTGTCGGAATCGATCTCTCGCGCGGAGGTTTGAACAAGGCGCGAAAATTCGCCCAAGTGCGGCGTGAGAAGGGCGTTTTGCAAACGCAGTTGCGAAAGCAAGTCCAGTTCGGAAATCGCGTAGAGCGCGTCGGCATCGAGAACGAGTTTCTTTTGCGCGACGAGCGGCGAGGAAAGCAGTTTGGCGACGAAGGCTTGTCGTTCAGGCGTTCTGCCCAATCCGCAACCGATGAGAATCGCGTCCGCCCAATCGGCTTTCTCCAAGATGTTGGATTCGGTTTGCGCGATGAGCACGGCTTCGGGCGCGGCGCTATGAACGAGGTTGTAAGCGGAAGGCGGCACGGCGGCGCACACGTAGCCCGCGCCGCATTTGAGCGCGCCTCGCAACGCGAGCAATAGCGCGCCCATCATCGAGCTTTCTTCGCTCTGACTGCCCGCGACGACGAGAACTTTTCCGTTCAAATGTTTGGCGCTTTGCGGCTTGCGAATCGGCAGATGAGCGGAAACAAACGCTTCGTCAATGAGCCGCATCGCGTCGGGCTTGACGAGAAACGACGGAATCGAGATGTCGGCGACGCGCACTTCGCCGCAGACCTCGCGCCCTCTGCCGAAAAAGAATCCCGACTTCAAAAAGGCGAGCGAAATCGTCAGATCAGCCTCGACGCAAGTTGGTTCGGCTTCGCCCGTCGTGCAATCCAAGCCCGTCGGCGAATCGAGCGCGACCACATACGCGCCGCGCTCCGCTTTCATCCGATTGATGAGCCTGATGGCTTCCTGAATCAACGGCGAAAGCGACGGACGCAATTCCGCCGCAAGTTCAAACGGTTGCTTTTCAGGCTCCGTCAGACGTTCTTCGGAAATGCTTGGCAAGTAGGGATTATTGGCTTCGCGGCGTTTCAAGCCTTTGGGGTGGTCGGTGCGCTTGTAACCCGTGCCCAAAATCGCGTCGACGATGATGTCGTAGCGTTTGGAGGAAATCGCTTCGGGCAAAAATTCGTCGGCTTCAAAGACGCGCAGCGCGTCGGTGTAGGAAACGTATTGCGCGAGGATTTTCAGCGTCGCCGCGCCGTCTTGTTTGAGCAAATCGGTTTTGCACAGGTAGGCTAAATCGACTTCCGCGCCGTGATTGAGGAGATGGCGCGCCAAAACGATGCCATCGCCGCCGTTGTTGCCCTTGCCGCACAGAACGAGAACGGACTTGCCCGCGACCGAGCCGAACTTTTCAAGCAGAATGTTGCAGGATTCTTTTCCCGCAAGTTCCATCAACTGTTTTTCCGTGATGCGCAGTTTGATGACCGCGTCGTAGTCGACTTCGCGCATTTCTTCGGCGGTGAGAACGGGCAACATCGTTTGACGGTGGTTTGTTGATTGGCGACGTCGTTTTGGCGAATCGCGGGAGCGCGTTGGTTCAAATCTTGTCAGGGTCTACGCCCATTTTGCGAAGTTCCGCCGCCAAGCGTTCCGCGCGTTGTCGCTCTCGCTCCGCCAGTTCCGCGCCCGTTGGAAGCAGGTTGCCTGCCGCGTCGCGCCACCTGAGCCATTCGCCCTCGATTCCGTTGTATGTCCCGTTCCAAAGCGATGCCTCCAAACCGACATCGGTCAGTTTGCCCGACGCAAGTTCCGCGTAGCGTTTGCCTTGCAACTCATAGCACGTGAGCGGTTTCTTGGCGTGGTAATTCGCGGGGTCGTGAATGACATAGTAGCTCACGCCAACGCTCGCGTAAGTTTTCATTTTCTCGTCAAACTCCCCGCGATAACTTGGCGAGAGAATTTCCACCACGACGTCGGGAGGCTTGCCGTATTCCCAAACGAAATACGAGCGACGACGCTTTTCGTGAACCTGCTCGCGTTGCGGCGGCGCGACATCCAAACTGACGAACATATCTGGCGCGATGGGCGGCAAATACAGCCCGTAGAAGATGCCCACGTTGTCGCAAGCGAGAAACGACGCGCTCGGCTTCCAACTGGCGTAGAGCGAGTCAACCAAAAGGCGCGCTTCGCGTTCAGCGAAAAGGCTGTCCATAGGCGCGTCGTCTTCGGTTTGAATGTGAGAAATGTCGACGACGATTTCTTCCGCCGCGTCATCGTTTCGAGCCGTCGTGGGCGTTGGTTCAAGAGGTTCGGGCATCGTGAAAAATCTCGTTTTGATTGCGCGGAAAGATACGCTGAACGCGAGATTTTTGCGCGAATGAGAAACCCTCAAAAGTTGAACTGAAACGAAACGCGCGGCTCGATGCGGCGGACGGGGGCGTAACGCAAAATGTCGCCGTCGTCGTCGCGCACCGCCAAGTATGTCCATTGATACAGCACGGACACGAGCAAATACGGATACGGATAGTAGCCGAGTTCAACGATGGACAAACTGCGGTCGTCGAGCGTGAAGAGTTCGGTCTCGAAGCCGATGTCGCGCTTGTAGTAATCGGCGCGGAAGAGCACGGAAGGAATCGCGTCGACGAGCCTTGCGCCCAAGTGCAACTGTCCGCCGCGCGGCGTGCGATAAAGGCGTTGGTAACTGCCGAACAATCGAACCTTGCCCAAAATCGAGCCGCCCAAGTCGCCGTAAATTCCAGGACCAGGCGCGCTGAAATTGGCAAGTTCGTTGGCGCGCGTGATGACAAGCCCGTTGCCAAAATTCAAGAAGCGATCTTGCTCGTAAATCGCATCGAAGTAGGCGAATTGAAACTGGTCGCCAACGACGCGATGCTCCAAGCGCGAAGAGAGCGTAACCGCGCCGAGCACGTTTGGAACCACGCCCGTAACGCCAAGCGCAAGCCCCGACCCATAACCGATGATTTTCGCAACATCGAGATAAGCGTCCATTTCAAAGACGGGCAAGCGAAGAATAGGCAAGCCCATATCGAAGCCGATGACCGTCAGATTTCCGCGACGAATCGCCAAAGAATCCACGAAGGCTTCGCGTCGGTTCGCCAAAGTCGTCGGTCCGCCGCCTCGCGTAACGTTGGCGCGAGAACTGAAATCCGCCACGTAGGTCGCGCCGATGGTTAGGTTGGAAAGCACGGGAATCTGTTGCGAAAAAAGCGGACGGCTATAAGCGCGAACTCCAACGATGTTGAACGTGGAAAGGTCGCTAATCAACGACTCGAAGCCGTAGTTGCCGAAATCCATATCGAACTCCACGCCGACGCGCCGCGCGTCGTAACTCCCGTTGTTGCGATAAAGATTCACGATTGAGCCGTGTCCAAGCCGCGCAAAGTCCAGTTGCCCAACGCGGACATAAAGGCTATCGCGCTTGTTGCCATATCGCACGTATCGAATGAGGCGCAAGTAAGACGAAACGCCGTCGTTCCAGTCTTCTTGGCGAAGTTGCCCGCTTTGGCTGATGCGAAGATTGACATCGAGACCAATGCCAACGTTGCCAAAGGCAAGGTCGGGCGAGAAGTTCAGCGCGTAGAACACGTCGCCGCCAAAGGTGGTGATGCCCAAGCCGCCGCCGCCGCGCGTTTCGCGTTGGTCGCCTTGATACAAAAGGTAAGCGTCGCTGATCGAGCCTGCTTGCGACAAAAGCGTTGCAGGGAAGGAGAGAACGAAGAAGAAAAGAAAAATGCGTTTCATAAGGTTGCGTCTCGCTGTGATGTTTTGGCGCAAAGTTAACCCAAAAACGAGGCGCGGAAAAAACGCTAAACGAGAGACGCTTGCTTCAAGCAGATGGATTCTTTGCTCCGTTCACAATGACATCGGCGAGCTTGGATTTTTGCCCCGTTTTCGCTTCGTTCAGAGTGATTGGCGCGAGTTTTCCGCAATCCTCGTCATTCCAAGCGAAGCGAGGAATCCACGAGAGCGCGCGGATTGCGTCTTCGCCTCAGCGGTCAAACGTTATGTCTTCTGCTTTTTCTTTTGGGCGGCGGGGAAAAGCACATTGTTCAAAATCAAGCGGTAGCCTGGGGAGTTTTTGTGGAGTTTTAAGTCGGTGGGCGGATCGCCAACATGGTGCTGATAGTCTTCGGGATCGTGTCCGCCGTAGAAGCAAAACTGCCCGCGTCCGTAGTTGCCGTGAATGTAGCGGACTTCCTCCGAGTTTTTCTTTTCGCCCATAATCACGACGCTCGGTTTGATGAGGCTTTTGCGGAACGATGTGGTTTGCCCATAAAACCCTTTGATGATGAACGTGTGATTTTGCGTCAGCATAGAAGGCACGGGGTCGTATTTGGCGCTGAACTCAAAAAGCGTAAAGTAATCGTTTTCTTGCCCCGTCGAACTGCCTGTCATCATTGGGTTGATGTCGATGTTGGATTTGGAATACTCGTAGGGATTGAAGTTCAGGACGAAATTTTCGAAGGCGAAAGTTTTGGAGAAATCGAGTTTGGCTTGCGCGTCGGGCGTAATGCCGTCGCCGTCAAATTCTTTGGGCACGATGTCGATGCCTTCGGCGGCGAGGGCGATGTCGTAACTATCGGGCGCGGAGCACATGGCGAACATAAACCCGCCTTCGCCCACGAAATCGCGGATTTTTCGGGCGACGGCTTTCTTTTGCTCGCTCACTTTGCCGAAACCCAAGCGTCGCGCCATCTGTTCCGCGTCGCGCACCTGCTTGATATACCACGGCGCGTTGCGAAACTGCGCGTAGAACTTGCCATACTGCCCCGTGAAATCTTCGTGATGCACATGAAGCCAATCGTAGTCTTTGAGTTTGCCTTTCAAGACTTCTTCGTCCCAAACCTTGTCGTAAGGAATTTCGGCGTAGGTGAGCACGAGCGTTACGGCATCGTCCCAAGGCAAGTTGGTGGGCGGCACGTAGACGACGATTTTCGGGGCTTTATCGAGCCGCAGCGCGTCCATATTCGTTTCCTCGCTGCGAACTTCGGCGAGAATCTGCTCCGCTTTGGCGAGCGAGATTTCCTCAAACGCCACGCCGCGCAAGGCGAGTTCGTCTTTGATGGCGGGAAGCGCGTCCGTCATAAACGAGCCGCCGCGATAATTCAAGAGCCACTCGACCGACACGTCGCGTTCCAAGCACCAATACGCCACGCCGTAGGCTTTGAGGTGGTCGGTTTGCGCTTTGTCCATCGGAATCAAAATTTTCTGCGCCGAAACCGACGCGCTGAAAACGAGCGCAACGAGAAGCGACGCGAGGATTTTCATCTGCGCAGAATCTAGTTGGGCGTTCCGACGACGTTGATGAGCTCTTGTTTCGAGTTTGGCGTTCTGAACGCAAAGAACGGCGGAATGCCAATCGTCGCCGACGTCGTTTCGAACTTGACGACGCCAATGTTGTTGGCGCACCAAACGTGTTGAAGAATCTCCGCGTCGGGCAAGGCAATGCCGCCAAGTCGCGCCGAAAGCGAAAAAGTGAGAACGAGTTTCGTCGTCTCGTATCGCCTGCCTTGAACCGTGATGGTCTCTTTGCCGCGCACGTTGCCGACGGCGCGAACCGTCGCGTTGATGACGAGCGTGTCGGTCAAACGAAGCGTCAGTTGCGTCGGCGCGAGAATTGCATAGTTGCGTCCGATTTCCGCCGACGTTTTCAAATACGGATACCAGCCCGGCGAAAACCCTTGCAAGTTGAAGTTGCCCAAATTGCCGACGAGGTCTTCAATCCCCGCGAGGTAAATCCACTGGTCTCGGTTGCCGTTCTCGTAGGCATGAAGCGTGGTGTCGATGGACGTGCCGCCGCTCGCAACGAGACGATTTTCGTGCAGGAACGCCGTTCTGCCCGCGACTTGACGCGAACCGACGATGCGTTCCTCGACAACGCCGATGGAATCGTAATTGCGCCCCGTGCCCGTCGTGTCCAAAAAATCCGCGTAGCGAAGCGTGAAGGTCGAAGAGGTCGGAAACTTGATGGAAGCGTCTTCGGAAGGTTTCGCCGCGTCGCCGCAAGAGGCGAGAAACGCCAGCGATAGCAAGCCAACGAGAAGTTTTGCGCGCATAGCCAATCAAGGTTTGAGTTGTTTCGGAATCGCGGAAGTTTAACGCTATTCCTGCATTTTTGATTTCAGCGGATTGCGCAAGCCTTCCATCGACTCGATTTCCGCCATCAGCGAGCCAACGACGACCTTGATTTTGATGCGAAGCGGAATTTTGTTTTCGTCGTCCGTCATCCAAATCAAAATTTGACCGTCGCTTTTGAACAAGCCCACGCCTTGCACGATTGGCTCGACGACGATGGCGCGAAACACGCCCAGATCGGTTTCAATCAAATCGCGGTTGCGAATTTTGATTTTGAGCGGAATCACCTCCTTGTCGCTCACGTTTTTAAGCTCAATGATGGAGCCATCTTTCATCGAGCGCAAATCCATCGTGCGCACGTAGAAGTAAGCGGAGAGAATGTCTTGCGCGTAAGGCTCCATCGGAAACTCTCTGCCGTGAAGAAGAGATTTCGCCAATCCTTTGTCGTGGAAAAACTCCATCCATTCGTCGTGCGCGAACTTGCCTTCGCGGATTTGTTGCTTGAAACTGTGCGGAAATTGACCTTGCTTGTCGATGAACGTCTCGTAGCGATCATCGACGCGATAGAAGTTGTCGAAGACGGGGACGGTTCGAGCTTTGTATTCGATTTTGTAGCACTCGCGTCCGCGCACGACGGTGTCTTTGACGACGGCGATTTCGGTATTGACCGCCTTCACGCCCGCGTATTTGATGCCGTATTTGAGACGCTCGCCGACCGCGTAAGCGTTGTTAGGAACGACGCGATACTCGAAACCATCGACGCTCGACTGCGCGAAAGCCGAAGCGGCAAGAAAGAGCAGAAAAGACAAGGACGCTGTTCGCATTCCGATGCGTTTGACGTGAAAAAAAGATTTCCCAAAATAAGAGAAAATCTCAAACCTTAAACGACGCGAGACGAAAGAAGATGCGACGGACCGTTCGCCAGCGAGGGCGGCAGGAACTCCATGAGCCGAAATTTCTGCCAAAGCGGATTTCGCCGTTCAAACGAAAGCGTTTATCTTTGCGCGCTGCCCGTTTCATAGTTTCATAACCTAAAACCAACCAAACTATGCGGAACCGCCTACTTTCTCTCCTCGCTGCTGCAACATTAGTCTGCTCGACCGCGTGGGGTCAAGCCATCAATGGCATTATCGAAAACACGTGGTATGAGCGCATCGGCACGACGAATGCCAACAATGGCTTCGGCGCAACAAACAATGTTTACGCGATTTGGTATCGCGCCAGCGGCGACACGCTTTACCTTGCGATTCAGTGCGCTCTTGACGCTGGCAATGGGATTGCGGTTTTTATGGGATTTAGCGGCTACAGCGGTCGCCCGCCACTATCAAACGTGGGAGGTTCATTGCTTGCGTCGGGTCATCCGCCAAACGGCGTTTTGGCTTCGGGCAACAACAACCTCACGCTGTTCGGGCTGGAAGCGGACTATGTGATGTGGTTCAATCGATCGGGGACGACAATCTTCTGCGACATAGCGCGCTACAACCCCACAGGCGTCGTAACCAACCAGTTCATTGGCTCGGCATCGATGACGGGAACGTCGACGACGGGACCAAGCTCGAACAATCCAAACTTTATGCAAGCCAACACGGTAACGTTTGCCTATCAAGAAAGCACGGGTCCTTTGGACAACAAGGGCTTCGAAATAAGAATCCCAATCTCGCAAATTCCTGGCGTTGATGCTTCGCAAACGGTGAGTTTCTATGCGTTGATTGGCAACACGGGCAATCCGACATTCTGGTCCGACGAAGCCGTGCCTGGCATCACGACAACTGGAAATTTGGGTCAGAACCCTGGTCTGATAAATCCCACGCCGTCGGGTGGCGCGCTCACAAGTCCGCGACAGTTGCCCGTTGAACTGACGTCGTTCAACGCGCAAGTTTTGAGCGAAGGCGTGCGCCTAAATTGGATGACCGCTTCCGAACTCAACAACGCGGGCTTCGAAGTCCAAAGAAGGAGCGCAAACGGCGGCGATTGGAACGTGCTCGGCTTCGTCAGAGGCAGAGGCACGACCACCGAAGCCCAATCCTACTCATTCATCGACCGCGCCGCGTCAGGCAAGGTCTTCTATCGCTTGAAACAAGTGGATTTCGACGGACGATTTGAATACTCGAACGTCATTGAAGTCGACGCGGGCTTGCCCAAAGCCTTCGCCTTGGAGCAAAATTATCCGAATCCCTTTAACCCGACGACGACGATCGCGTATCAACTTCCCGTCGCCAGCGACGTGACGCTCAAAGTCTATGACGTGCTCGGAAAGGAGGTTGCTACGCTCGTCAAGGCGCGTCAAGAAGCGGGTTCGCATATCGCAACTTTCGACGCGAGCAATCTTGCGAGCGGAATGTATCTCTATCGCTTGCAAGCGGGCAACTTCGTGCGGACGCGCAAGATGATGCTGGCGAAGTAAAAAGCGGAATGTCGCATTGGCGCAAAAGGGCGGGAGCAATCTCGCCCTTTTCGTTTCGACCAAATTTCACTCGAAGCGCACTTGCTCGGCGATCGCAAGACGCATCGCGTAGCGCGCGGGAATCCAACCCGAAACGAGCGCGGTCAGAACCACGAGCGCGATGGCGCCGCCAATCGTCGCGTAAGGCAGATGAATTTGAATCGTCCAACCAAACGATTGCAGATTGATGACGTAAATCAAAATCAACGAGAGGCAAACGCCGCACGCGACGCCGAGAATCGAGGCGATAACGCCCATCAGGAAGGCTTCGAGCAAGGTGACGTTGCGGACTTGCTCGGCGCTTGCGCCAACGGCTCGAAGCACGCCGATTTCGCGCCGCCGTTCAAACGCAATTGCCATCAACGCGCTCGCCACGCCCATCGCCGCCACCGCCATCGCCACGAATTGCAAAACGTAGGTAATCGCAAACGTTTGGTCGAAGATGCTCATCACGTTTTGACGCAAGCCGTGATTGGAGTAGACGACGATTTTCGCAACGCCTTGAAACTTCTCGCGCAAACGCTTCACGAGCGGTTCGGCGGCGCGCTTGTCTTTGAGAAAAACGGCGAGGTTGTTGAGCTTGTCGTCGTTCCAAATTTTCTCGAAGTGCGCGCGATGCGTCAAAATCAAGCCGCGATCGGAAGCGTAGTCGTAATAAACGCCCGCGATCGTGAAAGTCTTTTCGCCGCTCGGCGTTGGAAGAGAGAAGCGGTCGCCCATTTTCAAGCCGAACTTGTTGGAGAAAACTTCCGTGACGGCGACGGCGCTTTCGTCCTCAATCAAGCGGCGCATCGCGCTTTTGAACTCGCCTTCTTTGAAAAGCAAAAACGACGAGCGCAAAACCGCGTCGATGTCGGAAGCGCAGAGAATCGTCGTCGAGCCGCGAAACGAAATGGGACGCGAGCTGAACCCCTCGACGCTTTCCGCTTCGGGAAGCGAGCGGAGATAATCGTAGACCTCGCGGGCGACGGGCAACTTCGAGCCAACGGCGAAACGCTCGGCGGGCGCGATGAAAATGTCGGCTTTCAGCGTTTGCTCAATCCAATACGCGACGGTCTGCCGAAAACTTCCGACCATCACGCCGATGCCAATCAGCATCGCGATCGCCACCATCAACGCGCTGACCGCCGTCGCCGTCCGATTGAGCGATTCGGCGAGCGAATCGTTTGCCAACTTTCCCTCCACGCCGAAGAAACGCCAAGCGACCCTCTCAAACAAGTTTCGAAACGAGACGATGATTTGGGGCGAAAGAAACGCGAAGCCCGCGATGACGCAAATCGCCGAGGCGTAGCCGAAAATCGGCGCGCCATTGACCGCGGGCAATTGCGCGAAGAAAATCCCAAGCGCAAGAAGCGAAAGGCTTGCGGCGAAAATGCGTTTCGCGTTCAAACTGAATCTCTGCTCGAACGTTTGCGCGTGAAACGTCTCTCGCGGATGCACGCGATAAACCTCAAAGGCGGGATAAATCGCCGATAGCGTCGACGCGGAAACGCCCACGACGAAGGCGAGCGACAGAAGCGATGGTTCGATCCGAACATCCGTTGCGGCGACATAGACATAAAGCGCCGTAATCGTTTGCGCCACCGACTCGACCGTTTGTTTCGCCAGCGCGATTCCCAATCCAAGCCCAATCGCGCTCCCCAACGCGCCAATCGTGAAGGCTTCGAGGAGAAAGAGGAAAAAAATCTCGCTCGCCGAAAGTCCCAATGCGCGCAAAATGCCAATCTCGCGTCGACGGCGAATCGCGTTGGTCATAATGGCGTTGTAGATGAGAAACATCGCCACGAGCAAACTGATGAAGGCGAGCGCGGAAAGATTCAGGTCGAAAGCGGAAATCATTTTCGCCACTTGCGCGCCGCGATTTTTCGCCGAAACGACCTCCACGTCTTTCGGCAGCGCTTCCGCCAAAAAGCGCATCGTTTCTTCGCGCCGCGATTCCTCGATGATGAGATCGATTTTGTCAAGCTTGCCTTCTTTGCCGAAGAAGCGTTGCATCTGCTCAATGTCCATTGCGGCGAAGGAGTTGGCGACTTCGTTGGCGGGCGAATCGGTCTTGAAAATGCCGATGACCTTCAAGTCGCGCTCCAAGCCGTTGGCGACGAGTTTGAGAGTTTGATGCTTGGCGACGCCGTTGCGCTTGGCGAAGGCTTCGGAGAGAAGAATCGCGTTTGGTTGCAGCAGAAAGCGCAAGAGCGTTTCGCCGTCCAAGCCTTCAACGTCGTGATACGAGCGGAACTTCTGGTCGGAAAACACGTCAATCCCCAACACGATGAGCGCTTCCTTAATGCCTTGAATTTCGGCGAGTTGTTCCGTGACGGGCGTCGCCGCTTGAATGGCGCGCGAGCGTTCTTTGAGTTCCAACACGCGCCTATAAACGCTCTGCGAAAACTCCGAACCGCTCGCGGATTGAATTTGCGCGTTGGCTTTGCCATTGACGTTGTCGATTGTGGCTTCGAAGGCTTTGAAAGCGGAATGATTCGAGAGTCGAATCGCCAAGAAAACCGCCACGCCAACGGCGACGGCGAAGACCGACGAAAGAAACTTGCCCCAATCTTGAACGGCGTGCCGCAGATTGACTTGCCAAAAAATTTTGAGAAGATGCATCGCTCGCGTTTTGCTTTGCGAGGCTTAACGGAAGGAGCGGGCAGAAACGTTTTTGAGATTGACAAAGAGGCTTGGTCGTTCCGAGAGAGGCGAGAAATCCGCGAGCGATCGCGAAGCGAAGGCGCGACCTAAATTTCAAGCAGATACTTGCAGATTCTATCCTCGGTGGCTTTGGCGCGGCGTTTGCCGACGTTGTTGCCGATGATGGAGAAGTAGATTTGCTGTCCGCTTCGGCTCGTAAGATAGCCCGAAAGCGAAATCACGCCCGAAATGGATCCTGTTTTGGCGCGAATGTTTTTGGCAAGCTCGTGATGAATGCGACCGCCAAGCGTGCCATCGACGGTCGGAATCGAAAGCGATTCGTAGTATGCGACGAAATGCGGGCTGCGCGCGCGCATATAGCGCAAAACTTTGACGAGCAATTCGGGCGTAACGAGATTGGCATGCGAAAGTCCCGAACCGTCGGCGAGATAGAATTCGTCGGGGCTTGCGCCGACGTCGTAGATGAGAAACTCTCTCACGACATCGAGACCTTTTTCAATCGAGCCGTCGCCGCGAAGTTCGCCCCCAAGAGCGCGCAAAAGTTGGTCGGCGTAAAAGTTATCCGAATGTTTGTTGATGATTTTGAGCAGTTCCGACAGAGGCTCGGAAAAGTGCGTGTAAATGTGTTTCCACTTGGTTCGGTCGAGCGTCGTCGAGTATGCGATTTTCTTGACTTCCTCGCGCGCGATCATCTGCCGCTTTTGAAGTTCTTGCATCAAGACTTCCATCATGTAGGCGTTTGGCTCGACGATCACTTTGCGCAGGCGCGCTCTTCTGCGGTAGTAGGCGACTTTTCGCGTTTTGCCGTTTTTGAGCTTGATGACGCGATAGCGTCGGACGCGCGCTTTGGAGAGTTGTTTGACGTCGGCGTTTCGAAAATTGGCGACGGTGAAAAATTCAAGCGGCTTGTAAGAATCTTGTTTGGCGAGAGAGACGTCGTTTCCGAAGTAGTAACTGTTGTCCAAAATCAAGTCGCCCAGAATCGCCGAAATGCCGCGAGCGCGAAGCGTATCGATCCAAGCGAGAACGATGTCGTTGATGCGTTGGTCGAAAAAGCCCGAAAGAATCGGGTCGGGCGAGCCGCTAACGATGAGGTTGCCATGCAGAACGCCGTCGGGCGCGATTTCGCCATCGATGAAAAATTCCGTGCGGTAGCGAAAATCGGGTTTGAGCTTCTCGATGGCGACGGCGGACGTGATGAGCTTGATGTTCGACGCGGGCTTGAAAAGGCGATTGGAATTGAGCGAGTAGAGCGCTACGCCCGAAGCGGTTTGAATCAACACGCCAAAGCCTCTTTGCTTGGAGCGCAATTCGCGGGCGATTTTTTCGGCGCATTCGCTCATTCGTTCCGCTTCCGTTAGTCCCGAAAGCGCGATGCGTTCCGCGCCGCGTTTCTTTCCGCCCAAAGCGAAGAGCGGAGACGTGAGCCAGAGAAGCGACGCGACAAGCAAAAAAAAGCAAACGACGTTCAAGCGAAACGGCGATAGCGATCGACGCATTTGACGAAACGATGACGTTGGCAAAAGGCTGAAAAGTCAAGGCAGGCATCGGCTCTTCGTCGGCTTGCGAATCGTGATCAATCTCTGCGCAGCCAGTCGCTCAAAAAAGTTGGCGCGAAGATACGACAAAAGTTTCCAAACGCGCAAGATTGGCGATGCGCTAACACATTGAAACGTCGTGAGTTGCGACAAAGCGATTTTTTTGAGACCTTGATGCCCCCGACTCGCAACAAGCGCAAAGTCGTGCTTTGGAACGGAACGATAGTTATCATTCCGAGCGAAGCGAGGAATCCAGAAGATTGCGAATTGCGAATCGTCAATTGCGAATTGAATCTTTCGCTTTTTTGAAGTGGATTTCTTCGCCCCGCCTCGCTTCGTTCAGAATGGCGCAGAGGCTTGTCGTTCCGAGCGAAGCGAGGAACTTGCTGGCGATGCGTCAATCGCGTTTTGGCGCGCGCCAATCGCAACGCGCTTTTTGCGTATCTTCACTCGCGTCGAGACTTTTCAAATATCAATTCGCCTTTCTTTTATGAGAACCATCAAAAAAGTTTTGGTCGCCAATCGCGGCGAGATCGCGATTCGCGTGTTTCGAACCTTGCGCGAAATGGGGATAAAATCGGTCGCGGTCTATTCGGATTCCGACAAAGACGCGCGATTTCATCGGCTTGCGGACGAAGCGTATTGTTTGGGCGGGATAACGTCGCGCGAAAGTTATTTGCGTCAGGAACTCATCATAGACATCGCCAAAAAGAGCGGCGCGGACGCGATTCATCCGGGCTACGGATTTCTGTCCGAAAACGCCGAGTTCGCCAAGCGTTGCGAAGAAAGCGGCGTGATTTTCATCGGTCCGAAATCGAGCGTCATTCGCGCGTTGGGCGACAAAATCGAGGCGAAGAAACTCGCCATCAAAGCGGGCGTGCCCGTCGCGCCAAGCACGCCCGACGCGATTGGCGACGTCAATGAAGCCAAAGCCTTCGCCGAGAAAATCGGTTACCCAGTTCTCATCAAAGCCTCGGCGGGCGGCGGCGGCAAAGGAATGAAGAAGGTCGAGCGACCCGAAGAGTTCGAGTCGCTTTTTCAACTCGCGCAAGCCGAAGCCCTTTCGGCGTTTGGCGACGGCAGAGTGTTCATCGAGAAGTATTTGGAAAATCCGCGCCACATCGAGATTCAGATGCTTTTGGACGAGCATGGCAACGGCGTGTGGCTCAACGAGCGCGAATGCTCGATTCAGCGGCGAAATCAAAAGGTCATTGAGGAAGCCCCTTCGGCGATTCTCACGCCCGAAATGCGACGCGAGATGGGCGAATGCGCCATTCGTCTCGCCAAAGAAGTCGGCTATACCAACGCGGGCACGTGCGAATTTCTCGTCGATAAAAACTTGAAGTTTTATTTCCTCGAGGTCAATACGCGCTTGCAAGTCGAGCACCCCGTAACCGAAATGACGACGGGCTTCGATTTGGTGCGCGAGCAAATTCGCGTCGCGGAAGGCAAGCCGCTTTCGTTCTCGCAAAGCGACGTGAAAATCAACGGGCACGCGATCGAGTGCCGCATCTACGCGGAAGATTCCGAAAACGACTTTTTGCCATCCATCGGCAAGCTGGAACGCTATGTCGAGCCGCAAGGCTTGGGCGTGCGCGTCGATTCGGGCGTGGAGCAGGGCGGAGAAATCACGATGTATTTCGACCCGATGATTGCGAAGCTCGTAACGCATGACGCAGACCGCCAAAAAGCGATCGACAAAATGCTACGCGCCTTGCGCGAATATGAAATCGTCGGCGTGGAAACCACGATTCCGTTCTGCATATTCGCCCTCGAACACGAAGCCTTCCGAAGCGGACGGTTCGACACGCATTTCGTTCAAAACTACTACCGCAATCGCGCGAAAGCGGAGCCATCGGCGGAAACGAAAGAAGTTGCGGCGGCGGTGGCGGCGTTGCTTGCCGAAAAGCGCAAATCGGCTTTCGCCGCAAATGGCGCGGCGGCGCAGACGGCTCAACCCGTTCCAAACGCGCCCGCGACGAATTGGGAACGAAGAAAAGCGTATCGATGAGCTACAGCATCTCGCCACGCTTGCGCAAATAGGCAAGAAGCGAAAGGTCGAAGGTCTGCGAAGTGTCGAGCAAAACGTAATCGATGCCGTTGTCGGAAAGTTCGCGTCGCAATCTGCCCGCATGCGCCTGAAAAGCGGAAAGATAGGCGGCGCGAATTTGCTTCGGCGAGGTCGTCATCTTCTCCCCCGTTTCCAAGTCCAAAAGTTCCGCGTCGCCTTCGAGCGAAAAATCGCGCTCGACCTTGTCGAGCAAGTGGAACGCGATGACTTCGTTTTGGCGATGGCGAAAATGTTTGAGCGCGGCGATGGTTTTTCCGACATCGTCCCAAAAATCGCTGATGATGACGATGAGACTGCGCTTTTCCAATCGCTTGGCGAATTCGGCGAGCGCGTTGGCGACGGAGGTTTTCTCGCCCTCGGATTCGGAAACGGATTGGCTCGTTTCGGCGAGGGTTTTGAGAATCAACGTCTGATGCGAGGGCTTGACGCTCGGAGGCAAATAACGCCGAATTTTGTCGGCGTAGGTAACGAGGCTAACCGCGTCGCGTTGCATAATCATCAAAACCGCGAGCGCGGCGGCAAGGTAGGAAGCGTATTCGATTTTGGGCAGGTAGTTCTCGCTCGACGAGTATCGCATCGAACTGGACGCATCGAGCAGAATGTAGGAACGAAGGTTCGTTTCCTCCTCGTATTGCTTGACGTAGTATTTGCCCGTCCGCGCATAGACGCGCCAATCCACGTGCCGCACCTCGTCGCCGAAGGCGTATTGACGATGCTCGGCGAACTCCACGCTGAAACCGTGATACGGACTTTTGTGCAACCCCGTTATGAAGCCCTCGACGATGAACTTCGCTTTGAGCTCGATGGATTTGAGTTTGCAGATGCGTTGCGGATCGAGATACTTGCGATAATCGTCGGGCATCGCTCAAAGCAAGTGATGCGTTTTGTAGTATTCATAAGCGCAAGCGATGCTTTCTTCGGGCTGTCGGACGTTCAAGCCAAGTTCCCGAATGGCTTTTTGCGGCGTGTAGTAGAAAAATTTGGTCGCGCTGAGAAGAATCTCGCGGTTGGCGAGCGCGGTGATGCGTCGCAGTTTGCGCGCTTTTTCGGTGAGCGCGACGAAAATTTTGACGATGCTTTCCGTGAGCGGCACGAAGACTTTTGGCGCGCCGACGATGTCGCAGATGAGGTCGAAAAGCTCCTTGTAGGAGAGATTTTTTCCGCCCAAGATGTATCGCTCGCCCGTTCTGCCTTTTTGCATTGCGGCGATATGCCCATCGACGACGTCATTGATGTCGGAGACGTTGATGCCCCCCGATGGATAAACGGGCACTTTGCGCAAATACAGGTCGCGTATGAGCATTCCCGCGTTGAAATTCACGTCGCCCGCGCCAAAAACGTAACTCGGATTGACGATGACGCAGTCCAACCCTTTGCGTACGGCTTCGGCGACTTCCAATTCGGCAAGATGCTTCGTGGTGAAGTAGTCGACGCGAAGGTCATCGAGATTCCACGATTGCGATTCGTCGGCGGGCTGTTTCGTGCCCGTGATGCCGATGGCGGAAACGGAACTGGTATAGACGACGCGCTCAATGCCGTTTTTAAGCGCCGCATCGAGCAGGTTGCGCGTGCCAAGCACGTTCACGTTGTAAAGCAGGTCGCGCTTTCCTGGACCAATGTAGGCTTTGCCCGCGCAGTGATACACATGCGAAACGCCTTTCAAGGCTTCTTCGAGAGAAGATTTGTCGGTGATGTCGCCATAGACGATTTTGACGCGCGACTGAATGTCGGCGATGGCGCGCGGATTCGATTTGGGGCGCATCAAGATGCGCACGGGATAGCCGAGTTCGACGAGGCGACGAGCAAGATTGGAACCGATGAATCCCGTCGCCCCCGTTACCAGCACGTCCATAGTTCATTCTCCTCAATTTTTCGGGGGTCTTGCGTAGCGAAGCGCAAGACTGACGTCAGGTTGCAAATGTTCGTTTTGGCGCGGTTTGCGCTGGCGAAGAAACGAAATCGGCGCGACTACTTTTTCTTTTTCGCTTTTTTTTCGGGCTTCGCCGTCGCCGATTTGGACGATTTTTGTTCAGCCGTCGCGCTCGTCGCCAACGCCAACTTTTCCGACTCGATCGCTTTCAAACGCGCTTCCAGAGCCTCTTCTATTCGTTTGCGCTCTTCCGTTGAGGCTTCAAGCGCGGGTTTGGCTTCCACATACATCACGTCGAACGCCGTGTAGTCCCCTTCGATAAGCTCCGCGCTGTATGTGAAATTTATCGGCTGATTGAGTTTCTCCAGCAGCGATTTCATTCCCTCCATAGCCGTTTTGGCTTTTTCCAAATTCTCCAAGTGCGCATCGACGATTTTGCGGCGTTCTTTGACGAGCGCGTTGTAAAGGGAATCGACTTTGCCTTTGCGTTCTTTTTTGAGATTGGCGTTGATGTCGTCGAACTTGGCTTGACCTTTCGAGAGAATTTCCGCTTCGCCCTCGAAGGCTTTGATCTCTTGCTCCATCGTCGCAAGCGATTTTTCGATGTCGGCGATGAGTTTGCGTTGATGTTCGGTGGGTTTGCAAGAAAGGGCGAAGAGCGAAAGGAAAAAGAGAACGAGAAGGTTGCGGAGCATTGATGACGTCTTGTTAAAGGTTTTTCAAAGCGATTTTATTGGTTGGCTTGCGAAGCGCAAAATAGGCAACGGACGTTTGCGACGCAACGCGCCCGAAACGGTTGCGAAAGGCGCATCGAGCGGGCGACGAGTTGTTTTTGCCCCAAAATCTGCATAAGTTCGAAACGCCTCATCGCTGCGAATCGTCATTCATCTTAAACCTGCGCGGAGACGTCAAAAATGGAAGCGTTGCGAAAGCGCGATGCGTTGTTTTCTGCGGTGTTTGACGAATCAGCGGACGCGATTCTTCTCGCCAAGCCTCACGACTTCGTCGTTCTCGATTGCAATCGCCGCGCCATCGAACTCTTCGAGGCGACTTCGAAAGCCGACATTGTCGGAAAACGCGCGACGGATTTTCAAGCCCAGCCGCTTTCGATCGAAGAGCTCGAAAAACTCGACGACGAACTGGCGAGCGGCAAAACCATTTCGGGAGAGATTGCCTACAAAACCCTTCAAGGCAAGGCGTTTTGGGGCAGCGTCGCCACGAAGCGCGCTCAAATCGAAAGCGAATCCATCGACCTCATCCGAATCACCGACATCACGCTTTCCAAGCGCTACGAAAAAGCGCTTCAAGAAAGCGAGCGGCGATACAAAGAACTCATCGTCAACGCCAACGACATCGTGTTTCTGACCGACAGGCAAGGACGTTTCACCTATGTCAATCCCGTCGGCTTGCGCGTTTCAGGCTACGACCGCGAAGAAATCATCGGCAGGCATTTTGCGGAATTCATCGCGCCCGAAGATCGGCTTCGCGCGAAACGCTTTTACGACTTGCAATTTCAACGCGGAACGCTCAACACCTACTTCGAATACGCCTTTCTCGCCAAAGACGGCAGGCGCATCGAGGTGGGTCAGAACGCGCAACTCATCTTGGAGAATGGCGAAATCGTCGGGCTTCAAGCCATTGCGCGCGACATCACGGAACGCAAGCGCATCGTCGCCGCCCTTGAAGAGCGGGAACGCTTGTATCGCGCCGCTTACGACGACAATCCCTTGATGCTCTTCACGCTCTCGGCTGACGGCGCGATTCTCGCCGTCAATCAATCGGGCGCGACGCAACTCGGCTACGGGGCAAACGAACTCGTCGGACAATCAAGCCTGAAAACATGCTACGACGAGGACAAACCCGCCGCGATGGAGCACATCAAGCAAGCGCTCAAAGAGCCTGACAAAATCACTCGTTGGGAACTACGCAAGGTGCGCAAAGACGGCTCGGTGATTTGGGTGCGCGAAACCGCTCGCGTGCTCAAAGACCGCCACAACCAAGATCTCATCTTCGTCGTCTGCGAAGACATAACCGACAGAAAAATCGCCGAAACGCGCCTCAAAGAAAGCGAAGAGCGATACCGATACCTCACCGCGAACCTGCCGCAAACGTCCGTGATGCTCTTCGACAAAGATTTGAAATACATTCTCGTCGATGGCTCGCTCAACGACCAAAAGCGCTTGCGCTCCATCGGAATCGAGGGCAAAACGCTGTTCGAAGCGCATCCGCATCTTGCCGAGATTTTCGCGCCGCTCTACAAGAAAGCTCTCGAAGGACACACTTCGGTTTTGGAACATCAAATCGACGGGAATTTTTACGCCTTTCAAATTTTGCCCGTGCGCAACCGCGAGCGAAAAGTCTACGCGGGAATGGTCGTGGCGCAAGACATCACGATGCGCAAGGCGGCGGAAGAAACCTTGATGCTCGCGCGCGACGAAGCCGAAGCCGCCAACCGCGCCAAGTCGGAATTTTTGGCGATGATGTCGCACGAAATCCGCACGCCGATGAACGGCATCTTGGGAATGACGAGCCTGCTTGCCGACACGCCGCTCTCGAAAGAACAGCGCGAGTTCGTCGAGACCATTCGCAGCAGCGGCGACGCGCTCTTGGCTATCATCAACGACATTTTGGATTTCTCGAAAATCGAGTCGGGCAAGTTCGAACTTTCCATCGACGCGTTCGATCTGGTCGAGTGCGTCGAGGACGCTTGCAACCTTTTCGCGCCGAAAGCGGCGGAAAAAAACATCGAGCTGATTTGCGACATCGCGCCCAACGTGCCGTCGTTCATCAAAGCCGATTCGGCGCGGTTGCGTCAAGTGCTCGTCAATTTGCTTGCCAACGCGATCAAGTTCACCGAAAAAGGCGAGGTGGTGTGCTCCGTCGAACTCGCGGAGCTAAACGGCTTGATTGCGGAACTGCGCTTTTCCGTGCGCGACACGGGGATTGGAATTCCGCCCGACAAGTTCGATCGAGTCTTTCAACCGTTTTCGCAGGTCGACCCATATGCGAGCCGCAAATACGGGGGCACGGGGCTTGGCACGGCGATTTGCGAGCGCTTGGTGAAATTGATGGGCGGCAAAATTTGGTTCGAGAGCCAAGTCGGCAGGGGCACGACGTTTCACTTCACGCTTTCCGCGCCCGTCGCGCCCGCGCAAAATCCCGCGCCGCAACCCGCCCTTGCGGACGCGCTCAAAGGCAAGCGCGTCATCATCGTCGACGATAATCCGACCAATCGACGCATTCTGACGCTTCAAACGGAGCGCTGGGGAATGATCGCGTCCGCGACCTCCTCCGCCCAAGCCGCGCTCGACTTGATGGACGAAGCCATTAAGCTCGCCGCGCCCTTCGACATCGGGCTTCTCGATATGAACATGCCCTCGCAAAACGGCGTGGAACTCGCCAAAGCCATTCGCAAAAGGTATCCGACCTTGAAAATGCCGTTGCTCCTTTTAAGCTCCGTCGGCAAATCGGAGCAAGACGGCGTTAGAGGCGCGGAGGAGCTCTTCGCGGGCGTCGCTCTCAAACCCGTGCGCAAAAGCCATCTCTTTAACTTGATTGCGTCGGCGCTGTCGCCGAACCTCGCCGCATCGAAGGAAAGCGGCGTGCCTGAAATCAAAACGCCCGCAACTGCCAAAAAGCTCTCGATTTTGCTTGCCGAAGATCATCTCGTCAATCAAAAATTGATGATCGCGATGCTTGGCAAGCTTGGATACGAACCCGACATCGCCAACAACGGCATTGAAGTGTTGGAGAAGTTGAAGGAAAAGCGTTACGACATCATTTTGATGGACATTCAAATGCCCGAAATGGACGGCGTGGAAGCGACGGAACGCATCATCGCGGAACATCCGCCCGAAACGCGCCCGAAAATCATCGCCGTTACGGCGCATGCGCTCAAAGGCGATCGAGAAAAATATCTCGCGCTTGGAATGGACGATTATCTCTCGAAGCCCGTCTCGATCGAAGCCATCAAAGGAATGCTGGAAAAATGGGGCGGAGAAACCCCCGACGAAGAACGCAAAGGGGAATCGTCAAACTCGCGCTTTTCCAACGCGCTGCTCAACCTCGACACCATCGCCATGCTGCGCGAGCTCAGCCAATCGACCGAAACTTCCGTGCTTCACGAACTCGTCGACATCTTCTCTCGCAACGCGCCGTTTCAATTGGAGCAATTGAACGCCGCCATAAAAACCGAAGATTACAAGACGCTCAAAGACGTGGCGCACGCCTTGAAGGGCGCGTGCATGAACGTCGGGGCGACTCGAATGTCAAGCATCTGCGTCGCCATCGAGCAAGCGGCGCAATCCCAAGCCTTCGATCTTGCCGCTCGCTACCTTGAAACGTTGAAGCGAACGTTTGCCGAAACGACGAGCGCGATGCAAAAACACCTATAATCATTGATTCTTAATCGTTTCTTGCCAACGCGCTATCCACTCCGACTGCTTCTGCGAGGCGAGCTTGTGGTCGATGTTTAGGAGCGCGTATCGCGCTTCCTTCGTCCATTCCGCCGAGAGCGCGATGTCGTCGCGCACGGGCAAGCGGTAAAATTTTTCCGCTTGTTCGTTCAGGCTCTCTTTGCTCGTGACGAATTCGTAGAACTTTTTGGCGCTCTCCAAATTTTTCCCGCCCTTGACGAGCGCGATGCCTTCGACGGCGACGACGGTGCCGCTTTTCGGAATCACGAAGTCAAAAGGAAACTTGTTCCGTCGCGCTTGCAGCAAAGCGTCGGTCAAGTTCCAAAGCGTAACGAGGGCTTCGCCGCGCGAAAGTTTGAGATAAAGTTGCGCCGGGTCGGCGGCGTAGCTTTTCGTGTTGCGGTGTAGCCGTTCAAGATAGCGGAAGCCCGAATCAAGCGAGCCGGTGCGCGCCAACTCTTTTGCGACGAGCGCGGAAAAAATCGTGCGCATCGTGCCGCTTTGAACGGGATCGCGAATGACGATTTTGTCCTTCCAACGCTCCGAGAGCAACTCGTCCCAATCTTGCGGCGCGGTTTCTTTCGTCAGACGCTCGCTGTTGAACATAATGCATTCGGGCGTGAGAAAGGTGGCGAACCAGAGGTTCTTCGCGGATTTGTAACGCGCATCGACTTGCGCCGCCCAAGAAGGCGCGTATTCTTCAAGCAATCCGAGCTGTTCGGCTTGCTCGAAGAGATCGCTCGGACCGCCCCACCAAAGGCTCGCTTGCGGATTTTCTCGTTCCGTGCGGATGCGGTCAAACGCCGTCTGCGCGCCCATATCGAGCCAACGCACGTCAATCGTCGGATGTTCTTTCTCGAACTTCTGCTCGAAGTAGCCGAGCATTTCTTTGCCGTGCGGGGAATAGACGACGATGGTTTCTTTCTGCGATGGCGCGCAAGAAAACGCCGCGAGCGATAGGCAAAAGCGGCAACAAAAACGCAGCGCCAAAAAGACCGAGCGAAAAAAAGCGGCAATGGAATTTGACATGGAAACGATCTCGGGTTTTCTGTCGCGCGAGCGCGTCGACCGCGTCTCGCAAGGGAAGAGTTGGCGCGCAATCCGCTCATCCGCCAATCACGATGCCCATCAGCGTGATGTCGTCGCGTTGCGCTTCGTTTTGTTGGTGCAGGGAAAGTTCGGAGTCAAGTTTGGTCTTTTGCTCCTCGACATCCAACGACGAGATGGCTTTCAACAAGTCTTTGAACCGCTTTGAGCCGAAACTTTCGCGTTGCGAGTTGGCTTGGTCGATGTAGCCATCGGTCGTGAGGTAAAGAGTCGTCGTCGTTTCGAGCGGAAGTTCGCGTTGAGCGAATTTTCTTTCCGTTTCGCGTTGTCGCCCGCCGATGCTGTATCGATCGCCTTTGAGCTCGATGAGTTCGTCGTTTTGAACCGCGTAGAGCGGGCGCTTCGCCCCCGCGAAAATGATCTTGTCGCTCTCGATGCGCGCCAAACACACGTCCATTCCGTCTTGCAATTCGACCGAAGGATTGTCGCTTTGTTTGAGCGCGGCGCGAATCGATTTGTGCAATTCTTCCAAAATCACGCTTGGCGCGGTGAAGCCCTTTTCAATCACGATTTGATTGAGAAGAGCGTTTCCGATCATGCTCATAAACGCGCCCGGAACGCCGTGCCCCGTGCAATCGCAAACGGCGACGATGCGCGAATCGCCCAAATCGTGAAACCAGTAAAAATCTCCCGAAACGATGTCCTTTGGCTTGTAGATGATGAAGTGGCGCGGAAACGCGGCGGAGATTTTTTCGGCGGAAGGCAAGATGGCTTGTTGAATTTTTTGCGCGTAGGCGATGCTCGCCGTGATGTTCGCGTTCAGTTCCGCCAGCTCGACATTGCGCAAACGATGAATTTCCGCTTCCTTTTTCGCTTGCTCGACTTGGTGAATGATTTGCAGATTTTTGGTCTTTCTGTCAGATTCCTCGTTGAAGACCTGCCGCTCGATTTCGTGATACTTTTTGAAGTGGTAGTACGCCTTCTCAATGTCGCCGATGCGCTCGTATTCTTCGGCGAAGGCTTGATGCGCTTGATAGAGCAAGTCTTTCGCGCCGAGTTCTTCGGCAAGGATGCGGGCGCGTTCAAAGTAGTAGAGCGCCATGTTTTCTTGCTCAGGCGGCGAGGCTGAACCGTGCATAGCGATTTGAATGATTCTTGAAGTTCGTCGTCAATTTACGGCAAAAACGAAACGAAAGAAAACGACGCGGCTCAACGCCAAACGAGAGCGAGAACCAGCAAGGCGAGAAGCGTCAGAATCGCGCCGTAAAGGACGCGCTCCTTCTTTTTGGCGCTTTTGAAATGGCGTTTTAGCGTGAGGGCGAATTTTTCTCGTTCCAATCGCAACTTTTCCTTCGCCTCGTCGCGCTCGCGTTTCAACGCCGCGATTTCGTTCTGAAACAAAACGCGCTCTTGATCCAATCGCGCCAGGAGCCGCTCGGCTTCGCCGTCGGAAGCGCCTTTGAGTTCTATCGTTGGAAAACTGGGCGGAGCGATTTTTTCGCCGTTCAAAGCCTTTTCAATCGCGGGGAAAAACTCGCTCTCGATCGCCCCAGAAAGCGCGGCGACATCGATGCCGCGATACGTTGGGCGATACCCCGAAAGCTTCTTGACGCACTTGTCGAGTTGACTTTGCGCGCCTTTCCATTGCCCGTTGGAAAAGTGATAAAAGCCCACGGCGGCGTGAATCATTCCTTGCAGGAAAAGTTTGTCCGCGCCCGTCGTTTCTTGCCAAAGATGTTCCCACGTGTCATGGCACTCGAAAAACTCGCGGCGATTGAATTGCTCGATGCCGCGAAGAAAATCGGCGTAGCGCTCGTCGATGCTCATGAGTAGGTCGCAATGATCGTTTCGCCCGCGACGGTTTTGTCGCCGACTTTGACTTTGAGCTCGACGTTTGGCGGCAAGAAAAGGTCGACGCGACTGCCGAACTTGATCATTCCGAATCGCTCGCCCATCACGACGCTGTCGCCTTCTTTCAAATCGCACACGACGCGACGCGCCACGTAGCCCGCGATTTGCTTGAAGAAAACCTTGACGCGATCGTTCTCCAACAAAATTTCCGCGCGCTCGTTGCGCTCGCCCGCGTCGTCGGCGAAAGCGGCGACATATTGACCGTCGATGCGTCGCACGCAAACGACTTTTCCCGAAATCGGATTGCGATTGACATGCACGTTGAAGGGCGACATGAAGATGCTCACCATTTGGGCTTTGCCGCCGAAAGCCGAATGCTCGACCTCTCGCGCCAACACGACCTTGCCATCGGCGGGCGCGACCACCACGTTTGACGCGCTTGGAGGCGAGCGTTCAGGGTCGCGGAAAAATTGAAGCGCGAAGGCGAAAATCCCAAGCGAAAGCAAAACGAGCGTCGTCGAAAGCGCGCTGGGCAAGTTCGGAACGCCGCTCAATCCCAAAAGCGCGGCGCAGAGCAGAAGCGTTTTGACGAGCGTCCCGTAGCCGTAAGGCGTAAGTTTCATAGCGCGAATGAGAAAGCGAAGACGCAAATTTAACAGCCACGACGCAAAACGCGGGCAAACATCGATCGAGAAGGCGACGCATTGAAGAATCCGAAATGTTTTATCTTTGCTTTCAGCGTTTTAGCCCAATGCCTGCGCGTTTAGGAAACGATTAGGTTTGCGCTTTCGCCCTGCGTCTGACGTGCGTTTCTGTTTCACATTCATCGCTTAAACCGTTCAATGTCGCTCGCAAAGGTTCGTTCAGCCCTTCAAACGCTCCGATACGACAAGCCATACTTCGTTCCGTCGCTTTGGGCAGAGGAAGACCCCGAAACGCTCTCGCCCGTTCAAGTCGATCCGAAAAAATTTTATTTGGACGCGATTGATTGGATTCTCTCGCAACCGAAAGCCGACATCGCGCCAACGGAGAACGGCGAATGGTCGCGTTCCGCGGTGATTTACAATCTCTTTCCGCGCTTGACGGCGGCTTTCGACCACAACCAAAACAAGCGCATCGATGTCGAGCCCGACGAGAAGTTGCGCGAAACGGGCACGTTCTTGAAGTGCATCGCGCTTCTGCCCTACATCAAGCGACTTGGGGCGACGGCGGCGCATCTTCTTCCGATAACGTCCATCGGACGCGACGGCAACAAAGGCTCTTTGGGCTCGCCCTACGCCATCAAGAATCCTTACAAACTCGACGAGCGGCTCGCCGAACCCGCGCTCAATCTCGATGCGGAGACGGAGTTCGCCGCCTTCGTCGAAGCGGCGCATCACTTGGGACTTCGCGTCGTTTTGGAGTTCGTGTTCAGAACGGCGGCGAAAGATAGCGACTGGGTCAAAGAACATCCCGATTGGTTCTACTGGATCGATAACCGCTTGCACGACCGCAGTCCGCAACACCGAAGCGGGCTGGTGTATGGCAATCCGATTTTTTCGCGCGAAGAACTGGCGCTCATCAACGCCAAAGTGAGCGCGGGCGATTTCGCCAACCTGCCTCCGCCAAGCGAACTGTATCGATCGTTCTTCACCGAAACGCCCGAAAAAATCGAACTCGTTGGCGGACGCTACATCGGCAAAACCAAAAGCGGGCGCGAATGCCGAATCCCTGGCGCCTTTGCCGACTGGCCGCCCGACGACACGCAACCGCCGTGGAACGACGTCACGTATCTCAAAATGTATGACCACCCGAAGTTCAACTACATTGCCTACAACACGATTCGAATGTATGCGGCGGAACTGGCGCAACCGAAGTTCGCCAACAAGCCCCTTTGGGAAAAAATCATCGGCGTCATTCCGCACTACCAAGAAAAATTCGGCATCGACGGCGTGATGATCGATATGGGACACGCGCTTCCGTCGGAACTCAAACGAGAGATGGTCAAGGTCGCTCGGCAAAAAAATCCCGACTTCGCGTTTTGGGACGAAAATTTCGAGGTCACGAAGAAAAGCGTCGACGAAGGCTACAACGCGGTGATGGGCAGTTTGATTTTCATCGGGCATCAATTCAACGAGCTTAAACGGTTTCTGGGGTTTTTCGCCGAAAACGGCGTTCCGATTCCATTCTTCGGATCGGCGGAAAATCACAACACGCCGCGCAACGCCTCGCGCTTCGGCGGCGGCGAGGCGGGAGCCAATTACTCCAAGTTCATCTTCTCGGTTTGTTGCGTTTTCCCGACGATACCGTTCATTCATTCGGGAATGGAATTGTGCGAATGGTATCCCGTCAATACGGGCTTGGGCTTTTCGCCATCGGAATTGCAACGCTATCCGTCGGATAAGCTCGGCTTGTTCAGCGAGGAGAGTTACAACTGGACGGGCGGCAACGGCGTGGAGCCTATTATTCCGTTCATCAAGCGCGTTCTCGAAGTCCGCAAGAAATACGAGAAGTTGATTACGGATCCAACGCCCGACACGATGACCGTTCTCGACATTCCCGATAGTCCCGTTTTGGCAATCGTAAGAAACGGTTTCGGCAAAAAATTGCTTTTTTTGGGCAACGCCAACCCGACCGCGCCAACGGAAGTCTCGATTCCGATTCAATCTTCCAAGCCCGAACTCGAAGACGCGCTATCAGGCGAGACGTATTCCGTCGCCGATGGCGTGCTTACGGTTCGACTCGGCGCGGGCGAAAGCGCATGGTTCGAAATTTGAGCGCGCGACGAATCGCGTTTGCGCTTCGCTGAAAGGCGCTCGTTTTTGTCGTTCATCATCCTTTCAACAACGCTATGTCGTTCCTTGCGATTGGTTCGATCGCCATTGACCATCTGGAAACGCCGTTTGAAAAGCGCGAGAACGTCTTGGGCGGCGCGGCGACGTTCATCAGCATTGCGGCGAGTTATTTCGTCGATAAGCCAATGCTCGTTGGCGCCGTCGGCGAAGATTTCGGCGAAGAAAATCTCAACGTTCTGAAAGAGAAAAACATCGACCTGTCGGGATTGCAGATCGTCAAAGGCGGCAAGACGTTTCGTTGGCACGGGCGCTATCACTACGACATGAACAACCGCGACACGATCGAAACGCAACTCAACGTGCTCAGCGAGTTCAATCCCGTTTTGCCAAACAAGTTCAAGGAAGCGAGGTATGTCTGTCTTGGGAATTTGGATCCCGTCATTCAGCGCAACGTGCTCCGACAAGTCAAGTCGCCCAAACTGACGGTGTGCGACACGATGAACTATTGGATTGAAAACAAACTCGACGACCTGAAAGAGACGCTCAAACTCGTCGACGCGCTCATCATCAACGACAGCGAGGCGCGGCTCTTGTCGCAAAGTCCGAATCTCGTCAAAGCCGCTCGCCTCATTCGCGCGATGGGTCCAAAAATTCTCGTCATCAAGAAAGGCGAGCACGGCGCGTTGCTCTTCACCGACGGCTCTGTTTTCGCCGCGCCCGCCTATCCGCTCGAGACCATCGTCGACCCGACGGGCGCGGGCGACGCCTTCGCGGGCGGATTCACGGCGTATCTCGCCAAAGTCGGCGACCTGTCCGAAAGGTCGCTCCGAAAAGCCGTGCTCTACGGAAGCGCGATGGCAAGCTTCTGCGTCGAAAAGTTCGGAACGGAAGGCTTGCTGAACTTGAGCCTTCTGGAAATCGACGATCGGTATCGCAGTTTCTTGGAACTTAGCCGCATCGACGAAGAATGACGCTCAAAGCGGGCGACGTGATTTCTTTCGTTTGCAAAGACGGCTCGTTTGGAATGGCGAAACTTCTGCGCATCGACACGTTCGATGACCTGCCCGTCCCCGAACCGCTCTATCACTTCTCGATTTATTCGCTTCGGAACGTCTTTCCGCCCAACGCCGCTCATTTGTCCGACGCCAAAACCTTCATTCCGCATTTGCCCATTTTGGAATCGGGCGCCAAACGTTCAGGCGCGACGTTCGTCGCCTTTGAAGAGGTTTCGCCAAAAGAACTCGAAGCCTACGCGATTTGGAAGGAAGCCTTTTTCGCGGGCGAAGCGGGAGTCTTCGACCTGACGATCGACGAAGCCATCGCGTTGATGCTCGAAGCGCTCGGCAATGAAAAAACCTGAAACCGTCGTAACTTCCTTTGGCGCGAATCGAGAAGCTCTCGTCGCGTCTTTTTTTGCCCTTGTAGCTCAGATGGATAGAGCAAGAGTTTCCTAAACTCTGCGTCGGCAGTTCGAGTCTGCCCAAGGGCGCGTCAATAAATCAACGCTAATGCCGCTGGTTACCATTACGCTGCTGCAAGGCAGAACCGCGCAAGAAAAACGCGCCATCGCGGACGCGGTTCACGACGCGCTCGCGCGGTCGGGCGTGCCCGAACAGGATCGATTTCAACGCTTCATTGAGCTTGCGAAAGACGATTTCATCTACGACCTCTCATACCCGAACCTCGCCGAACCGCGAAGCGAAAAGTTCATCGTCGTTGAAATTTTGCTCTCCGTCGGTCGCAGCGTGAAAGTCAAAAGAGAAC
Source organism: Chloroherpetonaceae bacterium (assembly GCA_025055975.1). Taxonomy (GTDB): domain Bacteria; phylum Bacteroidota; class Chlorobiia; order Chlorobiales; family Thermochlorobacteraceae; genus JANWWM01. The sequence continues at coordinate 15,705 of JANWWM010000074.1, read as the reverse complement.
TTTTGAAGAACATTGTCGCAAACCTTGAAACGCGCGCCGCGCTGGCGCCCAAAGACGTGATGATCGTTTTCAAAGAGACGCAATGGGAAAATTGGGCGTTCGCCAACGGCGAGCAAATTCACGCATAACGCCAAATCCCTACGAAAATGCATACGATTCTCGTTGTCGACGACGAGCCTGTCCTCGTTGATTTCGTCAAAGAGGCGCTTTCAAGCGAGGGCTATCACATCGAAACCGCCCTGAACGGAGCCCAAGCGATCGAGACGGCGCGAAAAATTTTCCCCGACATCGCGCTGCTCGATTACTACCTTCCTGACATAAACGGCGTGGAAGTTCTCAAAAAATTGCGCGAAAACGACGAGGGCGTTCAGGTCTTGATGCTCACGGGCTTCAACGACGTGCCAACGGCGTTTGAAGCGATGCGAAACGGCGCGGCGGATTACATCTTGAAGCCTTTCGACATCGGAATGCTCAAACTCTGCATCGCCAAAGTCGCCGAAAAAATCTCGCTGCGCAATCAAATTCGCTTGCTAAGCAAGGAAACGGCGCGTCGCTACGGCGAATCGGAATTCATCCTTTGTCCTTCGCCCAAAATGATGAAGGTCTATGAACTCGCCGCGCAAGTGGCGCAAACCAACGACACGACCGCGCTCATCTTGGGGGAAAGCGGGTCGGGCAAAGAACACGTCGCCAAGTTCATTCATCACAGTTCGGCGCGAAAATCAAAGCCTTTCGTCGAACTCAATTGCGCCGCCATTCCCGAAAACTTGCTCGAAGCCGAACTCTTCGGCTACGAGCCTGGGGCGTTCACGGACGCAAGGAGCAAAAAAATCGGCTTGTTCGAATACGCCGACGGCGGCACGCTGTTTCTTGACGAAATCGGCGACATGCCGCTCTCGACGCAAGCGAAAATTTTGAGAGCCATCGAAACGAAAACCTTTCGTCGCGTGGGAGGCTTGCGCGACCTGAAAAGCGACGTGCGCATCATCGCCGCCACCAACAAAGATCTCGCCCTCGCCATCGAGGAAGGCAAGTTCCGAGAAGATTTATACTACCGCTTGCAGGTCGTTCCCATCGAAGTGCCGCCATTGCGCGAGCGACCCGAAGACGTTCTGCAATTAGCCGATTTCTTCTTGACGAACTTCTGCCAAACGATGCGCAAGCGATTGGAACTTTCCGAAGAAGCCTACGAAGCGTTGCTCGGCTATCATTGGAAGGGCAACGCGCGAGAACTCAAAAACGTGATGGAGCGCGCCGTCATCGTCGCGCCCAACGGCGAGAAAATTCGTCCCGAACATCTGGCGCTCGGAGTTCGCCGAAAGCGCGTCGAAGCCCCGCCGCCCGCGCCCGCGTTCAAAGAGCCTTTGATGAAAGAAGAACGCGAACCCGCGCTCGAGGCGAATTTCTGTTTGAGAGAATATCTCGAAAACATCGAGCGCAAGCTCATCTTGGAGGCGCTCCAAAGAACCGATGGCAACCAACTCCGCGCCGCCAAACTTTTGGGCATCGAGCGTCATGTGCTTCGCTATCAGATGAAAAAACTCGGCATTCAAGTCAAGGGAGAACACGCGGAGTGAAAAACTGAAAAACGAAGTTTCGTCTCTCAAATTCAAACGCTCTCTATGTCGGAACAGACCATCAAAACGCGCGCGGAAGAACTCAACGATTTGATGCGCCAACGCCGAGAAAATCTCGCCAAACTGCGCGAACTCGGCATCGAGCCGTATCCGTATTCGTTTCCCGTAACGCATTACGCCAAGCCGCTCGTGGAGACGTTCGTGGATGGCGAAAAAACCGACGTCGCCGTCGCGGGCAGAATTATGACCATTCGCAACATGGGCAAAGCGTCGTTCTTTCACATTCAAGACTCGACGGGAAAAATTCAAATCTACTTGCGCAAAGACGACGTGGGCGAAGAAGCCTACAAGGCGTTCAAATACTTCGACATCGGCGACATCGTTGGCGTTCACGGCTACACGTTCCGCACCAAAACGGGCGAAGTCTCCGTGCACGCCACGAAACTCGAAATGCTCTCCAAGTCGCTCCGCCCGATACCCGTCGCCAAAGAGCAAGAAATCGACGGCAAAAAGGTCGTCTATGATGCGTTCAGCGACAAAGAACAGCGCTATCGAATGCGCTACGTGGATTTGATCGTCAATCCGCAGGTGAGGGAAGTCTTCGTCAAGCGCGCCAAGCTGATTCAAACGATTCGAGACTTTCTCAACGGCTTGAATCTTTTGGAGGTCGAAACGCCGATTCTGCAACCGCTCTACGGCGGCGCGTCGGCTCGCCCTTTCACGACGCATCACAACGCGCTCGATATGAAGCTCTACCTGCGCATCGCCAACGAACTGTATCTCAAACGCCTCATCGTTGGCGGCTTCGACGGCGTGTATGAGTTCGCCAAAGTCTTTCGCAACGAGGGCATTAGCCGCTTCCACAACCCCGAATTCACGATGCTCGAATTCTACGTCGCCTACAAGGACTACAACTGGATGATGCAAACCATCGAAGCCTTGTTCGAAAAAATCGCCCTCGCCGTAAATGGCTCGACAAAGACGAAATTCGGCGAGCGCGAAATCGATCTCAAACCCCCCTATCGCAAACTCACGATAGCCGAAGCCATCAAGGAATTTGCGGGCAAAGACATCGAAGGCAAAAGCGAAGCGGAACTGCGCGCCATCGCCAGCGAACTTGGCTTGAAGCTCGACCCGAAAATCGGAAGCGGAAAAATCATCGATGAAATTTTCGGCGAATGCGTCGAGCCGAACTTGATTCAGCCCACGTTCATCATCGATTACCCCATCGAGATGTCGCCGCTCACCAAGAAGCATCGAAGCAAAGCGGGGCTTGTCGAGCGCTTCGAGCTCATCGTCGCGGGCAAAGAAGTTTGCAACGCTTATTCGGAACTCAACGACCCCATCGACCAACGCGAGCGTTTGGAAGAACAAGCGCGATTGCGCGAGCGCGGCGACGACGAAGCGATGGGAGTCGACGAAGACTTCTTGCGCGCCATCGAAATCGGAATGCCGCCAACCGCGGGCGTTGGCGTCGGCATCGACCGCCTCACGATGCTCGTTACGGGACAAGAATCAATCCGCGACGTGATTTTCTTCCCGACGATGCGACCCGAATAGCGCGTCTGCATAATGGGACGAATTCGGAGACGCTTTCGCATCAAGCGATTGGGTAACTTCCCGCGTCAAAACCGTTTCAACGCGATGAAAATCGTTCTTGCGCTGTTTCTTGCCGTTTCGCTTCGAGCGAGTTTCGCTCAAACGCCGAGCGAAATTCCGAAACGCCAACGCTTGATTGCGCTCTCCAACGAGCAAACAAACAAGCCAGAGCCAAGCGCGATGAGCGTGCTCAGGCTCAATCGCCCGCTCGTGATTGACGGCAAGCGCGTCGCTTACGAAGACGCGGGCGAGGTTGAGCCAACGCCGTCGCCGAAGAAACTGCGCTCGCCCGTCGTTGCGGCGGCGTTTTCCGCCATCGCGCCTGGGGCGGGCGAATTTTACGCCGAAAGTTATTGGCGTTCCGCGCTCTTTTTCGCCGCCGAAGTCGCGCTGTGGGCGACGGCGATTCACTATCAAAACAAAGGGCATCGAGGCGAGCGAGAATTCGTCGCCTTCGCCGATGCGCCCGCGCCAAACGGAACGGGATTCGCCAACGACGGCGGGACGCGGTGGGACGCGGTTCGATTCGCGCGCCGACTGTCGGAGATTTACACGACGGAGCGATTTCTCAATTCGGGCGCGGTCTCAAACGCCAATCAAATTCGGCAGATGGCGGCGGAACTGGGCACGGAGACGCGCCTGAACGAAATTCGCAACCGCGATTATCGCTTCCTCAATTCGTTTGAGCGCATCGCCGTCGCCGCAACGGGCGCGACGCTCTCTCATACCCTTCCGCCCTACGGCGACCAACAGTATTACGAACTCATCGGCAAATACAGCGAATACGCGATTGGCTGGTATGATTACGACGTCAGCCGAATGAACAATCGCTTCGAGATTCATTCGCAACGATACTTGGAATACGCCTCGATGCGCGGCGCGGCGAATCGAGACCTGAAAACCGCTTCAACCTTCTTTTCGCTCGTCGTTTTGAATCACGCCCTCTCGGTCATCGACGCGCTGATTGCGACGAATCAATACAACGATCGCGTGCGCGCCTCGCTTCAAATTCAACAAGACGCGATGACGCAGTCGAAACGTCCGACGGATTCCATCGCGCTCGCGTTTTGAGCGCCGCGCGTCGAAGCTCGTCAGTTCAAATTCAGCAAGCGTTTCCACTTTGCGATTTGTTTCGCCACTTCTTTCGGCGACGTGCTTCCCGCCGATTTCTTGCGAGCGGGCGATTTTTCGGGGTTGAGATACTCGAAGACGTCGTCATCAAAGGCGGGCGAAAACGCATGGAGCGTTTTTAGATGCAGGTCGGGGAGCAAGAGACGCTCGGCGACGCAAAAGCGCACGATGTTGCCGACGATTTCATGCGCCTCCCGAAACGGAACGCCTTTTTTGGTCAGGTAATCGGCAAGTTCCGTCGCCGTCGAAAAATCGCGGTGAACGGCTTTTTTCATCTCGCTTTCGTGAAACTCGGTCGAGCGCGCCATTTCGGCGAAGATGTCAAAGCACTGCTTCGTCGTGTCGAAGGCTTCGAACATCGGGACTTTGTCCTCTTGCATATCGCGGTTGTAGGCGAGCGGCAAGCCTTTCATCGTGGTCAGAACGCTGATGAGCGCGCCGTAGACTCTGCCCGTTTTGCCGCGAACCAGCTCCGCCATGTCGGGATTTTTCTTCTGCGGCATAATGCTGCTGCCCGTCGCAAAAGCGTCGGCGATGGTGATGAAGCCAAACTCTTGCGACGACCACAAGACCCACTCTTCCGCAAGGCGCGAAAGATGCATCATGGCGATGGCGCAGGCGGAGATGAACTCGATGACGTAGTCGCGATCGCTAACGGCATCGATGCTGTTTTCCACGATGCCCGCGAAGCCCAATGCTTTCGCGGTTTTGTGGCGATCGATTGGAATCGGCGTGCCCGCGAGCGCGGCGGCTCCAAGCGGCGAGAAGTTCATTCGAGCCAGCGCGTCGCGCAAACGCGATTTGTCGCGCTCGAAGGTCTCGATGTGGGCGAGAAGGTGATGCGAAAGCAAAATCGGTTGCGCGCGTTGCAAGTGCGTGTAGCCGGGCATGATCGCGCCGAAATGGGCGTCGCTTTTTTCGAGCAGGGCGCGTTGAAGCGAAGCGACGCTTTCCGCGAGCGTTTGAATCGCCGAGCGAAGCCACAATCGCTCGTCGGTGGCGATTTGGTCGTTGCGACTGCGCGCCGTGTGCAATTTGCCCGCCACGTTTCCGATTTTCTCGAAAAGCCTCTGCTCGATCGCCAAGTGAATGTCCTCTTGACCGCTATCGAGGGGAAAAACGCCCTCGTCGATTTCCTTCTCGATTTCGCGCAAGCCGCGCCCGATTTGACTCGCCTCCGAAGGCGCGATGATGCCTTTTTGCGCGAGCATTTCGATATGCGCCAAACTGCCCGCGATGTCTTCTCGATAAAGCCGCTTGTCGATGTGAATGGATTTGGAGAATTCAAAGGCGAGCGCGTTGAGGTCTTCCGTGAATCTGCCGCCCCAAAGTTTCGCGTTGGGTTTTTGTTTTTTCTTTGAGCGTTTCATTTTATGCTACCGCAAAAGTGGCTCAATTTAGAAATAACCCCGAAAACGAAAATGAAAATCACTCCGATTTGCGCAAACCTGTTTGCAAGGCTTCTCGCGCGTTTTTGGAAGGGCAGAGACGCGCAGAGAGGAATCGCCGCGGAAATCGCCCAACGACGCAAAACGCGCGTCATCGTCGTGCCCGAACTCAACGTGTTGGGAATGCGACCGTTGGGAATGACGATGGGCGAAAACATTTTCATTCCCGAAGGAAGCGAGAATGATGCCTTGATGCTCGCCCACGAGCTTGTTCACATTGAAGAGCAGTGGCGCAAGTATGGAGATGCGTTTGCCTTGCTATACCTGTTTGAGCTTTTGCGAGCGGGCTTGCGCGACGGTTGGGGGCGAGCGTATTTAGGCAACAAATTTGAGCGGGAAGCCTATGCCAAACAAAACGAGTATCTGAAACAATTGTCCTAAACCTCCCCAAAACCGTCCTCGATAAGTTTGACGATTTCGCGCGCCGCGTCTTCTTCGTCGTCGCCGTTGAAACGGAGCGTCAGTTTTGAGCCTTTGGGCGCGGCAAGCGTCATCACGCTGATGATGGATTTGGCGTTGACTTCCACGCCGTCTTTTTCGATGAAGAAGTCGGATTTGAACTTCGCGGCGAGTTTGACGAGGGCGGCGGCGGGGCGCGTGTGCAAGCCCGCCTTGTTTTTAATCGTTACTTCCCTGACGATCATGGGTTTGTATGGTTTCCCACAAAAGCGTTTTGAGTTCGTCCAAGCCGCGTCGCGCCACGCTGGAAATGGCAACGGTCTTCGCGCCGCGAAACTTCGGCGGGGCGAAGCCTTCGGGCGCGACGTCCATTTTCGTGACGACGACGATCTTGGGCTTCTCAACCAACGCGGGACTGAATTTTTTGAGTTCGGTCGTGAGGATTTTGTATTCGCGTTTCGGGTCGTCGCTCGTGGCGGGTATCAAAATCGCCAAGACTTTCGTGCGCTCGATGTGCTTCAAAAATTTCAATCCCAAGCCTTTGCCTTCCGACGCGCCTTCGATGATGCCCGGAATGTCCGCGATGACGAAGGACTTGTAGTCTTGATAGCGCGCGATGCCGAGATTGGGTTCGAGCGTGGTGAAGGGATAATCGGCGATTTTGGGTTTTGCCGCGCTCAAAACGGAAATGAGCGTCGACTTGCCCGCGTTGGGAAAGCCGACGAGACCGACGTCGGCGAGCAGTTTGAGTTCGAGTTCGAGCCAACGCTCTTCGCCGGGCGCGCCTTTTTCGGCATAACGCGGAGCGCGGTTCGTGGGCGTGGCGAAATGCGGATTGCCTCTGCCGCCTTTGCCGCCTTTGGCGACGAGGACTTTCGCGCCGTGTTCGGCAAGGTCGGCTAAAAGTTCGCCCGTCTCCGCGTCTTTGACGAGCGTGCCGCAAGGAACTTTGATGATGATGTCGTTCCCCGATTGCCCCGATTTGCGCGAGCCTTGTCCGTGCGCTCCGCGCTCGGCTTTGTAATGCGGCGCGTAACGAAAATCGAGAAGGGTGGAGAGATTGCTATCGGCGACGATGTAGACGCTTCCGCCGTCGCCGCCGTCGCCGCCATCGGGTCCGCCTTTCGGCACGAACTTCTCCCGACGAAACGAAACCACGCCGTTTCCGCCGTCGCCCGCTTTGACGTGAATTTTGGCGCTATCGATGAACACTTCTTTCCAAATTGGAAACGCTCAAAATAAAACCTCTTTTGAAATCGTCGCAAACGCGCAAATGCGAAAGGCAAAATCGCTCGTCTTATGAGCGAATCGCCAGCGCGAGCGAGAACGGCGCGTCGTTCCGAGCGTCCGCGAGCGATCCGCGAAGGCGATGGTCAAGCGCGACGCAGAGCCGCGCGGAGCGGAGAGCAACTTGACAAATTGAAAACCTTTGCTCACATTTGCGCTTCAAAAATTTTGGCGGAATGAACTTCCCATCGCTCAACGAGCAACTCGATCTCATCAAGCGCAACGCGGTCGAAATCATCTCCGAAGACGACCTTGCGCGAAAAATCGAACGCAGCCTCAAAACCAAAACGCCGCTCAAAGTCAAACTCGGCGCGGATCCTTCGAGACCCGACCTGCATCTCGGACACGCCGTCGTTCTCCGAAAACTGCGCGACTTTCAGGACTTGGGGCACGAGGCGATTCTCATCATCGGCGATTTTACGGCGATGATTGGCGACCCCAGCGGCAGAAACAAAACGCGCCCGCAACTCTCGCTCGATGAAACGCGCAAACACGGCGAAACCTACTTCGAGCAAGCCGCCAAAATCCTCGACAAATCCAGAACCACGATTCGATACAACTCCGATTGGCTCGGCAGAATGTCGTTTGCCGACGTGATTCGTCTCGCCAGCCGCTACACCGTCGCAAGAATGCTGGAGCGCGACGATTTTGAGAAGCGATACAAGTCGGGCGAACCCATCTCGATTCACGAGCTGCTCTATCCGCTCGCGCAAGCGATGGATTCGGTCGAACTCAAAAACGACGTGGAGCTTGGCGGCACCGACCAAAAATTCAACTTGCTCGTCGGGCGCGACATTCAGCGCGAATACGGAATCGCCGAGCCGCAAATCTGCATAACCCTTCCGCTTTTGGAAGGCACGGACGGCGTTCAAAAAATGTCCAAGTCGCTCGATAACTACATCGGCTTCAATCAGCCGCCGCGCGAGATGTTTCAAGCCACGCTCAGAACGCCCGACGCGCTCGTCGAGAAATACGCTCGCTTGACGGGGGTCGCAACCGACGAAGCGTTGCGCGACCTTCAACGCCTCGTCAAAGAAAACCCGCGCCAAGCCACGCGCCAACTCGCCTTTCTCGTCGTCAAGTTCTTTCACGGCGAAGAGGCGGCGAGAAAAGAATTGGAAGCGTCGGAAAAAATCTCGCAAGGCGGCGTTCCCGACGACATTGAAGAAGTCGCCGTCGAAACCGATTCCATCGCGCTCATCGATGCCCTGCTGAAAGCCAACGCCGCAAGCACCAAAAGCGAGGCGCGACGTCTCATCGAGCAAGGCGGCGTTACGATGAACGACGAAAAGCTCACCGACGCGAAACTCGAACTGACCATCGACGCGAGAGGAACCGTGCTGAAAGTCGGGAAACGAAAATTTTTCAAAATCGTCCGAAAGTAGTCGGACGCGATTTCAATTTTTTCGTAATTTCGCGCCGCTTTTTTGAAGGGATGTCGAACTCTCAATCAAAACAATCAACCATAGCGGAGACAGCCTTGTCGTTCGTTCCTACCAAGATCTTCTTCACGAAGGGCGTCGGTCGCCACAAAGAGTATCTCTCGTCGTTTGAACTCGCGTTGCGCGACGCGAAAATCGAAAAGTGCAATTTGGTTACCGTCTCGAGCATTTTCCCAACGGGGTGCAAGCGCATCAGCGTCGAGGAGGGCTTGAAACTCTTGCAACCAGGGCAGGTAACCTTCTGCGTGATGGCGCGTCAAGCGACCAACGAACACAATCGCTTGATTGCGGCTTCGATTGGGGTCGCCTTGCCATCGGATCCGAACACGCAATACGGCTACCTTTCCGAGCATCATCCCTTTGGGGAAACCGAAAAAGTCGCGGGCGAATACGCCGAAGACCTTGCCGCCACGATGCTCGCCACCACGCTCGGCATTGAGTTCGACCCCAACACCGCTTGGGACGAGCGCGAAGGCATCTACAAAATGAGCGGCAAAATCGTCAAGACGTTCAACATCACGCAATCCGCAGAAGGCAAGAACGGACTTTGGACGTCGGTCATCGCTTGCGGCATTTTGCTCCCGTAACCAACTGCCTCGGTCAAAACGCGAAGGGCGAGACGAACTCGCCTTTTTTGTTTGGCGATTTGAGAGGGAGACGTTAGTTTAGACTAATTCTAAACAAAATGTTGGACAAGGCGAGTCGGATCGCGCGAAACAAACTCTTCACGCTTGGGCGCGTGCGTCGTTACGAGCAAGGCGCGACCGCGCTCAAAAAGGGCGAGGCGCAACGAGCGGCGATGTTTCTCTTGTCGGGAGAAATCGCGCCAGCTTCTTGCACGAGTCCGCTGTTTTTGATTGAGCTTTTGGAAAACGAGGCGATGACGGAAAACGTCAAAACCACGTTGCCGACGGAAATCTTGCTCGTGCCGCGCGAAAAGTTTTTGGAACTGATGCGAAGCAACGCCGAAATCGCTTGCCTCGTGATTGACGAACTCTTGAAACATCACCGCGAAAATTTTTTGCTCAAGCAATGAGCCGAAAACGTTTTGACGCATCGTTTGGAATCTGCGTCAAGGCTTTGAGTTCTTCGCGGCTGACGCAACGGACGCTTCGGGCTTCGTCGCCATTGCCCCGTCGAACTTGACCAAGCGTCTCAATCATTGGCTTCGGCAGGCAGACGTATGACGCGCCAGTGTCGACCAAAAACTCGACTTCCAGCGAGCGAACCTTCTCGATTGGCAACTTGCCCTCCTGCGCCTGCACAAGGTCGGCGCTATTGCGGAGGAAAGCGGTTTGTCGAACTCGTCCCATTTCCATCGTCGTTCTCTCAGGCGTTTTGATTCGTCAATTTCGTCAACTCCGCCCGCGATTGCAACTCACAGCCCCAGTCGCTCCGATTGAAGCGATGCGAAAACCTTATCCGCGCCAATCGATCGGCGAAGTTCGACGAACCGTTCCCAATTCGGGTAGCCCGCTCGAAACGTTTCCTTGCTCATCTGGGCGTCTTTCGTGAGGTAGAGTCGTCCGCCCGCGTCGAGCACGAGTTTGTCCAAGCGTTTGAGCAAATCCAGCGTGCCGTCTCGCATCGGAAAATCCAGCGCGAGCGTGTATCCCTCTTTCGGAAACGAAAGCCAATTCTCGTTTTCCTTGCCGAAAAGTTTGAGCACCGCGAGAAACGACGCGAGCTTCGCCTTCGCAATTTCTTCGAGAATTTTTTTGAGCGACTCGCGCTCCGACTTCGGAATCACGAATTGATACTGCGTAAAGCCGCGTTTGCCATACATCTTGTTCCATCGCAAAATCGCGTCGAGCGGGTAAAAAAATGGTCGATACGGGACGCGACTTCGCGTTTGTTTGCGAAAATTCTTGTGGTAGTAGAGCGCGTTGAACAATCCGACGCTCAACGGATTCAGAACGAAATCGGGAAAATCGATCGGAAGCGATTTTTCTTTCGGTTCGGGAAGCGAAAGAGAGCCTTCCGCGCCGTGTTCGCCAAGCATCAAAACGGAGCGACCGACGTTTTTGCCGCGCGCGAGCGTATCGATCCACGCCACCGAATACGTGTAGCCGACATAGTCATCGAACAGCGCGAGAATTTCATCGAGGTCTTTGGCTTTGATCGTGAGCATCTCGATAAAGGCGCTCTGAATCGGCTTTAAGCGCAGTTCGCCGTCGAGGATAACGCCCGTCAAGCCCATTCCGCCGTTGGTGGCGCGGAAAAGATCGACGTTCTCCGTCGGCGAGCATCGGACGATGTCGCCGTTGGGGAGCATCAAGCGATACCACGTCACGTGGTCGCAAAACGAGCCTTCCTTGTGATGATTCTTGCCGTGAATGTCGGACGCGATCGCGCCGCCAAACGTTACGAACTGCGTGCCGGGCGTAACGGGCAGAAACCACCCTTTCGGCACGATGACATCGAGCATCGCTTTGAGCGTAACGCCCGCTTGAACGCGAAGCAAACCTCGCGTCGCGTCGAAGTCGAGAAAGTGATCGTAGTCGCTCGTCAAGATGACTTCCGACGCGAGCGCGCTGTCGCCATAACTTCTGCCCATCGCGTAGGCAACGCCGCGAAACTGGCGAGTTATCTTGTCGGAAAGCGAGCGCGAATCTTTGAGAACGAAAGGCGTGGCTTGAACGACGGGAAAACGTCCCCAACCTGAAAGCTCAATCGGCATCGCCACGAGGGTTAAGATTTCGGGAAAAATTCATAGACCACGAACCCCAGCCACAACAACACGACGAAAATCAGCGGCGCGTCGCCATAGAGCGCGTCGACGGGCGATTCGCCTTGCCGCTCTTCTTCGACGATATACCAATATCGAAAAATGCCGAACAAAACGAGCGGAATCGTCGCAATCAAATTCGGGTGTTCGGACAAACAGTAAAGGCTGTAAAACAAAATCGCGCCGACGGCGGAAACGTCGGCGTAGCGCTCGACGACTTTCGCGGAATACTTTTTCAAAACGGCGCGACCTTCCGTTCCCTGCAAGCGAAGTTCTTGCAAGCGCTTGATGGACGCGAGATACAGAGCGAGCGAGAGCGTCGTGATGAACATCCACGACGAAAGCTTCACCTCGATCGCCACCGCGCCCGCGTAAGCGCGAAGCACGAAGCCCGTCGCAACGGCGAAAATGTCCAGCACGGGTTGTTGTTTGAGATAAAAACTATACGCCACGTTGAGCGCAACATATCCCGCCAGAACGAAAAAGAACTTTTGCGAAAAGAGAACGCTCGTCAGCGACATGGCGAGCAAAACGATGGCGACGATCGTCGCGTCAATTTTGGACAGCGCGCCCGACGCGATGGGACGCTTAAGCTTTTTGACGGGGTGCAACCGATCGCGCTCCGCGTCGGCAAGGTCGTTCATCGCATAGACCATCGAAGCGGCGAGCGAGAAATACGCGAAGGCGAGAAACGAGCGCGTCAGCGCGATTGGATTCAAAAACAAGCCGCTGAACGCCATCGGCATAAAGAGAAGCGCGTTCTTTATCCAGTGCTTCGGGCGAAGCAGTTGAACGACGGCGCGAAGTTTCGAGAATGTCAAGGCGCGATGCGTTGAAAAAGCGCGCAAAGGTAGCGCGGAGAAAGCGAAATGAAAAACGCCTATCGCCGCAAGAGCAAGCCGCTCCGCGAAGCGAGCGTCAAAATTGCCTTTCCGCTTTTGCTTTCAAACGTTTGTTTCGTTAGCAAGTCCGTCAAATCGTTGGGCGAGTCCAACTCGATCGTTTGCGATTGCGACGAGAGATTGAAAACGGCGACGAGGGTCTCTCCGCCGAAAGCGCGCTCAAACGCGATTAAGTTTTTCTCGTCGTCGGCGACGAGAAATTTGAACGTGCCGAATTTGAGCGCGTCGCTTTGTCGGCGAAGATCGATGAGGGTTTTGTAGTCTTGATAGACGCGCTCGTTGAACGCGACCTTGAACGGCTCGGATTTGCCCGTGAGGAGTTCGGCGTTTTCGTCGTCGTATTGAAACTCTCGCCAAACCATCGGCTTGCGGCAATCGGGGTCGTCTGCGCCCCACATTCCCGCTTCCGTGCCGTAGTAAAGCATTGGCGCGCCCACGTAGGCGAATTGAAACAGCATCAAAAGTTTTTGCAACCGATATTCGTCGTCGTTGGGCGGTCGGAGTTGATAATCTTTGTTGGCGCGAAGCCCCGCGTAGTGATCGAAATGGCGAGTGGGATTGACGAGGCGCGACGGCAGTCGTTCCGTGTCGTGCGAGTCGTAAAGGTTCAGAAGCGCGTAGTTCGCCGAATCAGGATACGAGGCGAGCAATTCTTCAATCTTCAATTTGAACTCCGATGGCTTCAAAACTTTCTGAACGAAGAGCTGATGCGTGAAGACGGCGAATTGGTAATTCATCACCGCGTCGAACTCGTCGCCTTTCATCCACTCTTTCGCGTTGACCCAAATTTCGCCGACGAGAAAACAGTTCGGATTGATGGATTTGACAAACGCTCTCCATTCTTTCCAAAAGGCGTGCGGAAGGTCGTCGGCGGCATCGAGTCGCCAGCCATCTACGCCCTTCGTGACGTCGCCGTTTGGAGCCGTCCAACGTTTCGTGACGGCGAAAACGTATCGCTTCGGCGCGTCGGCAAGTCCTTTGAGCGAATCGCGTTTGAGTTCGGGAAGCGACTTGTGTCCCCACCAACCTTTGTAGTCGAATTTTTTCCCCGTCGTCGAATCGTCGAAGCTCAAAATTTCAAACCAATCCTTGTAGCGCGAGTTGGTTTGATGTTTCACGACGTCTTGAAACGGCGGAAAGCGCGTGCCCACGTGATTGAACACGCCATCGATGACGATGCGAATGTTGCGCTTGTGCGCTTCCTCGATGAGTTTCAAGAAAAGCAGGTCGGCGTTTGTCCAGCGCCATGTGTCGGGGTTATCGAAATCTTCTTCGGCGATGAGTTTCAAGTCGCCTTCGGGGTCGTTGCCGAAATTGACATCGACGTGATGAAGCAAAGTCGCGTCGTATTTGTGCGCGGAAACGGCTTCAAAGATGGGATTGAGATAGATCGCGTCGATGCCGAGCGCTTGAAGGTAATCGAGCTTGTCCAAAATGCCTTGCAAGTCGCCGCCGTAGCGACGCTGATAGATGTTTTGCCAAAAATCAGGCGAGCGACGTTTCTCGTCGTCGGAGAGCGCATACCAGTTGCTCGTCCATCGATGCGCCTTGGCGGTTGGCGCGGATTTGTCGGGCGAAGGGTCGTTGTTGGGATTGCCGTTGCGGAAGCGTTCAGGAAAAATTTGGTAGAAAATCGCGCCGCGCGTCCATTCCATTTTTCGCTCCGATGAACAAGAGGAAAAAAGAAACAAGACGAGAAGGAAACAGCGTCGCATCAAACGATGTTTTGGCGTTGAACTAACTGTGCGCGAAAATACGCAATGCGGATTCAAAAACTGGCGCAAGAAAAACTCAATCGCAAAACCAAACCGCTTGGCTCGCTCGGACGGCTTGAAGACATCGCCATTCAACTCTGCGAGATCCAACAAACGCTCGAACCGAAAATCACGAAGAAGCGGACGCTCGTGTTCGCCGCTTCGCACGGCATTGACGAAGAAGGCGTGAGCGCTTATCCGCGAGAAGTTACGGGGCAAATGGTCTTGAACTTTTTGCGCGGCGGCGCGGCGATTAACGTCTTCGCTCGTTGCGGCAACATCGAACTTTCGGTCATCGATGTCGGCGTGGACGCGGGGTTTGGAAACGGCTCGGATTCGCCGATGTTCTTCAATCGCAAAATTCGATGCGGAACGCGCAACTTTCTCAAAGAGCCTGCGATGACCTTCGCCGAATTTTCCAAGGCGATCGAAGCGGGGCGCGAACAAGCGCGGTTGGCGAAGTTCGCAAACGTGTCGTTGCTGGGCGTCGGCGAAATGGGCATCGGCAACACGACGTCGGCTTCCGCGCTCTTTTCGGCGCTGCTGGACTTGCCCGCCGAAGAGACGGTCGGACGCGGCACGGGCATCGATGACGAAAGGCTCGCGCGAAAAGTTCAAGTCGTCAAGCGAGCGCTTGAAAAACATCGCCTCGATGGCGCGGACGCGGCGCACTGGCTTTCGCATGTCGGCGGCTTTGAAATCGTGGCGATGACGGGCGTTTTGCTCGAAGCGGCGGATTTGCGCTTGCCCGTCGTCGTCGATGGCTTCGTGTCAACGGCGGCGGCGGTGGCGGCGATTCAACTCAACCCAAGCGTCAAGGAAATTTGCTTTTGGGCGCATTGCTCCAACGAAAAAGCTCACAAGCAAGTGCTGGACATTCTCGGCACAACGCCCATTTTAAGCCTCGATATGCGCTTGGGCGAAGGCACGGGCGCGGCGCTTGCGATGCCGCTCATCGAAGCCGCCGCCAGAATGATGACTGAAATGGCGTCGTTTGAGGAAGCAAATGTCTCGACCAAACGAGCGTAAATTCAAGGCAAACCCTGACGCGATGGAAGTTCTGCGACGACAAGACGTTTTGCTGCAAGACATTCAAGCGCGAATCGAAGAGGCGGAGCAAGAGAAAGACATTCCGTCAAGTCAGGCGCTTGAACGAATCGAAGGCATCTTGGCTCTTCTCAACGAAAAAATTTTCCAAGACGCTTCAAAGGACGGCTTGGCGCGCTGCTTCATCTTGCGCGCTCGCGCTCGCAACGTTCAAGCCGCGCGTTTGCACCACATCGGCAAAAACGACCTTGCGCTTCAAGCGCTCGCGGAAGCGAAAAAAGACCTCGATGCCATTCCCGCTTCGCAAAGAGACGACGCCTTCATTTCCGTTCAAGCGCGAACCGACGAACTCTGCGCCGTGACGCATTGGACGTTGCGAGATTACGAAAAC
>JANWWM010000005.1 GCA_025055975.1 Chloroherpetonaceae bacterium | reverse complement strand
TTGTCGATATGCAAGAGGTCATCGCCGAGAGTTACCGCATCTTAAAGTTCGGCGGCAGGTGCGCCTATGTGATTGGCAACACGAAGTTGCGGGGCGTGGAGATTCAAAACGCCGAAGTCTTCGCCGAGCAAATGCAACTTGCGGGTTTCAAGTTGGAGCGCGCAATCGTGCGCGAGATTCCCTCCAAAATCTTGCCGCAAAAACGCGATGAAAAAACGGGTCGATTTGCTTCCAACGACATCGCTGATACGGAAGCCTACCCGATTGAATACATCATCATTGGCGCAAAATGACGATTTGTCAAAGCGTTTCGTATTTTTGCGAGCGAGGTCAAGGGAGCATTTCGACGCTGGCCCCATCGACTAGTGGTTAGGTCACCACCCTCTCAAGGTGGCGGGACGGGTTCGAATCCCGTTGGGGTCACTTTGAGAAGCCTTGCGCTGCGCAAGGTTTTTTTCGTTTGGCGCGCTTTTCCAAACGCCTCGCAGGGAGGCGTTTGTTTTGTTAGGCTTCGCAACGCGCCGAAAGTTTTTCTGATTTGCGCCGTATCTTTGAAGGATTTTTGGGGAGAATAACTTTCGGCAGTTCGTTATGCGGTTCGGTCGTTTTCGCAGTTTTCCTCTCGCCGTTGCGCTTTGCGTTTGGGCAAGCGCGTGCGAGCCGCCCCCGCCGCAAGTTTCCGCGATACGCGATCTCATTCAGCCCGTCGAACTCATCGCGGGGAAAAGCGACACGCTTTTGCTCTCCGACCTCTTCTACGCCGAAGATTACGCCGTTGAGTTCGAGCCTCACCCTTTGATTAGAGCGAGCGTCGACTCGTCGACGCGCAAACTCGCGCTTGCGGCGAGCGATTCCGCCGCAGGCTTGATTTTGTTGGGTTTCCGACACGGCAACGGCAGTTACAAACTTCCCGTCTTCGTCAAACGCCTGCAAAAAGTCGCCTTCGCTTACGAGCCAAAGCCAAGCGACAAGCGAGTTTTCTTGATGGGCAGTTTCAACGGTTGGCATCGCTCGAACTTGCCGATGGACCTCGTTGGCGGTCGCTTCGAGCGCGCGCTCGAACTCGACGCGGGTCGCTACGAATACAAGTTCGTCGTCGATGGCAAAGAAATCATTGACGAAAACAATCCCGTCAAATTGCCCAACGGCTTTGGCGGATACAATTCCGTCGTGGAGGTTCAATCGCCAGCGAAGCGAACCTATCTGCACGTCATTGAGGCGCGAGTTCGCAACGACATAACCGAACTGCATTTCGTTTATGAAGGCGACTCGACGCGCATTTTGGCGAGCGACATCATCGCGTTGCAAGACAATCAAGCCATTCCGCCGCAACAGTTCCAAATCGTCGAGAATCGCGTCGTCATTCGGCTCAAACAGCGCGATTTGGTCGGCGAGAAGGTGGTTCGCGTCGCCATCTCAAAAGGCGGCGTCGCAACGCCGATTCAGACCGTCTTTCTCATCAACGGTCGCCCGAAAGGTTCGAACAAGATTATGCCCTTCGCTTCCAAAGCGATGGTCAATGAATGGAACTGGCGCGACGCGACGATTTACTCGATAATGATTGACCGCTTCGCCAATGGCGACTCGAGCAACGATCGTCCCGTCAAGCATGATTCGCTCTTTGCGCCTGCCAATTGGCGCGGCGGCGACTTGAAAGGGATCATTCAAAAACTTGACGAGGGTTACTTCGACTCGCTCGGCGCGAACGTGCTTTGGCTTTCGCCCGTCAATCGCTCTACCGACAAGGCGTTTCGGGAGTATCCGCCGCCGCATCGTTATTACGCGGGCTATCACGGCTATTGGTCGACGCATCACGAAGCGGTCGATTCGCGTTTCGGCTCGATGGACGATTTGAAGCGCCTTGTCGCAAAGGCGCATAGCCGCCGAATGAAAGTCCTGCTTGATTTCGTCGCCAATCACGTTCACATCGAGCACCCGTTTTTTCAGCAACGCCCCGACTGGTTCGGCACGCTCGATTTGCCCGACGGACGCAAGAACTTGCGGCTTTGGGACGAATATCGCCTCACGACTTGGTTCGAGCCCTATTTGCCCTCGTTTGATTACTCAAAGCCCGAACCTCGCGCGGCGATGACCGACAACGCGATTTGGTGGCTCAAACAAACGGGCATCGATGGCTTTCGGCACGACGCGGTCAAGCACATTCCCAACGAGTTTTGGCGAGAACTGACGCGCAAAATCAAATCGCAAATCGAGATTCCCGAAAGGCGCAAACTCTATCAAATCGGCGAGACCTTCGGCGGTTACGACCTCATCAAAAGCTACGTGAACAACGGGCAACTCGACGCGCAATTCAACTTCAATTTGTATGACGTCGCCGTCTATGCCTTCGCGTCGCCGCAGGGCGATTTCAGGGCGCTAGCGACCGAGCTGGAACGGACGCATCGCATCTACGGCACGTCGCACGTGATGGGCAACATTATGGACAGCCACGACAAAGTTCGCTTCCCCGCGCTTGCCGAAGGCGACATTCGCTTCGATGAAAACGCCGCCGAGCGCGCTTGGAAAAATCCGCCCGAAATCAACGACAAAAAAACCTTCGAAAAGGTCAAGCTCTATCAAGCCTATTTGCATACGATCCCTGGCGTTCCCGTCATCTACTACGGCGACGAGATTGCGATGACGGGCGCGGCGGATCCCGACAATCGCCGCTTGATGCGCTTTGGCAAAGACGTTAGCGACGATGAAAAAGCCGTCTTTGCCGAAACGAGTCGCCTCGTCAAATTGCGCCAAGCGCACAGCGCGCTTCGCTACGGCGATTTTCAAATTCTGCACTCTTCAAAAGACGCGCTGGCGTATTTGCGTTCCGATATGAACGAGCGCGTTCTCGTCGCGCTCAACAAGGGCGAGGCGGCGCAAGCGATCGCCGTGAAATTTCCAAGTTTTTATTACGCCAAAAAATTGCGAGACTTGCAAACGGGCGAGGAAATCGCCCTTGCCAACGACGAAGCGACCATACGCCTCGCTTCCTTGCAAGCGAAAATTTTGAAGGTGGAATAAGGCAACGCGAGACACTTCAAACCCAACTCAAAAAGGAGACAATCTATGAGCGACGCCATTGCGGCGAAAGCCAAAACGAAGAAAAGGAAAGCGACCGCGGGAGAACGCGCAGCGAAAAATCCCGCCGTCGCCCGCGAAGACTTCAAAGGCAACGACGTCGAGTCGCTGAAAAAGACCTTCATCAATCGCATTCGCTATTCGCTCGCCAAAGACGAATACACCGTAACCGAGCGCGATTGTTACAAAGCCCTCGCTTACACCGTCCGAGACCGTCTCGTCGATCGTTGGATCAAGACGCAACAGACCTACTACAACCAGGACGCGAAGCGCGCCTATTATCTCTCAATGGAGTTTCTGACGGGCAGAACGCTTGGCAACGCGCTCATCAATCTTGGCATTGAAGAGAACGCGCGCAAAATGCTCGAAGAACTTGGCTACAACTTGGAAGAGTTGGAAGAGCAAGAATTCGATGCGGGGCTTGGCAACGGCGGCTTGGGTCGGCTCGCTTCGTGCTTCTTGGATTCGATGGCGACGATGAGTCTGCCCGGCTACGGCTACGGCATTCGCTACGAATACGGCATCTTCTTCCAACACATTCGAAACGGCTACCAAGTCGAAACGCCCGACAACTGGCTTCGCTACGGCAACCCTTGGGAAATCGAGCGCCCCGAATCGCTTTATCCCGTCAAGTTCTACGGCTACGTGCATCAATACATCGATGCGCGCGGACAATTTCGCGTCGAGTGGAAAGATCCCGAAATCGTGATGGCGATGGCTTACGACACGCCGATTCCGGGCTACGGTAACAACACCGTCAACAACCTTCGTTTGTGGTCGGCGAAATCGACGCGCGAGTTCAACTTCGATTACTTCAATCACGGCGATTATGGCAAAGCCGTCGCCGACAAGGTCGTAACCGAAACCATCTCCAAAGTGCTTTATCCCAACGACGCGACCGCCGTCGGCAAAGAACTGCGCTTGAAGCAAGAACACTTCTTCGTTTCCGCGTCGCTTCAAGACATCATCTATCGCTACAAGAAAACGCATACGACCTTCGACGCTTTCCCCGACAAAGTGGCGATTCAACTCAACGACACGCACCCCGCCATCGCGGTCGCGGAACTGATGCGACTTTTGGTCGATGAAGAAGGTTTGCCTTGGGAAAAGGCGTGGGACATCACGGTTCGCACGCTGGCTTACACGAATCACACCGTTATGCCCGAAGCGCTGGAGCGTTGGTCGGTGAGCCTGATGGGAAAGGTTCTTCCGCGACACCTGCAAATCATCTACGAAATCAATCGCCGATTCCTTGAAGAAGTCCGCGCCAAACATCCCAACGACGACGATTTGATTCGTCGCGTTTCTATCATTGAAGAAGGTTCGGAGAAGATGGTGCGCATGGCGTATCTTGCCATCGTCGGCTCGCATAGCGTCAATGGCGTGGCGGCGCTCCACACCGACATCTTGAAAAAGACGCTGTTCAAAGATTTTTATCTGCTCTTCCCTGAACGCTTCAACAACAAGACCAACGGCATCACGCAACGGCGTTGGCTCAAACTCTGCAATCCGAAACTCTCCGAACTCATCACGGAGAAAATCGGCGACGGCTGGATTACCGACCTCTACAAGCTCAAAGGCTTGGAGAAATTCGCCGACGACGCGGCATTCCAAAAAAAGTGGCAAGAAGTCAAGCGCGCCAACAAGGAGCGACTCGCCGACTACGTGAAGCGCAAATACAAAGTGAAGTTGAATCTCGACGCGATGTTCGACATTCAGGTCAAGCGCATTCACGAATACAAGCGCCAGCTTTTGAACGCGCTGCATGCGATTTATCTCTACAATCAAATCAAGCGCGACCCGAAAAAAGACTTCGTGCCTCGCGTCATCATCTTTGGCGGAAAAGCCGCGCCCGGTTACTTCAAGGCGAAACTCATCATCAAGTTCATCAACTCCATCGCCGACGTCGTCAACAACGACCGAGAGGTCGGCGACAAGCTCAAAGTTCTGTTCCTTGAAAACTATTCCGTTTCGCTTGCGGAAAAGATTATTCCAGCGGCGGATTTGTCGGAGCAAATCTCGACGGCGGGAACGGAAGCGAGCGGCACGGGCAATATGAAGTTCGCCTTGAACGGCGCGCTCACGATTGGCACGCTCGACGGCGCGAACGTGGAGATGGCGGAAGAAATCGGCGCGGAAAATATGTTCATCTTCGGCTTGACGGCGGAAGAAGTCGCCGCCAAACGCGCCAGCGGCTACAACCCGCGCGCCTACATCGGTCAATCGCCCGCGCTGAAAGAAATCTTGGAAATGATCGCCGCCGGCGTGTTCGCGCCAACCGAGCGCGGCATTTTCCAACCGCTTCTCGATGAGCTGCTGAACGTCGACAAATACTTCGTTTGCGCCGACTTCGACGCATATGTCAAAACGCAGCAAGAGGTCGAGAAGCTGTATCGAGACAAGACGGAATGGACGCGGCGCGCGATTTTGAACGTGGCGCGAATGGGCAAATTTTCCACCGACCGCACGATGAAAGAATACGCCGAAGAAATTTGGCGAATCAAGCCCGTGCCCGTAGACGCGCCGAATGGCAAGTAATCCAAACCCGAGAGACGCGCTCACGGGCGCGTCTCTCGACTGATGACCATAATGAAATCGGAGGCGGAGACATCGAGCAGGGATTTGGTTTCGCCCATAAACGCCTCGTTGAGCGCGTCGATGTAGGCGCTTGGGGCGAAGCGTTTGACGAATTTGTTTTGATACGATTCCGCGCTCGCCATCCACTCCACCTTGAACCCGCGCGATTCAATCAACTCCAACATTTTCAACAGGCGCAGTTCGGGCGCGAAAACGGTTCGGAACGGACCTTGGTCGGTTTTGCTCGCGCTGAACGGCGTGCCCGACGCGACGCGATAGAAGAGCTGATGAACGAAGTATGGGCTGTATTTCGTCACCACGCCTTTGAGCGTTTGCGGATTCGGATACGCCAAGACGATTTTGCCCGTTGGCTTCGCCCACCTGAAGAATTTTTCGACGACGATTTTGGGATTGCTCAAATGCTCGAGCACGTCCCAACAGACGACGAGGTCGAAGGCTTCCGACCATTCGGGATTGTCGTAGGAATGCAAATCGGCGCAGATGCGCTCGGCAAGATGTTGATTGCGTTCCAATTGATGTTGAGAGATGTCGATGCCCGTCGCGTTGGGATTGTTCAATTTCAGGTGCGAGATGGAGCCGCACCCCGCTTCCAAAACGCGCGGCGAATCGACGCTCAAAACGCTTTGCAGGTAGGCGTTCAGCGCGTTCAGCGCGTTTTTATACTCCGAAAAGTGCCGATACGACGCAAGATGCGTTTCCAATCCCATGGTTTAGTTCGTTGCGTTCTCTTTCGGCGCGGGTTGAACCTTGTCCAAGAACGCGTCGGCAGGAATCACGCTTTTGTGTTTTCTTTTCGCGGCGGTTGCTTCGGCTTGCGTTGCGAACTGCCCGACGCGCACGCGGTAGCGAGTCGTTTTCCCGATTTGCTTTTCCACGACGGCTGCCGCCAGCCCCAACTTGCCAAATTCTTGCGCCATTGCCGTCGCTTGCTCGCGGGTCGGTTGCGAGGCGACGATGAGCGTGTATCCGCCCTTTGAAAAGTCAATCGTCGTCAGTTCGGGCGGAAGCGTTTTGGCGGCTTTAGTTGCGTTTTTGAGAATCGCGCCCGTCTGCGCGAAGATGAGAGAGTCTTGCGCGGACGCTTTTTTCGGAATGGTTCTTTCGGCGACGACGCGCTCGGCTTCGGCTTTGGCGGCGGCGGCTTTTTCCGCTTCCACCTTGGCGCGATCGACGGGCATTGGGGGCGTGAACGAAATCGTCTCGTATTTCATCGCAACGAAGGCGATGATGATGGTGAAGAACACGATTGCCGTGGCGATGGCGATGTTGCGCATCAACGGGGTTTCTTTGTCAATCGCCCCTTCTTCCGCCTGCGCGTCCGATTTCTCATCGGCTACTGTCGCGGACTTCGAAATTTCCTCTTCCGCGATTGACGGATAGACGGGCGAAGGCGGATGGGCTTGCGCCTCAAAGCGAAACGGCTCGGCTTTGGTCGCTTGTTGCGGCAGAGTTTGCGGAACGCTCTTCGAGGGAAGCGTTCGCATTTCCGTTCTCAACGCTTCCGGTTGCGCTCTTGCCGCCGCCTCAAGCGCGATGAAAAGAAACTCTCTGTGCCGATTTTCGCTCGGCATCGGAGGTTCTGGTTGAACGAGCGGCTCTTTTGGTTGAAGCGATTTGGCTTCCGTCGAGTTCAAGAACGAGGTTTCCGACGGAACGGCTTTCGTCGAGGCGGGCGACACGTTTTGAGGCGCTTCGAAAACTTGGGTTTCGGGCTTAACGCTTGCGGGCGCGGGCGTTTCTTCAATCGCCGCGGATTTTCGCGCTTCGGAAATCGTTACGGGCGCCAGCGCGGCAAACGGTTCGTTGAGCAACTCCGACAAAATCGCCGACTGCTTAAAGGTCAATCCGCCCTTCTCGCCGCGCGCAAACTCGCCCAACTCGCCCAGTTTGAGCGACCCTCGAACTTCCACGACCTTTTCAATCACGCGGGCAAAGCCTCTGGACAGTTTTTGCGCCAAGTCTTCGTCCAATTCCAATTGCTCGACCGCCACTTCGAAGATCAGTTCGTTTTCGCTCGTCTCGCCTTGAACCAACTTGACCTCGTAGCGCGGCGGCGCTAGGCTTAACTTGCCGTTTTCTTCTTGCGGTTCGGACGGAATGCGCGCGCGCTCCAACGCGCCAATTTCGCCAAGATATGCGCGACCATTCAACGCCAATTCCTCAGCGATGCGCTGACAAATCGTCGAAAGCCATTGTTGAACGTCCCCTTCCGAACGTCCCAGCACGGGCGCGAGCGCTTTGGCGAAAACGTCCATTGACGATGTTTTTCGTTATGTTTGCGGCAATATACGGCGACAATCAGTTTATTTGAACGCAACGAAATTGACCCAAACAATTTAGCGATGGCGGATGGCGTCTACTCCGTAAGCGAATTGACCGAAGCCATCAAAGCCTGTTTGGAAACGGAGTTTCCTGAACTGTGGCTACGCGGCGAAATTTCAAACTTCAAACGACATTCGTCGGGGCATCTTTACTTTACGCTCAAAGACGCAAGCGCGCAAATCAATGGCGTCATTTGGCGCTCCGTCGCGCAACAGTTGAGCTTTGAGCTGGGGGATGGGCTTGAAGTTCTCGCTCGCGGCAGAGTGGAAGTCTATGCGCCGCAAGGCAAATACCAAATCGTCGTTAGCGCGGTCAAACTCGTCGGCGAGGGCGATTTGCAAAAGGCATTTGAGCTTTTGTTTGAAAAGTTGAAGCGCGAGGGGCTGTTCGACAACGCGCGCAAAAAGCCTTTGCCTCGATACCCTGAAAAAATCGGCGTGGTGACGTCGCCGACGGGCGCGGTCATCAAGGACATCTGCTCGGTTTTGGCGCGGCGTTATCCTGCGGCGCGAATCGTGCTGTTTCCGACGCGCGTTCAAGGCGAGGGCGCGCCCGAAGAAATCGTTGCGGCGATTCGCTACTTCAATCGCGCCACGAATCCCGACCATCAAGTCGATGCGCTCATCGTCGGGCGCGGCGGCGGTTCGCTTGAAGACCTGTGGGCGTTCAACGACGAGCGCGTCGCTCGCGCCGTGTTTGAATCCAAGATTCCCATCGTGAGCGCGGTCGGGCACGAAACGGACTACACGATTTGCGACTTCGTCGCCGACGCGCGCGCCGCCACGCCTTCCAACGCGGCGGAACTCATCTCGCCCGACTCTTCGGAACTTCTCGCTTCAATTTCGGCGACCCTTCAAACGCTCCGACGCGAAACGCTCAAGCTCTTGGAGGCGAAACGCTCGCTCGTGAGAGAAATCGTTGGAAGTTACGCCTTCAACAAACCCTTGCGCGACTTTCACGAGCGATTGCAAACTCTCGATCGATTGAGCGAGCGCATGGCGCTCTCCGTCAAGCAAAAATTCGAGAGCCGTCGCTCGTCGCTCGATGCCCTTGAACGTCGGCTCGTCGCGTTGGGCTACGAACAAACGCTTCGACGCGGGTTCGCGCTCGCGTTCAAAGACGGCAAGCCCGTCCGTTCCGCCCAAGAACTCCGCGCGGGCGACGACATCGTGATTCGCTTCGCGGATGGCGAAAAAACGGCGCGCATTACGCGCTAACGCGCTTGAACGCCCAACCGAAAAGGACTATCTTGACAAAAACGAAGACTCGTCAATCGCAATGAACGTTATTCTCGTTACGGGCGGCGCAGGCTTCATCGGAAGCAACTTCGTCCGCTATATGCTGCAAAATCACGCCTACCGCATCGTCAATCTCGACAAACTCACCTACGCAGGCAACTTGGAAAACCTCGCCGACGTGGAATCGCGCCCGAATTATCGCTTCGTCAAAGGCGACATCTGCGACCGCTTGCTCATCGAAACGCTCTTCGAGGAAGAGAAAATCGACGCGGTCATAAACTTCGCCGCCGAATCGCACGTCGACCGAAGCATTCTCGGCGCGAGAGTTTTCGTCGAGACCAACGTGCTCGGCACGCAAACGCTCTTGGACGCGGCAAAAAAATTCGGCGTGGAACGATTCGTGCAAATCTCGACCGACGAAGTCTACGGCACGCTCGGCGAAACGGGCTACTTCACCGAAGAAACGCCGCTCGCGCCCAATTCGCCCTACTCGGCAAGCAAAGCGGGCGCGGACTTCTTGGTTCGCGCTTATCACGAAACGTTCAACCTTCCCACCATCATCACCCGTTGCTCCAACAACTACGGTCCGTATCAATTTCCCGAAAAACTCATTCCGCTGATGATCGCCAACGCCTTGAACGACAAACCTCTGCCCGTCTACGGCGACGGCTTGAACGTGCGCGATTGGCTCTATGTCGAAGATCACTGTCGCGCCATCGATGTCGCGCTTCACAACGGCAAGGTCGGCGAAGTCTACAACATCGGCGGTCATAACGAGAAACGAAACATCGACATCGTCAAGCTCATCTTGCAAAAACTTGGCAAGCCCGAAAGCCTCATCACGTTCGTCAAAGATCGCCCCGGACACGACCGCCGCTACGCCATCGACGCGAGCAAAATCGAGCGCGAACTCGGCTGGAAACCGCAAGAAACCTTCGAGACGGGCATCGAGAAAACGATTCGGTGGTATTTGGACAATCGCAAGTGGTGGGAGCGCATCATCAACGGCGAGTATCAACGGTATTACGAACTGCAATATGAACGGCGATAGCGACGATTTTCGCGTTTTGTTCTCGTCATTCCGAGCGCGAGCGAGGAATTCGCAAGCGATGCGAATCGCCAGTTGTCAACTGCGAATTGAACTTGAAGTCGTTAGGCGAGAGAGCGTTTCGGCGTATTTCTCCACGAATTCCGCTACGCGCTTGCGCCGATACTGCATAATGAATCGCGGATGTTCGAGCGGCACGATGCGCTCGAAGAAGCGATGTTCGTCGTTGAGGCGCGAAAACACGTCGTAGAGTTTTCCCGTTCCGAGACAGACAGCGGCGTCGCGTCTTGCGCCGAAATCGATTTGCGCCCAGACGCTCTTCACGACAAACGGCTCGGCGAGTTTGAGCAAGCGAGGGTCGTCGTAGAAGTTGTAGTTCTTGCCGAGCCTCGTAAATCCAAGCGGCGAGAGGCTATTGACGTAGAACTGCGAATAAAACCGCTTCGCGCCGCCCCATTTTTCCACGACTTGATAGATGAACTCCGACGAGAGTTCGCGCTTGCCCGAAAGCCGATGTTCGATGCCAAGAACATGCGACAACGCAAAGGGGTCGGTGAAGGGAATCCCCGTAACGCCGCCGCCGAACCGCCCTGGATTGACGCCCCAAAGAAAAACGCGAGGATTTTCGTCGGCGTAAAACCTCTGAAAAAACGTTTTCACGATTTGGAAGATCGCTTCGTCTTGATAAGGATTCATCACGGCGATTGACTTTGGCAGGCGGGCGGGGAAGCGAAGCGATTGGAAAAACGCGATGGCTTTGTCGGCGAAGGCGCTCATTGGCGTTTGCGCTCTTTGGCGAAGGCGACGATTTTGCGAGCGATGGTCTCGACGAGCTGGTCGGGCACGCCATCGTAGTGTTTGGATTTGAGGCGCAGATCGATTTGGTCGTTGATGTAATCGACGGCGACGAGTTTGTCTTCGCGCGTCAGCGCGATTTCGGTCGAGAAGAAATGCAGTTTGGCGACCTGCGCGATGCGCGTCATCATCGTTTGAATTTCGTCGAAGCGGACGAAGGGTTTGTCTTTGTCGGAAAACGGGCGATAGATGAGCGTCGTATCGTCCCACCATGTCAGCAACACGTCGCCGAAGACCCAATAGGCTCGAAACCAGCATCGCCAGCCGTAGAGGTATTTTGGATACACGCGCTCCTGGGCGAGATACGAGTCCCAGTAGCAGAGTTTGCGTCCGTCGTGCACGTGATGGTGCGAGGTTACGTTTTTAATCACGCCTTCGCCGCCGCCGCCGTGCGCGGGCTTCAAGACAAACGGCAGAGGCAACTTGAACACTTCGCGCATCAGGCTCTCGCTGACCCAGCGCATCTCTTCATACGAGGGAAGCATCACGGTGAAGGGCACGTTCACGCCGACTTTTATCAGCTCGTAGTGGACGTAACTTTTGTTCATCGCGCGCAACGATTCGCCATACGGATTGATGACGCTCGCGCCGTTTTGAAGCGCCCATTCTTGCACGGGCGCGAAGGCGTCGTTGGAATCAATGGCGCGGTCGAGAAGGGTCGAGAAGCGAATTTTTCCTGAACGCAGGGCGCAAATGAAGTCCTCAATGTCGTAGGTGGTGACATGTTCAAAGCGCAAGTTGGCTTGCCGCGCCTCGCGTTGAAGCAGTCGGATGAATTCGTTGTCGAATTCCCACTCCCACAGCGCGACGAGGTCTATGGTTTCGGTCATTCGTCGGTTGAACTTGAACCGCCGAAAATACGACGCGACGCCGAAAATTTTGGGCGGGCTGTTTGCTTTTTCGGCGGCGAGCGTTATCTTTGCGCCCCTGACTCGATGAAAGCGCATTCCTCGGTAGCTCAGTGGTAGAGCGATCGGCTGTTAACCGATTGGTCGCTGGTTCGAATCCGGCCCGAGGAGCGACGGAGAGCCTCGCGGACGCGAGGCTTTTTGGTTCGAGTTCCGCTCGCGCGATTTTTCCGCCGCTCAACTTCGCGCTATATTTTCGCCTCGATTTTTCGTTCAACATCTTCAACCTTGCGATGACATCACGCGACATCAGGCAGTCCTTTTTAGACTTTTTCAAATCCAAACAGCACGAAATCGTCCGCTCCGCGCCCGTCATTCCCGCCGACGACCCGACGCTCCTGTTCACCAACGCGGGAATGAATCAGTTTAAGGACGTCTTTCTCGGCACGGGCAAACGCCCCTACAAACGCGCCGCCGACACTCAAAAGTGCATTCGCGCGTCGGGCAAACACAACGACCTCGAAGACGTCGGGCGCGACACCTATCACCACACCTTCTTCGAAATGCTCGGCAATTGGTCGTTTGGCGATTACTACAAAGAAGAAGCGATTGGTTGGGCATGGGAACTCTTGACGTCGGTTTGGAATCTTCCCAAAGACCGTCTCTACGCGACCGTCTATCACGACGACGACGAAGCCTTCGAGATTTGGAAAAATTTTACCGACATCCATCCCGACCACATTCAGCGACACGGCAAGAAGGACAACTTTTGGGAAATGGGCGAAACGGGTCCGTGCGGACCGTGCACCGAAATTCACATTGACCTTACGCCCGACAAGAGCGGCGCGCGACTCGTCAATGCGGGCACGCCGCAGGTGATTGAAATTTGGAATCTCGTCTTCATTCAATACAATCGCAACGCGCAAGGCGAATTGGAACTTCTGCCCGCCAAGCACGTCGACACGGGAATGGGTTTGGAGCGCGTCGCCGCCGTGCTTCAAGGCAAACGTTCCAATTACGACACCGACCTGTTCAAGCCGCTTTTGGATCGAATCGTCGAACTGACGGGCGTAGCCTACGCGGGTTCTTTGGAAAAAGAAACCGACGTGGCGATGCGCGTCATTGCCGACCACATTCGCGCTCTTTCGTTTGCCATTGCCGATGGCGCCACGCCCAGCAACGAAGGACGCGGCTATGTGCTGCGTCGGATTTTGCGTCGCGCCGTCCGATACGCTCGCTCGCTTGGTCAAGCCGAACCCATCTTGCACAAAATCGCCCCAACGCTCGCCGACGCGATGGGCGACGTTTTTCCCGAACTCGTCGAGCGACAAAGCGCCATTGAGCAAATCATTCGCGCCGAGGAGGAAAACTTTCTCGAAACGCTCGATCGCGGCATTCAAATTTTCAGCGACATCGCCGCGAAAGTCAAGTCCGAAAACCAAACCATCATCGCGGGAAGCGACGTCTTCAAACTCTACGACACCTACGGCTTCCCGATGGATTTGACGCGATTGATGGCGCGAGAAATCGGACTTTCCATCGACGAAGAAGGCTTCGAGCGTTTGATGAAAGAGCAAAAGGAACGCGCCCGCAAAGACCGCAAGCGAAAAATGGCGCAAGGCGACGACGGCGACGCTCAATGGGTGAAACTTTCGTCGGGCAAAGATTCCGTCTTCAAAGGGTATGCGTCGCTCTGCGAAAAAGCCAAAATCCGATGGGCGAAGAAGACCGACGACCGACTTTTTCTCGTTTTGGACAAAACGCCCTTCTACGCCGAAGCGGGCGGACAAGTGGGCGACAAGGGCGTCATTGAATCAGGCAACTTGATTTTGCGCGTCATCGATACGCAAAAAGAAGGCGAGCGCATCGTTCACGTCATTGACCGCGTCGCCGAGGCGAGCGGCAAGGAAATTGACGTCGCGGATCTTGATTTTTCAATGCTCGCCAAAGACGTCGTGGCGAAAGTCGATGCGGAGGCGCGGCTTTGCGCGGCGCGCAATCACACGGCGACGCACCTCTTGCATGCGGCGCTGCGAAAAGTTCTCGGCGAGCACGTCCAACAAAAAGGCTCGCTCGTTTCGCCTGAACGCTTGCGCTTCGATTTCAGCCACTTCGAGAAAGTGAGCGAGGAGCAATTGGCGCGAATCGAGGAAATGGTCAACGAGCAAATTCGCTCGGCGCAAAAGGTCATCAAGCATGAGAACGTGCCGTTTGAAGAAGCCAAGCGCATGGGCGCGCTCGCGTTCTTCGGCGACAAATACGGCGACGTCGTGCGCGTGCTGGAAATTCCGAACTTTTCCATTGAGTTCTGCGGCGGCACGCACTTGGACAACGTGGGGCAAATTGGCACGTTCAAAATCGTCTCCGAATCGAGCATCGCGTCGGGCATTCGTCGCATCGAAGCCGTAACGGGAAAAGCGGCGGAGGACTTGTTCCGAAAAGAGTTCGCGGAATTGCAAACCTTGAAGCGAATGCTGAACGCGCAATCCGAAGAGGAAATCCCCGCGAAGATTGAAAAGTTGCTCGACGAGAAAAAGGCGTTGGAGAAACAATTGGAGAAACTGCGCGCCGAAGTCGCCGCCGCGCAGTTGGATAGCCTTCTGAATCAAGCCGCGGAAATTGGCGGCGCGAAGGTTTTGGCGACCGAAGTTCGCGCGGCGAGCGCCGACGAATTGCGCCTGATGGGCGAAGCCTTGCGCGGCAAAATCAAATCGGGCGTGGCGCTCTTGGCGAGCGTCATTGAAGGCAAAGTTTCGCTCGTGGCGACCGTCAGCGACGACCTCATCGCGTCCAAAAAATTGCAAGCGGGTCAGTTGATTGGCGACGTGGCAAAAGTCGTGCAAGGCGGCGGCGGCGGCAGACCGCAACTGGCGACCGCAGGCGGCAAAGATCCGTCCAAACTTTCCGAAGCGTTCAACCTGTTCAAATCGCTCGCGCAACAGCGCCTTAACTGATGATTCTCTGCAAAGTCATCGGCACGCTCGTGGCGACGCAAAAAGACGCGGAATTGCGTTCCGCGAAACTTCTCGTCGTCAAGCCCATCAACCTCGACGGCTCGTTTCGCAATGAACGCGAACTCGTCGCCATTGATGCGCAAGACGCGGGCGAGGGCGACCTCGTGCTCGTGGCGCAAGAGGGCGCGGTCGTCGAGCAAGTGATGCGCTCCGACAAAACGCCCGCCAACGTCATCGTGATGGCGGTCGTCGATGGGTTTGAGGTCTTTGAGGCGTGAAGCGAAATCCGTTTGCGCGACGTTTGCCGACTTTCGCATTGCGACGACGGACAAAGCCAGAGCGATGCGATTCAGAGCGAAGCGAGAGAATCGAGACGAGGTTCCGCCAACTTGGCGAGCCGACGTTCGGCATTCTTCGTCTCTCGCGGCGTTTGAAATGAGAAGCCCGTTGCGCGCTCGCGGCGCGTTCAATGCGCTCTGTCGACGCACATCAGTCCATGATTTTTCTCAAAAACGCGGGCGTTTCGGGATTCGTCTTTCGAATTTTGTCGCCGTTGTTGTCGGGCTTTTGTTCGTCTTGTTCGTCGATGGACTTCATTCCGAACGGTTGAGGCATTGGAATGCCGCGCTTGATGAACGCGGGCACGCCGTCGTCGCTCTTTTCAAACGCTTCGGAGCCCATTCGTTCCATCTTTCCGCCGACCAATGGGTTTGAGAGGGGTGGCGGCGTTATCGCAGGCTTTTGATTTTCCGCGCGACGCACGACTTGCAGTTCGGGTTGCTTTGCGCTCGATGCGTGCTTTTTGCCCTTGTTGAATCCCGTTGCGATGACGGTTACGGAAATTTCGCCCTTCATCGTCTCGTCCTCGACGTGCCCGTGAATGATGGTGGCGCCTTCGCCCGCTTGTTCGTGAATGAAACTCATCGCGTCCTTCATGTCGCGCATCGTCACGTCGCCCGTGATGTTGACGAGCACGCCCGACGAGCCTTTGATGGACACGCCATCGAGAAGCGGCGACGAGATGGCTTCTTCGGCGGCGCGCAGCGCGCGATTTTCGCCCGACGCCGTCGCCGACCCCATCAGCGCGTCGCCCGAATCCGACATGATGTTTCGAACGTCGGCGAAGTCGACATTGACGAAGCCGTGTCGGGTAACGATTTCCGAGATGCCTTTGGCGGCGCGATACAAGACGTCGTTGGCGACGCTATAGGCTTCGCGCACGCTCATGTCGGCGTTGGCGACGCTCAAAATTTTCTCGTTCTGCACCACGATGAGCGTATCGACTTCCTTGCGGAGTTCGTCGATGCCGCGTTGAGCGGTTTCAAGCGTGCGTTTGCCCTCGTATTCGAAGGGTTTGGTTACGATGGCGATGGTCAAGATGCCGAGTTTGCGCGCGATGTTGGCGATGACGGGCGCGGCGCCCGTGCCCGTGCCTTTGCCCATTCCCGCCGTGATGAAGAGCATATCGGTGCCGCGAATCAGCTCGGAGATTTCCTCGCGCGATTCTTCCGCCGCGTGTTTGCCCACTTCGGGATTGAAGCCCGCGCCAAGTCCTTTGGTCGTCGCGCTTCCGATTTGCAAACGATATTGCGCGCGGGATTTCGAGAGGGCTTGGCTATCGGTGTTGCAAGCGATGAACTCAACGCCCGTGATGCCGCGCTCAATCATGTTGTTGACGGCGTTGCCGCCGCACCCGCCCACGCCGATGATTTTGATTTTCGCTCCTAAGGGCGAGTAGGTGGTGTCCACTTCAAACGGCATGTTCTCTCCTCCTTGCGCGATTCGTTTTTGTAGGTTGAAGTTGCTCGCTTCGCGCCCCGATGGCGCGTCTCGTCGTCGAATTGCGTTTGGTCGCTAAATCTGATCGAACCATTCTTTGACTCTCTCAAAAAGGTTCTTGTTGGATTTTTTCTCGGCGCCATTGGATTCCTTGACGCTTTCGGGTTCGGGTTCTTTTTCTTCGACCGCGTCTTGCGCGGGCTGTTCGATGGGCATGTCGCGGAAGGCGCGCAACACCAAGCCCACGACGGTCGCGTATTGCGGCGAGTTGAGTTCGCCTTTCATTCCGCCGTCGATGCCTTCGGGCGTGCCGATGCGCACGTCCAAGCCCAAGACCTGTTGCGCCAAGCTTTGCGTGCCTTGTACGAGCGCGCCGCCGCCCGTGATGATGGCGCCCGCGTTGAGATACTGATAATCGCCCGACTTTTTGAGCGACTCGCGCACGCGCTCGAAAATCTCCGTCATTCGCGCCTCGATGATGTTCGTCAGCACGGACTTTCGGAACGACTTGGGCGGACGACCTTCCAAATCCGACACCAAAATCTCTTCGTCGTGAATGAGGTCGGGGAAATAGGCGCACCCGTGCTTGATTTTGAGTTCTTCCGCCACGTCTTCGAGCGTGTGCAAGCCGATCGCCACGTCGTTGGTGACGTCCCACCCCGCGATTTTGACGACTTCGGAATAGCGAATCGCGCCACGTCGGTAGATGGCGATGTCGGTCGTGCCGCCGCCGATGTCAATGACCACCACGCCGCTTCGGCGCTCGCGCTCTTTGATGACCGCCAAGCCCGACGCGACAGGCTCAAACGTCATTCCGTTGACGGCAAGCCCCGCCTTCTCGATGCATTGCTCGATGTTTCGGATTTTGCTGATCATTCCCATCACGACATAAACGCTCCCGCGCATCGATTGTCCCGCCATTCCGATGGGGTCGAGCACGCCTTCTTGGTCGTCGACGATGAACTCTTGCGGAATGGAGTGAATGACGCGCCGCTCCATATTCAAGTGCTCCAAGCTTTTCTTGGCTTTCTCGACGAGGCGCATCACGTCGTTGTGATTGACGATTTGCGTCGGGTTGACGCTGATTTCCGCGCTCGACTTGATGCATTGCACGTGCTCGCCCGAAATGCCCACGTTGACGCCTTTGATTTTGATGCTCGATGTGTGCGAGGCTTCGGCGACGGCTTCTCGAATCGCGTCGACCGTGCGGTTGATGTTGACGACCGTCGCGCGCTGCAAGCCTTCCGACTTCGCCTTGCCCACGCCCAAGACGTGAATTTTTCCGAACTCGTCTCGCTTGGCGACCACGCAGCACACTTTCGTCGTGCCGATGTCAAGCCCGACTACGAATTGCTCCTTCGATTTTCCATTCGTCATCTCCGCACCTCGCTTCAGTTTTGAGATTTTCGTTTTGGAGCCATTGGCTCCGTTTCTTTTGCGAAAATTTTTCCGTCGAAACGGACATCGACGTATTCAAACGGCTTTACGCCTCTTTTGACGATGACTTGCTTCCAGAACGCTTCGAACCTTTCGAGTTGGCGTTCATAATCGCCCTTGGCGAAGAGGAACTTCGCTTCGCCGCTCGCCGCAAAGGCTTGCAGTTGCGAGGCGCTCACGACGCGAACCTCGCTCACGACGAGCCGCGCAAACCGCGTTTCGCGCAGGGCTTTGCAGAACGCCAACGCCGTTTCCGCTTCCGCGCCATTGAGCTTTGCCAAGCCCGTCGCGGAATCGCGCTCGACCTTCGAAAAGCCGGATAGCAACGGCAATCGCCCCGTTTCCGACATCGCGCCGCTCTTGTTCATCGCGTAGCCCGCTTCGTCGATGAGTTTCAAGTCGTCGCCGATGCGCGCCATCGCTACGGGTTGTCGCTCTTCGATGCGCACGCGAATCGCGTCGGGCAGTTCTTTCGTCGCGATGGCTCGGCACACGTAGGGCAAGGTTAAAATCGAGTCGACGATGTCGGACAAACTCACGTCGCTCATCTTCTTTCCGATGAACTTGCTTGCGACGCGCTCAATCTCTTCGGTCTTCTGCAAGCGATTGCCTTGAACGACGAAGCGCGCCAGTTCCGCTTCTCTCTCCCAAACTTTTGAAAGAACGAAAACCGCGACCAACCCGACCAAAACCCCAACGAAGACAAGGGTTTTCGGCGGTTTGAATCCGCCCTCGTTCAAGACGAAGACGCCGCCAATCGCGTTCCGCTCGCTTGGTCGCTCCGTCGCTTCGTCGGGCGCGTTCTCGCCAAGCGTTTCTTCTTTGCTTTCGTCGCTTCGCGTCGGCTCCACGTAACTGCCGTCGCTTTTGACTTCCTCGCGTTTTGGCTCGTCGCCTTCGTGAAACTCAACGTAGTTCGTCATCGGTCGTTTGTCGCTTGGCATTGTTTAATCGAACTCGCCGAGCAATTTGATTTCAAGTTCAAGTTGCACGCCGAACTTTTTTTTGACTTCGGTTCTTGCCAGCTCAATGAGCGCGAGCACGTCGCGGGCGGTGGCGTTCTGCGCGTTGACGATGAAGTTGGCGTGCTTGTCGGAAATCTCCGCGCCGCCGATGCGTC
This sequence comes from Chloroherpetonaceae bacterium, assembly GCA_025055975.1. Classification (GTDB taxonomy): domain Bacteria; phylum Bacteroidota; class Chlorobiia; order Chlorobiales; family Thermochlorobacteraceae; genus JANWWM01. The sequence goes on along the minus strand of JANWWM010000005.1, from coordinate 18,875 downwards.
TGCCTTTCAAGCCGCATGCTTCGATGAGCGCGCCCGCGTATCGCGGATTGCCGTTCTCGTCGGGCGGCGGATTTTTGAAAATGCTTCCCGCGTTGGGCAACGAGAGCGGTTGCGTGTTGCGACGCTTTTCCATCCACGCTTTTCGATTTTCCATCGCTTTGGCTTGCTCTTCGGGCGAAAGTTTTTTGAGCCGCAGTTCGCACGAGAGAATCACGTCGTTCTGCAAATCGGTGCCGCGATAGCGATAGGCGATTTCGTCGCGCTTCAAGATTTTGACCTCGCCGTTGCGAATGACCTCGACCCACTCGATTAGCTCAAAAATTTCTTTGCCGTAAGCGCCCGCGTTCATCAAGATTGCGCCGCCGACGCTGCCAGGGATTCCCGACAGGTTTTCCAAGCCGCCGTAGCCCTTTTTGAGCGTTTCGACGGCGAGCGCGGGCAAATCCGCCCCCGCTTCGACATAGACGCGCGCTTCGTCGCCGCAGTCTTTGATTTCGACTCGTTCAAGATTTTCGCGCAGGGAGATCACCGCGCCGCGCACGCCTTTGTCGCTGACGAGCACGTTGCTGCCGCGTCCCAACACGACGTAGGGCAAGCGCAACTTTTCAAAGAACCTGACGGCGTTCAAAACGTCGTCTTTGTCCTTTGGCGCGATGAAGATGTCGGCGTTGCCGCCGATGCGAAAGCTTGAAAACTTCGCAAGGTTGTAGTTCAACTGCGCTTCGCCTCTAACCGCTTGGCGCAACTCTTCCAAGTTCAACATCGCTTTGGGTGACGCTTATCGTTTTGTTCTTGTAGTCGATGACGAGCGTTCGTCCCTTAAAGAACGAGTAGCCCAGAATCATCTCGACCGCTTTTTGGCGCTTGGTTTTGATTGATTTTTGAATGACGCTCAAATCCATCACGGCGACTTTTATGTTCGTGGCGACGGCGCCGTCGCACTCGATGCGGCTCGCTTGGACGAAGTCGACTTTCACTTTGCCGCCGATGCCTTGCGCCGATTTTTCTTTGGGCTGGACTTTGACTTTTTTCATCGCCAATTCTTTCGCCAAGCGCGGCGACGCGACGCACCCCGTCGCGCCCGTGTCGATCATCGCCACCACGTCGCGCGCTTTCGCTTCGCCTGCGACGTTGGCTTTGACGAGAATGATTGGCAACTCGCGCGAGGCGAGCTTAAACGGCGTTGGCATTTCGTTTTCGCAATTCTTCGGCGAAACTTTCCGCGATTTTGGTGATGTCGCCCGCGCCCATCATCACCACGACCTCGTTGCCGCGAATCTCGCGCGTCAAGGTTTGCAACAGCGCGTCTTTTTCGGCGAGCGTCGCGTTGGTCATTTCCCTTGCGATGAGTTCGCTCGTAACGCCCTTGAACGCTTCGGCGCGCTCGCGCGCGGGATAGATGTCGGCGATGATGGCTCTATCCGCAAGGCTCAACGCTTTGGCGAAGTCTTTGGCGAAATCGCGCGTGCGCGAGTAAAGATGCGGCTGAAAGACGGCGACGACGGGTCGCGTTTTGAATCCGCTTCTTGCCGCTTCGAGCGTGGCGCGCACTTCCGTCGGGTGATGCGCGTAATCGTCGATGACGACGGGCGCGTCCTCGCCGTTTTGAAACCGAATTTGAAATCGCCTTCGGACGCTTCGGAACTTTTCCAGCCCGCGCCGAATGTCCTCGAAGTCCAATCCGATTTCAAAGCCGACGGCGATCGCCGCCAAGGCGTTTTTGACGTTGTGCAAGCCCAGCGTTTGCAAGCCGACGACTCCGAGCGATTTGCCGCGACGCAGAACTTTGAACGTCGTCGAGGTTTTCTCCTGCTCGATGTCGGTCGCCCGAAACTCCGCGTCGGGATTGAGTCCGTAGCCAACGACCTTTCGCTTCAAATTCGGTCGAAGAGCGCGCAAGCCTTCTTCGTCGTCGCACAGCACGATCGCGCCGTAGAAGGGAACTTTGTTGGCGAACTCCGCGAAGGCGTTTTTCAAATCCTCGATGTCGCGGTAGATGTCCAAGTGTTCGGCTTCGAGCGTCGTCATCACGGCGATGGTCGGCGTGAGTTTGAGAAACGCGCGGTCGTATTCGTCGGCTTCGATGACCATCCAATCGCCGTCGCCAACGAGCGCGCTGCCGCCGAACCCGACGTTCAGAAAGTAGTCCGAAACGCCGCCGATGAGCGCGGTCGGTTCGAGGTTGCATTCGGCGAGCATCGTGGCGATCATCGTCGTGGTCGTCGTTTTGCCGTGCGTGCCCGCGACGCAGATGCCCGCCTTGCGCCGCATAATCTCGCCCAACAGCTCGTCGCGCTTGACGATGGGAACGCCGAGCCGTTTGGCTTCGAGCGTTTCGGGATTTTCGTCGACGCGCACGGCGGAAGAGTGAGCCACGACTTCCGCGCCCTCGATGTTTTTCGCCTCGTGTCCGATGGCGACGATGGCGCCGCGCTCTTTCAGGCGTTCCGTCACGTCGCTGGCGCAAAGGTCGGAGCCGCTCACTTTCAAGCCGTTGTTGAGCAAGACTTCGGCGATGGCGCTCATTCCCGCGCCGCCGATGCCGACGAGGTGAATGCGCCTGATTCTGCCGAGCAACCCTTGTTTCAATCGTTTCATCGTTTGCGCTAAATGTTCAGTTCGACTCCGCGAGCCTGATGACGCGCTCGGCGATGACTTTTGCCGCGTCGGGCTTTCCGAGCCGCTTGGCTCGCTCTCGCATCGCCTCGCGCCGTTGGTCGTCTTCGAGCAGAGAGACGATTTTCTCAAACGACGCTCTCGATGCGATCGCGTCGTCCAAGACGAGTTCCGCCGCGCCTTTGTCCGCCAAGGCTTTGGCGTTGAAGTATTGATGATTGTCGGCGGCAAACGGATACGGCACGAGAACCGCCGCAACGCCGACGTTCGTCAGTTCCGCGATGGTCGATGCGCCCGCGCGACACAGCGCCAAATCCGCCGCCGAATACGCCAAGTCCATTCGGTCAATGAAGGCATTGCGCCACAAGTTCTCTCGCGGCTGAACGCGCGAGGCGATGTTGTCGTAATCGGTCTTGCCCGTTTGCCAAATCACGTTGGCGCGCGTCAGGAGTTCATCGAGCCATTTTTCGACCGCGCCGTTGAGACTGCGCGCGCCCAGACTTCCGCCGAAGACGAGCAACGTTTTTCGTTTCGGGTCAAGATTGAAGAACTGGCGCGCCGTTTCGGGCAAGACGCGCTCGAATCGTCGCGTCGGGTTGCCCGTAACGAAGCATTGGACGCGCTTCGAGAAAAATCGGCGCGAGTCCTCAAACGAGAGATGCACTTCGTCGGCTCTCGTTGCCAAGACGCGCGTCGCCCAACCGGGCTTTGAGTTTTGCTCTTGCAGGAGCGTCGGCACGCCGAACTCTTGCGCCGCCCACACGACGGGGAAACTCACGAAACCGCCCGTGCCGACGACGACGTCAGGCTCTTCTTGGTCGAGCAATTCTCTCGCGTCGCTTACGCTTTCGAGCAAGCGAAACGGAAATTTCAAATTTTCAAAGAGCGCTTGCGGCGAAAATCCTCGCTTGAACGCGACCGCCGAGACAAAGTGCAACGTGAAGTTTCGCTTCGGCGCTTCGGTCGCCTCGATGCCGCGCTCCGTGCCCGCGAACGCGACTTGCGCGTCGGGTTTTTGTCGCAAAATTTCCTCGGCGATGGCGACGGCGGGAAAAAAGTGTCCGCCCGTTCCGCCGCCCGCGAAAAGCGCTTTCATTGGCGCGATGGAATCCAGCGTTCAAATTTTCTCTCGACGTCTTCGCTTGGCTACGCCTCGTTTAGAACGGCGCGTTGCCTTGCTCTTCCGCCGTGCCCGACGGCTGACGAGCGATGGCGTTTTTTTCCAATCTCTTCTTTTCGCGCGACACGCTGATGAGCAACCCCACGCCGAAGGAGTTGAAGAGCGTCGCGCTTCCGCCATAACTAACGAAGGGCATCGGCAAGCCCGTCGTCGGAAGCAAGTGGCACGCCACCGCCGCGTTGACGAAGGCATAAACGCCAATCGCCGTCGTAACGCCGTAGGCGAGATGCCTGCCGAAATCGTCCATCGCGTTGCGCGCGATGAGAACGCCGCAAATCACCACGCCAACGAACAGCAGAATGATGAGCGTTGCGCCGACGAAGCCATATTCTTCGCCAAGCACGGCGAAGATGAAATCGTTGTAAGACGCGGGCAAAAAGAGTTCGCGCTGTTTGCTCGCGCCTGGTCCAAGCCCAAAAATTCCGCCGTTGCCAAGTCCAATCAGCGCTTGCTCGATTTGGTAGCTCGCTTTGTCCGAACCTTCGCCGACGAAGGCGAGCAATCGCGCCACGCGATACGGCGCGGCGATGGCAAATCCCGCGGCGATGGGCGCAAAGCCTAATATCGTGACGGCAAGATGCTTGACGTCCGCGCCGCCGAGATACATCACGATCAAGCAAATGCCCGTCATCACCGCCGCCGTGCTGAAATTCGGTTCGAGCGCCACTAGCCCCGCAACGCCCAGAACGACCGTAATCATCGGGTAGTAGGCGCGATGCAAATCTTTGACGAAAGATTTTTTCTCCGCGAGCATCGTCGCCAAGCGCAACAGCAGCGCGTATTTCGCCAAGTCCGACGCTTGAAACTTGAACTTGCCGTAGCCAATCCATCGCGCCGCGCCTTCTATGACCCCAACGGCTTTCATCGCCAAAAGCGCCGCAAGCAACGCCGCGCTTGCGACCAAAATCGGCTTGCTGAATCGCTTGAAGATTTTGTAGTCAACCGCGCCCACGACGAATATCACGCCCAAACCCGCGATGGAAAAGAGCAACTGTCGCCACAGGAAGTATTCCTCGTCGTGAAACTTTTTCGCGCCCCACCCCGCGCCGCCGCTATACACCACGAGCACGCCGACGCACATCAACATCACGACCAGCAGCAAGAGCGTTTTGCCCGCCAAACTCTCGAACGTTTTTTTCGGAACGATGTCGCCCTCGGCAAGTCGTCCGAGAACGCTCGACTCATCGATGCCGCCGCCTTGCCCTTGACGTGGCGAGGGCTTTGGCTCCAAGTGGTCGATGATGAATCCGTCGCCGTTCATTGAGTTCGTCTGGTTTCGGTCATTGGAAAATCCGCAAAAATCCCCGACGCGGACGCGGATCGCTCCGCGCCGCATCGAGAAGCATCACAATTTGAAGACATAGCAAAGAACAAAAACCCGTTCTGGTTCTTGCGCTACAAGTTTCCGACCAAGCGTTTGAACGTTTCGCCGCGTTCTTCGAAGTTGGCGAACATATCGAAGCTCGCGCACGCGGGCGAGAGCAAGACCGTGTCGCCCTTTATGGCTTCGCGGCTTGCCGCTCGCACCGCGTCGTCGAGCGTGTCGGCTTTGACGACCTTTGTGAGTTTGCCGAAGGCTTCGGCGACTTTCTCTCTCGATTCGCCGATGGCGACGACGAGTTTGACTTTTTCCTTCACGAGCGGCTCGACTTTGGCGTAATCGTTGCCCTTGTCGCGTCCGCCCGCGATCAAGATGATGGGCGCGGGAATCGTGTCGAGCGCATACCACAGCGCGTTGACGGTCGTGGCTTTCGAGTCGTTGATGAACTGCACGCCGTTGAGTTCGCGCACGAACTCGATGCGATGCTCCACGCCTTCAAACGCCATCACGCTTTCGCGGATGATTTCCTTTTTGACTTCCATCGCGCGCGCCGCGACCGCCGCCGCCAGCGTGTTATAGACGTTGTGCGTTCCGCGAAAGTGCACGCGCCCGACGACCTCGTCTTTTTTCATAATGCGTTCGGTTTCTCCGTTCAGTTTTATCGTGAGCCACTCGCCATCGAGATAGGCGCACGCCTCGTGTTTTTTGCTCAAATCTTCGCGCAAACTCGTCGGAATCAGTTTTGGCTTGAGCGCCTTCAAGATCGCCTCGTCCGTGAATTGCCGACGGAGTTCTTCGTTGTCCAAATTCACCACCAAAAAATCCGCTTCGTCTTGCGCTTGATAGATTCGATACTTCGCGCTCGCGTATTTGCGAAAGTCGTTGTCGTATCGATCCAAATGGTCGGGCGTGATGTTCGTAATCACGGCGACCTTCGGCTTGTAGGAAAAGCAATGCTCGAGTTGAAAACTGCTCGTTTCGACGACGGCGACGTCGCGCTCGGACATTTCCTCGACATAATCCGCGAAGGGCACGCCGATGTTGCCGACTCCGAAAGCGCGATAGCCTTTTTCTTTTCCGTCGCGCTCGAAAATTTTGTGCGCGAGCGCGGTCGTGGTCGTCTTGCCATCCGTGCCCGTGATGGCGACGATCTTGGCTTTGCAGAACCACGACGACATTTCGATTTCCGAATAAATCGGCACGTTCGCCGCCGCCAGTCGCTTGACGACGGGCGCGTTGCTCGGCACGCCAGGGCTGATGACGGCGAAATCGCAATCGAAGACGCGCTCGGTGTGTCCGCCCGATTCGTAGTCGATCTTGCTTCGCTCCAATTTTTCAAGGAACGTTCTATCGATCGCGTCGCGCTCGGTGAGAAAGACCTTCGCGCCTTGCCTTTTGAGCAATTGCGCCGCCGCCACGCCGCTTCGCTTTCCGCCGATGACCGTAACGCGCTTGTCTTTGACGTCTTTTGCGTTCATTAGCGTAGTTTCAAACTGATTAAACTTGCCACCGCGAAAATCAAGGCGATGATCCAGAACCGAATCACGATTTTTTCCTCTCGCCAACCGAGCATCTGAAAGTGATGATGCAACGGCGCCATTTTGAAGACGCGCCGACCCTCGCCATATCGCCACCGCGTGAACTTGAACCAGTAGCGTTGCACGATGACCGAGAGCGTCTCAATCAGAAAAATTCCCGCGATGACGGGCAGTTGCAATTCCTTCTTGATGAGCAAGGCGATGACCGCCATCGCGCCGCCGATCGCCAGCGACCCCGTGTCGCCCATAAAGACTTGCGCGGGGTGCGCGTTGAACCACAAAAACCCGACGCATGCCGCCGCCATCGCCATCGCCAAAATCGTTACCTCGCCCGCGCCTTCGATGTAGACGATGTTCAAATACTTGGCGAACTTGGCGTTGCCCGTCAGATACGCAAACCCCGCGAGCGTCAGAAGCGAAATCGCCGAACAGCCCGCCGCCAGTCCATCGAGTCCGTCCGTCAAATTCACCGCGTTGGAAACCGCCGCCACGATGAAGACGCACACGGGCACATACCAATAGCCGTAATCGACCACCAAATTCTTAAAGAACGGCACGGTCGTGTTGGAGAGCAACGCCGAAAGTTTCGGATCCAAAACCGTGTAAATCCCAATCGCCAAGCCCAACGCGAGTTGCCCAAACAGTTTGTAGCGCTCCGAAAGTCCGCCCTTGACTTTCTTGACCACCTTCAAGTAATCGTCGATGAACCCAATCGCGCCCATCCACGCCACCGCCAAGAGAATCAGCCACGCAAACGGGCTTGCGAGCTTCGACCACAAGAGCGACGCGCCCAACACCGACAGCAAAATGATGAACCCGCCCATCGTTGGTATGCCGACTTTCTTGCGATGTTCCTCTGGCGCTTCTTCCTTGATGGGTTCAATCACCTTCGTTTTGAGATACTCGATGATGCGCTCGCCAAAGAGCATCGCGATCAAAAGCGCCGTAACCGCCGCCGCCAACGAGCGAAACGAGATGTAATCCACCAACCGCAGCCACGAGACTTGATAGGTCTCGCCAACGTGTTTGAGCAAGTAGTAAAGCAACGCGCTTTGGTTTTTGAGTTTTCGTCGTCAAGTTTTTCGTTTCGCCGCCGCGTCGACCCGCGAAAGCCAATTCATCGTTTCTTCAAAGACCGTTTCCATCTTCATGGCGCGAGAGCCTTTGAACAAAATCGCGTCGCCCGCGGCAATCGACTCCGCGAGGGTTTTCGCAAGGTCGCTCTTCGAGTCGAAGTGCTTTTTGAACGTCGCGCTCGCCGTCTCGACCGTGCGTTTCATTTCGTCGCCGTAGCCGAGCAGCGCGTCGAGTTCGAGCGTCGAGATGAACTTTCCGAGTTCTTCGTGTTCTTGCGCCGAGAGCGCGCCCAGTTCGAGCATATCGCCCAAAACGGCGATTTTTTTGCCCGCGTTTTTCACCGCTTTGAGAGCGTTCAAGCCCGCGCGCATCGATTCGGGATTGGCGTTGTAGGAATCGTTCATCAAGACGATTCCATTCACGACGCTCACGCTCATTCGCTTCAAAGCGGGATTGATTTCAAAGGCTTCGAGCGCTCGCTTGACGCGATCGAGCGGAACGCCAAAGTTCAGCCCGATGGCGACGGCGACGAGCGCGTTTTGAACGTTGTGCCGCCCCGAAATTTTGAGCGCGATTTCCTCGCTCGCTTCGCCCGCATGGACGCGGAATTTCGGGCGACCCAGCTCGTCGACGCCGAGTTCTTCGGCGAAGACATCGAGCTCGACTCGCGGGTTTTTCTTCGTTCCGTAAAAGATTCGTCGCGTGACTCGTTCCGAACGTTTCAAGACGAGTTCGTCGTCGGCGTTGACAAACGCGACGCCGTCATGCGACGCGATCCAATCGAAGAGTTCGCCTTCGGCTTTTGCGACGTTCTCAATCGTGCCAAAGAACTCAATGTGCGCCTTGCCGATGTTGGTGATGACGGCGGCGGTCGGCTCGGCGATGTCGCACAGGCGCGTCATCTCGCCGTGGCGGTTCATTCCCATTTCAATCACGGCGATTTCCGTCTCGCTTCGCAAGCCAAAGAGCGTGAGCGGAACGCCGATGTGATTGTTGAAATTGCCTTCGGTCGCCAGCGTTTTGAACGTCGAGCGCAGAACGCAAGCGGTCATTTCTTTGGTCGTCGTTTTGCCGCTGTTGCCGCCAATCGCCACGACGGGAATCGCTAGCTTTCGCCTATAAAGCCTTGCCAGTTCTTGCAACGCGACGAGCGGATCTTGAACGACCAAAAAATTTCCTTTTTCGTCTCGATGCGCCGCGCGCCACGCTCGGCTCACGACGCAGAGCGACGCGCCGTTTTCGATGGCGGATTGGACGAACTCGTGTCCGTCTCGCTTTTCGCCTTTGAGCGCGACGAAAATTTCTCCGCCTTGAACGAGGCGCGAATCGATCGCGACGTTTGGCGCGGTCAAGGGCGCGAAGTCGTCGGCTTCGAGCGCGCCCGCGAGTTCAAGGTCGCTTCGCGTCAGTTTCACGGGCTTCGTCAAAAATTTTTCTGACGACGGCGCGATCGTCGAAAGGATGTTTCGCGCCTTGAATTTCCTGATACGGCTCGTGCCCCTTGCCCGCGACGAGCAAGGCGTCGCCGCGTTTGAGGAGCGAAATTCCCTTTCGAATCGCGGCTTCGCGGTCGGCGATGCGATAGAAGGGCTTGCGCTTCGTCATTCCCGCTTCGATTTCGTCCAAAATCGTTTCGGGATTTTCGGCGCGCGGATTGTCGCTCGTGAGAATGACGACGTCGCTTTCGCGCTCGGCGATTTCGCCCATCAGGGGTCGCTTGCCTTTGTCGCGCTCGCCGCCGCAGCCAAAGAGCGTGATGAGTTTCGCGTCGGGCGACAAAACTTCCTTGATGGCGCGAATCACGTTGAGCAGCGCGTCGGGCGTGTGCGCGTAATCGACGATGGCGCATCGCCCGTCTTCCGACCAAATCTGCTCCATTCGTCCCGCGACGACCTCGCGCCGATTGACGCCGCGCATAACGTCGTCGCGCGAAAGATTCATCGCGTAGCCCACGGCGATAGCCGCCAGCGCGTTGTAGAGATTGAACTTTCCGACATGGCGAATCGTCTCCAAACGCCCGTCGTCTTTGACGAAGATCGTCGCCGTCGTTCCCGAAAGCTCGTAGCGATGCGCTTTTGCGCGAATGTCGGCTTTCTTTGCGCTTTCGCCCTCGATGCCGTAGGTCAGCGCGCGGGCTTTCGAGTCGGCGATGATTTGTTCGCCGTAGGGGCTATCGATGTTCGTAATCGCAACGGCGCGTTCATCGAGCGAATCGAAGAGCGTTTTCTTGGCGCGAAAGTAGTTTTCCATCGTGCCGTGAAAATCCAAGTGGTCGCGCGTGAGATTCGTGAAAACGGCGACGTCGTAACGAATGCCGTGAACGCGACGCAAAGCGAGCGCATGCGAGGAGACTTCCATCACGCAGGCTTGGCAACCCGCTTTCGTCATTTTGTCAAAGAGCGAATGCAGTTCGATCGATTCGGGCGTGGTTCGTTCCGCTTCGATCGTTTCGTTTCCGATTTTGTAGGCGACCGTGCCGATAAGCCCCGCCTTGATGCCCGCCGATTCCAAAACGCCGTGGATGAGCGTCGTGGTCGTGGTTTTGCCATTCGTTCCCGTTACGCCAATCATCGTGAGCCTGTCGCTCGCGTCGTCGTAGAATCGCTTGGCGAGTTGCGCGAGCGCGACGCGCGCGTTTTCCACGCGGACGTAGAGCCTTGTCGGGTCGAGGCGTTTCGGGAACGCTTCGCACGCGATGGCGATCGCGCCCGATTCCACCGCCCTCTCAATGAACTCGTGCCCGTCGGTCTTGAATCCGCGAATCGCCACGAAGAGCGCGCCCTCTTTGACTTTGCGCGAATCGTATTCGATCGATTTGACAAGTTGGCTTTTCGGTTCGCCCTTCGTTTCAAGCGCGTCGATCGCGCCAAGCAATTCGTCGATGCTTTTCATTTCAGGAACGGCTTTGCCTTCGTCGTTCAATCGCTCATCGTCAAGACGAGCGACGCGCCTTGTTTGATGTCGCTTCCCGCCTTGACGGATTGCGCTATGACCTTTGAACCGTTGCCGCGCGCTTGCGCCTCGAAGCCCAATCGTTCCGCGACGTAGATGGCTCTATCGGCGCGCCAGCCCACGAGCGACGGCGTTTTCGACTCTTCCGCGAACGTGAGCGGGACTTTCGTCCAAGCCGTGACGCGCGTTTCGGGCGCGACCCCCTGCGCGATTACGACGCCCTCGCCCGCGTTTTCCCGCTTGAAATCCAACTGGTGCGCGCGCAACATTTCTTTGGCTTCCTCAAACGCCAGACCTCTCACGTCGGGCGCGACGACGGTTTTCGCCGTGTCCAAAAATTCCTTCGCGGGCAAGCCCGCATGCGTCGCAAATCGCACCACGTCGGCGCGCAAGTCCTCTTCCAAGACGCTCAAAATTTTGCCGTTGATTTTGGCGAAGACGGGCGCGGCGACCGCTGAGCCATAGTAGCCCTTCGTTGGATTGATCATCATCACGAGCGCCGCAATGACGGGCTTTTCGACGGGATAAAATCCGACGAATGACGACACGTAATTGCCGCTACGATACGAGCCGTTCGTCAAGAGTTGCGCCGTGCCCGTTTTGCCCGCGACCGAGACGCCTTCGAGCCGCGCGCTCATTCCCGTGCCGCTATCGACGACGGCTTTGAAAATCTCGCGCGCGAGTTCCGCCGTCTCTTTTTTCATCGCGCGTTTGACGGCTTGGGCTTTGTCGTAGTAGAGCACGTCGCCCTCGGCGCTCACGATGCGTTGCACGAGAAATGGCTTCATTCGCATTCCGTCGTTGGCAAGGGCGGCGTAAGCCGCGAGCAATTGAATCGGCGTAACCAAAACTTCGTAGCCATGCGCCATCCACGCGAGCGACACGCTCGACCACTGACTTACGGGTTTGAGCAATCCCGACGCTTCGCCGATGAGTCCAACGCCCGTTTTCTCGCCGAAGCCCAACGCTTTCGCCTGCTCGTAGAATTTTTCCTTGCCGATTCGCAAGCCGATTTTCGCCGCCACGATGTTGCTTGAAAGCGCGACGGCGTTTCGGAAGGTTGTCGTTCCGACAGGCTCGTGGTCGACGATGACGCGGTCTTTGATTTTCCACTTGCCGTTTGGCGCGCCGTCGACTTTGTCGTCGGGCTTGACAAGTCCAAGTTCCAACGCCGCCGTCGTCATCACGATTTTGAACGTGGAGCCGGGCTCGAACATGTCCGTCACGGCGCGATTTCTCGTGACTTCGGGCGAGCAGGTCGATTTTTTGTTCGCGTCGAAATCAGGCGCGTTTGCCATAGCCAAAATTTCTCCCGTGCGCGCGTGCATCACGATGGCGACTCCCGCGCTTGCGCCCGCGCTCTCGATTCCTTTGGCGAGTTCGTCTTCGACGATGGCTTGAATGTCGCTATCGATCGTCAGCTCGATCGTCGCGCCGTTGATGGCGTCTTCGTTCTTTGCGCCGACGGCGGGGAAGGCGTAGCCCGTCGCCGAGCGTTGCATCACGACGTAGCCATCTCTGCCCGCGAGCAACGAATCGAACTGCTTTTCAAGTCCGCTGATGCCTTTGTTGTCCGCGTCCGTAAAGCCGATGACGTGCGCGGCGAGGTTCGCGTAGCGGCGATGGACTTCCTTCATTTCAATCAAGCCCGCAAAGCGCGTTTGGCTGATGCGCTTGGCGATCGAGAGGGGCACGTGGCGTTCCAGCCAAACGAAGCGCGTTTTCTCTTTGAGCTTCGAGAGGTAGTGGGATTTCGGCTTGTCGAAGAGAGCCGAAAAAATTTGCGCGATCGTGTCGGCGTTCTCGACCATTTTCGGGTCGGCGGCAAACGAGACGACGGAGACGCTCGTCGCCAGCGGATTGCCGTTGCGATCGAGAATTTGTCCGCGCATCGCTTTGACGGGCACTCGGTATTCATATTGCCGCTTGGCGCGCTTCTGATACTCTTCGGCATCGACGATTTGCACCATCGCCAGCTTTGCGACGATGGCGATCGCGAAGAGAGCGAAGCCTGCGACGACCACGCCGAAGCGCAGGGTTTCTTCGCGTCGTCGCGCTTCGTCTTGCTCGCGGTTTCTATGTTCGCGGAACTCTTGCATGGCGCTACTCCGCTTTGAGTTCGATGGGCGGAACGGTCGAGACGCGCAGTCCCAATTTTTCGTGCGCTTCTCGCCCGATGGTTTCGCTTCGCGTCAAGGCGTTGAGTTCGCTTTCGCGCTCGATGTTGAGGCTTCTGACCTCGTCGATTTTTCGTCGCAGCGATTCGGTCTCGCCCGCGAGACGATTGATGGAAATCACGTTGTAGATGTAAAGCCCCAGCAACGCCGTCGCTCCCGCGATCGCCAAGAAGGCTCGCAGGTTCAAGATGGATTCGATTTTTTCTCGCGCCTCGTCGCGCAGTTTTTTCTTCGGCTTTTCGGCGGGCTTTGGCTCCGCGCCGTTTGCGCCCGACGCTTGCGCCTCTTCCACGAAAGGTTGGCTATGGCTTTTTCGCAACGGCGCCTCTTCCACCACGCCCACGCCGTAATCGGCGCGACCGATTCGCTCATCGAAAATTTGCGTTTTCATCGCTTCTTCTTTCGTCAGAGTTTTTCCGCGACGCGCAACTTGGCGCTTCTCGCTCTTGGGTTTTCGTTGATTTCCTTTTCGCTTGGCTCGATGGGCTTCTTCGTTACGAGTTTCATCGTCGCCTTTCGCAACGGCTCTTTGAGCGGCAGTCCCTTCAAGCCTTTTTCGTAGCCCCAATCGTCTTGGGATTGCTCTCGGAAAAAATCTTTTGCGATTCGGTCTTCGAGCGAGTGATAACTGATGACGGCGATTCGCCCGCCCGACCGCAACGTTTTGAGCGCTTCGGGCAGCGCTCGTTCAAGCTCGCCGAGTTCGTCGTTGACCTCGATGCGAATGGCTTGGAACACTCTCGCCAGCGTTTTGATTTGTTCGCCTTTCGGCGCGCAGGCTTTGACGATGTCCGCCAGTTCGCTCGTCGTCTCGATTGGCTTCAAGCGTCGCCGCTCCGCGATGCGCTTGGCGATCCGACGAGATTTTTTTTCCTCTCCGTATTTCCAAAGAATCTCCGCGAGTTTTTCTTCGGAGCTTTGATTGACGACTTCCCAAGCCGAGAGCGATTGAGCTTGATTCATTCGCATATCGAGCCTTGCCGACTTTTGAAAACTAAATCCTCTTTCGCCCTCGTCGATTTGGCGCGACGACACGCCCAAATCGAGCAAAACGCCGCAGGCTTCGTTCTCTTTGGCGTAGCGCGCCAGTTCGGAGAAGTTGGCTTTTTCGGCGCGAAAGTTTTTGTAGCCTTTCAGCCTTTCGCTTGCGGCGCGGAGCGCTTCGTCGTCTCGGTCGATGCCAATCACGAAAGACGCATCGAGCCACCCGTTTTGCGCGAGCCGTTTTAGAATCGCCTCGCTGTGTCCGCCGTCGCCGAGCGTGCCGTCGATGTAAAGCCCCGCGCTTCTGACCAACGCCTCCGTCGTTTCGTTGAGCAATGCGGGCGCGTGACGCATCTTATCCGATGAAGCGTTCCGAGAGCGTTTCCAAATTTTCAATCGGCGCGTTCAAAAGCTCGTTGAGCTTGTCGGGATTCCACACCTCGATCTTGTTGCCGCCGCCCACGATGGTTACCTCGCTTTTGATGCCGCACGCCTCCAAAAATCTTTTCGGCAGCAGCACGCGACCTTGCCTATCGAGCTCCGTTTCGCTGATGTTCGCGTTGTAGTAGGTCTTCAATCGCTTTTCGTTCAAGTTGAACTCCGAGAGCGCGTCGATCTTCTTTTGCACTTCCGCCCACTCGCTCTCTTCGTAAAGCTCAATTGAGGATTGAAGCGTCTTGAACACCACGAACAACGCGCCCGGATTCTGATTCGTCATCTTCTTTCGGAAAGAAGCGGGAATCATCAATCGACCCTTGTCGTCGATGCTGTAATTCTCCGTTCCCCGAAAGTTCGGCATAGCGACGAATCCGTTTTGCAAATTTTACCACTTTTTACCACTGCGCGAATTTAACGAAAAAACAACCCGATTTTCAAAGAAAAATGCGAGATTTTTTGCGGTTTTTCGGCGATTCTTCGCCCGCAAGCCAAATCCGCGAAATTCCGCGCTTTTTGCGCGCAAACGCGACAAACTGAACTTTTGTTCAGTTTCAAAACGTCGCCAAACTAAACATTTGTTCAGCATCAAATTTTTGCGGAGATTCGAGCGCGTTTGACGCGCGGAGGGGAGGAAGACGATGCCCGAACAAGCCTCGCTCACGGAATCGCAGAACAAAGTTTTGAGCTTCATTTCGCGCTATGTCGCCGAGCATAAGCGACCGCCATCGGTGCGCGAGATTCAAAAGCAGATGAAATACAAATCCACCAACGCCGTGGCGGAAGTTTTGGACGCGCTCGAAAGGAAGGGATACATCGCCCGACGCGGCGGCGCGCGCAGCATCGAGATTTTGCGGCAAGACGACCTGATGAACTTCGGCTTCGGAAGTCCCGCGCTCGATAAGGTCGCGCCCGTGCCGCTGATGAGCGTCGATTGGTTCGCCAAAGGCGACAAAATGAAGCCGATTGGCAACGTCTATCTCGACAAATCCATCACGCAGGGGCGCGATTGCTTTTTTCTGCGCGTCGATGACGACGGAATGGAGAAGTCGGGGATTTTCAAGCGCGATATGCTTTTGGTCGAGAAGCGCATGCCTGCGGAATCGGAGCGCGACGCGCTCGTGGCGGCGATTTGCGAAGTCGGGGGAATCGCGCGCCAATGCCGTTTCATCAACGGGCGGATTCACTTGCTCGCTTCGTCGCGTTCCTACGCCGAGCGCGTCATCAATCCGGCGGACAAATTTCCCGAGGCGCTCGTCGTGGGCGTGGCGCTTTCGCTCTTTCGCAATATCTTGCGCTGAACTTTCTGGCTTGAATGAACGGCTTGCGCATCGCGCTTTTCGTTTGGCTCTTTTTCGCCTCGTTTATGTTTCAGCGGTGCGCCGTCGACATCGCGCCGACGGGCGGACCCGAAGACAAAACGCCGCCGCGCATCGTGGATGTCTTCCCCGATTCCAACGCGACGAACGTGCGCTCAAACGCGCTTCGCCTGCGCTTCGACAAATACATCGTCCCGCAAACGCTTCGCAACGCGCTCTTCTTTTCGCCGCGCATCGAGGATTTCGACATCGAGTCCGACGGCAAAGAAGCCGAAATCATCTTGAACGAACCCTTGAAGCCAAATCGCACCTACGCCTGCACCATCACGAAAGCCTTGACCGACACGCGCGGCAACGCGCTCGCGCAATCGGTTACGTTTGCCTTCTCGACGGGCGCGCAGATTGATTCGGGCGCGATTTCGGGCGTGGTTTATTCGGCGGACAATCGCCTCGCCAAAGGCGCGACCGTTTTCGCTTACTTCATTCCGCCAAACGATTCCCTCTTCGCCGACACGCTCAACCCTCGGCGCGCGCAACCCGACTACATCGCGCAAACGGGCGAAGACGGGCGTTTTCAACTCTCGTTTCTCAAAACGGGCGCGTATCGCCTGTTTGCCGCAATCGATAAAAATCAAAACCTGCTCCTCGACGCGGGCGAACCCTTTGCCGTCCCCTTTGATTCCGTTTGCACGGGCAAGAGCGACGTGCGATTGCGGCTCGCGGAGCGCGACACGACGCGCATTGAGTTGCAATCCGCCAACGCCTACACGTCGCATCGCGTCGCGCTTCGTTTCGACAGAAACGCGCTCGCCGATTCGCTCACGATCGAAAACTTCGCCATCATCGATTCGCTTGCGAAAAAGCCCATTCGCCTTTATGATTTCTACGTCGCGCCCGAAGGCAACCGCGAACTCATCTACCTCGTTTGCGATTCGCTCGTCAAGGGTCGCGTCTATGGCGTTCAGGCGTTCAACGTTCAAGACGCTTTTGGCAATCGCGCCGATACGCTCGTCGCGTCGCTGGTCGGAATCAGCGAACCCGACACGGCGCGCGCCCAGATTCAACTCCCTTTCGCAGACAGCGCGAAGGGCGTTTTGGAACGCGAGCCGCCTTCGCCGCGCGGCAGACGATTGCCAATTGAATTTTCGTTGCCGATTCAGCGCGCGTCGCTTGCAAGGGCAATTCATCTGCTCAAAGGCAACGACACGCTCGAACTCGATTTTCTTTTCCGAGACGCTCGGCGCGCGGAACTCAAACCCAAAGGCGACTTCGAAGCGGGCGCATGGCATCGGCTCGTCGTCAATCACGCCGAGATTTTGGACGCGCTCGGACGCAAAACGCTCGACACGCTCATTCGCCTGAATTTTCAAATCGCGGGCAAAGACTTGTTCGGCGAGATTGAAGGCGAACTCGTCGTCGATTCCGTCTTTCAATCTTTTTCGCGCGTCGCGCTCGTCGCCGAACTTGTGGGCGAGAAAAAATTCTTTCCGCAACTGCTTCAAAAATCGCCGAGCGACAAAACGTTGGCGTTCAAATTCTCGAACTTGCCCGAAGGGAAGTATTTTCTTTCGGGTTTTCTTTTGCGCGACTCGACGAACGCTTCGCCGTTTCGCGCGTGGGACGGCGGGAGCGTCAAGCCCTTTCGCCCGTCCGAGCCTTTTTTCATCAGCCTCGACAGCCTTCGCGTCCGCAAACGTTGGACGACCGACGGCGTTCAACTTCGCCTTGAATGAGATGAGCGTTCTCGTTGGATTTTTGTTTTTCGTTTCCGCTCTCGACGAGCCGCGCTGGTCGTCGCCCGCGTCCGCGCGTTTGCTTGAAGAGGGCTTGGACGAGCTTTTCAATTACAATCTGCCCGTAGCGATGGCGAAATTCGATTCGCTCATCGCGCTCGAACCCAATCGCCCCGAAGGCTACGCGCTCAAAAGCGCCTGCGCGTTTTGGAAGTATGTTCTCTCGGAAAAAGAGAGCGACTACGAAACGCTCCTTCGCCTTTCCGACATCGCGCACGAGCGCGCCGAAGCCTATCTCGACGCGAACCGACGCTCCCCGCGAAGCAAAGCTCTCGCCACCTATTTTCTCGCCGAACATCATCTTCAACTGGGCGCGGCAAACGCTCGCAAACAGAACTTCGCTTCCGCCGCGATTCACTTCCACAAAGCCAAAGGGCTTTACAAAGACGCTCTCGACTTCGACCCGACCTTCTTCGACGCGGCGAAAGGCGTGGGATTCATTGAGTTTTTCAGTTCGCTCATTCCCGATTCTTACAAGTGGCTTGCCGCCGTTTTCGGCTACGAAGGCGCGCGCGAGGAAGGCTTGCGAAAACTCGCCCTTGCGCGCGACAAAGGCGTCTACGCCCGACGCGAATGCGCCTTCTACCTTGCGATGATTGAATATCTTTTCTTCAACCGCTACGCCGAAGCCGAAGCCGAATTGCTCGCGCTTCTCAAACGCTATCCGAAAAGCGTCGCGCTGAATTACGCGCTTGGGTCGTTTTACTTCAAGCTCAAAAAACTCGATCTTGCCGAAACTCGCTTGCGACAAGCCATCGCGGACGGCGGCGAGCGCAACGAATTTTCCGCTTACGCGCTCTTTCGCCTCGCCGAATCGCAGTTCCGCTTGAATCGCTTTTCCGACGCGAAAGCGAGTTACTCGCGCTACCTTTCGATTCTCGATCTGGATTTGTATCGCGCGCAAACGCATTTCAAGATGGGGCTTTGCGCGGAACTTTTGGGCGATCGTCAAGACGCGCTCGCGCATTACAAGCAAGCGACGTCGTCGACCGACAATCCCGACGAGCTTTACGCGCGACGCAAAGCGAAGGAATTTCTTTCGCGCCCGATGTCAGACGCGGAGAAAAAATTGCTTTTGGCGCGCAACCACTTCGACGCGGGCAACTACGCCGACGCGCTCCCGATTCTCGATTCGCTTCTCCAACGAGAAAACTCGCTGAACGCCGACGAGCGCGCCGAGCTTTACTACCGCTTGGGTCGAGTTTGCGACGAGACGGGCAGACTTGACGAGGCGATTCGGTTCTATCAAAAGTGCTACGGCGCGAAGGCGGAACGAGAGCGACATTTCGCGCCGCAAAGCCGATTGCACTTGGGGCGTTTATACGCTCGACGCGGCGACAAAGCCAAAGCGATGGAGGAGTTCGAGAAAGCCACGCGCTACGTAAGCTTTGATTTCGAGAAGGAACTTCGCCGCGAGGTCAAACTCGAACTTGCCAAGCTCAATCCTTGAGCGTTTCGGTTTGCATTTGCAATCGCAATCCCG
>JANWWM010000080.1 GCA_025055975.1 Chloroherpetonaceae bacterium | reverse complement strand
GCTTCCTCGTGGCAAAAGCCTACAAGCTTGATAATCTTGTGGCAATCGTTGACCGCAATGAGTTTCAAGCGAATGTTCGAACCGAAGACCTCATTCCGATTGAGCCGCTCGAACCAAAATTCGAAGCGTTTGGCTGGAACGCGAAGCGCATCAATGGACACGATTTCAACGCGCTCGAAGAAGCGTTCCAATGGATTCCAGAGAACGGTTCGCCCAGCGTCATCATCGCCGATACGGTTCGCGGCAAAGGCTTGCCCAGCATTGAGCGACGCGCCGACCGTTGGTTCGTCAATTTCAAGCCCGAAGAAATCGAGCAACTTCTGAAAGAACTTCACGGCGAAGCGCAAGCGGAACTCAGTTCGGAAACCTTAATGGTGAGGTAGATATGAAAGCGTTGGAACTACCTATCGTTATCTCATTTGAGGAAGATGTTTATATCGCACGCTGTCCTTTGATACAAGGTGCGTTTGCGGAAGGCGACACGCCACAAGAGGCAGCAAAGGAACTGTCGGAAGTCATAGAATTGATCTTGCAATACAAAAAGGAACGTGGCGATGATATGAGCGCGGTCATTGATGCGCTAACAGTGGAGTCGGATAAGATTGTAACGACTATAACGATTGGGAGGTAAATGTCAAAACTCCCGACGTTGAAATACGAGGAAGTGGTCGCAAAAATGAAGCGGCTTGGATTCCGATTTTTCCGTCAAGGCAAAGGCTCTCACGAAATTTGGGTGCGCGACGCAGACGGAAAAATCGTGCCTGTTCCAAAACATCGTGGCAAAGACATAAAGACAGGAACGCTGCGGGCAATTATCCGTGAAATTGGCGTCAGCGTTGAGGAATTTTTGCAGGCATAAGCGTTATCAAAAAATTGATCAGACCACAATCATCAATCAGAAATTGATATGACCTACGAAGACGTCCTGAAAGAAATCTCGCAAACGAGCGACAAACTCGTGGTGATGACGGCGGAAAATCGCGCCGCGATTCGCAATCTGCCGCCGCATTTGGGCAAACGCTTCATTGACGTCGGCATTTCAGAGCAAACATTGATTGGAATGGCGGCAGGTCTAGCGCTTCGCGGTCGCTATCCGATTGCGCACGCTTTGGCGACGTTTCTCGTCTTTCGCGCTTACGAATTCATACGCGATGACGTCGCCATTCCGAATCTGCCCGTGAAGATGGTGGGCGGCGTGCCCGGCTTTCTCTCCGACGCAAACGGTCCGACGCACCAAGCGATTGAAGACGTGGCGTTGATGCGAACATTGCCAAACGTGATGGTCTTTTGTCCCAGCGACGCCGAGGAACTTGCCGAAGGAATCAAAGTTCTCGCCGAATATCCCGCGCCGTGCTACATCAGGCATAATCCGCACCCCGCGCCCATGAGACACATTGCGCCATTTGAAATTGGCAAAGCCGAAACGCTCTCCGACGGAAACGACGTGGCGATTTTGGTCTATGGCTTCTTGCTCCGCGAAGCCGTAAAAGCAAAAGAGATTTTGGAAGCGCAAGGAAAATCCGTCCGTCTCGTTAATATCCGAATGCCGAAGCCAATCGACGAAGACGCGGTTTTGAAAGCCGCGAGAGAATGCAAACTCGTCGTAACGCTCGAAGACCATTTTCTTACGGGCGGACTTTACAGCATCGTCGCCGAACTTTGCTTGAAACATAAAGCCGTTGCCAATGTGCTGCCGATTGCGCTTGAACACAAGTGGTTTAAGCCTGCCTTGCTCGACCGCGTTTTGGAATATGAAGGTTTCACGGGAAAGCAAATCGCGGAAAAAATTTTGAAAGCGCTTGAATAGGTGGCAACGATTGAACAAGACATTGCGAATCTGAAAGTTGAGAGCGCCGAACTGCGCGCGTTTTTGCGCGTTCTCGGAGACGAGATACGCGAGTTGGGTCAATACGTTCAAACCTCTCAGGCGAATTGGGAAAAGCGTTGGGCGGAACAGGAAGCCAAAAGAGAAAAAGAGCGCGAAGAATCGCAAGCAAGGTTTGAGCGCGAGATGGCGATGCGCGAGAAATCCATTCAAGAACTCAATGCCAAATTTGAGCAAGAGAGAAAAATCCGCGAAGAAGAATGGGCGCGCTATCAAGAAAAACGCGAGCAAGAGTGGAAGCAATATCAAGAAAGTTGGGAGAGGCAAATGAAAGACTACGACGAGAAACGCGAGAAGGCGTGGTTGGAATACGAAAAGAAGCTGGAAAGGGAGCGAGAGGAGTTCGAGAAAAAACTTGAAAGACAGTGGCAGGAGTATGAAAAAAAGTTAGAAAGAGAGCGAGAGGAATACGAGCGGAAGCGTCGTGAGGAGCAGGAGCAATACGAGAAGAAACGGCAAGAAGAGCGAGAGGAATACGAGCGAAAGCGTCGTGAGGAGCAGGAGCAATATGAGAAGAAGCGGCAAGAAGAGCGAGAGGAATACGAGCGGAAGCGTCGTGAGGAGCAGGAGCAATATGAGAAGAAGCGGCAAGAAGAGCGAGAGGAATACGAGCGGAAGCGTCGTGAGGAGCAAGAGCAATAAGAGAAGAAGCGGCAAGAAGAGCGAGAGGAATACGAGCGAAAGCGTCGTGAGGAGCAAGAAGAGTGGAAACGAGAGAAGCGAGAGATCAACAAGATGTGGGGCGAGCTTGCCAACAAAATGGGCACGCTCGTCGAGGACATTGTCGCGCCTAACATCAAGCGCGTCGCCGTAGAGCTGTTCGGAGTTGAAGAAATCATAGATTTCAGCGCGCGCCGCATCATCAAACATCCGACGGACAAATCGCGCGAAAAAGATTTCGATGCGTTGCTAATTGGCTCAAACGCAATCGTTCTAAACGAAACGAAATCAACGGTGCGGCAATCTTATATCGATGAATTCATCGCCTTCATTCCAACCGTGTTTGAATACTTGCCTGAACATAGAGGCAAAAAAGTCATACCCGTTTTTTCGTCGCTTTACATTCCTGAACATTTCGTCGCCTATCTCACGAAACATAAAATCTATGCGATGGGAATGGGCGACGAAACGATGGAAATTTTGAACTACAACGACCTTCCAAAACCCTAAACCGCATCAACAAAAAATGAGCGAACTCGGACAAATGGTTTACTTCAAAGCCAACGGCGCGATGGCGCAAGGCTATCTTGCCAAAGCCACATCTGGCAAAGGGATTGGCGTGATTGTCATTCAAGAATGGTGGGGCTTGGTCGACCATATTAAAAATGTGTGCGACCGCTTCGCTCGCGCTGGCTTTACGGCGCTCGCGCCCGATATGTATGATGGCGCGACGACGAAATCGCCTGACGAAGCAAGCAAACTCTTTATGGCGCTCAATATCTCCGACGCGGAAAAGAAATTGCGCGGCGCGATTGATTTCTTGCTCGCAAACGAAGCCGTTTCGTCAAAAAAGGTCGGCACGGTTGGCTTTTGCATGGGCGGGCAACTCTCGCTCTTTGCCGCAACGCTCAACGACAAAATCGGCGCATGCGTCGACTTCTACGGCATTCACCCCGCGGTCAAGCCTGATTTTGCGAAACTGAACGCGCCCGTTTTGGGCATCTTCGCCGAAAAGGATTCAATGGTCAATGCCGAAGCGGTGAAAGCGTTGGAAGAAAGTCTTAAAGCCGCAGGCAAGAAATACGAATTTCACGTCTATCCGAACGCGACGCACGCTTTCTTCAACGATACGCGCCCCGACGTTTATGACGCAAAAGCCGCGCTCGACGCTTGGAACAAAACGCTCGCCTTTTTCAAAACGCATTTGAGTTAGCGATGGCAACGCTTGAAAAATCCGCTCGCAAACGTCTTTCGCGCGAGGCGCGACGGCGGCTTTTGGAAGCGCTCACTTACGAAACGCACGACGCAAAGCCCGTGTATTATCGCGGCTACAAAAAAGCGTTGCGGCGCGAACTTGAACCCGAAGCGATTATGGGAAGCGGTTACGAGCAAAGTTTTCTTATCAGCCTAATTTTGCGATTTCTCTTCTCAAACTTGCCGAAAAATTATCAAGTCTTGACGAATGAAATCGGATTGCTCTACGGCAAAGGCGAATGGAAAGCGGCGGACATCGCCATTTTCGAGCGCTCGCAACTGCAAGGCATTGAAAAAACGAACCGATATTTGCCAGTTCCGCCCAAAGTCGTGATTGAGGTCGATACCAAAGCCGACCTTGAAGGATTTGGCTCTGAGATGAATTATTGCTTTCAGAAAACGCAGACGCTGTTGGACTTCGGCGTGGAGAAGGTGATTTGGTTTTTCACGTCGTCAAAAAAAGCGATGCAAGCCGAGCGCGGCAAAGATTGGACGATTTCCGATTGGAACGCAACCGTTTCTCTTTTGGGCGCGATTCATTTTTCTCTTGATAATTTAATCCGAGACGCTGAACAAAATGACGACGCTTGAAAAATCCGCTCGCAAACGCGCTCCGAAGCCGAAATATCACGGCAAGAAAATGTCGCTTGAAGAATTTTTGGACTTCAAAGCCGAAGACGGCTTCAAATACGAATGGAAAAACGGCTTTCTGGAAGCAAGAGAAAAAATGATTAAAGCGGCAGAGTTCTACATCGTGGAGAGACTGCAAGATGCGTTTGAGCAAACTCAAATGCATGCGAATAAAAGCGGAAGGCTATTGATGGAAGCCGCTTGTCCAATTTCAGAGGGGAAGTATCGGGTGCCTGACCTTGCGGTATTTACGAAGGAGCAAATTGAGCGTGCCAAAGAGGGCGAACAACCCGTTCCGATATTCGTCATTGAACTGGTTTCCGAGAGCGACCGAATGAGTTATTATGATGAGAAATTAGACGAGTATTTTGCGGCGGGGGTTCAATGCGTGTGGCTGATTTTGCCGATGCGCAAAAAAGTGAGCGTATTCACCTCGCCAAAAGAGGTCAAGATTTGCACCGACGATGACATTTGTTCTGCCGCGCCTGCGATGTCGGATTTTCAAATTACGCCGAACCAACTGTTTTCGTAAGGAGATGAACGATGGAAGCGATGGCAACAAAGTCTGCAAGACCGAAGCGAAGAACGCAATTAAAGCCGCTCTACGATGGCAAGAAAATGTCGTTGGAAAAATTTTGGGATTTCAAAGCGGAGGACGGTTTCAAATATGAGTGGATTAACGGGGTCTTGTTGGCATCGGAGTATATGATGAAAACGTCTGAATTATTAACAGTCGTCCGCATACAAGAAGCGTTTCGGCATACGACAGCCGCTCGTGAGGGCGGCGCGTTGCTGGCAGAAACGAAAGTGTTTCTTAAAGCGCTCAATCGCGCGCGCATTCCTGATCTGGCGTATTTCACGAAAGAAGAGCTCTTGCGATCCGAACAAGGCGAAGAGACGATTCCGAAATTCGTGATAGAATTTATTTCCCCGACCGACCGATTCAAGTATTATGACGATAAACTCAACGAGTATTTTGCGAGCGGCGTTCAAACGGTTTGGTTGCTGGATAGAGAAAAAAAGCGCGTTTGGGTATTTACATCGCCGAAAGAGGTGAAAATTTGCACCGACGATGACATTTGTTCTGCCGCGCCTGCAATCCCAGATTTCCAAATTTCGGTTAATCAAATTTTTAATTCGTAACCGTCATTTCAACGCATCAACTCTATGCCAAACAAAGTCGCATTCAACGAAACCTATCCGACGATTGCGGAATCGCAAAAACTCTATGCGCGCGCCACGGGCTTGATTCCCGCCTACACGCAAACGCTCGCCAAAGGACCTGGGCAATACGTAAGAGGCGTCGCGCCAATCTATCTCCAACGCGGCAAAGGCGCTCACGTTTGGGACGTCGATGGCAACGAATACATCGACTACCAAATGGCAATCGGTCCGCTCTCGCTCGGCTATTGCTACGAAAAAGTCGATGATGCCATTAGAGCGCAACTCTCTGATGGCATCACGTTTTCGCTCGTGCATCCGCTTGAAGTCGAGGTGGCGGAGTTAATCCGAGAAGTTGTGCCAAATGTGGAAATGGTGCGTTACAGCAAAACGGGGTGCGATGTAACGTCCGCCGCTGTGCGCTTAGCGCGCGCTTACACGGGACGCGAGAAAATCCTCTGCTGCGGCTATCACGGCTGGCACGATTGGTATATCGCCGTAACCGACCGTAACAAAGGCATTCCAAAAGCGGTGCAAGACCTCTCCTACACCTTCAACTACAACGACATTCAATCCGTCATTGATGGCATTGATGAAAACACGGCTTGCGTCATTTTGGAGCCGATGGTGTTCGAGTTTCCGAAGGATAACTTCCTGCAAAAACTGCGCGAAGTCTGCGACCAAAACGGCACGCTGCTCATTTTTGACGAGATGTGGACGGGCTTTCGCTTCGCGTTGGGCGGGGCGCAAGAACTCTTTGATGTTCGCGCCGATTTGATGTGCTTCTCCAAAGCCGTCGCCAACGGAATGCCCATCGGAATTTTATGCGGACGCGCCGACGTGATGCGGCTCTGCGAAAAAGACATTTTCTTCTTCACCACGTTCGGCGGCGAAGCGCTCTCGCTGGCGGCGGCAAAAGCCACCATTCTGGAACTGCGCGAGAAGAACGTGCCCGCTTACCTTGCCGCGCAAGGCAAAAAACTGCGCGAAGGCTACAACCAAATCGCCCAAGAGCTCGGAATGGATTACACCGCTTGCATCGGACACGACGCGCGCACCATCGTTACTTTCGCGTCAAAAGACGGCAGCAATCCGCTTGAAATGAAATCGCTCGTTCAGCAAGAAATGATTAAGCGCGGCGTGCTCTGGGGCGGTTTCCACAATATGAGTTTTTCTCATACTGATGCGGATATTGAGCACACGCTTGCCGCGTATCGAGAGGTCTTGCCGATTCTCAAAAAGGCGATGGACGAAAAGAATGTGAAAGGCTATCTCAAAGGCGAATGCGTCGAGCCTGTGTTCCGCAAGACGAGCAACTTCGATACGAAGCCTGCCAAGAAAAAGAAGCTCGAACTCTCGTTTGAGGCGAAAGTCTGAGACAATCCCTCGCGCCAACGTCGTTTCAGAAAAGGGCGGGGCGATTCGCTTCGCCTTTTTTCTTTGCCGAAATCGTCGTTTATTTGCGCCGCTAAACCTGAAACCGCGACGCGCTATCGGCAAACGCTCTACGAACTTGAACTTCGCGCAATTTGAAACCGATAAAACTCGTGAGACGATTTTCGCTCTTGGCGTTTGCGGCGCTTTTGGCTTCGAGCGCGGTTCGAGCGCAACCCGAAGCCTACTGCCACCCCGAACTCAATTGGAAAACGATTGAGACCGAACATTTCACCGTGAGTTTTCACGAGGGCGCGGAACGCTCGGCGAACCTTGCCGCGAAAATCGCCGAAGAAGTGCGTCCCGCGATTACGTCGCTCTACAAGCACGACCCCGGCAAAGTCAACATCGTCATCAAAGACACCGACGATTACTCCAACGGCGGCGCGTTCTTCACGGAGAACAAAATCGAGGTTTGGGCGCCATCGCTTGAATTTCCGTTTCGCGGACAGCACAACTGGCTACGCGACGTCATCGCGCATGAATACGCGCACATCGTAACGCTCACGGCGGCGATGAAAATCAGCCCGCAAGTCCCCGTCGCGTTTCTTCAAGCCTTCGGCTACGAACCGACGCGGCGCAACGACATTCTCTACGGCTTTCCGAATCGCCTCGTCTCGTATCCCATCGCAGGTTTCAACGTGCCGTTTTGGCTCGCCGAAGGCGTGGCGCAGTATCAACGCCCCGAACTGCGTTACGACGGTTGGGACAGCCACCGCGACATGATTTTGCGAAGCGACGCGCTCGCGGGCAAAATGCCCTCGCTCTCCGAAATCTCAAATCCCGTCATTCGACCGGGCTTCGGCGGCGAACAGTGGTATAACTACGGCTTCGCTTTCACGCGCTATCTGGCCGCCCGATACGGCGAATCGTCGCTTGAACGCTTGATGAAAAATTTTGCCGCCATTTCAAACTACGACCTCAACGCCGCCATCGAAGAAACCTACGGCAAGCCCGCCAACGAGATTTACGCCGAGTGGCAACGCTATCTCAAAGACGATTACAAGGCTCGCGTTGCGAACATCAAAGAACGTTCAGGCAAATTGCTCGAAGACGACGGAATGAACCTTTCGCCCATCTTTTCGCCCGACGGCAGAAAAATTTACTTCGTCTCCAATGGCGGCGCGGCGATTGGCGGCTACGGAATTTTCGTCAAAGAGTTGGGGAAAGACAGCGCGTTCAAGACGGCAAGCCGACCAACCGTGAAAGACGTTTTTGTCCATCACGCTTCGCTTGGTCAATGCAAAGCGTGCGGCTACGATTTCGCGCGAAGCGAACCCATCTTGCGCGGCGTTTCGTCTCGCATCGTCATCACGCGCGACGGCAAACGGCTCTTCTACTCGAAATACGTGGGCGCGAATTGGAGACCGCAGCGGCTCAATGACCTGTTCGTTTATGACTTGGAGAAGAACGAAGAAACGCGCCTCACCTTCCAAAAGCGATTGGAAACGCCCGCGCTTTCGCCCGATGAAAAGACCTTCGTCGCCGTCGTTCAACGCGACGGAACGGAAAATCTCGTCGAGGGCGACTTTGCCGTCGATGCCGCCAAGCAAAACCTGCGTCAGCTCACGTTTTTCAAAAACGGCGAGAAGATTCTTTCGCCAATTTACTCCGCCGACGGCTCAAAAATTTTCTTCGCGCTTGGAGTTCGCAATCAACGACGCCTAACGCAGCTCGATAGAGCGACGGGCGAAATCGCGCCGCTCACGGAAGCGATCGACGAGAAAAACCCCTACCTCACAATCGACGAGCGCGACCTTTCGCTTGCGCCCGATGGCAAGCATTTGCTGTTTGCCTCAAACGCGACGGGCATTTTCAACATCTACCGTTTGAACCTTGAAACGAAGCGAGCGGAACAACTCACGAACGTGCTCACGGGCGCGTTTATGCCGTCGATGCATTCGTCGGGAAAAATCGTCTATTCGCATTTCACGCGAGATGGCTACAAACTCGCCTTGTTGGAGTCGCCATCGGCGATTGAACCGTTGGAAGCCGCGTATCGCAAAGAGCCAACGCCAATCGCGTTTGAGGGCAAGGTCTCCGAAGAGCGACAATACGCTTCGCTTGCGCCCGCCTCCGCCGAGCCAAGCCGCGACACGCTCTTCAAAGCGCTCATTGAGTATGACGATAGCGTCGTTCCGAAATACGAAGCGCGCGACTACTCGAAAATTTTTTCGCCCTTGAACGTCGTGCCGTTGATTCGCTTCGACGCTTACACGAAACCGCAAGGCGGATTTTGGCGCGACGCATGGCGAGCGGCGAAGTTTGGCGCGGCGTTCAACTCGTCGGAAGTTTTGGGGCAATTCAATTTGTTCGGCGTTTTCGCGCTCGCGCCCGGAAGCGCCTTTCCAAACGGAACCCAAAATCCCGTCTCCAAACTCGTCGAATTGGAACGCGACGCTTTTCTCTCGCTTGAATACAGCGACCAGACCTTCGTGCCCGTCTCAATGCTTCCGAAATTTTCGCTCGATATGTTTCACATCACGCGCAACGTGCCCGAAGCGGGACAATTCGGCGGCTATCAAACCGATTACAGTCCAAGCGACAGCGCGTTCTACGACGTCTCGTTTGCGGCGACGCAATTCGACCTTTCGCTTCGATTCCGAATCCCGATTGACAATCCGTTCTTTCAAGCGAGCGCGTTTCGAGCGACCTTTTCGTTTGCGACCTACAGCTCGAAAATTCAATCGTTCTTCTGGGGGCCGATTGGGCGGACGATTCCCGCCAGTAGCGACAACTATTTCATCGGACGAACCGCCTCGCTCTTTTGGCAATTGAATTTGCGCGCGCGCGCGTTCAATCAAAACATCAACCCCATTGGGCTACTCTCTCGCGTCCGCGTCGATTACGAGAACAGCAAACTGCAAACGGGCAGCGAGTTCGTCGAATCCAACGGCACGTTCCGCCCCAAGTATCAAAACTACGCCTTCATTCGACTCACGACGGATTTGAACTACGCTTTGCCGCTTCCGACTTGGAGCAAAAGTTTTCAGCATTCGCTGTCGGTCAGAACCTACGGCGCGTTCAACTTCGGCGCGGAGACCGATTTCTTCTTTCACAACTTCATTTCGGGCTTGATTGGAATGCGCGGTTACGAATTCTTCGCGATCGGCGGCGATCGCGCGGCATTCGCTCACATCGAGTATCGCGTTCCGATTCTGACGAACCTCGACGCGCAGTTTTTGCATCTCTACTTCAATCATCTTTACTTCTCGACCTACTTCGACATCGGCACGGCGTGGGGACGAAACATTCCGTCGCTCCGCGATTGGCGCAAGGATGTCGGCTTTGAACTTCGCCTCGCGGCAAACTCGTTCTACGCCTTCCCAACGAGCGTGTTCATCAGCGCGACATATGGTTTGGATAGGTTCAATCAGCCGTTGCGGCGCGGTTTCGAACAGCAAGGCGGGCGCAACTTCGCAACCTACGGGCGCGAGTGGCTGTTGCATTTCGGAATGCTCTTCGATTTCGACCTTCTCGCCGACGAGACGGTTCGCGGCGCAAGGCTTCTGTTGCGCTAACGCAGACGAAAATGCGCGCCGACAAACTCGTCTATCTCCTCTTGCAACTCGCCCCGCAAGGTTTCTTCGCGCTCATCGGCAGAAATCCAAACGACGCGGAACGCTACGAGTTCAAATCCGTTGAACTCAAAGAAACCGCCTTCCGCATCGATGGAATCTTCGCGCCGAAATCCGACGAAGACGAACTCTACTTCGTGGAGGCGCAGTTTCAGCGCGACGAAACGTTCTACGCTCGTTTTTTCGCGGAGATTTTTCTCTACCTCAAACAATATCCCGCGAAACGATGGAAAGCCATCGCGCTTTACCCGTCCCGAAGCGTAGAACAAAAGGACTTGGCAGGCTACGAGGGGTTGCTTTCCTTTGCGGGAATTCAGCGCATATATTTGGACGAAATGCCCGAATCGGAGAGCGTGTCGGTTGGGCTGTTCCGATTGCTCGCCGAATCGGAACGGACAGCGGGCGAAGCGGCAAGAAAATTGGTTGCGAAAGCCAGTCCAGCGGAGATTAACTTGATAGAACAAATTTTGAGTTACAAGTTCAAAACCCTAACGCGAAAGGAGATACGAGAAATGTTGCAAATACAAGAAGAACTGCTCAAAGACACGGCGTTCTACCGCGAAGCCTACGAGGAGGGCAGAGCGGAGGGAGAAGCGCGAGGAGAGTTGAAAGGCAAACTGGCGACCGTGCCGCTGTTGCGTCAGTTGGGATTGTCGGACGAGCGAATCGCGCGGGAGCTTGGGCTATCGCTCGCCGACGTGCAAAGCGTTCCGAAATCAAACGATTAGACCGTAATCGCGTTGCCGCGATAGATGCGCGAGCGATAACGCGAATCTTCGGGCGACGGAAGCGGCGCGGAAGTTAGCAGACACGCCGTAACGAAGCGTTCCAATTCCTCCTCGAATTCCGCTTCGGTTTGCGGTTTCTCGGATTTGGCGCGGCGCGTAAGGTCGACCTGATTGACCGCCGCATGATGCACCAGTCGCTCGTTCTCCACGCCCAGCGTCGCCGTGAGGCTGTGCAGGCTGGTTTTGACGAAGTTCGCCAGCGCGAATTCTTCCGCCGTCGATTGTTGCGACGTTTTCGGCGTAACGAGCACGATTTGCGTCTCGCCCAAAAGCGAGCATTTGCGCGCGATGCGGAAGTGGTAGGTGAGTTGATGCTCGACAAGTTCCTCGAAGTCTCTTTCGTCAAACACCCCGTCCCAATTGCCCGACATATCCGCGACGAGCGGCTTGATGGGAAGCGAATCAAACGGCGTGGAAATCACCGCGTCGGGTCTGCCGCATTGGGCGACGGCTCTATCAATGCCGCTTTCGAGCTGAAAGCCAATGGCAAAGATGTGCAGGCGTTTCTCCTTGACTTTGTCGGCGAAGCGCTTGGCGAATTGCTCGGCGGTGTAGGTGCTTTTCGTCATCAAGACGACTTGCTTGACCTTGTATTCGTCAATATAGGCGCGGACGAGGCGCGAGACTTCGGCGAAGAGATACTCGCCAAAAATGTAAATCGTTTTGCCTTCGAGGGCGGCTAATCGGTCTTGTTTGGGTTTGCCGAAAAGCTCGCCTTCGGGCACGGTGCGATCGAAGCGCAAGCCGCCCGATGGGTGAAACGTCTCGCCCGAAACGTTCTCGACCGCCAAGTAGTGCACGGTGGCGAGAGCGACTTCCTCTTCGGTCGGCATTTTTTTGAGATAAAGCATCGAGAGAATGCCGTCGTGAATTTTCTTCGCTTCGCGCCGAAGAATGTCGGGCGTGAAAAAGTCCGTCGTTGGAAGAGGCAGATTTTTGAGAAAATCGTCGGCGAGTTTTCTGTCCGTGATGTAACAGCCATTCAGAAGCCGCTCAATGAAGAGATGCGCGATTTTCTCGTCCATCAGGTGCGTGTAAGAGCTGCCTTCGCTATCGGCGGTGCGCTGAATGTAAGTGGCGAGATTTTGCAAGCGGAGATGAACCGTCGGTCCGCCATTCAAAAGGTATTCGACGCTGTTGGGGCGCATGGCGGCGAGCAGGTCTTCGATTTTCGCGCCTTCGCCGAGCGCTTTGATGACGGCGGCGTAAAGGTCGTTGACGCGCTTGGTCGAAAGCACGAGTTTGGCGCGTCGCTCGAATAGCCCAGGTCGATTGCCTTCGCCGCGCAATCTGATGCCCTCGACGGGTCCGGGCGCGATGGCGTTGATGACGAGTTCGGGACCCAAAAACTTGGCGAAGCACTCCGCCATGGCGCGCTGACCCGCCTTGCTCATCGCATAATCGGCGCGGTTCGGATACGGAACGGCGACATACTTTTCGCCGCCGAAATACGAACTCACGTTCAGCACGTAGCCCGTGCCTTGTTGCTTCATCACGGGCAAGAACTTGCGCATCAAAGTGAAATTGCTGATGAGATTGGCTTTGAGCGTGTGCCGCCAATCTTTGACCGACATATCGACGACCATCTGTTCCGCGCCCGCAATGCCCGCGTTGTTGATGAGATAATCAATGCGTCCATAGCGATTCATCGTGAATTCGAAAAGACGTTGCAGAGCGCCGTCGTCGCTCACGTCGCAGTTGTCCAAAATCGCCACGCGCTCTTCGGGCAGGCTGTAGCCGATTTTGCGAAGTTCGTCGAGAATTTGATGGCGCTTTTCTTCGAGCTCGGATTTGCGTCGAGCGGCAAGCACGACGCGCGCGCCCGCCATGGCGAGCATTCGACCAATCTCGCCGCCAATGCCTTGCGAGCCGCCCGTGATGACGGCGACTTTGCCCAAATGCATTCCGTAGAGCGAATCAATGAGTCCCGACTTCGCGGGCTGTTCGAGGTAAGAGGGCAGATAAAGGTTGATGGGATCGAGTTTCTTCGAGGTGTAGAGCAGTTCCAACGCGAAGCCGCTCGCAAGATCGAAATTGTTCTCGTCCTTGTGCGCGTAGCGCAAGAGTTGATGCGCGACGACGACGTGTTTGCGCTTGCCTTGCGATTTGAGGACTTCTTCTTCGTCGCGCCAGACGCGAATCAGCTCCTCGATGGCGGCGCGCAAAATGTCGTGATACACGGAACGTCCGTAGGGCGGCGAAGAAATGAAAACGACCCGCGGCGGCTCTTTGAGCCGGTCTTGTTCGGCGGCGAAAAACTCCGTCAGCGACGAAGCGATGGCGATCGCGCCCGTGATTTCTTGATGCAAAAACTTCGAAGCGAGTTCCTCGCTCGTGTCGAGCACGAAGGCGTTTTGAAAGTTCTTCTCGCAACGCGGAAGCACGACGACGCCGTCGATGGGCGCGTCGTTGAGAAGCGATCGAAAGAAGGCTTTGCGACCTTCGGCATCGAGCGCGTCGAAATGCCGAATGTCCAAGTCGGGATTTTGCGCTTTGGCTTTTTCGTAGAAGGTCGGATGTTGAAACGCGAGAATGACTTTGGCTTTGGCGGCGATCATTCGACGGGCGTAATCGACGGCTTCGACGTTTTGGTCGCCCGCGATGATGAGCGTTTTTTTGCCGTAACCGTCGGAGATGCGCAGGCGCGGACGCGAGGTCAGAAGCGTCGCGCTTTCTTCGGGGATCTGCATTCCGTTGGTTACTTCGAAATCGTGCCCGTTGAACGCTTTGGATTCGTCGCTTGCCAAAAAGACGATGACGTTGGCGACGTCTTCGGGCTTGGGAAACGTTTTTCCGTAACCGCGTTCCGTTTCGCGGTTCAAGGTCATCGTTCCGAAGAAATGCTCCGCCGTCGAGCCGCTGGGTTCGCCTTTGAGACTATCCATCGCCGCAAAGACGGTTCGGATTCTTTCGGACTCGATGGGACCTGGATAAACGACGTTGAGGCGAATGGCTTTTTTGGACGAGCCAAGTTCGCGCGCAAGGTGCTTGGAGAGCGCGTTCAGCGCGGACTTCGGCACGCTATACGCGGCGCGACCGAAATACTCCGTGCGCGAAAAAATCGTCGAGACGTTGATGACGCTTCCGCCCTCCGCCATCACGTCAAACGCGGCGCGCGTAACGAGCCACGAAATTTCGAGAATGTTGTCGATCGCTTCGCCGACGGTTTCCGCGTCCGCGAAGCCTTCTTGTTGGAGCGCGGCGAGTTCTTCTTTCGTGAAGGGAAGCCGTCCAAGCGGCTGTTTGGGTCCAGCGGTGGCGGCGTTGTTGACGAGCACGTCGATTTTTCCAAACTCCTTCTTCAACTTCTCAAACGCGGCGCGAACGTCGTCGGGATTTTTGCCGTCGAAGGCGATGGCGTGCAGAAACTTGGCGCGACCGTTCTTGCTTTCATCGAGCAACTCTTTTTTGAGCCTTTCCAACTTTTCCGCGTTGCGCCCCGAAACGACGCAGATGGCGCCTTCTTCAAGAAAGCGTTTCGTGATGACCCTGCCGATGTTGCCCGCGCCGCCCGTGATGAGACAAATTTTCCCCGCGAGTCTGCCCGCGGACTTTTCCGAAAGTTCGGCGGTTTGAATGTCGCGCTTTTCCTTCGTCGCCATAGTTGGAAGAGTGATGATGAACGTTGAAACTGACGAGTTGAAGTTAGAGAATGTCGAGCGATTTTGAAACGCGGATGAGCGCGTTTGACGGAGCGCGTCAAGCCTCGTCGTGAGCGACGAGCGTCGCGGGTCATTTCGGGCGAAACGGCTTGTCGCGCCGAGCCTTTCCCTTGTCGCAAGTCGCTTTCACGACGCGAGGGAATTCAAGCCTCGTTGAGCGCCAGGTCCAAGGCTTCCTCGACGGTGTTGGCGACTTGGTAGAGGGGCGCGAAGCGTCGCCCCGCGAAGCCTTCGGCGTAGAGTTTTTCGAAGAAGGCGAGCAGAAGATCGTAGAAGCCGTCGGTGTTGAGAAAAACGATGGGCTTTTGATGAAAGCCAAGTTGGCGAATCGTGATGGCTTCCATCGTTTCGTCGAGCGTGCCGAAACCGCCCGCGAGCGCGATGAAAGCGTCGGATTTTTCGTCCATAATCGCCTTGCGCTCGCGCATCGTTTGGGTGATGATGAGTTCGTCGCACCCGCGATGAACGTGCTCGCGCTCGACCAAGCGTTGCGGAATGACCCCGATGACCTTCGCGCCGCGCGCCTGAGCGGCAAGGGCGACTTTGCCCATTAGCCCGACGTTGCCGCCGCCATAGACGAGCGTCGCGCCCCGTTTGGCGAGAGCTTCGCCAAGTTTAATCGCCTCGTCGACATACTTCTGCGCGACGGCGTCGCTCGAACCGCAATAAACGCACACGTGCTTCATTCTTCGCGCGTTGAGGATTGCTCGGAAGAAGAGGCGGGCGGAACGTAGCCCATTCGGCGATATTCTTCTTGGTCGAGTTCGATTTGGAGCGAAATGCGATGCGAGTTGCCGAGCTGGTCGGCACCGTCGAACTTGGCGAAGGCGTAGTCGATGTTGAGCTTCGAGAGC
Organism: Chloroherpetonaceae bacterium; assembly: GCA_025055975.1. Taxonomy (GTDB): domain Bacteria; phylum Bacteroidota; class Chlorobiia; order Chlorobiales; family Thermochlorobacteraceae; genus JANWWM01. The sequence goes on along the minus strand of JANWWM010000080.1, from coordinate 70,190 downwards.
CGCACGCCCGCGCCGAGCGTAACGCGCCCGATGTCGTCGATGCCGAGCCGCAGGGCGACCGCGTCGTCGTAGGCATATTCCGCGCCGCCGCGAAAGTTGAAACTCACGTTGCCGAGATGAAGCGGCGCCGATTTTCTGCGTCCCTCGAAGCGAACGTCCGCGTCCGCGCCGAGCATAATGCGTCCGTAGAGCGCTTCGAGCGCGTAGCCCGCGCCAAGTTTGGCGGTTGGCGCGATGAGTTCGTTGCGTCCCGTCGACCACGACACGAGCGTCGTGGTGACGTCCTGAATCGATGCGCCGAGCAGAACGCCTTGCGGAGTTCGATAAATCGCTCCGATGTCAAAGCCAAGTCCCTTCGCGGACGCAAACGAGCCGATGTTGCGATAAATCACCTTCGCGTTGATTCCGTAGGAGAGGCGATCGTCGGAGCGAGCGGAATATGAAAAGATGGCGGCGTAATCGGCGGCGTTGAAGCGCGTGATGAGGGCATCGACGCCAATGCGCTTGGCGTCGTCGGTGAAATCTCGGCGACTTGCGTCCCAAACGCCGCGCGTGTCGGGAATGTCGGCAACGCCCAAGCGGATGATCGAAACGCCGAAGGATTTGTTGGTTTGAAAGGGAATCGCCGCCGCCGCGTAGTCGTAACTGACGATGCCGCCGAAATTTTCCGCATGCATAAACGCGAATTGAGGATAATTGATGGCGGCAAGTCCCGCAGGATTCCAGTAGCCCGATGTTACGTCGCTGGCGAGCGCGACCGCCGCGCCGCCCATTCCAAGCTGACGACCGCCCACGCCCAGCGCGAGAAATTCGCCCGCGTATTTGCCGATGACGGTCTGCCCCGTCGCCGCTTGAACGAGCGACAAACAAATGGAAAACGAGAAGATGAATCGCATCGCCGAAAAACGAGATGTGAATTGGGCTTCGATTTAAGCCATTTCGCCTTGAAAACAAAGCCCGAAGTCGCGGGCTTTCCGAAAAGACGAGGGCAAAACGGGATTCAATCGCCGAACTCCATCAGATAACGCTCGATGAAATCGTCGATGTCGCCATCCATCACGTTTTCCACGTCGAAGCGCTCGTAGTTGGTGCGATGGTCTTTGACGCGACGGTCATCGAAGACGTAACTGCGAATTTGCGACCCCCATTCGATTTTCTTTTTCTTGCCTTCAAGTTCGCGCCGTTTGGCTTCTTCTTCTTCGCGTTTGAGCTGGTAGAGGCGCGATTTGAGCATTTTCAGGGCGCGCTCGCGGTTTTGCAATTGCGAGCGTTCTTGTTGGCAAGCGACGACGATGCCCGTCGGAATGTGCGTAATGCGGACGGCGGTTTCAACCTTGTTGACGTTTTGTCCGCCTTTGCCGCCGCTGCGGAAGGTGTCGATTTGGAGATCTTCGCGTCGAATTTCGATGGGCGCGTCTTCGGGCGCTTCGGGATAGGCGAAGACGCTGGCGAACGACGTGTGTCGGCGCGCATTTGCGTCGAAGGGCGAGACGCGCACCAAGCGATGCACGCCGTTTTCGGCTTTGAGGTAGCCGTAGGCGTAATCGCCCTGAATTTCGAGCGTGGCGGTTTTGATGCCCGCGCCTTCGCCTTCTTGATAATCGTCGGTGTAGACCTTGAAGCCTTTGCGTTCCGCCCAGCGCATATACATTCGGTAGAGCATTTCCGCCCAGTCTTGCGCTTCGGTGCCGCCCGCGCCCGCGTGAATGGTGAGAATGGCGTTGCGCTTGTCGTCTTCGCCCGACAGCATATTGCGAAATTCAAGCGAGGCGATCTCTTTCTCGATTTGCCCCAAGCGTCGTTGCGCGTCGGCTTGATAGGTTTCCTCGCCCAATTCTTCGGCGATGTCGAGCGATTCTTTCTCGTCCTTCAATTTGGCTTCGAGAGAGCGATAGGCTTCGGTCCAAGATTTCAGTTCGGCGATGTCTTTGAGGACTTTCTGCGCGGCGACGTTGTCGTTCCAAAAGTCGTTGGCGGTCGTTTTGGCTTCGAGCGTCGAGAGGGTTTGGAGTTTTTTCTCGATGTCAAAGAAACCTCCGCAAGCGTTCCAGTCTTTCGAAGAGGGCGGAGAGTTTTTCGCGTTCCGTGTCGAACATGTTGTCGCTGCGTTTAGAAGTTGCGAGAAGAAAAAATTGAGCGCGAATATACGAAACGGAAGGGCGACCGCGAGAGTCGCCCTTTTTTGAAAGCCGATGAGAGTAGTTCAATACCTGATGTTTTCGTAGCGCGTCTCGCCGTCGGCGCCGCTGGTTTTGACGGTGATGCGAACCGTGTGCGGCGCGTTGGAATTGGAGGTGCGGAACTCGACAAGCCAACTGTTTTGAAGCGCGACGGTAACGGGCAACGTGGTTAGGTCAAGATCGCGAGCGTCGCTGCGAATGACTCTGATCGTGCCGCCCGTGCCGATGGAGAGTCGCCACGGCTTTTCGCTGAAGAGCGGGGTTTCGGTCCAAGTCGTGTCGCCGCCGCTCCAAACGGTGTGAATCGTGCCGCGCAGATTGCTCCAACTGGCAAGGAAGCCGTCGGTCGAATGCCAAGGTCGGTTGCTCGGTTGCGTGGGTTCGTCGGTGAAATTGACATAGACGCGCATCGCGCCTTGCCGCCATGCGAAGAGCGAATCGGCGAATCGAATGCCGACGATGCCGTTTTCGCCAAAGATGCCAAGGTTTTGATTTTGCGCCGCTTGTTGCAGGGCTTGGGCGTTAGGTCCGCCAAAGCCTCGCGTGCGGCTCGTGCCCGCGAAGCCAGGGCGATTCAAGTAGGTTCGCAGGCTTTCCGCGACGGTCAAATCCAACGCGCCCGTTACGGGTCCATCGTAGCCGACGCAACCGAAGCGAGCGTTCAGCCCCGACGCTCCCAAGGCGTTGGCAAAGGCGATGATTTTCGCCGCAATGGAGTCCGCCTCTTCGAACATTGAGCCTGAATTGTCGACGACGAAAACGATGTCGGCGGCGAGCGACGCGCTTGAACTCACGCGCGTCAGTTTGACGCCTTTGAGCGCGTTGTCTTCGGTTACGAAGAGGTTTTGGTTGCCCGAAAAGGCGATGGGTTGTCCCGTCGTCGGGTCAATGATGCCCAAGAGCGAGACGCGAATGCGATTTTCGTTGCCTTGCGTTTTGGCGAAGGTTGCCGCAGGACGCACGTTGTTGATGGTCGTGGCGGGTGCGCTTCCGCCGGGATCGGCGGGAATGTCGCGGTTCGGAGCGTCGTTGCCCAAAGGACTCTCGTCTTCCTGGCACGCAAAGAACGAAACGCCGACGATGAGGAGCAGCAGCGCGAGCGTTTTTTGAATGAAGCGAAGGTTGCGCATAGTTTCCTCCCTTTGTTTGTTAGAGATTGCAGAAAACGCCTTTTCGGCTGACGCAATTTAACAAGGCGAGAATTTGCTCTCGAACCGTGAGAGCGAAGCGGCGCATCGACATTCCGAGAGCCAGCGAGGAATCCGAAACGATCGTTGCGAATGAGGAACCGTTCTCTTGAGGCGACCACTGCGCCGTTCTTGCTCAAAACATCGCCACGAGGCTAAGGCGCATGGCTTGCTCGGATTGCGCGGCTTTTCGCACTTCGCAGCGAAGCCCAACGCCGAAGTAATCATCGAACTTTTTGATGGCGGTCGCTTCGGCGACGGACACGCCGTATTGCGGCGAATGGGGATTGGAGACGAAAGGCATCAAGTAACCAAACTCAAAGTAGTAATCGCCAACCTCCAAAGTGGGTTTGATGAAAAGCCCCGACGCGGGCAAGCGCGCGTCGAGTTCCAGCGGCACGAGGGCTTTCAAGCCGAAGACGACGTTGCGAAACGGGGTTGCCGTCAGGAAGCCAACACCCAACGCATTGGAGAGATGAATGTCCGCGTCTTTCTCCGTTTTTTCCGCGCCGCCCCAGCCGAAGCGCAAACTGCCGCTATACGCCACGCCGAGCGAGCGTTTGTCGCCAAGATTCACGCCCACGTCTTTCATATCGAAAAGGTAACCTGCGTCGAGCGTCGCGCCGTAGAACGCGCCCGATTGCGAAGCGTAGTTGCCACGCGCGTAGGGTTGCGTTTGGTTTGCCAGCGTCAAGCCGCCGCTCCAATAACTGTATCCGAAATCCGACGGTTGAGCTTGCAGGGTCATAGCGACCAACGTCGCCAACGATAACAGAGGCATGCGCTTTGTCATTGACGCTCTCGGTTGGCATTAGCGAGAGCGGGAAGAAATCTCGGATAGAGATTCTTCCCGCAAGTTTCGTCATTGGTTCCAACGCACATCGAAGCGACCTTCGGTAACTTCTCGTCTCGTAGGCGCTGGGCTTTCGCGTTCCAGCGTGAAACTAAACGTGCCTGCGGCGATTCGATTCTGCCTATCGAATGTCGTGATGGTAATCGTGCCTGAATTTCCCGTTTGGCTCAGCGTTGCCCACGTTTGTCCTTGTCCTGCCGTCGTTACCACGTATTGAGCCGTGCCTTGCGCGCCGCCCGTGCCTGGCGAGACGCCCAAGCGAAACGTGCCCGTGCCCGTTACGCCCGTAATCGTGAAGCCGAGAGCGGATGTCGTCGCGCCATCGACTCGCGTTCCATTGACGAGCAACGTGTTGTTTTGATACGAGGCGATCGCCGCGGGCAGAATGGGGCTTATCTGCGTCGCTGACCAGTTTTGACCATCGATTTTGGCGCTGAGCGTGCCCGCGCCCGTCGGCGTTTGATTGCCACCGCCACCCGTGCCGCCGCTCGCGGGATTCTCGTCTTTCTTGCACCCCGTCACGACGAGGCTCGCCGAAAGCATCAGCAGTCCGAGAAAAAGAGAGAGTTTCGTCATTGTCGTCCAAAAGTTTGGTTGAAAGAGATTGATTGCGAGACCTCGTTGGAGAGGAACTCACGAAAAGGAGGGTCTAAAAACGTGCCAAACGGATTTCCGCGAAATTTGAGCGAAACGACGCGAGCAAGAACGCGAGGCGTCGCTTTTGGGCGACGATTGAAAGAGAAAAGCGTCGCTTTTTTGCGACGCTTGCAGAGAAGCGGATTTTGCGCCATTCGCGTCGAGCGTTCCGAACGCGAGTCAGACTTTCCACTCGAATTTTCGGAAGGCGAGGAGGGGAGAAAAGAAGGCGTAGACGGCGTAAATCGGCTCCAAGCACAGAGCTTTCCAGCGGAACTCTTCTTCGCCAAAGAGTTTCATCGCTTGCGCGAGCGAAAGCCCGCCGATGAAAAGTTGAAGCGGCAGAACGCAAAGCATCGCAAAATTGACGGCGTGATAGGTCATCAAGAAAAAAAGCGACGCGGGCGGGTAGTGAAACGCGGCGGAGTAGTGTCGAGCTTTTTGGTTGAGGAATTTGGCGAGCGAAGGTTGCGCGTCGGTTTCGACTTTGGCGGTTGGAGAAACGAAATACTTGATTTTCATTCGCGTTCTGCGCGCGATGCGTTGCAGGAGCAAATCGTCGTCGCCGCTCAAAATGTGTTTGATGGCGTCGAAACCGCCAATGGTCTCGAAGACTTCTTTGCGATAAGCGAGATTTCTGCCCGTCGCCATGTAAGGCGCGTTGCGTCCGACCGCGCCCGCCGAGAGCATCGCGGTTCGGAAACATTCGTATCGCTGAAAAAGCTCAATGAACGTTTCGTTGGGCTTTCTGCGAAAGGGCGAATAGCCAATGACGACGGCGGTGCGACGGTCAAAGCATTTGAGCGTGTCGGCAATCCAAGCGGGCGAGGGACGGCAATCCGCGTCGGTCAGAAACAAGATGTCGCCGCGCGCGATGCGAATGCCCGTCGCAAGCGCATGCTTTTTGGGCGAAACGCCTTGCGGAACTTCCTTGATTTCCACGAAACGAATGCGCGGATCGCGGAAAAAACTCATCACCGTTGGCGTGTCGTCGGTCGATCGGTCGGAGACGATGATGATTTCCAACTGACGATGCGTTTGCGAAAGAAGCGCGTTGAGCAAGGCGGGCAAGTTCATCGCCTCGTTGCGAGCGGCGACGACGACGGAAACGAAAACGCTCTGAACGTCGGGATTGGGGAAAATCATCGCCGTTTTGGATTCATACTCGACCTTCGCCAAGCCAATGTAAGCGATGACGTTCAGGCAAACGAAAATCGTGCAGAGAACGAACAAACAAACGAGCATCAGTTGCGTTCTTCGGCGCGCGAAAGCAGTTTGAAAATGTTGTTGATTCTAAGCACGAGTTCTTCGGGGTGAACGGGCTTGCCGATGTAGTCATTCACGCCAAGTTGCAGAAACTTGATGCGCGAGCGCACGTCGTTGTTGGCAGAAACGACGATGATGGGCGTGTGGCGATGCGACTTGCTGGAGCGCAAAATTTTCACGAACTCCGCGCCGTCCATGTTCGGCATCATCAAATCGGTGATGATTAAATCGGGCACGTTTCCCGCTTGAAGCCATTTGATTGCCTCCGAACCGTCTTGCTTGGTGATGATGTCGAAGGTCGCGCCGATGGCTTTCGTGAGCAACGTGAGAGAGTCGACCTCGTCGTCAATGATGAGAATGGTGCGTTTTTGCATCGCTTCATCGTTTGAGCTTTGGCTGAAAGATAAGTTTTTGTCGGCAACTATTAGAACTTTTCGGAATTCGCGTTATGTTTCGCCTTGACGATTTTCTTTTTTCCAAAGGCAAAACATCGAACTCATGCGCGACGAATTGCGAAACGGCGACGAGCGCTTCGCGCCTGCGGAAACGCTCGCCGCCGAGCCAAGCGCCGACGAGCCGTTTTGGAATCGCGTCGGCGAACAAAATTATCCCCTGCACATCGCTCTGTTTCTTGCCACGTTTCTGACCACTTGCGTCGCAGGCGCATACTGGGTCGGCAAGGAAATTTCGCTCGACGATCTCTCCAACGTCGCCTCTCGACTCGAGAGCGGCTTGCCATACTCCATCTCGCTTCTGTTTTTTCTGACGAGCCACGAGTTCGGGCACTTTTTTGCGACGATGGCGCACCGAGTTCGCGCCACGTTGCCTTACTACATTCCGATGCCGCCGATTCCCTTCATTTTTCCGATTGGCACGTTCGGCGCGATGATTCGAATGAAGGAACGAATCCCGACATCGCAGAGCCTCTTCGACATCGGCGCGAGCGGACCGCTGGCGGGGTTCGTGGTCGCGCTCGGCATTTTGATTTACGGCTTTGCCACGCTGCCGCCCATCGAGTATGTCGTTCAGATTCACCCCGAATACGAACTCTACTACCAATTGCACGGCAAAATTCCCGTTCAGTCGGGCGCGCTCTTTGCGGGAAAGAATCTGCTGTATTGGATTTTGGAAAAAATCTTTGACGGACCGAACCTTCCGCCGATGACGGAGATGTATCATTATCCGTATCTCTTCGCGGGGTGGTTGGGCTGTTTCGTAACCGCGCTCAATTTGTTGCCCGTTGGGCAGTTGGACGGAGGGCACATCGTTTATGCGATGTTCGGGCGGAAGGTTCAAGCGCGCGTGGCGCGGATTTTCTTGGCGTTCATCGTCGTCTTGGGCTTGCCGACGTTTGCGGAGTGGATTGCGTTCATCTTGGCGACGTTTGCCAATCAACCGTTTTCGGGCTTCCCTTATCCCGCGTGGGTGCGCGACGTGTCGTGGGCGAGTTGGATCGTGTGGGCGTTGTTGCTGTGGCGATTCGTCCGATTGGATCATCCGCCCGTGCTGTTGGAGCGCCCGCTCGACCCGACGCGAATGACGCTCGGCTGGATAAGCATCGCGGTGTTCGTCTTGTGCTTCACGCCCGTTCCATTTGGACAACTGCCGTGAGCGTCGGAAAACGAAGCGAAGGCAAGGCGCGTTTTGCCAAAAAACATCTCGAACCTTAAACCGACAACCATTATGTTCGACATCATTCAACGCGAAGCGATGATTCAACAAATGCGCGACGAATTGACTCGCGCGGGCGTAAAAGAACTGCGCACGCCCGAAGAAGTCGATGCGCATTTGCCAAACGCCAAAGGCTCGACGGTCGTCTTCGTCAATTCCGTCTGCGGTTGCGCGGCGGGCAAGGCGCGTCCGGGCTTCGTGATGTCGCTTCAAAACGAGGTCGTGCCCGACAATCTCTTCACGGTTTTCGCGGGACAAGACAAGGAAGCGACGGCTCGCGCCCGAACCTACTTCGGCGACGCGCCGCCATCGTCGCCCTCCATCGCCTTCTTCAAAGATGGCAAGTTCTTGGGCATTATGCACCGTCATCAAATCGAGGCGCGTTCCGCCGAAATGATCGCCAACGACTTGAAGAACATTTACAACAAATACTTCAAGAAGGAAGCCGAGCGTTCCGCATGAGCCGACGCGGCGAAAAGCGACGACCGCTTGGCGAGGGGCAGGCTCAAAACCTGCCCTTCGCGTTTTTGGAAAAATCGGAACATCCGCGAAGCGAAAGTCGTAACTTCGCGCGCCGCATCAAACGAACTTTCAACGACGTGTTCAAGCGACTTTTGCGCCTGTGGCTTGCATGTTTGGCGACGCAAACGCAAGCCCAAACCGTCGATGAGCGCGACTTCGTGAGTTGGACGACGGCGATCGTAACGATTCGGCTCGATGACGCGCCGTATTCGTTTCAAGCCTTTGCGCAGGCGCGTCTGACGCAGAACGCTTCGCGCTTCCAAGCCGCCGTGTTCAACGTGTTCGGCTTCTATCGCGTCGCGCAGCCCGTCTCGGCGGGCTTGGGCTACACGATTCAAACGCCAATCAACGATCGCATCTTGGACATCGTCGCGCTTCAACTCGCGGTCGAAGGCAAAATCAAAAGCGCGCCGTTCAGCGTCCGATTTCGAGCCGAAAAACTCACGTGGCGATCGAAGGAAGATTTCTTCGTCGAAATCATTTCCGCCCCGCGCTTCCGGCTTCGCCCCGAAATCGCCGTTCCGATTTGGGAAAACTACTTTCTGCTCCTAAACGACGAAATTTTTTGGAACGCCAAAGCGCCGATTCTCAATCAAAACCGAGCGCAAATCGGAATCCGACGCCGAGAGTCGACCTTCACGATCGACGCGCTTTACCAACACCGCTTCATCAATCGCGTCGCCAGATTGCCCGACCGAATCGAGCACACGTTGCTTTTGAACTTCATTTGGGCGATAAACATCTAAACGCTTGGGCGCGAGAACGCTCAAAAAATCGGAGCGTTTCGTAACTTCAAACGCCACGTCGCCAAAATCTCCAATAGGAAATTCAGATGTCGGAAGCGAAGCGTTACGAGGTGGTCATCATCGGTTCGGGACCAGCGGGACTGACGGCGGCGATTTACGCCGCGCGCGCCAATCTCAAACCGCTTGTCGTGGAAGGAAAACAGCCGGGCGGTCAACTGACCATCACCACCGAAGTCGAGAACTTCCCTGGATTCCCGCAAGGAATTTTAGGACCGAAGTTGATGGAGGATATGCGCGAACAAGCCAAGCGTTTCGGCGCGGAGTGCCGCTTCGGCGCGGTTACGTCGGTGGATTTGTCGCAACGACCGTTCAAGGTAGCGATCGACCAAAAAGAACTCGTGATGGCGGAAACGCTCATCATCGCAACGGGCGCGTCGGCGAAACTCTTGGGGTTGGAGTCGGAAAGGAAGTATATGGGCTACGGCGTGTCGGCATGCGCGACGTGCGACGGATTTTTCTACAAAGGCAGAGAGGTCGTCGTGGTCGGCGGCGGCGACAGCGCGATGGAAGAAGCCAACTTCTTGACCAAATACGCGACGCGCGTTACGATTCTGCACCGACGAGAGGAGTTCCGAGCCTCGAAGATTATGCTCGAGCGCGCCAAAGCGAATCCGAAAATCAGATTCATGACAAACGTCGTCGTGGAGGAGATTTTGGGCGACGGCAAAGTCGTAACGGGCGCGCGCATCAGGAACGTCAAAACGGGCGAAATTTCCGAGATCGCCTGCGATGGCGTGTTCATTGCGATTGGGCATAGCCCAAACTCCGCCTTGTTCGAAGGACAATTGGAGCTCGATGAAAAAGGCTACGTCGTTACCAAGAAAGGCACGACGGAAACAAGCGTGCCCGGCGTTTTTGCGTGCGGCGACATTCAGGATAGCGTTTATCGGCAAGCCGTAACGGCGGCGGGAACGGGCTGCATGGCGGCTATCGACGCGGAACGTTTCTTGGAGCGTCAAAAAGCCTTGGCGAAAGCCGAAGCGCAAGTCGCAACGTGAGATTTCGCTCGACCTTTGCTTTTTTCGCCGTCAATCCCGTATATTGCGCGCAAGTTCGCTCTCAAAATTCCAAACGGTTCAAAGACGAAAGTTTTTCCGTCAAACGCGCTTTTTGAAATAACCCATAATCTCGTTCAGAAGCGGCGTTTGGCATCGTCGCATCTTGCAAGTTCTAAAACGTCTCGCATCGCTTGAAAAACCGTTGTTACAAAATCGTTCTGCTCCTGCTTCTCGCTGCGCCCTCTCTCGCGCAGGCGCAGGACATTTACTCGAACCTAAACCTGCCGACCGACAGCATTTTCCTGTCGGATAGGCAGTATATCACCGACCTGTTGCGCAAAGAACGCTATCTCCACGCGCTTGCGACCAACATAGAGTTGATGGTCAACGAAGCGAAGCGATTTCCATTCCAATACAAGTTCACGCCGCAAGAGGAGCGCGACATCCTCGCCGCCATTGACAAGAAACTCAAACAAACCGCCAACATCGACAGCCTCGAAAAAGCCTACGCCAAACAAATCTCTCGCCTTGACTCAAGTCGGAAAGCCTACGACCAGCTCGTTCAGTCCGCGCCAAGAAAAAGCAAGGAAGAGCTCGACCGTGACCCCGTTGCGAGAGCAAATGAAGAACGCATCAGGCTTGCCAAAGAGGAAGTCGAAACCGCCGAAGAACTCGCCGCCGAAACGAAAAAGAGGCTCGAAAAACTGCGAGCGAAATCTGAACGGACGCGCGAAGCGATGGAACGCTTCGCGCTGGAGGGCAAAAAACGACTCGTTTTGCTCCTGCGCGATTACGCTCGCTTGAACATTCAAGACTTTGGCTATCAAGGCAACGCCAAGTCCTTCTACAACTTCGCCGACAAATACGAATACGAACGCTTCGTCCAATACGCTCGCTTCTACGCGATTCGCAACGAATACCGAGAAATGCGCAAGGCGATGTTGAACATTTTCGACGACGAATTCAAACTGCGGCTTTACCGCATAGAACTCGCGTCGGCGGTCAACATCTACAACCGTGGCGACTATGGAACGGCGCTGCTCTACTTCGACGATCTGCAAGAAGCCTACAAGAACGAATATGGCGAAGTCGAAGACCTCATCTACTACCGAGCCGAAGCCAATTTCGGACTGGGCTACTACGCCGAAGCGAGAAAACTGTATGAACAACTCGTCGCAAAGTATGCCGCCCCCGAATACGCCGAAATGAACGCCTTTGAGAGAACGGAAAGCGAAATCAAGAAACTTGAATCCGACCTGAACGCTCAGAAGGATTCGATGCTTGTCGTCAAGCGCCAATATCAAGCGTTGCTTGCCGCCGCGAAAGCCAAAGAAAACGCCGAGCAAGCGGGATACATCGCGCGCCTCATTGACCGTCAGACGCAAATCATCGACGAGGAAATCGCCGAAATCGACAAAAGCCTATCGAGAATCCGTCGCAAATACGCCGACGTGGTCGCCGACAAAGCGAAGAATCCGAAGGCTGCGGAACTCAAGGTCGCAAAGGTCGCGCCATACAGGCTTCGAGCGATGCATCGGATTCTCTTTATGAGCTACGCCTACAACGACGCCAAGCAGTTTCAAGCCGATTTGGAGCGCTTTAAGCCGCATCTCAAAAAGGACAACCTCTATTCCGACAAAATTCGCGTTCTGGCGGCGACGGTGGAATATCGCAACAAGCAATACGAAGCGGCTATCGAGTGGGCAAGGCAAGTCTCGGACGATTCGCCGATGCGCAACGAAGCCGACTACGTCAGAGCGATGGCGCACATCGAGATGCAAAACTTTGACCAAGCCGCCGACGCTCTCGGAAGAATCGTCTCTCGCGGAAGGGGACTTTTTGAGGGACAGAGCTACATTCAGAACGCCGCCTATCTCCAACTTGGAAACATCGCCTATACGAAAGCCAATCGCATCATGCGGGAGGCAAGGAAGATCCTTAACAGCGAGGGAGAGGCGAGAAAAATCGCCGATTCCACCTTGCAAGCCCAGTTCAATCGTTACGTCCGTTCCAAGCAAGCCAACATCTACGACAGGCAATTGGCGAAAATTTTGGAACGGATCGTCGCGCAAGACACGGTCATCGAGAGAATCTCGAACCAACTCGGCTCCGAGCTTTTGGATCTTGCCATTTCCGAGCGCGATTTCCAACGCCTCGCATATGAACTGCAAAACAGAGGCGCGGAAATGGACAAAGCCGAAAAGGAGTTGCGCAGAATCCAAAGCGAAATCGACCTCATTCAAAAAGAAGGTCGCGTCGCCTCTGAACGCTTGCAACGAATGAGAGAGTCGCTGGCGCGCCTGCAAAACCAAGCCAACCAAGCGCGATTCGACCTCTACAAAAAGTTCGCAATGCTCGAATACGCGAAGGCGGAAGAGATGTTCGAAAAAGTCGACCGCGGTTACGTGGGCAAAGACATCGCAAGCGTCGGCGCGCTTTGGGCAAAGTTCAGGCAAAATCGCCAGAAGGAAACGGAAGCGGACATCGAGCGGTATGCCCGCAACTTCCGACTCTCCGACAACCTCTACGAAGCGATGTTCCTTTCTGGCTATATGAAGCACATCAAAGACCCGACCGACGCGGATATGATTATGAAGGAATACGACTTCGTCTACAACGGAATGATGGCGTTTGACTTCGCGGACAAGTTCTTGGAGCAAAGAAGCGTGTTGAGACAGCAAAAAACGTTGACGGACGCGGTGGTCTCCACATCGAACAACCCCGTCGAAGTCCAACTCGGAGCCAAATTGAGCGTCGCGCAGGAAAGCGTTCTGAACCTCTTGAAGTTAGACCGAGCCGTCATCGCCAAAGCGCAAAAATCGCTCCTTCCCGAAGAGCGAAAAGCGTTGATGAAAAATCGTCTCGAAGAAATCAAGGCTATCAGAGCCGCCATTCCCGCGACATTCAAAAACCTTGCCTCCGCCGCCGAAAAAACGCAAGCCTCGGTCGAGAAATTGCTCAAAATGAGCGTTCAAACTCTCTCCGACGAGCAACATCTCTTCGCAAAGCATGCGCCCATTCTCGTCGCGGGAGAAAAAGCCGACTATCAACGCGATATTGATTTCTACAAAAAGGTCGCGCGAGAGGAATTCGTCCGTTCCGAGCGGTTGGCAAACGCGATGCAAACGGGCGTTGCGGAAAACGATCCGCGCAAGAAACTGCTGAACGCCTACTACGCCGACAATGCCAACCTTCAAAAGAACCAAAGCAACGCCGTCGAGACGATTCTCGCTCAGCGCGAATTCTTCGGAACGCGCGTCATTGAGCGGGCGGGCACGTCGGCGCAATACGCCCTTACGAGCTTGATGTATAACGAAATACAGAAGAGCAGAGCGCAAATCGCCAACTACGAGCGCGTCGTTGGCACGTTCCGAAACGCCATCAAGAGAAAAATCGGTCAGCTCGAGTTCTATCTAAGCCAACTCGACTTGGAGGCGACGGGCGAGAAAGTCGCGCCCATCACCCGCGCCGACATGCTACAAAAAGAGTTCGACGAGAACTTCCGCGATTTCAGAAAAGCCTTCTTTATCGGAACGGATTATCTGAAATTTTCAATGGAGCAGAAAAACGTGCAAGTCCCATAAAAAAGCGTATATTCGCGTCGCTCGTTTCAGTTCAAAGCTTAACTCGCGTTTAATCAACCAACTCAATCGGAGGTCATCACAATGAAAAACAACAACAAGCTGTTTCTGTGGGCGGTGATCATCACCTCGTTCATTCTCTCGTATGTGATTTACTTTTTCGTCTTCGGAACCGCGCCAAAAGGCTCTCTGCTGCACTATTTTTACGAAGGCGGTCCAATCATCGGCACGCTGATGACGGCGATTATGGTGCTCATCGTCGTGGTCTCCGAGCGCGTGTGGTCGTATCAAAAGGCGCGCGGAAAAGGGGATTTTCAAGGCTTGATGGCAAGAGTCAAGAAGGCTTTGGAAAACGGTCAAATCAACGAAGCTTTGCAAGAATGCGAAAAGCACGGCAGCGCGATTGCCTCGTCCATCGCCAGCGGCTTGGAGCGCTATCGCTCGCTCGATGAAGTCGAGCCGCGCTTCAACGCGAAAATTCAAGAAGTCCAAAAAGCCATTGACGAAGCGGCGAATTTCGAATCCGCGCAATTCGAAACGAACCTCACGCCCATCAAAACGATCGCGACCATTGCGACCCTCATCGGTCTTTTGGGAACGACCATCGGAATGATTAGAGCCTTCGCCGCCATTTCCCAAGCGGGCGGCACGCCAGATCCGACATCGCTGTCGGGCGCGATCTCGGAAGCGCTTTACAACACGGCGGGCGGTCTCTTCGCGGCTATCGTGGGAACGACGATGTACAACTACTTCAAAGCCGAAATCGACAACTTCACCTATTTCATTGACGAAGCGGCTTTCGAAGTGATTCAAACGCTTACGATTTCGCGCAGAAATCTCATTTCGGAACGCGAGCGCGCTCAGTAACGACAAATGAAGGAACGGCAATTTCGTTTGTCGTTCCTTTTCAGCCAACCATCAAACATCGCGGAAGGGTATGAACTTTTTCGGATTCTTTATGCACGGCGGCGGCGACGATGTCATTGACCTTGCGCCTCTGGTCGACATCGCTTTCTTGTTGCTCACGTTTTTTATGATGACCACGACGTTCGCGCCGCAAGAAGTCTTGAAAGTTGAAACGCCAAAATCGTCTTCCTCGCTGCTCGAACCCGTCAAGCAATACATTACCGTGACGGTCGGAGATAGCACGAAAGAAGGTCAGATTCGCGTCTATATGGACGAGGTCAATACGCGAATAGCGGCGCTCTCCGAAAAATACGGAGAAGCCAAAGCGCGCAGCACCGAAGGCATAGAAGTGGCGCGCATACCGAACCCAAACGATAGCATCGAGGTCAACAAAGCCATCGCCGAGCTGAGAGACGTGCTGATGCGCGCCCGACTTGCCGATGCCAAGCAAACCGTCGTGCTCAAAGCCGACAAGCAAGTCAAGTTTAGCATCATCTACAAAATCATGACGACGATGAAGAGCGTCAACTTCGAGCAAGTCCAAATGGTAACCACGATGGAAAGATAACCGCAATTTCGCAGAATCGTCAAACTGCAAAAGAGCAATGAAAACGTCAGAAAACAGAAGCCGCCGCATCAAAAAAGAAATGCGAGAAGGCAAAACGAACGCCCAAGCTCGCAAAATCAAAAAATACAACGAAAAAAGCGACGAAAGCTCCCATGTCGACCTCGCGCCGATGGTCGATATCGCGCTTCTTCTCTTGATGTTCTTTATGGTGACGACGTCGTTCAACAAGCCCAACGTTTTCTTGATGGGACTTCCAAAAGAAAGCGCGGCGAGCAAGCCCGTGCCCGTCGATCCAGACTTCGTGATGACGATTCAAATCGCAAAGAGCGGGAATGTTTACATTCACAGAGGGTTGGAAGGTCCCAGCAACGTGCCAAAACGCGTCCCGTTCGAACAGATTGAAAAGCAAGTTCAAGCGATTAGAGAACAAGTCCTGAACGATCCAAAAAACACGAAAAGATCGGAAGTGGTTACGGTCGTGAAAATTCACAAAGAAAGCCTTTACGACTCGATGATTAACGCGCTTGACGAAGTGTTCAGAGGCGGCGTTCAAAAATGGGCGACGACGGAAATGAAGCCCGAAGAAATGGCGAAGATCGATGAGCTGGATAGAAGCGCTGGTGGCGCGCAATCCAAGTAAAATCGGAGGAAAACAACAATGAAGGCACGCTCGAGAGAGTTTGGTTCCCAGATTGAAATGCGGTGGTATGCGAAAGAACCCTTCGCATACAAAATCCGCGAAGAAATGTTAAAACGTCTCATCGTCGGACAGACGCTTGCCGTTTCGTTCTTTGTCGTTCTGCTTCTCATCTATTTCATCAAGGAGGCTATCGAGGGAACGGAGTATGTCGAGGTGAAGCCCAAGAAGCTTGTGGCGCTGGAAGTTCAAAACTTGGAGCCACCACAACCACCCGATGTAAGACAGCAAGAGGTTGTGACCGACGAAGCCTCTGGCTCGGAGGCGGCTTTGGCTGCCAATGCTGAAGCGCGAGCCGAGGCGGCAAGCGAAGTTGCCGCAGCGGTCGAGGCAGGATTATCAGCCGCATTGGAAGGATTGTTCAGCGACGTATCGGGATTGCCAACGCCAACGGCAGGCGCGACGGGAACGGGAGAAGGCGTGCTCGGAAGCGTCGCAGCGGGAGGACTTACGGGACTTGGCGGAACGTCGTTTGGCGGCGGCGCAGGACTTGGAACGGGTGAAGTTGGGTTTGGCGCGGGAGGATCGGGCGGACTTGGAACGGGAACGAGAGGAACTGGGCTTGGCGGCGGCGCAGGGCGCGGCACGGGAATGGGCGGACGAGGCTTGCGCCTTGCCGTGCGCGCTCAAAATCTGAAAACGCAGACGGGATTGCGCCCCGCAGCTGAAATCCAAAAGGTCGTCGACAAAAATCAAGGAGCGATAGAAGAGTGCTACGCCGCCGCTCGCAGCAGCATCGACGCGAAGGGCAAAATGCTCGTGAGAATCATCATCGCGCCCGACGGAGCCGTCACAAACGCGCAAGTCGCCAGCTCCACCATCAAAAACGAGAGCCTTAACCGATGCGTGCTCTCAAAAATGAAGCGGATGAAATTCTCGGCAATCCCTCAAAAAGTCAATCAAAGCGTCGATATCCCATATGATTTCAGAGAGGCAGAGTAGCAGGTTGGAAAAACTCAAAAGGGAGGGCGAAAGAAACGCCTTCCCTTTTTGCACGTTCAAAATCAAGCCTCTATAAAAGCCCCAGATAAGCTTTGAAAAGCCCTAAAAGATGGGTTTGACTCAAACGCAGAGAAGAAGTTAAAAGAAACGCGCATGTCGAAAAAGACGCTTCATCGCCTTATCGGTCGTCGCAATCGTTTGGCTTGGGATAGGGTTCTTCTGCTGCTGCCGTTCTTTGCGCTGTTGCCCAACGCGCACTTCGCAAAAGAATCTCCGATAGATACGGCATCGGTTATGAAAAGCCAACAAAGCGCGCTTTCAACCGCCCGCCTCGTTCCGAGAGACGTGATGCGCGCCAAAACGGGAAACCGCGAAACCGACAACATCTTCTCTGGCTTTTCAATGCGCCAAATCCAACTCATTTTGCGCGAATATGAAAAGAAATTGGAGAAGACCCGGGAGCGCAAGCAAAAAATCGCTCAAACCAGCCTCAACGTCGCCGAACAATTTTTGAAGGTTTTTCCCGATAGCAAAGTCGCGGACGAAATCGCCATTCGCTACGCCGATCTCTACTATGAAAAAGTAACGGAAGAGTATTACGCCAAACGCGCTCCATATGACAGCGCGCTTGCGGCGTTTCAAAATTCGGAGGAGTATAAGAATTACTTAAAACAAGTCGATGCATGGATTGCGGGAGGAATGGAGGAGAGTTCCAAACCAAAACTTCCCGATAGCGCGCCCGTTCCGCCTGACCCGAAATTGGACGAAGTCATCGCGCTCTACGACCGCATCATCAACGACATGCCGCAAAGCCAATACGTCGCCGACGCGCTATACGGAAAAGCCTTCATTCTCGGCGAACGATACGGCGACTATGCTCCTCTGCGCACCTATCAATACGAAAGAAACATGCCCAACGCGAAACGATGGGAGCGCAAAGAAATAGAGGACAAAAGACGAGAAGCCATCGCGGTGTTGGGGCAAATCATTCGCCGATTCCCCGATAGCCGTTACGTCGTTGATGCTTATATGCTGACGGCAGAATACTATTTCAACTCCCGACGCAACCAGCCCAAATCGACCCGCGACGCGATTCCATACTACCAAAAGGCGATAGATTTGATCGTCAAAAAAGGCGAGCGTTCAGAGTATTTCAATCAAGCGTTATACAAGTTGGGCTGGTCTTATTATCGCCTCGCCGAATATCCGCAAGCCATCGTCTACTTCACGCAATTGGTCGATGAAATCGAAAAAGCCGAAGAGATTTTCGAAGGCGGAATGTTGCCCGACTATGTTAGAACCGACATGAAAGACGAGGCGATGGAGTATATCGTCGCATGCTTCGTGAAAATTCAAGACCAAATCGATAGAGAAAAAACCGCCATCGCGCTTCTGGACAATTATTTCAACTCGCTTCCGAGGAAAAGATACGCTCCCCTGATTTATGAAATGTTGGGCGAAAGTTATGAGCGCTCGCTCCAACCGCCCGAAAAAATCAACGAGGTATACACGACCCTTCTGCGACGCTACCCGAACTACGAGCGCGCTCCGTTGGTCGCTCACAAGGTCATTAGTCAATTGGACATCTTGGCGCGCAACGGCGAAAAACTCGGCAAAGAACTCGAGGAATTGGAAACGCTTTTGTATGAGGAAAGAAAAAATCTTTTCTACCGCTACGGCAGAAATAGCGCATGGTTCAAAGATCTTCAACGCCGAATGGACGCGGTGAGCGCAGGCAAGGTTCTGCCCTTCGAAGAACAAAGCGTCAGAACGTCGGGCTTCGATGCGACCGTTTTAGCCTTCGCCGATAGCATTTCGAGAAAAGTCCTCTTTGAGAACATTCGCTATGGCATTGACCAAGCGGCGATTTTGGAGGGAACGGAACAACCCCCCGAAAACAAGCGACATATCTTGGACTATCCGATGGCGTTCCGTCAGAGAAAAGCCAGAGAGTTCTACGAGCAAGTCGTCAAAGACGTCGAGAACTACACGAGCTTTTTCTCCCGCTACGACGAAAAAGCCTTTTGGGCGCAATTTCAACGCGCGCAAATTTTAGATTACAAGCTCGGCAGAACGAGAGACGCGATACCCGCCTATCTCGATATCGCAAAAAATTTCGCATATGATAGCATGAGAGTCGATATCGAGGACGAATTTTCGCCCGTCATCTCGTTTAGAAGAGAATCGCTCAAACAAGCCTTCGGATACGCCGATTCCATCTGTCAATTGAAGAAAGTGGCGATTTATACGCCTGGGCTGGACACGCTCGCGCGTTTTTCAGGCGCGCCCGATTCCCTAACCGAAGACGAAAAATTATTCTTGGAAGTCGCGGATACCTACATTCGCCTCTATCCGCACGATTCCATCTCGGTCAATCTCATCAAGGTCATCTCCGACTTCTACATCGCCAAAGGAATGCTGAAAGAGTATCGAGAGGCGAATGCGCGTCTCGTGCAATACTATCCGATTCAGACGATATATTCGGGAACGGTCTATAACTTGATGGAAAATGCGTTCTGGAACGAGAAAGACTATGGATTGAGCGAGCGTCTTGCCAAAGCCGTCTATTACGGACCGAACACGGGCGACCCGCGTTGGGAGGCGCAACGAAGAGACGCCTATGAAAAAATAGGCTACTCGATTGGCAAACGAGCCGAATACTACAATCAAAGAGGCAATTACGCCGCCGCAGGCAGAGAATATGAACGCGCGTTCAGAGAAGTGAGAAAATGGAGCAAAGCCGACGAAGCCGCCGTTCTCGCCGCCGACAATTACGTGCTTGCGGGAATGACCGAAGACGCCGTCAAAATCAACAACGACCTTTTTAACACGACCAACGACCCCGTCTACAAAATCAAGGCGTATAAGGGCATCGCATATGCTTACCAAAAAGCGGGAAACAAACCCGCTCTCGCCCAAGCCGTCGAGAAAATCGCCGATACCTTCTCGGATTCGATTGGCATCGTGGAAGAAAACTTGTATAACGCCATCGCCATCTATGAAAGCATCGACAGCATCGATCAAGCGATTCGCGTTACGGACAAATATCTCAACCGATTCCAAAACGATTATCTCATCGCTACGCGAGCGGGAACGGAAACGCCATATCAAAATCGTTCCGATAGAGTGGCGCTGAACCGAATAGAACTCTTCAAGAAGAAAGGCGAAGAGCAAGGCATTTTCGAAGCATATGGAATTTACGCCGATAACTACACGAATAGTCCGCAGAGCGTTTTAGCCTACTTCAAAAGAGGCGAATATCTCCAAAAGCGCGGCGACATGAAAGGCGCGCAAGCCGAGTTCGAAAAAGCCATCGCCCGAAACAACGCCTTGCCCGAAGGAAAGCAAAATCCGTTCTGGGCGAGCGAAAGCTTGTATCGATTGAGTCAAGACCTCCTCAGCGGCTTGAAGCAAACGCCCGTGTATTTGAAAGTAAAACCCGAAGCCTTTACGGCGAGCGCGGCGCAAAGCGCGAAAAAGAAGACGACCCAAAAAACATCGAAGAAAAAGAAAGACGAACCCGTCGTGGAAAAATCGCAAGCCGTCATTGAGTACGACAACAAAGCCGCGCTGGATTACAAAGAAAATCTTAACAAGTATCAACTTCAAATGATTCGAATCGGCGGATACCGACAAGTGGAAGCCATCTACAACGCGGGTTATACCGCCGAGCTAATGGCGAGGAAATACGAAATCTATCCCGACTCTTTGGAGAAAATTCGCAACGAGCGCGGCGATAGCATTATGCCACAAAAGCTTCTCTACAATCAAGTCCTCGCCAATCAAGAAGCGGGCGAATTTTTTAGAGGCGCGGGAAACGACTACTATCGAACCATCACCAACCTGACGAAAGCCAAAGAAGATTTCTTGCGAATGCGGGCGAACGAACCCGATTCTCTCAAAGCCACGCGCAAGAAAATCAAAGACTATTCGGATTCCACGTCGCAATACATCGCGCTCATTTCCCAATACCTGCGTCCCGGAGTGGGCGGACCGTTTGCGGATTCCACGCTCGAAACGATGCGACCTTACGTCGAACAATGGATTACGCAATACGCAACCGACGTTCCCGACGACGTCATCATCGCCACGCTCGATGCGTCAGTGGAACGAGCGCGCGACAAGGTCTCCGAAATGTTCTACAAAGCAGGTTTGATGAAGGAAAAAAGCATCGGTCTATATCAAACGAAGTTCAAGGTTCCGAAGGAGGATTTGGAGAAAGGCATTATCACCGTCAAACCAAAGAAGGGAAGAAAAGCGATTACGATTGACATCAAAGATCTCGTCGAACTTGCCGCGCAGGTTAGCGCGACCGCGAGATTCATTCGTCCGCTGGCTCAACAATCAATGGAGATTTATGAGCAAGGCGTTAATCGCTCCAAAGAACTCGGTCTCAAAAACGACTATGTCAAACTTTCCGAGCAAGCGCTGCTGCGTTTGGCGACGGTAACGGTCGATCGCGCCGATTCGCTGTCGCGCACCGCTCTGAACTTGTTTGACAAATACGACAAAGCGTATCAAGACCAACTGAGCGAAACCAAAAAAGTAACGGCGCAGGGAGTCGTGGATTTCGCCGTCAAGGAAGCGAAAATGCGAATCGCCTTGCAAAAGAGTTATCAGGAACTCATTGAACCCTCTCTTGCGGAGTATGTGGAATCTTACGAACAACTCAAACGCTTGAACGCGCCGCCCGACCGCTTGCGCGAACACGCCCGAAGAGGAATGGCATTCGTGTATGACATCGGCGTAGGATACTATCGTCGGTCGTTGGACATCGAAAAGCGAATCAATCTTTACAACAAAATCAACAACGAGGATTTCTCAAAGACTTGGTATGGCGATGCCGCCGTCAAATACGATGGAATAAAGAACCTTTGCCAATTGGTCGCCAAAACCGTGCTTGGGCAAGTCATCACGCTGAACGACAAATTCGACGACTACCAAGACGAAAACTTCATCGCAAGTTTGAGAGCCTTGATTGACATTGACCCGACCATCGGAGAAGTGCTTGGAAAAGAAGCCGAAAAGGAAATCTTCATCTCGACGGGAGCGGATTGGGCATACATCGATACGGTTGCGATGGAAGACGATTTCAATTGGTATAAAAAGGATTTCAAAGCCAATTGGATGCCCGTAACGCTGAACTCAGGGGTTGAAAAAGTCAATTACATCATCAAAGTCAACGACTCGACGTTTGCCGTAGGCGAAACGAGCGTCGCGCCGATTTGGTATGCGCCTTTGGCTCCGCCCGAACCAAAGCCCACAAAGCAACTCGCGCCGCCTCAACCGCAAGCGCCTGCGCCTGAACCACAGCCGCCTCAACCGCAAGCGCCCGTTCAGCCGCAAGGTCAAGCCGCACCGCCTGCGCCGCAACAGCCTGCGCCGACGGACACGGCGAGACAACAAACGCCCGTGCCGCAACCAACGCCTGAACAGCCCGTTCAGCAATCGCCGCAAGCGCCAACGGACACGACAAGACCGCAAGCGCCAACGGATACGACGGGAAGAACAGGATATAGAAACGGAAAACCTTTGAAGCGCGTCGTTTTGCGAAACGAACCGCGCTACTACGCGCAAGAATCAACGCCAGCCAGAACGGATAGCGTCCCAAATCCGTCGCAAACGGCAAGCATCGATACGACGGCAAAACAAGCCCAAGCCATCGCAACGAGGATTCCGCAATACGTGTATTTCAAAAAAGAATTCGACTTCAAGGGAGCGATTAGAACGGCGCAACTGGTGCTTCCAAAAGATCTTCCGCTGGATCAGATGGAAGTCTATGTCAACGAAATACTCATCGACTTGCTTGGAGACCAACTGCAACTCTCAAAAGTTGACACGACGCTCTACGCCAAAATCGACACGTCGCGCCAAGTGATATATGAAATCACTTCTAAATTGCAAACGGGCAAAAACATCGTCGCCGTCAAAATGCCCGGCGAACTGAAAAGCACGGACGGCTTGAAGATCGCGATTTATTGCTCCTACTTCGGAGAACTGACCGACGACCAACTCCGAAAACTGAAAAACATCATCATCAAAAAGCGCAAAGCGCAACAGCAACAAATCAAATCCGAAGGCGGCGGATAATCATTCCTTTCAAACGACTATGAGACTCGCATTCGCAATCTTGGTGGGACTGCTGGGAGCGATGTTGCTCACGGAAGAAGTCGCCGCTCAAAGCAAAACGAGAGGCAAAAGCAAAACGGCGACAACGGACAAAAAGAAAAAATCGGATTTGGACAAGCCCGATACCGTCTTGGAAGAGCGCACCATCACGACCAAATTGGAAACGCCGCGCACGCGCTTCGTGGTCGATAGAATGTATCCCGACGTAAAGGTGGATTTCAACAAGTTCGGAGATTTGTCCGAAGCGATGGACGGCGACGCGCAACGCGCGCTCTACCGAAATAAGTATGAAGAAAAACCCGAAAAAATGTCGGCTGACGACGTCGTGGACAGGATAAGAAGAAGATAGGACTTACGACGATTTCTTCTTTCTCGCTCGTTCTCTCGCGCTGGGGGACATTCCATGCGTAAAACGAGCGTCGGTATATCGTTCCACAAACTCTTCAAGGCTGATGTAGTTTCCCTTCTTGTCCTTCACGGTTTTATCCCAAGCGCATTGCATAATCCAACCCTCCAAAATCTTTATTCCCGCAAGTTTGGCTTGCAATTTTGCGATTTGACGCTCGGTTTCTTTGCGCTCCGTTACGTCGCGCATCACGCCGACGAAATGCGCAATCTCGCCCTGCTCGTTCTTAACGGGCGTAAGCGTGAGCGCGGACCAAAAAGGCTTGCCGTCTTTTCGATAGTTCAAAATCTCTGAACTGATGGGAGAGCCTTGCTGAACGGACTCGCGGAGGCGTTCAATTTCCTCTTTGTCCGTGAACGTGCCGCGCAAAAAATCGACGGGCTTGCCAACGGCTTCGTCCAAGGCGTAGCCCGAAATGCGTTCAAACGAAGGGTTTGCCCAAACGATAACCCCATTTCGATTGGCGATGAAAATTCCCTCGCTAACGTGAGCGACAAGCGACAGATCCACGTTTATCTCTGCGTTCAGCTTCAGGCGATGGGTCATAGCGCAAAAAATCTTTTGGTTGGCGCGGCGACGCCAAACAAAAGACTTCTTGGCAAGAAAATAGCGCAAACAGCGAGACCTCACAACGACGCCAACTTCATATAGCCGTTTCGCATCGCGTTCCATCGCTGATAACTGCGTTTGAGTTCTCGCTGCGCTTCATAAAACTTGGCGCGCAAATCGGCGACCTGACGAGCAAAGGCTTTATTCTGGGAGGTTTTGAGCGATTGATATTGGACTTTGAGCGATTCGTATTGCTCACGAATCGTCGTCATGCGTTCCGAAGCGAGCGCGAGTTGCTCTTTTGCGGCATCGATGGTTTTGTGGATTTGCTCCAGCAGAACGGGAGACTTCACGGTTTGAAGCGAAAGTTTTTCGCGCAAGGCTTTTTCCTGCGTCAAGACCTTGCTTTGCAAAATGCGTTCAGGCGGAACTTCGTGAAGTCGCCATGCCAATCCAACTTTGGACAAGCCGTAAATCAACCACTTCGTCGCGTCGAAATCGTGCCAACGAATGCCGTTGCGGTAATCGCCGGGAAAAGCGTGATGGAAATTGTGATAGCCCTCGCCGTAAGTGAGAAGCGCGGCGAACCAATTGTCGCGCGCCGTGATTTTGTCCGAAAACGGCTTTGAGCCGGCGTAGTGGCAAAGCGAATTGATGAGAAAGGTGAGTTGTTGATTGATGGCGACGCGCAAGAATCCGCCAATCATCAAGCCGCCCAAAGCGTCGCCCCACAGCGCGCAAACGAGCGTTGGGAAAACGAGACCCATAAAGGTTGACCAAAGAATGTAGCGCTGATGCTGGTGTCGAATGACGCGGCTTTTCCAAAGGTCAGGCACGGCGGAGCCATCGGCGCGCCAATTCTTCGCAAAAAGCCAACCGATGTGCGCGAACCAAAATCCCTTGTGAATCGCGTAGGGATCTTCCTCGCGGTCTTGATAGCGATGATGAACGCGGTGGTCGGTCGACCAATCGACGACCGAGCCTTCAAAGCAGGCGCTGCCAAGCGCAATGAAAAGCCACTGAACGGGCTTTGCCGCGTCGTAACTGCGATGCGAAAAAAGGCGATGATAGCCCGCCGTGATGCTGATGCCCGTGAGATTGAGATAAACGAGCGAAAAAACAAGGGTTGCGATGTTGAATTGCCCCGTCGCGCTCCACCAAATCGCGCCCGCGATTCCCAAAATCGGCGTTGCGGAAAGGAAAATGACGTTGAGCCAGTTAAGCGACAAAGGCGTTGATTGAGACGGCATTGCGAAAAAATTTTATGGTTGAAGTCAGAATGCGCCGTTGTGACGGTCGTTGGGTTTCGGTTTGTGAAGAATCGCGTAAATGATCCAAACGAAGCCCCCAATGACGAGCGGCGGCGACACGTTGAGCGAAAGAAAGCCGTCAACCTCGCTTTCAAAGCCAATGAGCGCGTAGCCAAGCAAAATGATGGCGAACCCAACGGCAATCAAAACGTAGTTTTCTTTTTGCAGGGGCATCGTTTCGAAAACGAGTTCGCGCTTGGGGCGCGAGGGGAGGGATTTCTTTCGGTCGCGATCTTTCTTGCGTTCGATGGCTTTCGGCATAAAGGTTTGAGTTGAAAACGTTGGCTTCAAATATCGCAGTTTTGAGGCAAAGCAAAAACGGGTTTTTTCAAAAATCTTTCCGCGATTTCGCCGTCGTCAAAGAGTTTGTAATTTTCGCTCGCCTTCCAATTAACTCGACGGGAATCATTGAGAAAGGAGAAACAACAATGACGGGACAAATTCATCGTCGCAATGAGAAGATTCTGCGAAACGTCTCCTTCACGAACTTCGACTTTCTGGAACTCTCCGAACTTTACATTCATTCGGGCGAATTAACCA
Source organism: Chloroherpetonaceae bacterium (assembly GCA_025055975.1). Classification (GTDB taxonomy): domain Bacteria; phylum Bacteroidota; class Chlorobiia; order Chlorobiales; family Thermochlorobacteraceae; genus JANWWM01. The sequence goes on along the minus strand of JANWWM010000080.1, from coordinate 44,443 downwards.
AGCGCGAAATCGCCTTTCTGCGAGAAAGCGTCAAGCGACTCGGCGAGGCGCGACGGCTTTGCGACGCGGACGCGCTCCCCTCTCTGAAAAAAGAGCTCGAGGAGCGCATCGCCAAGTTTCTCGGAGAAGCGCGTTACAAGCGGCTCAAATCGGAGATGGAACTTTGCTACCTCGAATACTGCGACCGTTACCTTGAAAGCTCCGAACCGTTGTTCGACTCCGAACCAACGCTTTGGAGCGAACTGGCAACGCGCCTAAAAACGTTGGTCGAGCGACTCATCGTTCCAAGACGGCGCAAGGTCTGAACCGCGCTATCGGCGAGAATCTTTTTGAGTGAGTTCTCGCTCGATGTCCTCTTCGGTCAGGTTCGAGAAGTTGAGATTGCCGTAAAGGTCGGTCGCTTCTCCAAGTTTTTGGCGCAGTTCTTGTCGCAGTTCCTTGCCGCTTTTCGGCGCGAAAAGCATTCCGACGGCGACCCCCGCCAAGAAGGAAATCACGCCGATCGCGATGCCTTGTCCTCGCGTCATAAAGACTCCCGTTTGCGTTTGCGAAATGACTTGTTGGAACTTTCCGTCATCAAAGTTCGCAACGCCGAAAGTTAAGCGTTGTCGCCGACGGAAAGAAACGCTTTCGACAAAACTTGGAAGGGCGCGCGAGCGACTACGGAAGCAACTTTTTGAACTCGCGGTATTCGCGCTCGTAGAGAGCGCCGTCGTTCTTGGCGTTGATGGCGCGCAAGACGCGCTCAATGTTGGCGATGCGATTTTCGGGATTCGGGTGCGTGGAAAGAAATTCGGGCGGGTTCGGCGCGTTTTTAAGCTCGCGGATTTTCTTGAAAAAGGCTTGCGACTCGTAAGGGTTGTAATCGGTTTTGCTCATCCAAAGCGCGCCCGATTCGTCGGCTTGATTTTCGTCTTCGCGGCTGTATGAAAGCATCGCCAGTTCGTAGCCAATGCCCGCCAACGCTTGAACGGCTTGGCTTTTGCCCTTCAAGGCTTCCGCCAAGACGGAGCGCGTAATGCCCTTGAACGCCATCTGATTGGAGCCGTGCCGATGCGCCACGTGGGCAATCTCGTGAGCCAAAACGCCCGCCAACTGCGCCTCGTTGTCCAAAAACTTCATAATGCCCGTGTAGACATACACGTAACCGCCCGCCGTCGCAAAAGCGTTAATCACGTCGTCGTTGATGACTTGAACGCGATAATCAAACGCTTCCTCGTGAGGAATCTGATTGGCTTGCAGAAGTTTGTCCTTGACGCGATTGACGTAGTCAACAATCGCTTGATAGTTTCTATCGGTTGGTTTGAGAAAACGGTAACGAGCGTCGGCTTTGAGCTGCGCGTCGGCTTGGCGACCGAGAAGCACGTCGTCTTCAAGCGAAAAGAAATTCAGAGAGCGACTCAGAGACGCGCACCCAAGAAACGAGAGCGAAAAAAGAAACGCGACGAGAAAGCGCTTCATTTAGTCTGATGTTTGGATTTGCATCAAGGAAACAAGATTCCGAAAAACCTTTTCCGCCACAAGCTCGACGCTAACGCCCTTGATGTCAGCGATTTTCTTGGCGACCTCCACGACGAAAGCGGGTTCGTTGCGTTTGCCGCGATGCGGAACGGGCGCAAGCCACGGACAATCGGTCTCGGTCAAAATGTCGTCGAGCGACAATTGCGCCACGACGTCGGGCAAGTTCGACTTTTTGAACGTAACGATGCCGGGAATGGAAATTTTGAAGCCCAATCGCAAGCATCGTTCCGCTTCTTCAATGCCGCCCGAAAAGCAATGCATCATTCCGCGAAGGTTGGAAGATTTTTCCTCTTCCAAGATTCTGAACGTGTCGTCCCAAGCGTCGCGCGAGTGAATGACGACGGGCAAGTCGCGCCGTTTCGCCATGCGCAACATCTCGCGGAAACACTCTTCTTGGCGCTTCTTGTCGTGGTCGGGGTAGTGATAATCCAGTCCGATTTCTCCGATGGCGACAACCTTTTCGCAATGCGAAAGCGATTCGAGCGTGTCGAAATCGCTTGGGTCGAAACGATTGGCGTCGTCGGGGTGAAGTCCTACGTTGGCATAAACAAAGGGCAACGACTTGGCAAGCTCAATGGCGTTGCGACTCGTTTCGACATCGGTGCCAGGATTGATGACGAGAGAGACGCGATGGTCTTGAAGACGCTTGACAATCTCGTCGCGATCGTCGTCGTATTGCGGATAGGAAAGATGCGCGTGCGCGTCGCTAAACATTGGCGTAAAGTTTGGGCGCGAAGATACGCAAAAAGGCGCGACTGCGAACGGCGTCGCGTCTTCAAGCGCAAATCGAAGCGCGGGAACGGGCAAGCCCGCGCTCTCAAAAACAAGCATTCCAAGCGTTATTTGACCAAAAGCGATTCGGCTTTTTTGACTTCGGCGAGCATTTTGGGGATAAGTTCCGTGTCGTGCTCTAGCTCGCGCAAGCCTTGCTCGAACTCTTCGGCGATGCGCACGTCTTCTTCGCTTCCGATGAAAAGCGGCGTGCGTTGATGCAGGCTTTCAGGCTCGATGTCCAAGATGCGCCGATAACCATCAGTGGCTCTGCCGCCCGCTTGTTCGCAGATGAACGCGAGGGGATTGGCTTCGTAGAGCAGACGCAATTTGCCATTCGGCGCTTTCTTCGTGCGCGGATAAATGAAAATGCCGCCGTAGAGCAAATTGCGGTGAAAATCGGCGACGAGAGAGCCGATGTAGCGCGCCGAGTAGGGACGACCCGTCGCCTTGTCTTCTTGTTGCAGATACTTGATGTATTTCTTGATGCCGTCGAAAAAGTAGCGGTAGTAGCCTTCGTTGATGGAATAAATTTTCCCTCGCTTCGGCGTAACGATGTTCTCGTGCGAAAGCAAAAATTCCCCAATGGTCGGGTCTAACGTGAAACCGTGAACGCCTTGTCCCGTCGTGTAGACGAGCATCACCGACGAGCCGTAAATCACGTAGCCTGCGGCGACTTGTTGCGAGCCTTTTTGCAAGCAATCTTGAAGCGTGCCCGGACCGCTGGCGGGGTCGGAAACGCGCTTGTAAATGGAGAAGATCGTGCCAACGGAAACGTTCGCGTCAATGTTCGAAGAGCCATCTAACGGATCGAACAACAACACATATTTCCCTGACGCTTTGCCTTCGGGGGGCGTGATGATGCCTTCCGATTCTTCCGAACCCATCACGGCGAAACGCCCGTGATGTCCGATGGCTTGAATGAACTTTTCGTTGGCGAACACGTCCAGTTTTTTGACTTCCTCGCCCTGCACGTTTTTCGAGCCGTGCGCGCCGAGAATGTCGACCAATCCCGCCCGAATCACCTCGCGTCGAACCAACTTCGCCGCAAACGTCACGTCCGCCAACAGTTGAGAAAATTCGCCCGTCGCCGAGGGATACTTCTTTTGTTGCTCGATGATGTGGCGTTCAATCGTGATTAACTCGCTCATAGTTGCTCCCTTGTCAAGTTGAATTGGAGTTCCGTTGAAAGACGATTGATAAGGTTAAAGTTCAGCGAAACGAATTTACGGATTTCATTCGCAACGCCAAATGAAACTCGTCAAGGCTTCGGCGAGCGGCGAAAGCGATTGCGAAAAACGCAAGGTCGCCAACGGAAGCGCGCGACGAGCGAGCGGAAAAGCCGCGATGGCTCGTCATTCCGAGCGACGCAAGGAATCCAAAGGGCGAATTTCGAATCGTTGATTGCGAATCGAATCGTCTCGTTTCTCTCGTCGTCGTTTAAGATGACGAAGACGTTTGTCCCGCGACCGTCCGCGCATAGCCGAGCGCTCGCCAAGATTCAGAATGAGAAAAAGATAATTTGTCGCTCCGAGCGTTCCGCCTTGTCGTTTCAGAGCGTTTTCTCTCGTCATTTCGAGCGTAGCGGGGAATCTGCCTCGCCTCTAACCCATCGCCTTGCGCAAGAATAGGGGAACGATTCCGACATAGTCAGAAAGTCGGGGGTTATGAATTCTTCGCGTCGCCCCGTTCAGAAGAAGATTGGCTTGTTTCAGCGCGCTCTAATTCCCAAAAATTAGGGTCTCTCAAAACCGAAAATTCGGAGAAATAGAGTTGCATTTGCGAGAAAAGAACTTATATTTGCGCGTTCTAACTTTTCATGCTCGTTATATTTTCGGAAAAATTATCAACGCAAATCGAAAGAAACGAAAATGGCAGGGTATAAGAAAATCGCGCATCTTCTCCCCGAAATTTTAGAAGCGGCTGACCAAGCGGGAGAAAAGCGCAACGAGGTTCTGCGCGCGCTCATCGATCATGCGCTGATGACCGTCGAAAAGAACGGTGCGTTTGAAGCGGAGCCAGAAATCGCTACCGTTGAAGCGCAGCCTGAACAGAAAAGAAGGGGACGAAAACCAAAGGCGAAGGCGGAAACGGAAGAAGTCGTCGAGAAAAAAAGGCGCGGTCGCAAGCCAAAGGCGGAAAAAGAGAAAAAAAAAACAGTGAGTAGCGCGTCCGCGCTCGAGCGAACGCCCGTTGAATCGGCGCAAGTCGTAGAAATCGGAGAATTGCCGTTTGACAACGTGGGGCAATTTATGAGCGCGCATCAAGTCGGAGCCGACGCGCTGAAAAAATTATACGCCTACACCGAGCGCGGCATCGTCGGAAAATACATGCGACTCGGCACGAACAAAAAGTCCGAAGCGCAACTCAACGCCGCCGTGCTCCGAATCGTCGCCAACGCGCTCGCCAACGGTTCGTTTAGCGCGTCAATCGACGAAATCAAGCAAGAGTATAAAGAGTTCGGAATTTTGGACACGAACGTCAAGACGAACTTGGAGCGTCGTCAAAACTTGTTCAGCGTGTTCAATCTTCAAGAGCGACTCGAACTCAACGAAGACGGCAAGCGCTTCGCGGCGGAACTCATCAAATCGCTGGCGAGCGAGTAGCGCGAGAAAGTTTCGCAACTTATCGTTATCTTGAAAGCGTCGGTTTCGTTCCGACGCTTTTTGTTTCGTCAAAAACGCCCCATTCCGAAAAATGACGCGACCAAAATCATATCGTTGGATTCTGCTCGAACCCGAAAGAGAAAAAGTAGAAACGCTAATGCGCGACATCAACGCCAGCGAACCCATCGCCAGAGCGCTCGTCAATCGCGGCGTTTCGAATTTCGACGAAGCCAAAGCCTTTTTTTGCCCATCGGCAGAGCAATTTCATTCGCCCTTTTTGATGAAGGGAATGCGAGAGGCGGCGGAGCGAATCTCGCGGGCGATTGACAAGAGCGAAAAAATTTTGATTTACGGCGATTACGACGTCGATGGCACGACGGGCACGTCGCTTTTGACGCTCTTTCTGAAAAGACTTGGCGCGGACGTCATCTTCTACGTCAATGATAGAAAAATCGAGGGCTACGGCGTCGCGCGCACGGGCATTAACTACGCCATCGCGCAAAACGCGAAACTTATCATCACCGTAGATTGCGGCGTTACGGCGATAGAACCTATCCAATACGCCAAGCAAAATGGAATCGACGTGATTGTTTGCGACCACCACGAAGCCAAAGAAGAACTGCCCGACGCGCTCGCCGTCTTGGACGCGAAGCGAGAAGGGTGCGGCTATCCGTTCAAGGAGTTGTCGGGATGCGGCGTGGCGTTCAAACTCGCGTGCGCGATATGCGAACTTCGCGGAATAAACAAAGAAGCCGCGTTTGAATTTTTGGATTTCGTCGCGCTCGCCATCGCCGCCGACATCGTGCCGATGGTCAAAGAAAATCGCGCGTTGATGGCGGAAGGCATCCGTCGCGTGCAAAACGCCAAACGAGCGCCGCTCAAAGCGTTGGCGGAAATTTCGAGAATAAACATTGAAGAAACGACCGCGTCTCAAATCGTTTTTCAACTTAGCCCAAGAATCAACGCGGCGGGGCGATTAGACCACGCCCGCGAAGCGATAAAGTTGCTCACCGCCGAAACCGAAGACGAAGCCAAAAAAGCGGCGGAACTCTTGGGCAAATTGAACGAGGAAAGAAAAAGAATCGACGAAGAAATTTTCGAGGAAGCCGAAGAAGACGCGACCAGACTGCTCGTTCAATATTCTTCGTCCATCGTGCTCTACAAGCCCGAATGGCACTTGGGCGTGATTGGCATCGTCGCCTCGCGCGTCGTGGAGCGTTTTTATCTGCCGACAATCATTCTTACATCGTCGGGCGACGGCATCCTCAAAGGCTCGGCGCGAAGCGTCGCAGGGTTCAACATCTTCAAAGCGATCGCCAATTCTCAGACGCATTTGCTTCAATTCGGCGGGCACGAAATGGCGGCGGGTCTTTCAATGCGCATAGAGCAATTGGACGGGTTCAGAGCCGCTTTTGACAAGCATTGCGCCGAAAATTTGGATATGGAACTGCGCGCGCCCGCCCTTTGCATTGACGCAGAAATGCGCTTGGAGCAAATCACGCCAAACTTCTACAAAGTCTTGAAGCGCTTTGAGCCGTGCGGACCAGGCAATATGCACCCGATATTTCTGACCCGAAACGTCAAACCTTCATCGCCGCCAAAATTGCTGAAAGACAAACACGTCAAATTCGCCGTCAAAGACGCGCAAGGCAGAACGTTTGACGTGATTGGATTCGATATGTCGCATCATTACGAGGCGCTGAGAGATCCGAACAAAACGTTCAGTCTCGTCTATTCCGTCGAGGAAAACGGGTGGAATGGACAAAGCGTCATTCAGTTGCGTCTGCGGGATTTGAAAGCGGAGTGAATTGGCGCTCCGTTCAGAATGCAAGAGCATCATCGCTTCTCGCATCGTCATTCCGAGCGCAGCGAGGAATCCACGAATGCGTTGAGCGAAAATATCAATTTCGCCGCGCGGTTCTAATTGCCGCCAATCAGAACCGACGCGCCCGCGCCCTTGCCGCCGCCCATAAAAATCACTTTGGAATTGGGCGACTTGACGAGTTCTTGCATCGCTTTGATTTGCTCGTATTGCAGTTGCTTGTCGGTCAGAGAGCGGCTAATGATGGTTTGATAATCGGCGATGCCTTGCGCTTCGACGCGCTTGCGCTCGGCTTCTTGCTGTTCTTTTTGCAGAACGAACTGCATTTTTTGCGCCTCTTGTTCGGCGTTGATTTTGGCTTCAATGGCGGCTTTGACCGAAGGGGGCAGAGAAATGTTGCGAATCAGGAGTTCTTCCAAGATGATGCCGCGCTTTTCAAAGTCGCGCCGAATGTCTTGGTAGATTCGGCTTTGAAATTCCTCGCGTTTGGCGGAGTAGAGTTCGACGGCGTTGTAATTGGCGGCGTTTTCTCGGATGCGCGTGCGCGCCGTCGGAACGACGATGACATCTACATAGGCGGTGCCTGGTCCCAACTCTTTTCGAATGCGCGTAACTTCGGCGGGATTGAGTTTGTAGTTGAGCGTCATATCGATCGTAACCGAAAGCCCGTCGGCGCTCAACACTTCGATCGCGCCGCCCCCATCGCCGCTCTCGCCCTCGCTGCTCGAAAAGGTGATTTTGCGCGTCTTCACGTCGTATTCGTCGACGGTCGCAAACGGAATGATAAGGTTCAATCCTTCGGAAAGCGGTTCGCCTTGAATTTTTCCGAGAAAGACCTGCACGCCGACCATTCCGGGCTGAATGACGCGAAACGCCGCCGACGAAAGACCAATCAGCAACAAAATGATTCCGCCAATCCGAAACGCGCTCGCAAAGCGTTGCATTCCCGGATTGAACGAGCCTGCCGTGAAACTGATGACGAGCAAAATCACGGCGAGAAGAATAAGCGATGCCATTGCGGTTAAACGAAGGTTAGAGTTTGAAAAATTACGCGGATTGCTCCGCAGGAAACTTGCCCATCGCTTTCAAGACGACGAACACGAGTCCCGTGAAAAGCGAGCCGCCAATGCCCGCGCCGACATTGCAGAGCGAGGCGAGGAAAATCGTTTTCGCGTCAAACGAGGCGGGGACGGCAAACGCCCAATGCGCGAAAAGAAACGCCAACGCCGTGAGCAAGCAAAAGCCAAAGCCCGTCGCAACGCTTCCCGTGAAAGAAACGAAAAGTTGCTCCTTCAATCCCGCCTTGACTTCGGCTTGACGCTTGGCGCGCTTTTCGCCCTTGGGGTCGTAGAGCCTATTCACGCCGTAACCGCCAAGCGCGACCGCAATCACCATGGCGACATAAAACGGATACGCTTTGAGCGCATCGAGAAAATCGGGAGAAAAGCTCGCGTCGGTGGCGAGTTTGAGCATGAAAATCGAGGTGATGAAAAAGACCGTCCCCCACATCAAACTCACATTCACCCAAAGGGTAGGCTTGTTTTCAGCCGCTTGTTGCGCAAGAGATTTGCCCATTGTTCGTTCGCAGTTTTGTCGTTGATGAAAAAACTCCGCGCGTTTCGAACCGCAATATAGCAACGCTCGCTCGATTTGAGCGACGCAAAGGCGATCGCCATCGCTTCGCAAAAAGGCTCGTGGCGGGCGCGCCAACGACCGATGAGGACGAGTCAAACCGCGTTTCGTCTCGTCAAAAAGGCTTCCGCGCCGTATATTATCAAGCGTTTTGCTTCAACGAAATCAAAGCGAATTCGCGCCAAGATGAAACTCGCTCTCGCCGTTTCGTTCCTTTCTTTCGCCGTCTCGCTTCAGGCGCAGACGCAATTCCCAACGCCGCTCTCGCCGCGCCTTGCCAACTACGACATCACGGCGAGGCTCGACGTGGAAAAACGAACCATCGACGCAACCGAAATCCTCTCGTGGAAAAATCATTCCAACGACGCGATTCCCGACCTGCAATTCCATCTCTACCTCAACGCCTTCAAAAACGAAAAATCCACGTTCTTCAAGGAATCGGGCGGGCAGTTGCGCGGCGTCAAGCTCGACCAAGCCGAAGGCGAAATGGCGTGGGGCTCGATTGAGATTGAATCGATGAAACTGCTCTCGCTCAACGGAAACGAAACGAACATCGACCTTACGAAACAAATTCGATTCATTCAGCCCGACGACGACAACAAAGACGACCAAACCGTCGCGCAGGTTCTTCTGCCATCGCCCGTTCTGCCCAAAGGCGAAGCGAAGCTCGAAATCAAGTTCAAAAGCAAACTACCCAAAATTTTTGCGCGCACGGGCTACGCCGCCAATGGCAAGTTCTTTCTCGTGGCGCAATGGTTTCCGAAAATCGGCGTTTATGAAGCCCCTGGCGACCGATACGTTCCGCTCACCGCGCCGCAAGGACGATGGAACTGCCATCAGTTTCACGGCAACTCCGAATTCTTCGCCGACTTTGGCATCTATCGCGTCTCGATAACCGTTCCGAAAAATTACGTCGTCGGAGCGACGGGAGTTCTGCAATCCGAAACCGAACAAGGAGAAGAGAAAACTCTCGTCTATTACCAAGAAGACGTGCACGATTTCGCGTGGACGGCTTCGCCCTTGTTCCAAGTCTTCGAGGATTCGTATCAAAGCAAAAACGGACATCGCGTCAAGCTCATCTTTCTCTCGCAACCGCAGCACGCCGACCAAGCGGAGCGACATTTCGCCGCCGTCAAGAATGCGCTCGAATGGGCGGAAGAATGGCTCGGCGTTTATCCTTACTCGACGCTCACGATTGTCGACCCGTGCTACGGCGGCGGCGGCGCGGGCGGAATGGAATACCCGACTTTCATCACCGCAGGCACGTTTTGGAAACTGCCGCTCGGAATCAAAACGACCGAAATCGTAACCGTTCACGAATTTGGTCATCAATACTTCTACGGAATGCTTGCCAACAACGAGTTCGAAGAAGCGTGGCTCGACGAAGGAATGAACACGTGGCTCGAACTCTCGGTGATGCGCCGCTACTACGCGGGCGAATCGGGGAAGAAATCCGCGCTCGGCGACAAAACGTCGGCGATTGATTTTCTCGGCATTCGAATCGGCGACGTGGAACAATCGCGCTCAGCCTATTCAAGCCCCGAAAGCGCGAAGCGCGACACCATCGTCAAGCCCGTCTGGACATACAAGCGCGGCGGCTATGGCACTTTCTCCTACAACAAACCTGGCACGATGATGCTCACGCTCGAAAACATTCTTGGCGAAGACTTGATGAAAACCGTAATGCGAACCTATTTCGAGCGATTCAAATTCAAACACCCCACGACGCGCGATTTCATTCGAACCGTCAATGAAGTTACGGGCAAAGATTTCACGCCGTTCTTCGAGCAATTCCTTTACTCGACCGTCGCGCTCGATTACGCGGTTCAAAGCATAAGCAATGTCGCAAGCGACGAGGACGATGAAGCCAACGTCGCAAGCGACGACGAGACAAACGCGAAAGGCGATTATCGAATCAAGGTCGTCTTTGAACGCAAAGAGGAAGCCATCGCGCCGATGGACGTGCGCGTCAAGTTTTCCGATGGCTCGGAGTTCCGCGACGTGTGGGACGGCGTGGCGCGCTACAAGGTCTATGAATTTCAAAAGTCCGCCAAAGCCGTCGCCGCCTACATCGATTCCGAAAACAAGCATCTGCTCGACGTCAATCTCAACAACAACGCCCTGACCGCGAAGCCCGAAACCACAGGTTTTTGGAAGTGGGCGATGAACATAATGTTTTGGCTTCAAAATCTCTTTCTCTTTTTCGCATAAACCGATATGACCAAAGCGATTCAACGAGGCTTCAAAGGCGCGCTCTCCGTTTGGCAAGCGAGCGCGTGGATTTATGCCATCAACCTTCTCTTCGCGCTTGGCTTCGCGATGGCGTTCAAAAACATTTTGAGCGAAGAGTTCGCCAACCGCGACGTGTCGGCGCGATTGTTGGAGGGGTTTGATTTCACGTTTCTTTCGGATTTGAACTACGCGAGTTTGAGCGTCTCGTCGCTGATGGCGATGTTGGGTTGGCTCGTCGTGGGTTATGCGCTCGTAAGCGTTTTTCTTTCGGGCGGCGTGATTGCGACGCTTTTGCGAGGCACGTTTTCCGCGCCCGATTTTTTCGCCGATTCAGCGCGCTATGTCGGGCGGTTTCTCGCGCTCGCGGTTCTGTTTGGCTTGGCGCTTCTCGCTCCGCTCATCGCCTTCTCGATTTTTTTGGCGATTGGGCGCGCAATGGCGGAAAGCGCGACGAGCGAAGCGCCGCTCGTGATTTGGACGATTGTCGGCATAGCAATCGCGTTCTTGAAAGGCGCGTATTTCTATCTCGTTTTTGAAGTCGCAAAGTTTGAAGTCGTAACCGAAAACGCCAGTCCGTTCAGGGCGTTTGCGAGCGCGTTGAAAATCGTAACGCGCCACCTTGCGTCGTTCTACGGGATTTTGTTCGCGTTTCTCGTCATCGTGAGCTTGATTGCGCTTTTGTTGCACGCGCTTGCGCCCGAAGGCAAGTCAGGCGCAGGCGTTTTCGCGCTTGCCCTGACGCAACAAGCGTTTGTGGCAAGTCGAGCGTTTTTGCGCGTCGCCTCGATCGGCGGATTGCTATGGAACTATCAAGACGCGAAGCCCAAGAAAGAACTTTCGCCGAGCGGAGCGCAAGTTTCGCCGTCGCTTGAACCAACGACGCAAGTCGCCGAAAGCCAAAGCGACGCGGAAATCAAGGCGGAGTCGGAAAGCAAGTGAATGCGCATGGCGGATTCCTCGCTGGCGCTCGGAACGACGAGCGATGACGGAGAACCGACGACCAACGATTAACGACCAAAGTCTAACCGCCAAAAATGAAAATCAAGTTTGGCACATCGGGTTGGCGAGCCATCATCGCCGACGAATTCACGTTTGAAAATCTCACGCTCGTTCTGAAAGCGATTTTGCGCTACTTGCGCGAAGAGAATCTCAAAAGCCTCGTCATCGGGCGCGACACGCGCTTTTTGGGCGAAGAGTTTTCGAAACTCGCGGCGCAGTTTTTTGCGACCAACGGCGTTCAAGCGTTTCTTTGCGAGCGCGACGCGCCCACGCCCGTCATCAGTTACGAGATTCGTCGGCGCAAAGCGGGCGGCGGCGTCAATTTCACCGCGTCGCACAATCCGCCCGAATATCAAGGCTTGAAGTTTTCCACCGCCGACGGCGCGCCTGCCTTGCCCGAAATCACCAAGAAGTTCGAGCGCTACTTTGAAGAGTTCTACGCCGAACATCGGCGCGACCCGAAGCCCGAAACATTAGAGCCATTCGAGAATCTCGTCGCCGAAAAGAAAATCGAAATCATCGACCCCAGCGAACCGTATTTGAAGCGCGTCGCGGAAATCGTCGATGCCGACGTCATCGCCAAATCAGGCGTCAAAATCGTCTATGACGCGATGCATGGCACGGCGCGCGGTTACACGGACAAGTTCTTGCGCGATTTGGGCGTTGAAGTCGAAACCTTGCACGGTTGGCGCGACGTGTATTTCGGCGGACGCGCCCCCGAACCCTCGCAAGAGCGAATTCCCGAACTCATCGAGCGCGTCAAGGAGCGCGGCGCAAAGGGCGAATTCGTGATGGGCATCGCCAACGATGGCGACGCCGACCGCTACGCCGTCGTCGACTCGACGGGCGCGTATTTGCAAGCCAACCAATTGCTTGCGATTCTCTTCCACTACGCTCTGAAAAACAAGCCCGACTGGAAAGGATGCGTGGTGAGAACCCTCGCCACGACGCACCTCATCGATGCCATCGCCAAAAGAGAAAACGTCAAGCTCTACGACGTGCCCGTCGGCTTCAAATACATCGGCGAGATCATGATGCGCGAGGATATGATCGTCGGCGGCGAAGAATCCAACGGGCTTTCCGTCTATCGCCACATTCCCGAAAAAGACGGCGTTTTGGCATGCTTGCTCTTCGTGGAAATCGCGGCGCGAACCAAAGAGCCGCTCTCGCGCTATCTTCAACGGCTCTACGACGAATACGGCTATTTTTGCTCAACGCGCGAAAACTTGCGCCTTTCGGAAGAGAAGAAAAACGCGCTTCTGTCCAAACTTCAAAACGATACGCCCAAGAGCGTCGCAGGGCGCGCCGTCGCCCGCGTCGACAAGCGCGACGGCGTGAAAATGATTTGCGACGACGGCTCATGGCTCTTGGTCCGATTTAGCGGCACCGAGCCTGTCGTGCGCTTCTACGCGGAATCAAGTTCGGAAAAACAAACGGCGGAAATGATCGCCATTGCGAAAAGTTGGATTTGACGAAAATGACGAATGCGACGATATCGATCGAACAAACGATTGACGACCTGCTCAAAAACGCCGCCTCTTCGGAAACGATGAGCGAAGCGGAGCGACGCGACGCGCTCAAACGATGCGACGAAGCGTTGCGACTGGCGACCGAATGCGATTACGCGCGCGGCAAAGCCAACGCCCTCAAATTGAAAGGGTTGCATTGCATTCACCTCTCGCAATACAAAGAAGCGCTGGATGCCTTTTTGCAAGAAGAAAAAATCCGACGCGAAATCGGCGACCCTGTCGAAATCGCCAACGCCACGTTCAACGTCGCCAACGCCTATCATTACTTGGGCAACTTGCAAAAAGCCGCGATGCTCTACCTCGAAGCGATGCAGGCGTTCAGCGCGCTAAACGAGCAGGGGCGATTGCGTTCCGTCTATAACAACGTCGGCTGGCTTCATTTCAAAATCGGCAACTACGCCGAGTCGCTTGGCTACTACCTCAAATGCCTCGAAATCGCCGAGAAAATCGGCGACAAAGAAGACATCGCCCAAGCCTTGAACGCCATCGGCACGGTCTATCAAAAAGTTGGGGATTTGGGCAACGCGCTCGCCTTCTACTCCAAGAGCCTCAAACTCTGCGAAGAAGCGGGCTTTTTGGAAGGCATCGGAATGGCTTACGGCAACATCGGCATCGTTTATCACGAGCAAAAGCGATACGAGGAAGCTCTCGAAGCCAGCTACCAAAGCAAGCGCGCCTTCGAGGAATGTCATCACGTCTATCATCTCTCGATGGCGTTGGCGAGCATCGCCGCCAATTACGAGGCGATGAAGATGGAAAACGAAGCGATGTTTTTTTGCGACGAAAGTCTGAAGGCGGCGAAAAAATCGGGCAACGCGCAAGTCGAAGTCGATGTTCTGCAAAAGCAAGCGAATTTTTGCTTGAAACGCGGCGAAAACGAAGAGGCTTTGCACTTGCTCCGCAACGCCTTGCGAATCGCCAAGAAGGCGCAACTGAAAAACAGCGTTTGTCACGTCTATCGCGCGATGGTCGAGGCGTATCGCGCCATTGGCGATTTTGAATCCGCGCTCTCGGCGCACGAAGCCTTCTACGAAGCCGAAAAGGAACTCTTTAACGAAGAATCCAACCGCAAAATCCGAAACATGCAGCTCGCCTTCGAGTTGGAGCAAGGCAAACGCGAAACGGAATTGGAGCGGCAGAAAAACGTTGAACTCACGCGCCTCAATCAAGAACTCTCGGAAGCGAATCGATTGAAGAGCGAACTTTTGGCGATAGCGGCGCACGACCTCAAAAATCCCTTGCAAGCGATTTTGGGCTTCGCCGAACTTCTCAAAGAAACAGTCAAAGAGCCGAAAGCCGCAGAATACGCTCAACGCATTCGCGCCTCGACGGAGCGAATGCTCGAAATGGTTACGCTTCTGTTGCAAGACGCGGCGATTTCGCAGGGCAAATTCTCTTTGACCCTTTCTGATGTCGACGCGAGCCAGCTATGCGCGCTCGTCGCGGAAACCTATCGCCCGCGCGCCGAAGCCAAAGCCCAAACCATTGAAACGCAAATCGAGCCAAACCTCGTCATTCGCGCCGATAGGCAATGCCTGCTTCAAATTTTGGAAAACTTGATGAGCAACGCCGTGAAGTATAGCCCCGAAGGAAAAAAAATCGTCGTTGGCTGTCGCGCGTCGGTTGCGGGTCGAGCCGTCTCCCAAGAAGAGAAACCGAATGCCCGAAGCCAACTGTTGATAAGCGTCAAGGACGAAGGACAAGGCTTGACCGAAGAGGACAAAGCGAAACTCTTTGGCAAGTTTCAGCGTCTTTCCGCAAAGCCGACGGGCAACGAAAGTTCGACGGGCTTGGGCTTGGCGATCGTCAAAGAACTCGTCGAACTGCACGGCGGCAGAATTTGGGCGGAATCGAAGGGCAGAGACAAAGGAACGACGTTTTTCGTCGAACTGCCAATTTCTCAAAACGCATAAACTCAACCAACGATGCAACTCAAAGACATGGCGGGAATGCTCAAACAGGTTCAAGAGATGGGCAAAAAGATGGAGGAGGTTCAGCGCGAATTGGCTAAAAAAACCGTCTCGGCGGAAGCGGGCGGCGGAATGGTTAAAGCCATCGCCAATGGCAAGCACGAACTCGTCAAAATCGAAATCGAAAAAGACCTCTTGAACCCTGACGAGCAAGAAATGCTACAAGACCTCGTCGTCGCCGCCGTCAACAAAGCCCTCGCGGAGTCGGCAAGAATGGCGCAAGAAGAAATCGCCAAAGCCACGAGCGGAATGTTGAGCGGCGGCGGGTTGAATATGCTCAAAGAATTGGGGCTTGGCGGGTAAAACTGTCCAAACCCTGAACTTTTGTCGCAGTCGGGCGACATTTCGTCATCGCCCAGTGAAACGATAATTTCGGCACAAATTTTGTCGTTCCTAATATGCCAAGGGAGTTAAATGAACGCGAAAGAGAAGTTCTCGAACTCATCATTCAGAATTTTATCCTGACGGCAAATCCCGTCGGGTCGCGTTTTTTGGCGAAACATTCCGACTTGGGACTTTCGGACGCGACGATTCGCAACGTGATGGCAGACCTTGAAGAAGAAGGCTACATCACGCACCCGCACACGTCGGCGGGACGAATCCCGACCGACAAAGGCTATCGCTTCTACGTGAACGATATGATGCGGATCGGGCAACTCTCCCAAGCGGAGCGGCTCAAAATAGACCAAAACATCGATCAACTGATTGCCGACAACACGACGCAATCCGACGACATTTTGCGCGTCACGTCCAAAATTTTGGGACAAATTTCCAAGCAAATCGGCATCGTGCTGTCGCCAAAACTCTCGACGGGGATCTTTGAAAAGTTGGAAATCGTGCCGCTCTCGTCGAGCAAGGTAATGGTCATCATCTCGATTCGTTCAGGCTTGGTGAAAACCATTATGCTCGAAGTGCGCGCCGAAATTTCGCGTCAAAAGCTGGAAGAACTCTCGCGGGCGCTCAACGAGCGCTTGTCGGGATTGACGCTCGAACAAATCCGACAAACCTTCGCCGAGCGCGTCGCCGATTACGAGGATCGGTCGGGCTTGCTGCGCATCTTCATCGAGTCCGCCGACAAAGTCTTCGATGAACAGCCGCAAACCGAGCGCGTGCACATTTCGGGCAAAGAAAACCTATTGTCTCAACCCGAATTCGAACAGCCCGAAAAAATGCGCGGCATCATCGAGCTCATTGAAAACGAAAAGGTCATCGTCCATCTGCTCGAAGAATCCGTCGCCCCCAGCGACTCGAGCGAGTCCGTAACGATTCGCATCGGCAAGGAAAATCTGGATAGCAAAATGAAGGAGTGTAGCATCGTAACGGCGCAGTATAGCGTGGGCGACGCGATTGGCGCGGTCGGCGTGATTGGTCCGACCCGAATGAACTACGCCAAAGTCGTCCGCGTCATCGACTACATCGCCAAGCGTTTGTCGCAAGCGTTGTCGTCCTAATTAGTTTCAATCGCAAACCTTAAATCGATTACAATGTCAGAAGAGCTGAAAATCGAAGCCAATAGCGAACCAATAAAAAACGAGACGACGGAAACCGTTGCCGCCGACGCGCAACCGACGGAAACGGAAAAGCCCGAAACGGAAAAATCGGAACTGGACGTCTTGAAAGAAAAACTCGCGCAAGTCGAGCAAGAGCGCGACCATTTCAAAGATCAACTCTATCGCAGAGCGGCGGACTACGAAAACTTCCGTCGCCAAAAAGAACGCGAAATGTCGGCGTTCCTCAAATTCGCCGAAGAGGGCATCATCAAAAAATTGCTCCCGACGCTCGACGATTTGGAGCGCGTCATCAAAAACGCCGAGAAATTCTTGGCGAACAATCCCGACGCGAAAATCTACGTCGACGGCGTGAAGCTCGTTCAGCAAAAATTGTTCAAAACGCTCGAAGAACGCGGCGTGTCGCGCATCGAATCGCTCGGCAAAAAATTCGACATCAACTATCACGAAGCCCTCACGCAAGCGCCGAGAACCGACGTGGAGCCCGACACCATCGTCGAAGAATTCGAAGCGGGGTATATGCTTCACGACAAGGTCATTCGCCACGCCAAAGTCGTGGTCGCCAAAGCCGTCGAAGAAGAACAACCGCAGGAACAACCAAAAGCCGAAGAGAAAGGAGACTAAACAATGCCCGCAAAGCGTGATTACTACGAAGTTTTAGGCGTGCCGCGCTCGGCAAGCATCGACGACATCAAAAAAGCTTATCGCAAATTGGCGATGCAATATCACCCCGACCGCAATCCCAACAACAAAGCGGCGGAGGAAAAATTCAAAGAAATCAACGAAGCCTACGAGGTGTTGAGCAACGAGGAAAAACGCGCTCGTTACGACCGATTCGGACACGCGGGCGTGGGCACGTCGGCGGCGTCCGAAGGCGCAAATCCTTTTGCTGGACGCGGCGGAATGGAGGACATTTTCAGCGCGTTCAGCGACATCTTCGGCAGTTCCTTCGGCGACGCTTTCGCCGAAGCGAGCGGTCGACGTCGCTCCCGCCAACGCGGCGCGCCCGGCTCCGACATCAAAATTCGCCTCAAACTCACGCTCGAAGAAATCGCCAACGGAGTCGATAAAACGCTCAAAATCCGAAAGCTCAAAGTCTGCGACGCTTGCCACGGCACAGGCTCAAAGAACGGCAACTACGACGCATGCCCAACTTGCAACGGCACGGGCGAAGTGCGGCAAGTCTCGCGCACGATGTTTGGGCAATTCGTCAACATCACCACTTGCCCCACGTGCAATGGCGAGGGCAGAATCGTTAGAGACAAGTGCAACGCTTGCAATGGCGAAGGGCGCGCGCAAGGCGAAGCCACCATCAAAGTCTCTATTCCCGCAGGCGTAAGCGAAGGCAACTACATTCCCTTGCGCGGACAAGGCGATGCGGGCTTGCGCGGCGGTCCAGCAGGCGATTTGCTCGTCGTCATTGAAGAAGAAGAGCACCCCTTCTTCAAGCGCGAAGAAGACAATGTCGTCTACGACCTCAACATCAGTTTCGCCGACGCGGTCTTGGGCGCGAAAATGAGCGTGCCGACGCTCGACGGCTCGATGGTCATTGAAATTCCGCCCGGCTCTCCATCGGGACGCGAAATCCGCATTCCCGAAAAAGGCATCAAGCATCTCAACGGCTATGGACGCGGCGACCAAATCGTAAGATTGCACATACATGTGCCGAGCCAAGTCAGCGCTGCCGACAAGGAACTCTTGAAGCAACTGCGCCAATCCCCGAACCTCAACCCGACGGCAAAGCATAACGGCAAAACATCGCCCTTTGAAAAGGTCAAGGACGTGTTCGGATTGTAAGTCGCCCGTTTAGAGCGGCAATCAATCCCAGCGAGACGATGGGTTTGGATGGTTGCTTCCGCAGAGGGTTCGCTCACAAGATAAAGTTTGGCGAGTTTTGAATGTTGTGCGGAAGCGTAATGCTTTTTTTGTTGGCTTTGCGAATCTTTCAAAAGTGATTCTGGGACAAATTCGCAAAACCTAATGTTATGGGCAAGTTTGAAATGACAACCGCGAGTTAAAAAAGAAATAACATTAGAATACAATTCTTTAGACAAAGACGGTAATGATACCAAATACATAGATAAAAAAGTTGTTGTAATCATAAAATCAAACCTCGCCTCAAAATGAAAATCGGTCGATACGAAATTTTCGCGGTTGAATGCGAGCGATTCGCCCTCGATGGTGGCGCGATGTTCGGCACCGTACCGAAAGTCCTCTGGGAGAAAACCAATCCCGCTGACGAGAAAAATCGCATCGATATGTCCGCTCGCGCAATGCTCATCAAGGGCAATGGCAAGTATATCTTGGTCGATACGGGAATGGGGCAAAAGTGGGACGAAAAAGCGCGCGGAATGTATAAAATCTCCGAATCCTTCCTCGAACAAAATCTTTCAAAAGCGGGTCTCTCGCCCGACGACATCACCGACGTCATTCTTACGCATCTGCACTTCGACCACGCGGGCGGCGCGGTTAAAAGCGAAAACGGCAAACTCGTTCCGACCTTCAAAAACGCCACTTACTACGTCCAAGAGGAAAACTACAAGTGGGCGATGAATCCCAATCCGCGCGAAAAAGCGAGCTACCTCAAAGAAAATTTCGTTCCGCTTCTGGAAGCCGACAAGTTGAAATTCGTCAATGGCGAAATCGAACTTTTCCCCGACATTCATCTCATCGTTTCCAACGCGCACACTCGCGCGCAACAACTCGTGCGCGTCAAAGGCGACGAGAAATCCATCTGCTATTGCGGCGACTTGATTCCAACCGCCACGCACATTCCGCTCCCGTGGGTGATGGGCTACGACCTCTACCCGCTTGAAATTATGAACGAAAAGAAAAAACTCTTGGAACAAGCCGTCGACGAAAATTGGATTCTTTTCTTCGAGCACGACCCCTACGCCGATGCCGCCGACCTCGTCAGAGGCGAAAAAGGCATCGCCAAGAAAACCACCTTCTTCGTGAATTGACGTGGCGCAAGACATTCGTTGGAAACAACGCTTCGCCAACTATGAAAAAGCGTTGAACCAACTTCTCTCGGCAATCGAGACGCACGGCGAAAATCCAATTGACATCGTCAAAGAGGGCATCATTCAGCGTTTTGAGTTCACGCATGAACTCGCTTGGAAAACGATGAAAGAGTTTTTGGAATACGAAGGCTATCAAAACATCGTTGGGTCAAGAAGCGCGGTCAAAGAAGCGTTCAACAAAGGCTTGATTGATGACGCGGACGTTTGGCTTGAAATGATTGAAAGCCGAAATCGAACCGTCCACACGTATCAAGAAGAAATTTTGAAAGAGGAGTTTCAGAAAATCGTATCCGCATATAAGCCTGCGCTCGTGAAATTTCTAAACGCAATGAAAGCAAAGCAATGAAATTCGGATTGAAAGAGGAGACGATCGCGAAAATTCAAGCCGTGTTTGAAAAATACCCCGAAGTCGAGCGCGTCGTCATTTACGGGTCGCGGGCGAAGGGAAATTTTCGGCAAGGCTCCGACATTGATTTGACGCTCATCGGCGAACGTCTCACGGAATCGCATCGCGCCAAAATCGCTTCCGAACTTGACGAATTGAATACGCCATATCTCTTTGATGTCTCCATCTACCATCGCCTCCGCTCGCCCGACTTGGAAGAGCATATTCGGCGCGTCGGAAAAATTTTTTACGAAAAGACGGCTAACGCTCCGATTCACGCAAGTAAAGCCTGCGAATGATGTCTTCAATCGGGACTTCTTCAATCGTAAGGTCTTGCACATCGAAGCGCGAAAGAATCGCCGCCGAGACTTTGGAGATGTTCTGACGCGCCACGCGCAATCGCGCCGAACTTCCCTCAAATGATTCTATCGTTCCAAACTCCGACAACGCTTCGCGCTCGATTGGCGAGTGAAAATCGAGCGTCAAAATTTTTTCTGACGAGAATTTGTCGATGATGTCGGAGAGCGCGCCGTCGAAGAAAAGTTTGCCGCCGTCGATAATCATCACGCGCTTGCAGAGGGCTTCGATGTCTTGCATATAATGGCTCGTGAGAATGATGGTGGTTTTGCTTTCTTCGTTGTAGCGTTTGATGAAGTCGCGTATGGTTTGTTGCGCCACGACGTCCAGCCCAATCGTCGGCTCGTCCAAGAAAAGCGCTTTGGGTTTGTGCAAAAGCGCGCCGATGAATTCCATCTTCATTCTTTCGCCGAGCGAAAGCCGCCGCAGTTGCACGCCCAATTTGTCCTTGACGTTCAAAAGTTCGGAAAGACGCGAAAGTTGCTCGCGGTATTGCGCGTCGGGGACTTCGTAGATTTCTTTCAAGAGCAAGAACGAATCTTGCGCGGGCAAATCCCAAAGCAGTTGATTTTTCTGACCCAGCACGATGGCAAACTGCTTGCGAAATTCGTTCTTGCGCTCGTAAGGCGCATAGCCCAAAACTTCCACTTTGCCCGACGTGGGATAAAGCAAGCCCGAAAGAATTTTGAGCGTCGTGGTTTTGCCCGCGCCGTTTGCGCCCAGAAAGCCAACGAGTTCGCCCTCGTGAATCTCAAAAGAAATGTCATCAACGGCGCGTTTGATTTCGTATCGGCGATTGAATAGCCCTTTAATCGCGCCTAAAAGCCCCTCTTCTTTTTTGAAGACCTTGTATTCTTTGACGAGATGCTCGACGACGATGACGGGCTTCATTGCGCGAGTTGAATTTCAAACAAGATGGGGAGGTGGTCGGCGTAGCCGCCAAGATACTGCGCGCCCGCGTAGGTGCGCAAGGGCTTCTCGGTTGGCTTGCCGTCGCGTTCTCTTTCGAACATATAAGGCTTGTGAAAAACGGCGAAGGAATTGGGAACGACGAAGAAGCGCGCGTTATCGAGAAGACCTTTCGTAACGATGGCGTGGTCGATGCGCTCCCAACGGTTTTGATAGCGATAAGTTCCGATGCCTTGATAGGACGCGATGAAATCGTAGAGCGCGCCATCGCTTGACGACTTGACGAGGGTCAAATCGCCCGTCGCCCGAAGAACTTGGGAAATGGAGCGATTCGAAGGTTCGTCGTTTAGGTCGCCGAGCATAATGACGTCGGCGGTTGAATCTTGCGCGAGAATTTCATCGATGCGACTGCGCAAGGTCTGCGCCGCAACGATTCTTCGCGGTTCGGAAGCCTCTT
Source organism: Chloroherpetonaceae bacterium (assembly GCA_025055975.1). Classification (GTDB taxonomy): domain Bacteria; phylum Bacteroidota; class Chlorobiia; order Chlorobiales; family Thermochlorobacteraceae; genus JANWWM01. Next base: position 22,722 of record JANWWM010000080.1, on the reverse strand, counting down.
CGCCGCCGCGCCGCGAAGGCCAGTGATTGACGAAGACGTGCAGAACGTTGCCGTTGCGAGAGAATTTCGCTTCCACGATGTCGCGCGTCGCGCCTTGTTCCAAATCAACCTTGTGTTTGCGCGAATCGAGCAGTTGAAATTTCGCGCCGTCGTAAGCGATTCCGACGTCAATGCCGCGCGCGTCGGGCGATTCGTAATAGACCGTTCTGTAAGTTTTTCCGCCAAGATGCGCCTGAAACAGCGTGTCCAAAAGCCATTGATGCTCGACTTCGCAAAAGCCCATAATGTCGGGAAGCGCATAGCCTCTGTCGTTTGCCAAATCACGAATGACGGTCGAGAGTTGCTTGAACTTGTAATCGAGCCGCTCTCGCGTCCACTTGAATTTGCCGCTTGGCGTGAAGTCGTCGTCTTGCGTCTCGTCGTCAATCGTGTCGAAAAGATTTTCCACGTTCCACCAGGCGACGAGGAATTTGCTCGCGCTTGGCGTTGGCGCGGCGGGTTGTTTCGTCGTGGCGCAGGCGAAGAAAAAGAAGGGAAGCGCGAAAAGAATCGTCGGGCGCAATCGCATCGAGATTAGGTTTTTTCGTTGATGAAGTTGTCGACGGCTTCGAAGAACTCTCGCGGCTTTTCGACCATCGGCACGTGTCCGCATTCGGGAATCAAGACGAGGCGCGAGTTTGGGATTTCGCGCTGAACGACGTTGGCGTATTTGACGGGAATAAACTTGTCGTTTGCGCCCCAAATCACGAGCGTCGGCGTTTTCATCTCTTTGAGTCGAGAGCGGATTTTCATGCGTTGCAAATCGAGATGCTTGAAGTCGCGGTTCAAAGACATCATCGCCTCGAAGTTCTCGCGGCTTCTGACCATCTCGATGTTGCGTCGCAGATGTTCTTCGGTGACGTGCGACGGGTCGTGATAGACGGAACGCATCGTCTTCCTAACGAAAGCGGGCGTGGAGACAAGCCTGTAAAGAATCGGCTTCAAAAGGAACGAACTTGCCATCATAATGAACGGCGGCAAGTAGAGAAAGCCGTCGGAATTGGAAAGAACGAGTTTCGAAAAGAAGTTCGGGTGATAGACCGACATTGCGACGAGATACTTCGCGCCCATCGAATGCCCCACGCCGTAGATGGCGTCGCCTTGCGCGCAAGTCTTTTCCAAAAATTCTTTGATGAGCTTCGCGTAGAGTTCGAGCGAATAGCGAATGTTGGTTGGCTTGTCGCTTTTGCCAAAGGCGAGCAAATCGAGCGCGAGCACGCGATAACGCTCCGCGAAAAGCGGAACGACGCGGTAGAAAATGTCGAGCGACGACGAAAACCCGTGCGCGAGAAAAATCACCCGCGAGCCACCGCCTTCGTCGATGTATCGATGCCTGTAACCTGAAAGCGTGATGTATTTCGATTCGGCTTCAATGGTCATTGGAACGTGTCTGGGTCAAGGTTGCAACGAGTTTATCCAATTTGCGACATCTGGCGCGCTGCGCCAAATCACGTCGATGTGGTTCGCGTCGCAGACGAGCAACTTTTTCTCGCGCGTCGCAATCCGTTTGAACGCGAATTCCGCGTCGCAAACGCGCATGAGTTCATCGTTTTTGCCGATGACGAGCAAGGTCGGAAAGCGCGCGAGCCGATAGGCTTCCATCGCATCGATTGGAAAGGCGGCTAAAAAGAACGTGAGCGCGTAGCGCGTTACGAGCAAATTTTTCGAGACCGCGACTTGCGCGAGCGAATCTTGCGGCAAGAGAATTTCAAACGCTTTGGGATGAAGGTCCAGAAGCATATCAGGAATCAAGAGGAGCGATTTCGCCGCGTCAACCCTGGCGAACGCGCCGTCTCGCTTGGGCTTTCTCTCGTTGCAATTCGGATTCGGATAAAAGCCGCCGCTCATCAAAATCAGCGCGTCGGGCGGGCGATAAAGATTTTTTCGGTCGTGAAAAAACGAGAGGTATTTCAGGCATGCGCCCGCGCCGAGACTGTGCCCGCCCAAGATGATTTTTTTGTTTGGATGTTTGGCGCGAAGCGTATCGAGAAAAAGTTTGACGTCGCGCGCAAGGGCGGTCGCGTTTTTTGCGTCGCCGCGCTCGCCTTCGGAAAGACCGTGTCCGCGCAGATCGAGCAGGGCGGTAGCGATTCCGTTTTTGCGAAGCGTGTCGGCGAGCGGCAGATAAAGTTTGCTCTGCGCCGCCGTCCCGTGAATGAAGGCGAGAATCGCCCCGAACGTGTCGGGCAAAACTTCGCGGTAAGCGAGGCGCGTCAAATCAAACGACGTGAAATAAGAAACGCAATCGGGTTCGGCGATCAAACGAGCGTAAATCGATCGGTCGCTTTCCGCAATCGAAAAGACGGATTTTTGCGGCGACGCGCAACCCAAACACCCAACGAGAACGCTCAAAAACAAACGACGCATTTCCAAACGAATGAAAACTTGAAGCGATGAACGCAAGCCTTTCGCGGAACGAATGAACGCCGAAATCTCTTTTGCAGAACGCGCAGTCAACCAAAACCAACTCTTTCGTGAACGTTGCCATCTTCGGCGGCGGCATAGCGGGTCTTTCCGCCGCGATTCATCTCTTGGACAAAGGCTATCGCGTCTCGCTCTACGAGAAACGCTCGGTCTTGGGCGGCAAAGTTTCCGTTTGGAAAGATTCCGACGGCGACTCGATCGAGTCGGGCTTGCATGTCGTCTTCGGCGGATACAAAGAACTCCAATCCCTCTTGAAACACGTCGGCGCGGAGGACGCGATTTTGTGGAAAGACCTCGCGCTCATCTACGCCGAAAAAGACGGCAAAACGACCACGTTTGAAAAACAAAAAGGCTTGCCCAGCCCCTACGCCGAACTCTTGGGCGGCTTGAAGACGAACGTCGTCAATTGGCGCGACAAACTTTCCCTCATTCGCGGCTTGCTTCCGCTGATTCTCTTCGGCGACGAAGACTATTTCCGCTCGCAAGATTGCATCACCTACTCCGATTGGCACGCTCGGCATGGCGTCACGGAAAACGCGCTCCAACGCTTGTGGCGACCCATTTCGCTCGCGCTCAATTTCATTGAGCCGAACGTCATCTCGGCGCGTCCAATGCTCACCATCTTCAATTACTTCGGGCGCAATTACGAAGACGCTCGCTTCGGCTTTTTCAAAGCCAATCCAAACGACTCGATGATAGAGCCGATGCGGCGATACGTTCTGAAAAAAGGCGGCGCGATTCATTGCAACGCTCGATTGAAAGAATTTCTCCTTCACGACGATGGCTCGGTTCAAGCCGCGCTTCTTGCGAGCGGCGAGCGCATCGAAGCCGACGCTTACGTCTCCGCGCTTCCCGTCCACTCGTTCAAAAAAACGATTCCGAAAGCGTGGCTCAAATACGACTATTTCCGAAACCTCTTTCACTTCGTTGGCAGTCCCGTTGCGAATTGCCAATTGTGGTTCGATAGAAAAATCACCGACATCGACAACTTGATGTTCGCTCACGGAACGAGCTTCGCCACGTTTGCCGACGTGTCAATCGCTTGCGCGGACGATTATCAAGCGGGGCAAGGCACGGCGACGGGCGGAAGCGTTTTGAGCCTCGTGCTCGCGCCCGCGCATCACTTGATAGACCTGCCCAACGACGTGATTGTCGAGCAAGTCGTCAAAGAACTCAAAGCCTTGTTTCCGAAGGCGAGGGAAGCCAAGCTGCTCAAATCTTCTTTGGTCAAAATTCCCGAATCCGTCTACAAAGCCGTGCCTGGCGTGGATCGATTCCGCCCCGACCAAGCGTCGCCGATTCGCAATTTTTTCTTGTGCGGCGATTACACGTATCAAAAGTATCTTGCGTCGATGGAGGGCGCGGCGCTGAGCGGCAGAGCCGTCGCCGAAAAGTTAAGCGCGCGTCTTCCGAAACGAAATCGCATCGAACTTTTAGCCTGAACATGCCGCGCTTCAATTTGCTTGCCGACATCGCGCGCTACTGCGCCGAAAAACCGTGCACGATTCCCGAAGCGATGCTCGATTACGAGTTGGCGCAAAAACGCCTCACCCGCGAAGAGATTTTGAAGGCGCTCGACAAAACCCTCTCCGTGATGGAGAACGCCGTCGAGCAAGGACTGCGTCAACTGATGATTACCAAAAGCGGAATGCTCAACAATTGGGCGAAGCGCGTCTTTGAATGTTCCGTTTCTACGCTGGGGTTGCCGTTGCAAAAAGCCATCGCGCGCGCGTTGGCGGTGAGCGAAGTCAACGCCTGCATGGGCAAAATCGTCGCCGCGCCCACCGCGGGCTCGTCGGGCATTATGCCCGCAACGCTCGTAACGATGCGCGAAGAACGCAACATTTCGCGCGAAAAGTTGATTGAGGGTCTGCTGGTGAGTTCAGCCGTCGGATTGATTTTCGCCAAGAATAGCTCCTTCGCGGGTTCGGAGGCGGGGTGCATGGGCGAAACGGGAAGCGCGGCGGCAATGGCGGCTGCGACCATCACGTATCTTTTGGGCGGAACGGTGGAACAAACCTTCGAAGCGGCGGGCATCGCGCTCAAAGGCGCGATGGGGTTGGTGTGCGACCCCGTCGCGGGACTTGTCGAAGAGCCGTGCGCGATTCGCAACGCGATTGGCGTGGCAAACGCTTTCACGTCGGCGCAAATCGCGCTCGCGGGCGTGAAAAGTTTGATTCCGCCCGACGAGGTCATCTTCGCCACGAAGGAAGTCGGCGACTTGATGTCGCCGCGCCTCAAAGAATCCGCGCTCGGCGGACTTGCCAACACGAAGACCGCCCGCGAAATTCAAAAGAAAGTCTTTCGCTCCGACGAATGAACGGCGCGTCAGTTCCCAAAAGCGCGGCGCGGAAAAACGCCGCAAATCGCATATCTTCGCGTTTCAAATCGTCGCGGAATGCGGGAAGAGCAGTCCCTTCAAGGAAACGAAGCGTATCCAAAAGTTGACATCATCATACCTCACCACAACGGAACGGACATTTTGCTCGGCTGTCTTTCAACGCTATCGAAGACAACCTATCCCAATTTCCTCGTTACGATTGTCGACAACGGCACGACCGACGAGAGTCTCGCGCTGGCGCAGGCGCGATTCCCATCGATTCAAATTCTTCGAGCGGGGCGAAATTTGGGCTATGCGGGGGGGTGCAATTTTGGATTCGAGAGAACATCGGGAAAATACGTGGTGTTTCTAAACAACGACACGGAGCAAGAACCAAATTGGCTGTCGGAGTTGGTCGCGCTCGCTGAAACCGACGAAGAAATCGCCAGCCTTCAACCAAAATTGCTCTCGATTCAAGCGCGAAATCGCGGAGAGAAAGTGTTTGACTACGCGGGCGCGGCGGGCGGGATGATGGACAAATTGGGATACCCGTATTGTTTGGGTCGCGTTTTGGACGAAGTCGAAACCGATTGCGGACAATACGACAAATCCGCGCCGATTTTTTGGACGTCGGGCGCGGCGATGTTCGCAAGGCGAAGCGCGCTGGAAAAAGTCGGAACGTTCGACGAAGATTTCTTCGCCCACATGGAAGAAATCGACCTGTGTTGGCGGCTTTGGAAAGCGGGATTTTGGCTTCGCTCCGCGCCGAAGTCGATCGTTTATCACTACGGCGGCGCGACGCTCTCGCAAGCGAATCCGCGAAAGGCGTATCTCAATCATCGCAACAATGTGATGATGCTAACAAAGAACGCGGACGCTTGGCGCTTATATTGGCTCTTGCCGTTGCGTTTCGGGCTTGAGCTAGCGGCGATTTTGTTTTATCTGAAATCGAAACGACCCGACGTGGCAAAAGCCGCGCTCGACGCGCTCGTTTGGAACGTCAAGCATTTCATCGCTCATCTCAAAAAGCGTCGCGCGCTCGCGCCGCTTCGCAAAAGAAGCGACGGGGAAATTTTCAAGCGATGCCGCTCCGAAACGGCGATCGCGCTTAAAACGATGCTAACGAAGAAATGAAGAACGCGATTAAACACTTGGTTTCAATCGTGATTGCGGGCTTGTTTTTTTGGCTTGCGTTCAAAGATTTTTCGCGCGAAGACATCGAAAAACTCGGCGAAATTTTCTCTCGACTGGATTACCGACTGATTGCGCTGGCGTTCATCGCCTTGACGATTAGCCATGTGATTCGAGCGTGGCGTTGGGGCGTTTTGCTTTCGAGCGTGAAGGAAAAGATGAGCCTCAAACATCTCTTCAACGCCACGATGATAGGCTACGCGGTCAATCTTGCCTTGCCGCGCGTGGGCGAAATCACGAAGGCGGTCAATTTGGCGCAGTGCGAGAAAATCGACGGCAAAAAAGCGCTCGCGTCGGTGGTCGTGGAGCGAATTTTGGATACCCTAATGTTTGCCCTTCTTCTTGCGCTTTCGGTGTTTATCTTTCGGCGCAAAATCAACGAAGCGTTTGGCGAGGTAACGGTGGGCGGATTGCGTTTGTCTTTTGAGCTTGCGTCGTATTTGATTTTGCTGGTTTCGATTTTGGCGCTGGTGGTTTTCGGCGCGATGTCGCTCTACCCGTCGCAAATCGCGGCGCGGTTCAAATCGATCGTTCATCGTCTTTCGCCGAAGTGGTCGGAGCGGCTTTCGCGCGCGCTGGAATCGTTCATTGAAGGCGCGGCGGTTTTGAAAAATCGCGCCAAGTATGCGGAAATCGTTCTCTCCTCGATCGTGATATGGAGCGGTTATCTGGTGGCGGGATTGACCCCAATGTATGCGATTGATTGGTCGACGGTCAGTTCGTTTGGTTGGGCGGAAGGTTTGACGACGATGAGCATTTCGGCGTTTGGCTCGCTCATCACGCCTGCGGGCGCGGGAACTTATCAATACGCTTGCTCCAAGACGCTCGAAAAAATTTTTGATTATGGGTTAATCATCGCATCGAGTTACGCCTTGCTCACGTTCGCCATCAACAACCTCACCTCTCTCGTTCTCGGATTGGCGAGTTTTTTGTGGCAACGCAAGGACAAACTCGCCGAACTCTCCGAAGCGAAATCTTCTGAACGCGGAGAACCCGCAACGACGAACATCAACCTTGTCTGACGCTATGAACAACGCAAACGGTTTCAACGGAAACGTCAACGCCCTGCAAGACAATCCGACCTATCGCCAACTCCAACAAGCGTTGCAGGAAAGTCAATCAAACGAATTTGATTTGCCAGGCTACTTGCGCGCGTTTGCCAAAGGCAAATGGATCATTCTAACGGTTTTCGTCTCCTCGGTTTTGATATCGATGTTCATCGCCTATTCGCAGCCAAACGTGTATGAAAGCACCACGACGCTCATTCTTCGCAATCCTTCGTCAAACGCCTCGGTGATCGTGAGCTTGGGGATTGACAAAGAAAACCAAGACCGCGAGAACGAGGTTCAAATTCTCAAAAGTCGCACGCTCGGCGAGGAAGTGGCATACGCGCTCACGCAAGCCGTCTATCAAAATCCCAGCGCGCCCGCGGATACGCTTGAAATCATCAAAGATGGCAAGGGCGGCATCGCGCCGATCGATGTGATTGCGGCTCGCGTGCGTAGCGGAGTTGAGGTGAAGCTCGCCAAAGGCAGCACCTTTATGGAAGTGAGTTTTCGCGCGTCCAGTCCGCAAGAAGCCGCGCTCGTTTCGCGCGCCATCGTCAAAGCATATGAGGAGCGCAAGAAAAAATCCGCCAGCAAAGCCGCAACGGCGCTGCGCGTGTTTCTGCAAGAGCAGTTGGAGCAAAAACGCGCGAAGCTGCAAGATAGCGAAGAGCGCCTGCAACGCTATATGGAGGAACAGCGCGTCGTCGCCATCGGCGAAGAATCAAACCGAATGATTGCGCGCTACTCCGAAGCGCTCGCCAAGGTCGACGAAGCCGAAGTGATGCTCAACGCGCTCACCGCCTCGCTCAACGCTTACAAGCAAGAAATGACCGCCCTCGAACCCAAACTGTCCGACGCCGCCGTTCAAGCCAGCACGGAATACTACGCCAAGCTCTTCCAACAAGTCATCGCTCAAAAACAAGTCGAGCGCGACAAAATCCTCTCCGACCCCAACCAAGACAACCAAAACGTTCAGATGCAGCTCAAGCAGTTCGACGCGGAAATCGAGATCTACAAGCAAAAACTGCAACGCGAGTTCGAACAGCAAGTCAAACAAGGCTACGCCAACATCAATTATCCCGAATACTATCAAGACGTCGCCAAGAAAAAACTGGCGACTGAGCTGGAAATCATCGGCGTTCAATCGCGCCTTGCCGCCTATCGCAAGCTCGCCGAAGAATACGACAAAGCCTTTCTCAAAACCCCCGCGAAGAACATTGAGTTCGCGCGTCTTCAACGCAACGCGCAAACGTATCAAGAACTTTACAACCTGCTCGAGAAGCGTTATCAAGAAGCCTTAATCGCCGAAGAACAAGTGCCAAGCGGCGTGGAGATAGTGGACTTGGCGGTTCCGAACTATGAACCCGTCGCGCCCAAACGAAACATCACGATTATGTTCGGCATCGTGATTGGATTGGCTTTGGGCGCGGGCGTCGTGACGCTGATTCATACCCTTGACCGAAGCATTCACACGCCAGAGCAAGCGGAGAAAATCGGCGTTCTCCTCGCCACGATTCCCGTCATTGAAACCTTCGACGAGAATCTTCGCTCGAGAGCATCGTCTAATGTCAAGGTGATTGAGGGTTCGGAATCGGAGTCGCGCAAAATCGCGTCGCATCTCGTTACGCATTTCGATCCCAAAAGCTCGGTTTCCGAAGCCTATCGCGCCTTGCGAACCAGTTTGCTCTTTTCCCGCGCCAATCCCGTTCAAGCCGATGGAAACAAGATTGGCAGTCTTTACGCCGTCACCAGTTCCGCGCCCAAAGAAGGCAAATCCACCACGATTTCGAACCTTGCCATCACCATCGCGCAAGGCGGGCAAAAAGCGCTTTTGATTGATTGCGATCTTCGCCGCCCGATTCTGCATGCCGTTTTCGGCTACAACAAGGAACCTGGCATCACGAATTTTCTCGTCGGACGCGCCACGGTTGACGACATCATCCGCAACTCGCCGATTCGCAACCTCGACATCATCACGTCGGGCACGATTCCGCCAAACCCGTCGGAACTCATCGGCTCGCAACGAATGAAGGAGTTTCTCGCCGAAATGCGCGCGCGATACGACATCGTTTTGATTGATACGCCGCCCATCATCGCCGTTACCGACGCGCAAGTCGTTGCCACGTTGGTCGATGGAATGCTTCTCGTCGTTTCGTCAGGCATTACGCAAACCGAACTTGCCAAGCGCTCCAAAGAACTCATCTTGAAAGTCGGCGGGAAAGTCGTGGGAATGGTCTTGAACAACTTCGATATCTACAACGCCTACGGTTCTTACTACAAATACTACCGCTACTACAACTACTACTACGAGTCGAAAAACCCGCAGCCGATCAAAAAGACCTTCTTGGACGCGATTGTCGATCGGTTCTCAAACAAGCCTTCCGTTTAACCTAAAACTTTCACGAAAATGGACGCGCTTCGCTATGCCGACCCTGAAATTTACGCCGCGATTCAATCCGAATTGGAGCGTCAGACCGACACGATTGAGTTGATCGCCTCTGAAAATTTCGCCAGTCGCGCCGTGATGGAAGCCTGCGGTTCGGTGATGACCAACAAATATGCCGAGGGCTACCCAGGCAAGCGCTACTACGGCGGTTGCGAATTTGTCGACATCGCCGAAAATCTCGCCCGCGAGCGCGTCAAAAAACTTTTCGGCGCGGAATACGCCAACGTTCAGCCGCACTCTGGCTCCAACGCCAACATGGCGGTTTTCTTTGCCGTCTTGAAGCCTGGCGACGCGATTCTTGGCTTCGACCTATCGCATGGCGGACATCTCACGCACGGTTCGCCCGTCAATTTTTCGGGCAAATTGTTCAAGGCGCATTTCTATGGCGTAGAAAAAGAGACGGGGCGAATCGATATGAACCGCGTCGCCGACATCGCTCGGCAGGTCAAGCCCAAACTCATCATTTGCGGCGCGAGCGCTTACTCGCGCGATTGGGATTTCAAAGCCTTCCGCGACATCGCCGATAGCGTCGGCGCGTTTCTGCTTGCCGACATCGCCCACCCCGCAGGGCTTATCGCCGCAGGGCTTTTGAACAACCCTCTTCCACATTGCCACTTCGTTACTTCAACGACGCACAAAACCCTGCGCGGTCCGAGAGGAGGCGTGATTTTGATGGGCAAAGACTTTGAAAATCCGATGGGAATCAAGGTCAAGACGAAAAACGGCGAGCGATTGAAGATGATGTCGGAAATCATCGACAGCGAAGTGATGCCCGGCGTTCAGGGCGGACCGCTAATGCACATCATCGCGGGCAAAGCCGTCGCCTTCGGCGAAAACTTGAAGTCCGAATTCAAAGACTACGCGCTTCAAGTCAAAAAGAACGCGGCGGCGATGGCGCGAAAATTCCTCTCGCTCGGCTACGACATCATTTCGGGCGGAACGGACAATCACTTGATGCTCATTGACTTGCGCAACAAGAACATCACGGGCAAGGAAGCCGAACACCTGCTTCACGAGGCAGGCTTTACGACGAACAAGAACATGGTGCCTTTCGACGACAAAAGCCCCTTCATCACGAGCGGCATTCGCATTGGCACGGCGGCGATGACCACGCGCGGAATGAAAGAAGCCGAAGCCGAACTCATCGCCGAGCGGATCGACCGAATCCTTCGCAACGCGCGTTCCGCCAGCATCGAGGAACTTTGCGCCAAGTCCAAGCAAGAAGTCAAAGAACTTATGTCCAAATTCCCGCTCTACGATTTCGTGGCGGCGTAAATTCCGCCTTCAAAGGCTCTTCGCAAAAACGGAGAGCCTTTTTATTTTTGCTCGTCTCATCAATGCCGCGAAGTCATCGCCTTCTCAAAAGCCAACCTGTCGCAAAATGAAACGCACGAAAATCATCTGCACGCTCGGACCTTCAACCAACTCCGTTGAGAAAATCATCGAGCTGATTCACGCGGGAATGGACGTGGCGCGCTTGAATTTTTCGCACGGCTCGCGCGACGACCACAAAGCGCGCATTGAGATGGTGCGCAAAGCCGCCAGCCTGACGGGCAAGCAAATCGCCATCTTGCAAGACCTTCAAGGACCAAAAATCCGCATTGGCGACTTGGAAAAAACCGTCTTGCTCAAGCAAGGCGAGCGTTTCACGATTACGACCGAAGACATCGTTGGCACCTACAATCGCGTCTCGACAACCTACAAGGAAATCGTCAAGGACGTGCGTCCTGGCGACAGAATTTTGATGGACGATGGGCTTTTGGAAGTGCGCGTCGTCGACAAAACCGACACCGACGTGATTACGGAAATCGTCATCGGCGGCTTGCTCAAATCCAAAAAAGGCTTGAACCTGCCCGGCGTGAATATGTCCGTTCCATCGCTGTCGGAGAAAGACGTTCAAGACGTGCATTTCGGCTTGGACAACAACGTCGACCTCATCGCGCTTTCTTTCGTGCGCTCGGCGCAGGACATTGACGACCTTCGCCAGATCATCAACATGCGCCGCAAAGACACTTGGATCGTCGCCAAGATCGAGCGACCGGAAGCGATTGCGAATCTTGAATCCATCGTCGAAGCCACCAACGCCGTGATGGTTGCGCGCGGCGACTTGGGCGTGGAAATGAAAACCTCTTCCGTTCCGATTTTGCAAAAGCGCATCGTGCAAGTCTGCAACGCCAAATACAAGCCCGTCATCATTGCGACGCAGATGCTTGAATCGATGACGGAAAACCCGCGTCCAACGCGGGCGGAAGCGAGCGACGTCGCCAACGCCGTCTTCGACGGCACCGACGCCGTGATGCTTTCGGGCGAAACCGCTTCGGGCAAATACCCCATCGAAGCCGTCCGCACGATGTCGGAAATCATCGCCAATGTCGAGTCGAGCGAGAATTACAGCCTGCTTGCCAAAGAGCGTTACGCCCTCGCGCACAACATCAGCGAAAGCGCGAAAGTGGATTTGAGCGAAGCCATCGCCGTCTCCGCCGTCGATGTCGCCAACACCGTCCGCGCCAAAGCCATTGTCGTTTTGAGCCACACGGGCTCGACCGCCATCAAAGTCTCGAAGCAGAAGCCCAGAACGCCAATCGTCGTCATCACCGACAACGAAGCCGTCCAACGCCGAATGAATCTCGTTTGGGGCGTGCAAACGATTTACACCGAAACGCTCACCTCAACCGACGAAAGCTTCAAAGCCATCGAGCAGCGCTTGATGGAACGCGGTCTCGTTCAACGCGACGACGTCATTGTCTACACGATGGGCATTCCCATCTTGAAACACGGCACGACCGACACGATTAAGGTCAGCCGAGTGGGAGCGTAAAAGTTTCGCGCTTTTCAGCAAAGGCGGAATTTCTCTTTCGGCGCGTCGGGAAGATTGAGCGGGCGAGGCGCTGACTCGCCCGCTTTGAGAAAACGACGCTCGTTACGCATTGCCGTTGAACTTGCGCGAAGCCAAAAATTCGTAGAGGCGATAGCGCGCATCCGCGTCGCGCGCCGCTTCGGCAAAGAGTTTTTCGGCTTCGTCGGGGCGAGATTTCTCCAACTGCGCGAATCGATTTTCCGACTCCAGAAATTCCTTGACCGAAAGTTTCGGCGCTTTGCTATCGAGCCGCAACGGATTTTCGCCTTTGGCGAGAAGTTCGGGATTGTAGCGATAGAGAAGCCATTGCCCCGACTCGACCATCGCTTTTTGGTGATGCAGCGCGTCGCGCATGTCCAAGCCGTGCGCGATGCAGTGCGAATAGGCGATGATGAGCGAAACGCCCTCGTAGGCTTCGGCTTCCAAGAAGGCGCGAAGCGTATGTTCGTCGCGCGCGCCCATTGCGACGCTGGCGACATAGACGTTGCCGTAGGTCATCGCCATCAATCCCAAATCCTTCTTTGGCGCGGCTTTTCCGCCCGAAGCGAATTTGGCGATCGCGCTGCGCGGCGTGGCTTTCGATGCTTGACCGCCCGTGTTGGAATACACTTCCGTGTCGAGCACGAGGATGTTGACGTCCTTGCCGCTCGCAAGCACGTGGTCGAGTCCGCCGTAGCCAATGTCGTAAGCCCAACCGTCGCCGCCGACGATCCAGATCGATTTTTTGACGAGCATGTCGGCGACCTCCAACAAGCGTTTCGCCCAATCGGCATCGAGCTCTCGCAAGCGCGCTTTGAGAATCTCGACGCGCTCGCGTTGGTCGTAAATGTCGGCTTCGGTCTTTTGCTTGGCGTTGAGGATGGCGTGTGCGAGCGTTTCGCCGATTTCGTCCGAATGCGCTTTGAGAATCTCGACGGCGAACTCGCGTTGCTTGTCGATGGAAATGCGGAAGCCGTAGCCAAACTCGGCGTTGTCCTCGAAGAGCGAGTTTGCCCAAGCGGGACCGTAGCCATCTTTGTTTTTCGACCAAGGCGTCGTGGGAAGGTTGCCTCCGTAGATGGACGAGCACCCCGTCGCGTTGGCGACGATGGCGCGGTCGCCGAAAAGTTGCGAGAGCAGTTTGAGATACGGCGTTTCCCCGCACCCCGCGCATGCGCCTGAAAACTCAAACAGCGGCTCTTGCAACTGTTGTTGCTTGATGACGCTCGCGTTGATGTGGCGACGGTCGTATTCGGGAATCGAGAGAAAAAATTCCCAATTGCGCCGTTCTTGCTCGCGCAGAGGCGCTTGCGGCGTCATGTTCAACGCTTTGTGATTCGGTTCGGTTTTGCTTTGCGCGGGACAAACATCGACGCAGAGCGAACAACCCGTGCAATCTTCGGGCGCGACTTGAATCGTGAAGTTCATTCCTTGCCAACTGCGGTCTTTGCCCGCCGTCCATTTGAAGCCTTCGGGCGCGCCAGCAAGGAGACTTGGCTCGTAGACCTTTTCACGAATCGCCGCATGCGGACAAATCATCGCGCACTTGCCGCATTGAACGCAAAGCGATGCGTCCCAAGTCGGAATCTCTTTGGCGAGATTGCGCTTTTCGTATCGCGCCGTGCCGACGGGATATGTGCCATCGACGGGGAACGCGCTCACGGGCAACTCGTCGCCTTCGCCGAGAATGATTTTGCCCAAAACATCGACGACGAAATCGGGCGCGTCAGGCGTTACGGGCGAGCGCATCTCAATTAGGCTCGTGGCTTCTTTCGGAACTTTGACCTCGTAGAGATGCGCCAGCGCGTCATCGACGGCGGCGAGATTTTTCGCCACGACCGCTTCGCCTTTTTTCTTGTAAGTTTTCTTGATGGACTCTTTGATTTGCGCGATGGCTTCTTCTCTCGGAAGCGCGCCCGAAATCGCAAAGAAACATGTTTGCATCACGGCGTTGATGCGCCCCGCCATGCCGTTTTCGCGCGCAACCTTGTAAGCGTCGATCACGTAGAACTTCGCTTCCTTCTGAATCAACTCTTCTTGGACTTTGCGCGGCAATTTGTCCCAAACTTCGTCGGGCGAATGCGGGGCGTTGAGCAAAAACGTGCCGCCTTTTTTGAGGCGTTTGAGCATATCGTAACGCTCGATGAATTGCCACTGATGGCAAGCGAGAAACTGCGCTTCGCTGATGAGATACGGCGCGCGAATCGGTCGCGTCCCGAAGCGCAGATGCGAAATCGTCATCGAGCCTGACTTTTTGGAATCATAGACGAAGTAGCCCTGCGCGTAGTGGTCGGTGTTTTCGGCGATGATTTTGATGGAGTTTTTGTTCGCCCCAACCGTGCCGTCGGAGCCAAGTCCGTAGAAGATCGCTCGCGTTACGTCCTCCGCTTCAATCGAGAACGAATCGTCGCAATCGAGGCTTGAATGCGAGATGTCGTCGTGAATGCCGACCGTGAAGCGATTTTTGGGCGCGGGGCTTTTGAGATTATCGAAGACGGCTTTCGCCATCGCAGGCGTGAATTCTTTTGACGACAAGCCGTAACGACCGCCGACGACGAGCGGCAACTCGCGTCCGCGCAAGCCTTCATAAATCGCGCTCATCACATCGAGGTAGAGCGGCTCGCCCGTCGCCCCCGATTCTTTCGTTCTGTCCAAGACCGCGATCGCTTTGACGCTTCTTGGCAGAGCGTTGATGAAATGCAGAACGCTAAACGGGCGGAACAATCGGACGGCGATGACGCCGAGTTTTTCGCCGCGCGCGTTGAGATAGTCGGCGGTTTCTCTTGCCGTTTCAACGCCCGACCCCATCATCACGATGACGCGCTCCGCGTCGGGCGCGCCGTAGTAGTCGAAGAGGCGATAGCGTCGCCCCGTGAGCGAAGCGAAGCGTTTGAAGATTTCGTCCAAAGCGTCGATCGTGGCGACGTAGAACGGATTGGAACGCTCGCGGGCTTGGAAGTAAGTGTCGGGATTGTGCGCCGTGCCGCGAATGACGGGATGTTCGGGCGCGAGCCTGCGGCGACGATGTTCGGCGATCAGACGCTCGTCAATCATCTCGCGCATCGCGTCGTCGGAAAGCAGTTCGATTTTGTTGATTTCGTGCGAGGTGCGGAAGCCATCGAAGAAATGAACGAAGGGCACGCGCGTATTGAGCGTCGTGGCTTGCGCCAAAAGGGCGAAGTCTTGCGCTTCTTGAACGGAGTTCGAGCAAAGCATCGCAAAGCCCGTGGCGCGCGCCGCCATCACGTCGCTATGGTCGCCGAAGATGGAAAGCGCGTGCGTCGCCAAAGAACGCGCCGCCACATGCAAAACAAAGGGCAGAAGTTCGCCCGCGATTTTGTGCATGTTCGGAATCATCAAAAGCAAGCCTTGCGAAGCGGTAAATGTCGTCGCCAGCGCGCCCGTCTGCGCCGCGCCGTGAACCGCGCCTGCCGCGCCGCCTTCGGACTGCATTTCCACGACGGTTGGAACCGTCCCCCACAAGTTCGGAACGCGCTGACTCGACCATTCGTCAGCCCATTCGCCCATCGGCGAGGCGGGCGTAATCGGATAAATCGCAATGACTTCGTTCAAACGATACGCCACGCGAGCGACGGCTTCGTTGCCATCGATGGCGACGAACGTTTTTTCGGTTTGGATTTTGTTGGAAGGTTCGACAAATGCGGACATCGTTGCTACTCCTCTCGTTTGCTTGACGAAACTTCGTTTTTCGCGCCGCAGGGGATTTGGAGCAAGGTATGAAAATCAACGCGCAGCGGAGGAGAAAACGATTTTTCGAAAGAGCCGTTTTGGACGATTTCGAGGGAAACGAGAGCGACGAAAAAGCAACCGCTTTTCGGTTGACTTCCTACGCCATGTAAAGGTAGGGCTTCCAAGCATCCGAAACGTTGCCGATGAAACGCTGCATAAACATAATGTGCGTCGGGCGAGTCGGCTTTCGGCGCAGTTGCATTCCCGCTTGTTCGGGCGTGCGATTGGCTTTCTTGTTGTTGCAACGGGTGCAAGCGGTAACGAGATTTTCCCACGTGTCGCCGCCGCCTTGCGACTTGGGAATCACATGGTCGATCGTCAGTCCGTCCGTTCTGCCGCAGTATTGGCATTGATTCCCGTCTCGGCGCAAAATGTTTCGGCGCGTGAGCATGATTTTTTTGTAAGGCACGGCGATGAAGACCATCAGCCGCACGACCGACGGCATCGGGAACACCGCCGAAACCGAGCGAATGAATTGGTCAGGATACGCCGCCACCATTTCCGCTTTGCCCGCGAAAACGAGAATCATCGCCTTGCGAACGTCGCAGACGCTCATTGGCTCGTAACTTTGGTTCAGCACCAACACCTTTTGCGACATTCTCCCCATAGCGACGACAAGAAGCTTGGTTAAATCCTTTCGCTTGCGATTCCTCGCTTGGCTCGGAACGACGGCGCGCAACGGCGTTCCGCTTGGCTCTCGCGCCGTTCAAACGCTCCAACTCATCGGATAGTTCGCGTCGTCGAAGCGCATCGCCTCGACGGTCAAGCGAAGCGGTCTGAACGTGTCGATCATCACGGCGTATTCTTTGGTCTCTTTCGCGCCGATGCTCTTTTCGACCGTGCCCGGATGCGGTCCGTGCGGAATGCCGCCAGGGTGCAAAGTCAAAGACGCGACCTCAATGCCTCGGCGGCTCATAAAATTCCCGTCGACATAGTAAAGCACTTCGTCGGAATCAATGTTGCTGTGGTTATACGGCGCGGGAATCGCTTGCGGGTGATAGTCGTAGAGACGCGGCACGAAATTGCAAATCACGACGTTGTGCGCCTCGAAAACTTGATGCACGGGCGGCGGCTGATGAATCCGCCCCGTGATTGGCTCGAAATCGTAGATGCTGAACGCGAACGGAAAATAGTAGCCGTCCCAACCCACGACATCGAAGGGGTGATAGTCGTAGAGATAGCGCGCGATCAAATTGCCTTTCTTGACTCGAATTTCGAACTCGCCTTTTTCTTCTTTCGTAACGAGGCGCGTCGGCGGTCGCAAATCGCGCTCGCAGAACGGACTATGTTCCAAGAGTTGCCCAAATTCGTTGCGATAACGCTTGGGCGTTTGAATCGGCGAATGCGTCTCGATGATGAAGAGGCGCGGCGACTCCGCAAACGCGAAGCGATGCGTGACGCCGCGCGGAATGACGACGTAATCGCCTTGCTTGAAGTCCACTTCGCCCAGCTCGCTTTCCAAAACGCCGCTTCCTTCGTGAATGAAGACGACCTCGTCGGACGCGCCGTTGCGGTAGTAGTAGGTCGTTTCATCGGCGGGAAGCGCGATGTAAATCGTTGCGTCGGAATTGAACAAAATCGGAACGCGCGACGAAAGGTAATCGCCTTTGCGCTCGGCGGATTTCATTCGCAAATGATGAACGCGAAGCTCGTCGTCTTGATGCGCCACGAGCGAGAGAACTTCGGTTTTCCCAATTTGCTTGATTTTCGTCGGGGGCGAGAGACGGTAGGCATTCGCGTAAATGCCGGAAAAGCCTTTGGTCGAGAGGAGTTCTTCGGCGTAGAGCGACCCGTCAGGCTTTCGGAATTGAATGTGTCGTTTCGGCGGGATTGCTCCCAACCTATGATAGAACATACTGGGTTCGAGTTGGATTCATTCTGCTTGCTTGCAAAATTTCGCGGAATTTAACGCGCCTTTCCGAATCAAGCAAGGCGCGGCGCGCAAGGAGCAATCACTTCGCCAGCGCTTCGCCGAGAGGTTTGGGTCGAGGCGCGTCGTTCTCGGCAAGCGGTCTCACGAAGCGCAAACAAAACGCCGCCATCAACGCGACGCTCGCCGACAAAACCCCCGCCCACAAAAAGCCTTCAATCTCGCCCGACGGCAATCGCATCACGAGCAAACTCGCAAGCGATGCGGCAATCCCCGAAAAAAGTTGCTCAAAAGAAGCGTTCACGCTCATAAACCCGGCGCGAACTTTCGGCGGAACGCTCGACGTAATCAACGCCAACGCGGGAATGCGCCGCGCCCGCGAGAGCGACATAAACAGAACGAAAACCAACGCGATGAGCGCGTAAGAACTCGTCGGCATCGTCGCAAAAAGAAGCGTCAGCGGAACGAGCGCGAAACTGATTGCGACGAAAAGCCGAAACTTGCCGAAGCGGTCCGAAAGCCAACCCGTCGGATACGAAACGAGAAGCGTCGCCACGCCGCCCGCCACGTAAAGCCATCGGATCTCCGAATCCGAAAGTCCGCGATTGGCGGCAAGAAACGGATTGATGAACGGAATCACGGCGTAACTCGCCATGGCGACGAGCGCGCTGACGAGAAACGCCGCAAGGTTGCTCCGCGAGGAGAGAATCTCAATCGCTTGCGAAAACGCGCGCCGCGAATCGTTCCGCGAAAGATGCGCGTTCATCGGCGGCAACTGAATCAAAAGCCCCACCCAAACGACAAAGCTCGCAATCGCGTTGAGAAAGAAAATCGCGTTCCAACTAAATCGCTCCGCGAGAAAAAGCCCCAACGGAACGCCAACGACCGACGCGATGGCAAACGAACTCAAAACCGTTCCGAAAGCGACGCCTTGACGTTCGGGCGCGATTTGGTCGCCGATGACGGAAAAAATCGTCGCCACCATCAAGCCGCCAAACGCGCCCGCGATCGCTCGCGCCGCAATCAAATGAATCGCCGACGGCGCAAGAGCGCAAAAGAGAAGCGAGAGCGCAAACCCGCCATAGAGCGAGAGCAACGCGACTTTGCGATTGAATCGATCCAAAAACATCGCCCCAAACAGTCCAAACGCGCTCGCGCTCAAACTGTAAGACGAAACCAACGCGCCCAATTCTTTCGCCGAGGAATCAAACGCTTTCACAAACGCCTGCGTGAGAGCGGGCATCATCATATAGTCCAGCATATAGGTCAAATAAACCGCCGAAAGCGACAAAAGAAGCGGGCGCATGGCGAATCTGATGAGTTTTGAGTCGCTTTAACAAATGATTTCAAGCCACGTCGTCAGCGCAGACATTCCGTTTCATTCCGAGCCGTCGCCCCGTCATTCCGAGCGAAGCGAGCAATCCACAAACAGTTGCGGATTGCCAATTGCGAATTGAATCCCTCGTTTTTTGAAGCGGATTCTTCGCTCCGTTGCGCTCCGTCAGAATGACAGAGAGGTTCGTTGTTTAGCTCGGTCCGAACTTTCACGGCGCTCGTTTCGCCCTGTTGTTCCAAGCAAAGCCGTTTTGCCATTCCGAGCGAAGCGAGGAATCCGCAAAAGCGACGGCGTTGGTTTTTCGTTTCGGTCGAGCAGGCGTTGAATCGCCCGCGCGTCTCAAAGCGTTAGGCTTGTCGTGATGGTGGCTTGTCGGCGCAAAATCGTTCCGCCGAAAATTTGGTAATGACGTCGATCGAGAGCGTTGAAGACGTTGAAGCCGACGCGCCAATTTCGCGTCACATAATAACTGCCGTTCAAGTTCAGCACGGCGTAGGCAGGCACGAAGCCTTGTTGCACGCCCGCAAGCCACGGGAAGCCATCGACATAGCGAAGGTTCGCCGAGACGTCGAATTTGTTCGGCACATTGTAAGACGCGCCCACGTTGAATCGATGCGGCGACGTGTTCGGGAAAATCGGTTGCGTCGGCACGGCGTTCTCCAAAACCTTCGCGTTCAAATACGCATAGTTCGCCGTGAGCAAGAGATTATCGGTCGCATAGTAGTTCACGCCGAGTTCCAAGCCAATCTCTTCAATCAATCCAACATTGATGACCGTTTGAACCAGCATCGGGCGATTTTCCGCGATGACAAGCTCGACGGGATTGAGCCTTGCGGCGCGAATCCCCTCCGCCAATCGACGATTGACATACTGATTGATGTCGGGCGTGGCGCTCGCGTAGCGATACGGCGCGAACACGAGCGGCGCGTTGACGCTCAACGGCGACGAAATGAAATTTCTGCGACGATTCAAATACGCATCGACCGTAACGAAAAACGAGCGCGAAATGACGCCTTTGTAACCGACTTCAAACGACAAGGCTTCTTCGGGGCGAATGTTCGGATTGCCGAGCGAGAAGCGATCGAGACGCGAGAACGTTAGCGTATCGCTCACGCCGAGCAGTCGCAACGAATCGTTGATGACGCGCACCGTCGAGGCGAGATTAATCGGCGCGCCAAGTTGGGAGCGGCGGTAAAAATCGGGATAACTCGGACGCAAAAACGCCTGATTGACGGTGAAACGGAACGTGTGATTTTCAAACGGCGAATACACGATGGCGGCTTTTGGGGAAATCTTCGTTTCAATCAAAGTTGAAAAATCCACGCGCGTCGCCCCCACGAGTTGAAGATTCGGGAAAAGATTGTATTCAAGTTGTCCGTAGATGCCCGTGAAGGTATTGTGCAAATTGTTTCGCGTGAGCGAATTGGCGCTGAGCAAGGGCTGTGCGCCTGACACGACCGTTTCAATGCGTTGCCACTGATGCGAAACGCCCGCGATGGCGCGCAAGCGATTGTCGAAGAAAAGATTGTTGACTTGCAGTTCGGTCGTGATGTCGTCGGAATCTTCGGCGGAGTTTGCGGCGGGCGTGTTCAAAACGGGTTGCGGGAATGGCGTGAAACGTCGATTCCAGACGGTTTGAAAATTCAAGCGAGGCGAGTTGTAGGCGAGGCGAACAAACGGCTTGTTGACGAGAGGAATCAGAATGCGACCGATGTTATTCACATACACTTCGTTGCCGCTGTTGGAAATGCCGCCTTCGAGCGTGAGTCGTTCATCGGCGTTGAAATCGTAATCGCCGCGAAGCGTGAGAACGTTGTTGAAGTTATCGAACCACTCGTCTTTGAGCGGACGGCGGTCGATGCCAACGCCCGGATACTCCAAGCGTCCGCCCGTCGCAGTGTCGCGCGAGACGAGCGTTACGTTTCGCATTCTCGCAAAGCCGCCGTTGATTTTGAAGGCGAAGTTGCCGAAGGCTTGCGCGTGTCGGAACTCGCCGCGATACGTGTTCCATTCGCCGAAGGTGAAGGCGGCTCGCGTGCCGAGCACGTCGCGCGGCGCGTAGGTGGTGATGTTAATCACGCCGTTGTAAGCGTTGGTGCCGAACAGCGCGGAGCCGGGTCCGCGCACGACTTCAATTTGTTGCACATCAGAGAGCGTCGTGGCGAGCGAGTTCCATTCTTGCAAGTTCAGAAGCGGCGTCGAGGGGTCGCGCCCGTCAATCAAGACCAAGACGCGACGGTTGATGGAGTTGTTGAATCCGCGCGCGTTGATGTTAAAATCATTCGCGCCCGATTGAACGACATCGATGCCTTGTTGATGCTCCAAGACTTTTCCCAACTGACCGTGAATCGAGCCGCGCTCCAACTCCGTTGGCGTGATGACCGTAACGGCGGCGGGCGCTTCGGTGAGTTTTTGTTTGCGCCGCGACGCGCCATAGACCACGATGTCTTGCGCCTTGATGGCTTCGACTTCGAGAACGAAGTCCGCGACGGTTTCTTCGTTTGGCGAGAGTCCGATGGTTCGCTCGACGCGCTTGAAGCCCACGCCCGAAACGACGATGGTTTGCGCGCCTGCGGGTAGTTTCTCCAAGCGATACGACCCATCGGCTTTCGTAACCGTTCCAATTTTCGAGTCTTTGATGAACACGGAAACGCCAACGGCGACGTCGCCATCAGAGGTCGTGATTCTGCCTTTAAGCGTGGCGGTCTGCCCGTAGGCGCAAACGCTAACGACGAGAAACGAAAAAATTAGACAAGCCTGCTTCATTTTGACTTCTGGTTTGATGATTTGAGAAACCCTTGTTTGAGACGTTTGTCGGTTTTGCGCGAGACGACTTTGCGGAGCGCGCTCGTCATCAAGCCGGCGCCGACGAGCGACTGACGAAACTTGTATGCGTCGCGGAGCGAGTAAGACTTGCCATCCAAAATCCATTGCAGAAAAACGCCGTCCGACATCGCCAATTCCAACTTCGTGAAGGACTCGACATCGACATCGACGAAGAGCTTGAGTTTGATGAGGTCTTTGGCGACCTTGCCGCCGAGTTCCGCAAGGCGCGACTTCATTTCGCGGATTCGGTTGAGAAAGCGCGGATTCTCGGAGCGAATGGCGTGCGCCCAAAATTCAAGCAAGATGGCGGCGTGGTTGGCGTGCTTTTCGTAGAACTCGACCGTCGTATCGATCAGCGCGCTCGCTTTGGAGACGGGGTCTAACGGTCGCTCGGATTGACGGAGCATATCGGCTTCATATTCGTCAATCCACGAATCATAGACGGCGAGGAACAAATCCTCCTTCGTCTCGAAGTATTCGTAGAGCGTGCCTTTGCCGACGGCGGCGTAGTCGGCGATGTCTTGCATTTTGGTCTCGTGAAAGCCTTTTTGCGAGAAGACCTCGATCGCGGCGCGAATCAACAGTTGACGCTTGGCTTCTTTGGCTTCTTCGGTGCGTGAGCGTTGCGGCGACAT
>JANWWM010000085.1 GCA_025055975.1 Chloroherpetonaceae bacterium | reverse complement strand
GTCAGGGCTATTTAATGTCTCGCAGACCTCGATTGGGGGGCAGATTAGCGATATGACCTATGCGTTTCCAGGGGACATAGCGGAGGTGATTTTCTACAATCAGGCGCTCAACTCGGCGCAACGCATCATCGTGGAAAATTACCTCAGCGCTAAGTATAACATTACTATCTCCAATGACCGCTACACGGGCAACGATGCCGCATATGTCAATTCCGTTCAAGGCATTGGCAGAGCAAGCGACGGTAGCGTGCATATCGCTGCGAATCGCGGTGAAGGCTTAAACCTTGTCGAGCTATCCAATTCCCTCAATAACGGCGAATTTCTCCTCTCTGGGCACAACGGCGTGCCTGCCGTGCCGCTTGCGACAACCGACTTGCCGTCGGGCGTTACGCATCGATGGTCAAGAATCTGGTATCTGGACAAAACGGGCAACATTGACGCTCGTCTCACCTTCGACTTTGGCGATGCTAATGCAGGCGTGCTGCCTGGCGTTGCGGCAAACTACCGCCTATTGTATCGCGCAGGCACAAGCGGCGCATTTTCAACCGTTACGACATTAACCACATCTGTTCAAGGCGACCAAGTGATTTTTGATGTCGCAGATGCGAACCTCATCGATGGTTACTACACCATCGGCACGACGAACCCCGCCGATAGCCCGCTGCCCGTAGAACTCGTCTCCTTCACGCTCACGCCCAAAGAACGCGGCGTGCTCGTGGAGTGGGAGACGGCTTCGGAGACGAACAACGCAGGCTTCATCTTGAAACGCAGCGAAAACCGCGAGGGCGAGTATGAGGAGGTATCGTCATACCGAACCAACGAAGCGTTAAGGGGTTTGGGGACATCGTCAAGCGGGAAGAAGTATGCTTACCTTGACGCTGACGAGCGGTTGCGGTCGGGGCGGACATACTTTTACAAGTTGATGGATGTGGATTTTGACGGGAGGGTGACGGAGCTGGCGGTCAAGGAGGTAGGGATGCCGAGGGAGTATAGTCTGGGGCAGAATTATCCGAATCCGTTTAATCCGACGACGACGATAGAGTTTTCGTTGCGACGCGAGGGTTGGACGGTGTTGGAAGTGTTCAATGTTCTTGGGCAAAGGGTGGCGACGCTCGTCAATGAGAATTTGAAAGCGGGGGGGTATCGGGTTGAGTTCAAGGCGGCGGGGCTATCGTCGGGGGCGTATTTTTATCGTTTGCGCAGCGGGGGTTTTGTGGCGACCAAGAAGATGATGCTTGTGAAATGAAAGATGGGGGTGATTCTGAGGAATCGCCCCATTGCGTTGCGGCACTGGCTTTACGATTACTTAATCTTGACATTCCAACGCCTTTCCTATTTTCGCCTTCCGTAACGCGCAACCGTCGCAGTTAACTCAAATCGGTCTCGGTTTTGAGAGGAATTACATCGCTCAAATGTTTGCTTCTCGTCGTTGCGTGCGTTTCGTTTTCGGCTTTGAGTCAGGCGAGCGCGCAGCAATTCGACGACCGAAAGACAACCGATGTTGGCTTGATTCGCTTGGGCGTTACGAACTACGGCGTGATTGGCAATGGCTTCCGATTTTTTCCGCAAGTGCCCTCGTGCGAATATCCGAAAGGCTCGCAAATCGAGCATCTGTTCAACGGCGGCTTGTGGGTCGGAGCGGAGCAGGGCGGCATCACGAAGGTCACGACGGGCGCAATCGTTCAAACAGGCAATAGCACGGGCAACCCCAATGGCGCAGGCTACGAATTTACCGACGCCGCGTCGCGTGGCTTGATTCAACGCTCCTCGCTTGCGGAAAGCCCGTTCTTCAATCCCAATGCGGTTAGCCACCAAGATTTCATCGCCGATTTCACGGATTCAATCCTTTTCCGTCCAGGCGCGACGGGACCAATCCCCGAACACAATCCGCTTCGTATCGCCGTTCGCGCCGAGCACTATGCGTGGAACTACGAATTTGCCAACTTCTTCGTGATTTTGAACTACGTCATCGTCAATAGGAGCAACGATTCGCTCGTATTGCCGCACGTTGGAATGTTTGAGAACTCCATCGTGCGCAACACGCGGCTTGTCGCCCCGCAAGGCACGGCGTTTTTCAACAAGGCGGCAGGCGGTTACTTGGATTCGCTTCAAGCCACGTATAAGTTTGACCTTGCGGGCGAGCCATCGGAGACGCAAAGTTACTTCTCGATTAAGTTTTTGGGCGCTGAATGCAAAGGGCGACTGTATCGACCTGGGCTTGTGCCTGGCTTTCGCGCCAATTTTCAAGCGTGGGCGTTTGCGACCGATCCATTCGTGCCCGCGCCGCCCGCCGACGATTTCGACCGATTCAATCGAATGCGGACGCACCTTTTCGACCGCCCCGACAGCGTCCAACTTCGTCAAGCCTTGCGCTCGCAAGCGGGCAACCGTTTGGAGTTGCTTTCGGTCGGTCCGTTCCCCACGCTGAAGCCCAACGACACGATTGCCATCGCCTTCGCCGTCGTCGTGGCGCGCAACGCCTCGACGCTTGCCGACTACATCGACGACAAGCCCGAAGCGCGCGCGACGCTTTTGAGAAATCTCGACCTTGCGCAACGCGCCTTCAACGGCAACGACCGCAACGGCAACGGCATTCTCGAACCCGACGAAGACATCAACGGCGACGGCAGAATTCGCCGATTTCTCTTGCCCTCGCCGCCCAACGCGCCGCGCTACCGCGTCGTGCCCGAAGACCGAAAGGTGACGATTTATTGGGACAAATCCGCCGAAACATCCATTGACCCGCTGTCGGGCGCAAGAGACTTCGAAGGCTATCGCATCTATCGCTCCAACCCTGGCGACGACCGCAATCCCAACGGACTGGCGTTGGCGCTGCGCCGCGTCGCGCAATTCGACCAAGCTGGCAACGGCGTTGGCTTCGACAATGGCTTCGACGCGATTCGACTCCCGACGCCCATCGCCTTCGAGGGCGATCCGACGCAATACTTCTACAAATACGAGTTCAACAATCTGCTCA
The DNA here is from genome assembly GCA_025055975.1 of Chloroherpetonaceae bacterium. GTDB lineage: Bacteria > Bacteroidota > Chlorobiia > Chlorobiales > Thermochlorobacteraceae > JANWWM01. Next base: position 18,725 of record JANWWM010000085.1, on the reverse strand, counting down.
ACGGCTGGCAGTATGCGTTCAACGTAACGGCGTTTGATTCGGGCAACGGGGCGATTGGGCTTGAAAGTTTGGAATCGGCGCAAACGACGAACTTCACGACGGCGATTCCGGGCAAAACGCCCACCGAGCGCAAAGAGGACGCCATCGGCGTGTATCCCAATCCGTTCTATGTCCGAGCCGCATGGAGCGGCGGCAGTCCGCGAGAACAAAAAATCTATTTCACCAATCTGCCGCCCGAATGCGAAATCACCATCTTCACCGTCGCGGGCGACGTGATTGACCGATTCACGCACCGAGCGAGAACCTACGCGGGCGGCGACAATCGATGGAACGACCTTTACGGCAAGCAATCGGAACGACGCGCCTTTTCGGGCGGCGAAGCGGCATGGAACATTTTTAGTCAATCCGACCAAGCGCTGTCGACGGGGCTGTATGTCGTCGCCGTCAAAAATTTGCGCACGGGCGAAGTGAAAACGGCGCGCTTTGCCGTCGTCAGATGAAAAACGCAACGCGCCGCAGATTCCCGAAACTTTTGCGCAAGCAGGTCAGAGCGAGGCTGAAAATCCAAGAAAACGCCTGAAAAAGACGCAAAAGATTCATCAACCGAGAGACGCGAAGGCTTTTGCCGACGCGCTCGGAAAAGGGCAAACGAACAACTCATCTCAAACTTAAACGTCAAGAACAATGCGAAAACTCACAACTCTCGTGGCTCTGCTGACGTTGATGAGCGCGGGCGCGATTGGTCAAACGATTCGACCGATGACGCAGCTCAAGCAAACGAACCCCGATTCGCTGGCGCGTTGGTTCAACGCCACGCCGCTCGCGCCGTATTTCACGAACAACTACGGCGACACCGTTACCGTGATTGGTCAAGTGATTTGGGCGGCAAACCAATCGTTTGACGTGACGTCGGGAGCGGACGCGAGTCGCGCGCTCATCTACATCGCCGACACGGCGCGCGTTCAGGGCAACAAACTGCGCAACTTCGGCGCGATTCAAGTCTACGACCTCGTGGGCGCGGCGGGCAACCGCGATTCAAGCCTCTTCAACGTGCCGCGCGGCGAAGTCATCAAACTCACGGCGCGCATTCGTAGCGCCTTTGGCTCGCCGCTGGGCTACCATCACACGATTGAACTGGACAAAATCAACTTCACGTCGCTCGACCTCGACAATCCAATTCTCAATCCGCTTCCGCTTCCCGACACGCTGGAAATTCCGCTCGATTCGCTCTTCTACCCCGATGGCAATATGGATATGCGCGCTGAAAAGTATGACGGAATGATCGTGCGCATCACGGGTCCGCTGACGGCGGTGGTGCCAAGCCAGTCCATCGGCACGAACGGTCGGTATCCCGAATGGTATGTAACCAAGCCGCTTGCGACGTCGCTAACGGGCGTGCTGGCGTTGCCGATTGGCGACAACTCCAAATTTTTCAGGGGCACGGCGGGCGGCGGCGTTGCGAATCCCGACCCTCTGCCGCCAAACGGCGCGACTCTGCTCAGCATCACGGGCATTCTCTCCAAAGTCCGTTCCAGCGGCACGTTGGTCGTGGACACTTGGAATCCGCCGCCATCGGGAGCGCGTGGCAGAACATGGCGCTTGCACCCGTTTCGTTCAAGCGACATTCGGCTGGCGCCCGCGCTTCCGCCCGTCATCGCGTCGGTGGTGCGCAACGTGACCGTGCCGCAACCCAATCAGCCCGTTACGATTACGACCCGCGTTTCGATGCCCAATCCGGGCGACACGGTCAGAACGGTGCAAGTCTTCTACAACACCACGACGACCTTGCCCGATCGAAACTTCGGCGGACCTTACGTGAGCGTCAATGCGACTCGTAGCGCGACGAATGACTCGATTTGGACGGCGCAAATTCCCGGCTTCCCGCTTGGCACGTTCGTCAATTACTTCGTGAGAGCCACGGGGAGCAACAACCTTTCGGTTTTGGATAGAGACACGTCGCAAGCGAAGAATTTTTATCGCGTCGCCAACGCGCCCGGCATCTTTGATGTGCAGTTCTCGCCTTACGACAATCCCGCAACGAGCGAAGTGGCTTCGCCCTTGCTCAATCAAACCATCACCGTGCGCGGAACGGTCACGTCCGACTCGCTCGATAACCTCGCCGAGCCGCCAACCAACGCGCCGAAAGCGATTCACATTCAAGACGGGCGCGGCGTTTTCAGCGGCGTGCGCGTCGTGGTCGATGGCTACGTGACGTCGGCGGGGCAAATCGTCCGCAACGACTCGGTGCAAGTTACGGGCGTCGTGCGCGAATCGTTTGGCTACACGCAAATCGATGCGCGGCAATCCGCTGGCGGTTCGATTGCGAAAATCGGAACGGCGACGACGCCTATTGCGCCGCTTCTCCTAACGACTGACACGCTTCGCGTTTTAAGCGAACGCTTTGAAGGAATGCTCGTGCAGGTGAACAACGTGGAGGTAACGCGCGCGCGCTTGGCGGGGCAAGAATTTGCGATTCGTCAAGTTGGTTCCGCATCGACGAATGATTACCTCGTCGATGACCTGTCGGGCTGGGCGTTCCGTGGCGGCGGCGCGTCAACGCCCGTCAATCCGCAGGCGGACACGGTGCGCGTCGGCGATCGCTTCGGAATGTTGCGCGGCATTCACTTCTTCTCGTTCAGCCAATACAAACTCACGCCGCGCAGAACGGGCGATTTCAGCGGCTATGTGTTCACGAGCGAGCCAGTCAATCCAACGCCGAAACGCTACGCGCTCGCGCAGAACTATCCGAATCCGTTTAACCCCATCACGATGATTCGCTACGAACTGCCTGAACGCGCCGACGTGACGCTCAAAGTCTATGACCTGCTCGGACGCGAAGTGGCGACGCTGGTGAGCGCGACGCAAGGACAAGGCACGTATCAAGTTCCGTTCAACGCCTCGAACCTTGCGAGCGGGATTTACTTCTACCGTCTCAAAGCGGGCGCATTTGTCGAGACGAAAAAGATGATGCTCGTCAAGTAAAACCTCGCCCCCGATTCCGACATCGTCGGAATCGCTCCCTTCTCCTTGACGAAAGAGAGAGGGCAGGGGCGAGGCGGATTCCTCTGAACGAAGCGAAGAAAGGGAGAGGATTTGTCATTCTAACGGAGCGAAGAATCCATTGCAGAAAAGCGAGGAGCGAGAACGGAGAATCGGGACGCTCAATTCGCAATTGACGATTTGCAATTCGCAATGCGTGGATTCCTCGCTCGCGCGGAACGATGGGGAATCGCTCGAAGGCGAGAGAGTCTCTTTGTCGCAACCGAGCGAATGCCGCGCTCACGACGCGATTTGACGCGGTTTGAGGACGCATCGAGGCGTCGTTTCCGAGAGGGTCGCTCAAAGGAGGGGGCGGCTCTCTACGGAAAAATTTTCCCAAACGCCCAACGAAAAAGGAATAAGCGTGAACGAGATTCGCAAACCTTTTGAAAACGTTTGGCTTCGCCTTGCGCTGATGACGCTCTGCGCCATCGCTATGGCGCTTTCGGCGTGCGAGGAAAACCCCATCAACAAAGCGAACACGTTTTCAATGCCCGAAACGAGCGTGATTGCCGAGCGCATCTTCGTCAATCAACAAGCGGAAGTAACGCTGGCATGGTCGGGCACGGCGCGCGACGGTTTCGTGGGCGGCTTTATGCTCACGTTTGATTCGACGCGATGGGGAACGCAAACGGCGTCGGCTTTCACGACGCGGCAGGATAGCACGTTTCGGCTCACGTTTTTCTCGCTTGATACGACCTTCACGCTGTTTGTCGCCGCCTGTCGCTTGGACAACGGCAACGGGCGATACGACACGGCGCTCCTTCGCGGCAGAATCAACTTCGGCAGAGAGCCTTTTGTCGACGCGAATCGCAACGGACGCTACGACGAGGGCGAGCCATTCACCGACATCGGAAGCATCGACGAAACGCCCGCTCGCGCCACGTTTCCCGTGCGCAATTCGCCGCCAACGTTGGAGCGAAAATTCCTGACGCTCGTTCCCGACACCTCTCTTCCCATAACGCAATTCGAGTTCAGGGCGAACGATCGCGACGGCATCGGCACGCTTCGCGGCGTTCAACTCTGCTTGAACGATTCGACCTTCCCCGCCAACAAGACCGTCGAGATTCGAATTTTCGAGCGCGATTTGACCGTCATCTTGGAAAGCGTTTCGCCAACCTCGACGGGCGTAACGGAAGCCAACGTGTATGTGGGTTCAAGCAATGTGCCGCTGCCCGCGCGCTTGCCCGATTACCGAATGAACGCGCCAAACGTGCTCTATGCGCGCGCCGTCGATGCGCCCGGAGCCACCAGCCCAACGGTTCGCGTTCCGAGCGCGGATTCGATTTGGGTGCCAAGACCGCTTTCGTCGTCGCCGCTCGTCGTAATCGATGACTTCGCGCCTGCGGACAGAGACCCGTTCGACGCTTTCAATTCGGCGGGCGCGCCGCTTTCGAGCGAGCGCGTCTTGCCAGAGGTTTTCGGTCGAATTCGCGGCGGCAGATATCTCTCTCCGCAATACGAGACGATTGCGCTCAAAGCGCCCGTCATTTCGCCAAACCCGCTTTCGCCCGCGACGCGAGAACGCTTGCGCCGACAAGCCATTCAAAACAGCAGTCCCGACGTGCTGAAAAAACTCTTGCGCCGTTACCAAGTCGCGTTTTGGTATGCCGACAACAATCCGTCGTTTCTCGTGGCGCAACTCGCCTTGCCCGACGTTTTGAACGGCGGAACGAACGTAATGATGACGACGGGCACATCGACCGACCGCGACGCGCTCTCGCTCTCGTTTTCGTCGGCAAGTTCCGCGCGGCTCGTGCCGCAGACTTGGTTCAGAACGCCGAATCCGTCATTCGTAACCTTTGAGCGCCACGTCGGCGACGCCGCGTTCCCAACCCTGTCCTTCAACGGCGATTTTCGCTTTGGGAGTTATTCGCAAAGCGCGCACGCCTTGCAATTCAACCCTGAAAATCCAGCGGACATCGTTCCGCTTTATAGCCTGCCGCTTTCGTTTCCGATGATTGCGCAAAATCAACTCGACACGGCTTCGCGCTACGTGGTTTCGCGGCGCATTTACAGGCAAGCGGGGCAGGAAAGAGGCAGAATCGTGTTTTGCTCGTTCCCGATGTATCGCGTCGTCGTGCGCTCCGACGCGCCGACCATCACCGACACGACCGCCCTGCGTCGCTTCTACGACGCGGTGTTCGACAAAGAGTTTAGACAATAATCGGAGCGAGAAAGCCGTTTGCTTCGCAAGAACGCAACCTAAACGCGACGAGAAACCGATAATCGAAACTCGCAAATGAAACGCCTCTACGCCACGTGCATCGCGCTTTGGCTCGGCGCGACCTTGCTCCGAGCGCAAGAAAAAGCGACGATTACGGGAACGGTCGTCGATGAAAAAACGGGCGAAGAACTCATCGGCGCGACGGTTCGCCTCAAAGGCACTTACTACGGCGGAACGGTCAAGGTCGACGGCACATACCTCATCGCCAACGTCAATCCGGGCGAATACACGATTGAAGTGACGCTCGTGGGCTACACGCCGATTCGAAAAACGGGCGTGAAAGTCAAAGCGGGCGAACGGGCGGTTCATGACTTCAAAATGAAGGAAACCACCGTTCAAGCCGAAGAAGTGGTCGTCATCGGCGAGCGACCCTTGATCGACATTGAGCAAGCCAGCACATCGAGCGTCGTTTCGCGCGATGTGTTGGAAGTAACGGCGGCGCGCGACATCAAGGAAGTCGTCGCCTCGCAAGTCGGCGTAACGCAAACGCCCTTCGGCGTCTACATTCGCGGCGGCAGAAGTTACGAGACGGGCACCTACATCGACGGCGTTTCCGCCACCGACCCGCTCGCGGGCACGGGCTTCGGCGTGGATTTGAGCGCCAAAGCCTTGCAAGAAGTCGAAATCACCACGGGCGGCGCAGGCGTTGAATATGGCGAAGCCCCCGCAGGCGTCATCGCCCTCAAAACCAAAGAGGGCACAAACGAGTGGCACGGCTCGTTTTCGCACCGACGCGACAACCTTGGCTTTAGCAACTACAAAAATCCCGTCCGACCCAACAACCTCCAACTGCCTGGAATGGGCTGGAACTCCACCTTCTACGACGTCGCGTTCTCAGGTCCGATCGTCCGCGACAAGCTCTTCTTCTTCACGTCGCTCAACCTGCAATTTTCCGACGAGTTTATGCAGAACCCCGCGCGGAAACTGCGTTCCAGCATCGCCAGCGATTTCTTCACGCCGTTCAACGACAATCGTTGGTCGGGAATGCTCAAACTCACTTGGAAAGCCACGAGCGCCGACAAGTTCTCCGTTCTCTACGCGGGGTCGCTCAACGTCAATCAAAACACCCAAATGCTTCAAATCACGGGCAACGACATTCAACTTCAGCCCGGCTATCAATACGAGTTTTTGCTCAACCCCGACAACGCGAACACCTATTCGCACCTGACGCATCTCGTCTCGTTTCAGTGGTCGCGCCTGCTATCGAAGAACGCGACGATTCGATTGCAACTCAGTCGGCTTTTCGTGAATCTTCGCGCCGACGCCAACGGCAGACCTTGGCGACCCGATTTCATCGAGGAAGATTTAGACCCGCGAAGCATCATTCGCAATCCCGAATACTTGTTGCTTCCGCCGCTGAGCAAGCCCGATTCCGTGCTGTATTCCATCGCGCCCGATGGCTTCATCAATTCGGGCGTTGCGCCGCTGTGGCACGACCACTACGTCGAAGACCACGCGCTGAACGTGCAAGCGAATTACAAAACCGACGACGAGGTTCACAACTTGCTGTTCGGAATCGAGACGAAGTTTTCGGAATATCAATGGATCGACATTTTGCGTCCGTGGGTGGGCGCGCCCGTTTTGCCCGGCGAGCCGTCGCGTCGCTTGGGAAGCGCGTTTGACATTTGGCGCGTCAATCCCGCGCAAGGAGCGTTGTTCGTAAGCGACAAAATTCGCTACAAAGGCTTGATTGCGACGATTGGAGCGCGCTTGCAGTATTGGTTTCCGGGCAAGTTCGCCGACGACGCGGTCGCCAACCCCAACGCGCCCGTCGTCGATGCGTTCCGCAAAGCCTACCGCGAACAGACGGGCAGCTTCTTCGGTCGACGCTACCAATTGCGCTTGCTCCCAAAAATCAACGTCTCGTTCCCCGTTACCGACAATCAGATGCTTTATCTCAACTACGTGCATTCGTCGCGCTTGCCGCATCCGCGCTGGGTGTATAGCGGATTGGACGCGCGCTTTTTGGACAACTCCGCCAACTCGGTTTTGGGCAATCCCGCGCTGTTGCCTGAAACGACCGTCTCCTACGAAATTGGCTTGCGCAATCAAATCACCTCCAACGACGTCTTGATTCTGACGGCGTTCTACAACGACCGCTTCGATTTCATCGTGAGCCGCGTGATTCGATACATCGATCCCAGAACGGGCAACGCCACGCCGCGCGCGACCTTCGTCAACCAAGACTACGCTCGCACTCGCGGACTTGAAATTTCTTACATCAAGCGCATCGGCAAGCAAATTGAAGGGCGCGCCTCGTTTGCCTATCAAATCGCAACGGGCAAAAGCAATTCCGCCGAAGAAACGCGCGCGCAGGTCATTCAAGGCAACGACCGCAACGACGAGGAATTTTTCTTGGCGTGGGACAGACCGATTGACATCAAGGGTTCGATTCTCTACCAATGCCGCGAGCCTGTGGGCTTGTTTGGGCTATCATGGCTCAACGATTTCAAAATTCTCGCGCAAGCGCAGTTCTCGTCGGGGCTGCGCTATACGCCCGCCGTCGTTGAGCGCGGCGCGCGCGGCGAGCCACTCTATTTTCCAAACGGACGCTTGCGCTATTCCGCCGACTTGGAACGCCGATTCAGCGAACTGGGCACGCCTTGGTTCTGGATTGATGTGAGCGTCGAGAAAAACTTCGCCTTCGGGCTTCTGAACGGCAAGTTCACGCTTCAAGTCAAAAACCTGTTGAACAACAAGAACGCGACCATCATCAATCCCGTCACGGGACGCGCTTACGAGTTCGGCGACCCGTTGCCCGCGAATCGACAAGACCCGCTCTATCCGAATGCGCTTGGCTTGGGAGGCGTTTCGCCGCCGCCGTTCAATCCCGCGCGATATATGCCGCCGCGACAAATTCTCTTCGGCTTGGGCGTGGATTTCTGAGCGAATTGACGACCACCGCTAAACGCGAATGAACCTGATATGACGCGAGTTTTCCTAACGCTTTCGCTCGTTTTGGCGTCGCTGGGCGCAAGCGGGCAATCTCTGTTTCCGAACTTGGGCGGACAGCGCACAGGCATTTCGGGCTTGCAGTTTCTCAAAATCCCGATTAGCGCGGAACAAGCGGCGTTGGCGGGCGCAAACATCTCGACGGCTTCCGACGCTTCGGCGATGTTCGTCAATCCCGCCATGACGGTCGAAATCGAGCGCAATAGCCTTTCGGTTTCTTACGCGCCGTGGTTTGCCGAACTGGCGCATTCGTCGGCAAGCGTGGTCTATAAGCCCGCTTCGGATTGGGCGTTTGGATTGGGCTTCATCGCGCTCAACGCGCCTCCAACGCCCGTAACGACGGAACTCAATCCCGACGGCACGGGCGAAACGTTCGCTTACGGCGACGTGTCCGCTTCGCTTTCGGTGGCGCGACGCTTGACGACGCAGTTCAGTTTCGGCGTAACCGCAAGTTTCGTTCAGCAAACCATCGCCTCGCTGCGCTTCCGAACCTACCTTCTGGACGCGGGCGTGTGCTACAAAATCCCCTTCGCGGGAATGCGACTTGCCGCCGCGTTTCAAAACTTCGGACCAAGCGCGAAAACCAAAGGCAAAGCGCAAGTCGTAAGTCCGTCGCTGAGCGGCGCGGAAATTCGCGGTTCGTTCGACGATGTCGACCCGCCCACGCTCTTTCGATTAGCCTTTTCGTTTGAACCGATTTCGACCGAGACGCAAAAACTCACGGCGTTTGCCCAACTCAATCACCCCAACGACAACAAGGAAACCATCTCGCTCGCGCTCGAATACGGGTGGAAGAACTTGCTCTTTTTGCGCGCGGGCTACAACGCGGGACGCGACGAACAAACCATTCCCGACTTGGGCGCGGGACTGCGCTACGACATCGGGTTTGCGACCTTGCGCTTCGATTACGCTTTCGTCAATTTCAAGACGCTCGGCGGAACGCATCGCCTCACGCTGTCGCTCGGCGGATTCAACCTATAACGGCTCAATGAAAATGACCAACGCGATTCGCATCGTTCTGATTGTGACGTTCTCGCTTCTCGCATTTGGTTGTGGCGAGAAGTTGGATTTGCGACGCTTTCCAACCACCGCCGTCAACGATCCCGTGCCCGTGCGCTACATTCCGCTTCCGTGGGGCGCGTCGCCGAAGAACTCGTTTAATCGACCGACCGACATCATCGCGGGTTGGGACGGCACGTTTTATTTCATCGAAGAAGGCGCGAGCCGAATCGTCAATCTTGACGCATCGGGACAAGTGATTGGCGTCTCGCGCTCGATTCGCAAGCCGATGGCGATCGCGCAAACGCGCAATATGCAACTGTTGGTAACCGCCGTCGACACGTTCCGCTTTCAAGGCGCGCTCACGGAACGAGCCGTCATTTTGCGATTGAACTTGGTCGATACGACGGGCGGCGTTCCGCGACGACGCAATTTGAGCGACGTGATTCCCGACACGGTTTATCGCCATCCGATTACCACAGCGGCGCAAGCCAACGCCAACGTGCGCTACACGGGCATTGCGACGTTCTTCGACAATTCCTTCATCGTCTCGCGCATCGGCGCGATTCGTTCCGAGAACCCCGCCGTCGCCAGCAACGCGATTCTCTTTTTTCCGCGAGGGTTCGATGTCAATAGCCCAAATCCCGCGCTTCAACAGCCCGGCGCGATTCCGCTTCGCGTCAATGGCAACGGATACGGCTTTGCGGATTCGGTGTCAAGCCTGACGACGCTCGCCGTGCCGCCGCAATCGCCCGACGTGAATCGCTCGTTTGATTTTCTTTTCACGACCGTCGTGCCGACGCAGCCGCTCAAAGTTCATCGCATTCGCTTCGTTCAGTCGTCGGCGGGCGACGTGTTCGCGCCCGATGAATCCTTGCTCAATCAAAATGCCGCCGTCGGAACGCGCTTCATCAGCGAGCCGAATCGCTTTTCGCGTCCATCGGACGTCAGCGTTTCGGGAAACTTCATTTTCGTCGTGGATTCGGAGCAGAACAAGTTTTATCAATTCACCGCGCAAGGCGTTGAAGGCGTGCCGCCGCCGCCCAACGCGCCCGACCGTCGCAACGTCATCGTGTCGTTCAGCGAGTTCGGCATCAATGAAAGAAATCCCGACAGGCTCGACAATCCGAGAGGCGTGTGCTATTTGCGTCCATATCTCTACATCGCCGATACGAACAACGGACGCATCTTGCGAATGATTCTCACCACCGACATCGATTGAGCTTTGGAGCGAAAAGAAGCGCGAGGGATTAGCGTCCGATGAGTTGCATCACGCTCAAATCGGCGTTGATGAGCGCGACCCCGACGGCTTTCGGACCCGCGTAAAAACCGACGGCGGGAGACAGTTCCGAGACCAGAGAGCCTAATCCGCTCGAAGCGAGTTCCAAGCGAAAAGCGTTCAGCGCGTCGATGCGATTCATCTCGCTGAGCGTTCCGCCATAAACGATTCCGATTTTGTCGAAAGACTGCGCGCTTTGCAAGCGTTGCATCACGAGCGCGCTCGTTTCTTTGATGGCAAGCTCGAAGCCTTTGATTTTGTCGACTCTCGTCACATAGCCTTTGTTGAACATAAAAATCATCTTTTGGTCGAGAATGGTCGCAAGCGCGGCTCCGAGCGGCGAGACTTTGGTGAGGTCTTTGGCGTTTGGCAAGAACAAAAGTTCGGAAGGAATGAGGTAGAAAAAAATTTTTTCCGCGAGCGATTCCAATGCGTTGGCGAACTTGGCGAAGTTGATTTCGTCGTAGAGCAGTTCGGCGGCGCGCAAGACCAACAGCCCCAAGCCAATTGAGGCGCTCTGCGAGTCCAAAATCCGAATTTGAAGTTGCGTCGAGACGTTCTTCTGCGCGCGCAGTTTTCGGTAAATTTCGGCTCCTTGAAGGGCGGCGGCGCGAGCGTTCTTGACCGCGTTGCTGAACCGCGCCGATTGATGAATCGAAATGATGCCGTCGTAATCAGGCGCGAGCCTCTTGTAAGTCTGAATGAAATCGTCGACGCTCGGCTCTTCGACTTTGATGGCGCGCTTGCTCGCAAGCGTCTCGGCGTAAAACGTCTCTCGGTCAAAGTCCAGATGGTTGTCGTAGCGAACCGTGTTGTCGACGATGACCTTGAACGGAACTTCGCGGATGTTGTACTGATAGAGAAGATCTTGAGGCAAATCGCAAGAAGAGTCGGTAACGATGGCGATTCTCATTCAGAGGATTGGCTTTATAGAGTTCGTTCCGAAATTTAACAGAACGCGAAGACATTTCGCATCGTCAACCAAAGTTCGCAAAGAGAGATGACGGACATTTGCTACGTGACGCTCGATAGCCTTGTCGAAATCGCGCCGCAACACATCGAGCCGCCCTACAAATACGGTTACGCCTACACCATCTCCATTCACAATCCGTCGCCTTACACGGTTCAGATTCATTCGCGTCGTTGGGTCATTAGGGACGGAGACATGAAGGATAGAATCGTCGAAGGGGCGGGCGTGGTCGGAGAGTTTCCCATCATTCCGTCGGGAGAAAAATTCACCTACCGCAGTTATATGGTCTTGCGCTCGCGTTATGGCTCCGCGTTTGGCTCTTACTTCGGAACGTTCACCTACGAATCCGAACCCGAAGGCTACTTCAACGAGCAAAACGTGTTTCTCATTCACGGCGAGCCATTTGAAGTGCCCATTCCCGAATTTCAGATGATTCACCGAGACGAGTAGCGCGTCCGATGCCGCTCCGAGCGAATCGAACCTCGCCCCTAAACCTCTCTTCTCGCCGAAGGAGAGGGAAACGATTTTGACATCGTCAAAATCGGGGCGAGGTTCTGGATTCTTCGCTCCGCTGCGCTCCGTTCAGAATGACATTGAGCCTTTTTCGCGCGAACTCTCTCCTTCCTCATTGAGCGCAATCGCCCATCATTCCGAGCGGAAACGCGCATCATTTTGTTTCCCATCATTCCGAGCGAAGCGCAGGTTTGTTCCTGTCATTCCGAGCGATGCGAGGAATCCAAAAAGATTGCGAATGGCGAATTTTCAATTGCGAATCGAGCAGTCGTCGTTGCTTGCGCTATTTCGCCAACATCATCTTTTTCGTCTCCGAGAAACCGCCCGCTCGCAAGCGATAGAAGTACGCTCCGCTCGCAAGGTTGCGCGCGTCGAAGGTAACGAAGTGCGCGCCCGCCGCTTTGCGTTCATTGACGAGCGTCGCCACCGTTCTGCCCAGAACATCGAAGACCTCCAACCTCACGTCGCTCGGCGAAGCGAGTTGATAGGCGATGGTCGTCGTGGGGTTGAAGGGGTTGGGATAGTTCTGATGAAGCGCGAATTGATTGGGCGCGTTCAGGCGCGCGGGCGCGGAAAGACGTCGGAAATCGAAGCGCGTCCAAACGGGATAGTGGTCGGACGTCGTGGAAAGGTAACTGGGCACGTAGTTCGGATTTTCGACGCGCTCCGTGCTGTCCATGTGCGCGGCGTAGAGTTCGTTGGAAATCATAATGTGGTCGATCATTTCGCCCGACGTTTGCGATTGCAAGCGTCGTCGGCTCAGGCTTGCCGTAACGACCTTGTAGCGAAGCGAATCATTGACGAAGTTGGCGTAAGGCGAGGGCAGATTGTTGACGGTCGAAACATCGACGTCGTCGTTGTAATCGCCCAAGATGATGAGGTTTTGCGTGGGTCGGTTCGCGTCCGCCCACGCTTTGAGTTGTTGCGAATCGGCGACGCGGCGATTGTAATCGTCAAGAGGATTGTCTTGCGTCGCTTTGCCGTGAATGTTGACGGCGTGAAGGCGTCGCGTGATGTTGCTGACTCTGGCATCGAAGACGAATTCGTAGGGCCATCGACCGTTCGCCCAATCGCCCGTCGTGAAGGTGAAACCTGCGGAAACGCTATCGATCGTCGAGACTTTGTAGATGAACGCCGTGCGTTGCGTTTGCGCGATGGGCGCGATGAACCCGCGCCAACCCGCGCCGAGCGTATCGAGCAAGCCTCTGAAATAAGCGTTGTCGCTGATTTCTTGAAGCGCGTAAAGGTCGGCATCGATGGCGCGAATGACGCGCGCCGCGTTGCGCAGTTGCAAGTCGCGATCTTGCGGACCGTTGGTCGGGTGTCCGAACCACTCGATGTTCCACGTGACCGCTTCAAAGGTTTCGCTGCGCGGAATGTTCTCGTAAGGAATGACGAAGGTGATGACTCCCGCCACGTCTTGCGCGAAGCGCGGCAGAACTTGGCGCGTGCCTCTGAACTCGCTCACCACGCCGATGACGGTTGTCGGATTGACGGGAGCCGTCGCGCCGACGAGCGACGACACGTCGTTGTCGATGCGCAGTTGAATTTCGCCCGTCGCGTCGAAGAAGCGATAGTTCGTGTTGCCTTGAAACGCGAAGGGAACGTTGGGGCTGTTGAGTTGGCGAATGGTCGCGTCCTCGACGACGACGAGCTGACCTTCGAGCGATTCGTTGATTTGGCTAATCGTAACGACGCGCGGTTGAACGAGAACTTGTCCGCCAGGAATGATTTGAAACGTGGGCGTGATGTTATTGACCTCCGAGATTTGAAACAGCCCCGTGCCCGGTTGATTGGGAGAGGGTTGAAATTCCGTCGTCGCGCCCGTGATGATGACCGAGTCGCCGAGTTGCGCCTGCGCGTGCAGCGCGGGAATGAACGCCGCCATTCCGCCCGTGCCGTCTTGGAAATACGCGGGTCCGCCGAATTGATTGGCGACCGTGATGCGTCCGCCAACGGTAACGACCGAGCCGAGCGGCAAGGCTCTCGCCGCCGCGATCGAAATGAGATTGCCCGCGCCTTGTCCGCGACCGCGAATCGTCGCCGTATAAGGGTCGTTGTTCGGATCGTTCGTGTCAATCAGCAAGCCGCTTTGAAACAGCCCCGTGTCGTTGGGCGTGAAGGCGATTTGCATCGCAAGTTGTTGGCTTTGCGCGAGCGTCGCGGGCAGAGAGGGCAAGTTTTCAAGAACGAAGCGTCCGCTCGAAAGCGCGATGGCTTCGACGACCAAATTCGCTTGACCCACGTTTCGAACCACGAGCGAGCGACGAAGCGTCGAATTGACGGGAATGGTGGGGAAAGCGTAAGCGCTGTCTTTCGGAATGACGACGCCATCGATGCGCACTTCGAGCGCGGCATTCGGGTTGGCGTTGCGGAGCGTTTGAATGTAGGCGGCGTTGTTGGGATTGTTGGGCTGACCGAGGGTCAAGTTTTGCAGATTGCCCGTCGCGTCCGTGCCGTTGAAGTCGGCGAGCGATTGCGTCGAGTTGTTGGCGGCGGCGAAACGTTGCGCGCTCGTCGTTTGCGAGGCGATGAGTTTGGGTGGCTGAGTCGCGTTGAATTGCGCGCCCGCCGCGCCGCTCGCAAGCGCGTGAATGCTGCCGTTCACGCCCGCCACGCCGCTTCCCGCCGATTTGACCATCACCATGTCGGTCGTGGCGATGTCGAACGTGCCGCCTCCGTTTGCGAAATAGGTCGCGTTGTTCAAGCCCACATCGAGCTTGAAATCGTTGGGGTCGATGTCCGCCGCCGAGTTGTCGTTGCGCAAAACGATTAAAGTGCCCGCGCGCACGGCGCTCCACAGCGGGTTGTTGGAAAAGATGAACTTGCCCCCGCCATCGTTGTCCATATTCGACGTGAAATCCTTGACGATCATGCCGCGCATGTCCAAATTGTTCTGAATCACGAGCAACTCGACCGCGTCGCCCGCCGCGCCAGAACCCGTCGTGCCTTGATTGTAGAACTTGTTGACAACCACGCTTTGAGCGAAAAGTTGAAAGGGGAGAGCGCAGAGCAGAAGCAAGAGAAGTTTCTTCATCGCGTTTTGAGTTGAGATTGAAAAGAAGAAAAGACGAGAACCACGGAACCGCAAAATCGCGGCGAACAATATAGCCTTTCGGCAAAGGCGGGCGAAATTAAATTTTCGTAACAAGCGACGCTCGAAAGCGACTACGCTCGCAACAGGCGGTTGACGTAAGATTCCGACTGTTCCTTGACGAGCGCGAGCCATTCGTTCAGGCGCGCTTCGCCAAGTTCGTCTTTGAGATAATCCCAATTCAAGCGGTAAAGCCGTCGCTCTTCGCTCGTGAGACGCTCGGAAAGCAAGCAGGCGACGTGGAACTTCTCGACGGCGAGAGGAAAATTTCGCTCTTGAAAAGCGATCATTCCGATTTGAGCCGAAGCGGCGGCGACTCCCGAAAGGTTGCGATGCCGCTCTTGTTCGCGCAGAACGAGCTCGAACTCCGTTTTCGCTTTGTTCAGGTCGCCCGTCATCGCGTAAAGGTTCGCCAGTTGCGATTGCGCCGCGAGTTTGCCCGCCACGTTGTCGGTCTCGGCAAGTTCTTTGACGACGATTTCAAGCGAGGCGATCGCGTCCTCGAAGCGTCGCAGTCGAAAATCAATGACGGAAAGTTGATGCAGGAAAAAGACGCGAAGCTCGCGCTCGAAGCGTTCCGAATCGGCAAGCTCGGAAGCGACGAGTTCTCGCGCCGCATCGAACTTGCCCTCTTTGACGAAGGCGGTCGAATAAGCGATCGCCATCTGCGCGGCTTCTTTGGCAAGTCCCGCTTTTTTGAGGTAGTGATGCGCTTTGGGGATTTTCTCGTGGTCGGGCAGAGAACTTTGCGCGAAGTAATTTGCGATGGTTACGCAGGCGCTTTGCTTGTCGGCGTCGGACAATCGGCGCAGAACCCGCGCTTTGACGCGCTCGTTCAGCGCAAGCCCGTCGCCTTTCGGCTCGACGAACTCGATGCGTTTGAGCGACGCCAAAACGGGCAAAACGCTCGCGGGATACGACTCGTCCCAAGGCATTTTTTTCCAAATGCCGTCCAACGTCGTTTCGGAAAACGGCTCGTCGCATTGCGAGAGCAAAATGCACGCGGCGTAAAGCGCGGGCGGCGAATCGGAAAGCAACATTCTCAATGCGCGCTCCAAGAGCGACTCGATCGCGCCGTCGTAATCGCGCTCGAATTCCTCTTGGAGTTCCAAAATCGAATCGGGGCGCTCGCTCAAATAAGCGGTGCAGAGTCCGATGGCGAAGCGGTCGCCGCGCGCAAAGCGCAAAAGCAAATCTTTGGCGTCGGGATCGAAGTCGACTTCAAACGAGCGAAGCGCGGAAAGCGTGGTCGTCATGGGCGGCGTTCATTTTTTGTTTGAAGCAAGTTACGCAAAAGGCGATGGAATCGAAATCGTTGAAATCGGCGCGGCTGTTCGTGGCGGCGTGGGCTGACGAGCCGACGCGCCTTGCGGCGATGAAGGCGAAGGCGCGTTTGGAAAAGCGATGCCGAAACGAGGCGACGGCAATCAAGTGGGTTGAGCGGGAAAACTTGCATCTAACCGTGCGCTTTTTGGGAGACGTCGCGCTCGACGCGCTGGGGTCGCTGCGCGAAGCGTTGGAGCGAGCGGCGCAAACGCCCAGCTTCGACATCGACCTGCGCGGGCTTGGCGCGTTCCCGAACCGACAGCGTCCCGAAGTCATCTGGGTCGGCGTGGCGCGCGGCGCGGAAAAACTCGCCCACCTCGCCGAGCGACTGAACGCCGAACTCGTCGCGTTGGGCTTCGAAAAAGACGCTCGTCCGTTCCATGCGCATCTCACGCTGGGTCGCGCAAGAAAATCAACCCTTCGCGCCCTTCCCGACGCGCTTCTTGCCGAAACGGACGCGCCCATTTCCACGCTGCGCATCGAGGCGATTCATCTCGTCAAAAGCATCCTCGCCCCGTCAGGACCGACTTACGAAACGATGGCGACCGCTCGCTTGACTGGGGCTTGAAAAACGTCCCGCGCGTCTGCGGCGCGTTTCGTAACTTCGCCCGCTTTTTTTTTTGGGGCATCGCAGGTTCTCCTTGTCTTCGACAAAGAGGGGGTTAGGGGCGAGGCGGATTCCTCGCTTCGCTCGGAATGACGGCAAAGCAATGTCATTCTGAACGAAGCGGAGCGAAGAATCCAAGACCGTGCTCCGATTTCGGCAAGTCGGAATCGTTCCCGCTCTGCGAGAGGAATCGGCGACGCGCGCGGTTTTCAACGCTCAACGCATTGCCATTATGTCCGTTCTCGAAGCCATCGCGCTCGGAATCGTTCAAGGCTTGACGGAATTTCTGCCCATCAGCAGCACGGCGCATTTGCGCATCGTGCCTGCGTTGTTGGGCTGGCGCGATCCAGGGGCGGCGTTCACCGCCGTCATTCAAATCGGCACGCTCGTCGCCGTGCTCTACTATTTTCATAGCGACCTTGCGCGCATCGCCATAGCGACCGTCCGAAACACCTTGCGCGGCAAGCCTTTCGAGAGTTTCGATTCCCGAATGGGCTATATGATGGCGATTGGCACGATGCCCATCGTCGTGATGGGATTGGCGCTCAAAAGCCACATCGAAACGTCGTTCCGCTCGCTTTACGTGATTGCGGCGGCGCTCATCGGACTGGCAATCGTCTTGATGCTGGCGGAGTTTCTCGTGGGCGCGCGCCTCGCCAAAGGCGAAAAAATGAAAGAACTCGAAGACCTGTCGTGGCGCGAAGCCGTCGTCGTCGGATTGGCGCAATGTTTGGCGCTCGTGCCCGGCGCCTCGCGTTCAGGCGTTACGATCGCGGGCGGACTCTTCTTGGGAATGACGCGCGAGACGGCGGCGAGATTTTCCTTTCTGCTCTCGCTTCCGTCCATCTTCGCGGCGGGAATGTTTCAACTCTTCAAAGCGCGCTCGGAACTTTTCGCCACGAGCCAAAACGCCCTCGCCTTGCTCGTCGCCACCGTCGCGGCGGGCGTCGTGGGCTACTACTCGATCGCGTTTCTCTTGAACTATCTCAAAAAAAATTCCACCTACCTCTTCATCGCGTATCGCGTCGCGCTGGGGCTATTGCTTCTAACGCTCGTCTTCAACGGCGCGCTCGACCCGATGAAATGACAAGGCAGGATTGCGAATGGCGAATTTCGGATTGCGAATTGAGCGTCCGCGATTCTCGCTTCTCGCTCCTCGCTTCTCTGAAATGGATTCTTCACTCCGCTGCGCTTCGTTCAGAATGACATCTTCTTCCTGTCATTCCGAGCGCCAGCGAGGAATCCACAACGGATTGCGAATGGCGAATTGAGCGTCCGCGATTCTCGCTTCTCTGAAATGGATTCTTCACTCCGCTTCGCTTCGTTCAGAATGACATCTTCTTCCTGTCATTCCGAGTGCCAGCGAGGAATCCACGCATTGCGAATTGCGAATCGTCAATTGCGAATTGAGCATCCGCGATTCTCGCTTCTCTGAAATGGATTCTTCACTCCGCTTCGCTTCGTTCAGAATGACATCTTCTTCCTGTCATTCCGAGCGCCAGCGAGGAATCCACCTCGCCCCCAGCCTTCGCCTTTGGCAAGGAGAGAGGAGCGATGCCGACTTGTCGGAATCGCGGGTGAGGTTTGAGAGCGTTCCCGCCAAGCGGAATTTTTAGCCGCGCATTTTTGCTTCAAGCCGAAAACGCTTATCTTTCGCGCTGTGCGCCAAATCACAACCGCGAATCGACGCGCCAACTTACCTTTGCGGAAACTTGCCGA
>JANWWM010000061.1 GCA_025055975.1 Chloroherpetonaceae bacterium | reverse complement strand
AGGCAATGTAGCGCAAATTTTGTTCAAAGTCAAGAAAGACGAGGGTTCGGAAGCGGCATCGAGCCGCATGTGTCGCGTTGCGACCTTTTCAAAGGCGGGTAGATTCCTCGCTGGCGCTCGGAATGACGCGGAAACTCGCCTGAAATGGCAAGTCGTTTTAGCTTGAACGAGGGCGCTTGGGACGACGCTCGATGTGTTGACTTTCGCGCTAAAAGTTTGACGCAATCGTCAGCGCCGCAACGCCGCGTTTCGAAATCTTTCGAAGTTTCATTACTTTTGCGTCTGCGTTTGCCCAGATGGCGGAATTGGTAGACGCACTCGTTTCAGGTGCGAGCGCCGCAAGGCATAGGAGTTCGAGTCTCCTTCTGGGCACAAACCTCAAATCGATGGAATGACGACCTTCGAGGGCTACAAACGCCGAGAAACGCGAGCGAACGTCGGCAATCAATCCTCGCGCGATGCATCTTTGGAAAGCCAAAGGTGCATTTTTCGTTTTTATGGGCTTATATCAACGTCAATGAATCCTTTTCCACCGTGCAACGCGACGACATAATGGCGCTTCTCGTTCGCCTTCAGCGCTTGGATAGCGAACTCTTCGAGATTTTGAGCGAGCAACGCGGATTGCCCGAAGAAATCGATGAGCTTAGGGCGCAAGCGCAATCCTACGCCAACATTCTCGCCGCTCGCAAAAAACGACGCGACGAGGGCGAAGTGCAACGACGCTTGCTGTTGAGCGAGATTCAAGCCTCGCAAGAAAAAATCAAGAAATACAAAGAGGCGCAAACCCAAGCGCGCAACAACAAGGAATACGACGCGCTCTCCAAACAAATCGAGTTCGAGGAGCTTGAAATCAAAAAAGCCGAGAACAAAATCAAGGCGATAGACGACGCCGAGCTGCGCCAAATGGAGCTCGAAGCCAAGGGCAAATCCCTCCTCGATGAAAACAACTTCGACGAGCTAACCGACGACATGCTCCCGACCGAGCATCTGCAATCGCGCATCAAGAGCCTTGAAGCCGAAGCGTCGGCGAAAGCCAAAGAGTTGGAACGCATCATCAGCGCCACGCAAGCCGACATCGACGCGCTGACCGAAAAAATCAAAGCCCAACGCGACCTGATGTTGCGCGGCGACAAGGGCGCGCTCGCCAAACAGATGCTCGCAAAGTATGACGCGCTGCGCAGCGGCGGCGTTCAAAACGTGGTCGTGAAGTTCGTTCGAGAAGCGTGCGGCGGTTGCAACTCCCGCGTGCCCGCCAGCAAACGCGCCATCATTCATCGTGGCGGATTCTATGCGTGCGAGACGTGCGGACGCCTCGTCGTCGACGAGCGATACTTCGCCGAAGCCGTGCAAGATTGAACGCGGAGCGCGCGCGGCGGCAAAGTCAATGCTCTGGCTTCTCGTCGCGCTGGCGGCGTGCGGCAAGGAAGTCGAGCTCGACAAAGACGACGAACGCTTCGCCGCGCTCTACGCCGAAACGCTTTTGGTTCAAATCGATTCCGATCGCTTGGCGGCAAAAGGCGTTGCGTATTCCAAGCTCGACACCCTGAAAAAGCTTTTCGCCTTGCGTCAGACGACCGCCGAGCGTTTTCGCGCCGCGCTCGATCGCTACGCGAGCGAGCCTGAACGATGGCTCAAAGTGCAAGAACGCGCGCTCGCGCTTTTAAGCAAGTGGCGCGACCAAGAAACGCTCATTCCAGAACCTCGTGCCGATTAAACGAATTGGCGTTACGGGCGGCATCGGAACGGGCAAAACGACCGTCTGCGACATTTTGCGCCAGCTCGGTTGCGAAATTTTTTCCGCCGACCTCGTCGCCAAACGCCTGCAAGAAACCGACGACGACATCATCGCGGGAATCAAAGAAATTTTCGGCGAAGCGATTTACGAAGACGGCGTTCCGAATCGGAAGCGCATCGCCGACATCGTTTTTCGAGACGAGGAAAAATTGAAGCGTCTCAACGCGCTCGTTCACCCAAAGGTGTTTCGCGCCTTCGAGGAGGCGGCAAGACGCGCCGAAGCGGCGGGAAAAGCCGTCATCGCAAAAGAGGCGGCGATTTTGTTCGAATCGGGCGGCGAAAAGGGCTTGGACGCGGTCATCGTCGTCGCCTCCGATTTGAACAAGCGCATTGAGCGGCTCAAAGCGCGGGGCTTGTCGGACGCGGAGATTCGCGCTCGAATGTCGCGCCAACTGCCGCAGGAAGAGCTGCTCAAACGCGCCGACGTCGTGATTTGGAACGACGGTTCGCTCGAAGCGCTTGAAGCCGAAACCCAACGCGCGCTCGATGTCGCGCTCGCGCGCATAGGTCGCAACGCTTGAAAACGTTTCGCCATCGCAACGTTTCGCCATCGCGTCGCGCCGTGGCGAACGCTTGCAAAACCGCTTAACCAATTGGATATGAATCGTCTCGCGCTATGCGTTCTCGTTTCGCTCGCGCTGGGTTCGGCGTGCGCGGAGCGACGAAACGACGACCGCTCAAACGACGCGCCCGAAGCCAAATCCAGTCGCTTCGCCGCGCCAAATACGCTTTACGCTCAAAGCAAGGGCGACGACATTTCAAGCTCGCGTCGGAACGCCATCACCAACGCCGTCGCCATCGCAAGCCCCGCCGTCGTCGGCATCAACGTCACGGAAATCCGCGAGTATCAATACTACGACCCCTTCGCCGACCCGTTTTTCGATTACTTCTTCGGCGGTCGCCGTCGCCAGTCGCCCAAAATCCAACAAGAAATCAAAAGTCTGGGGTCAGGGTTTTTGATTTCCGCCGACGGCTACATCATCACCAACGCGCACGTGATTGGCAACGCCACGAAGGTGGTCGTAACGCTGACCGACGGCACGAAGCACGACGCGCGCATCATCGGCTCCGATGATTTAACCGACATCGCGCTGCTCAAAATCGACGGCGCGAACTTTCCGCATCTCAAACTTGGCAACTCCGACGACGTCATCGTCGGCGAGTGGGTCATCGCGCTTGGCAACCCGTTTGGCTTGTTTGAAATCAACGACAAGCCCACCGTAACCGTCGGCGTGATTAGTTCCGTCGGATTGAACTTCCCAAACCTCGACGGGCGCTCGTATCGCGGAATGATTCAGACCGATGCCGCCATCAACAGCGGCAATTCGGGCGGACCGCTCGTCAACGCCAACGCGGAGGTCATCGGCGTCAACACCTTCATCTACACGGGCGGCGGACAAGGAAGCATCGGCATTGGCTTCGCCATTCCGATCAATCGCGTCAAGCAAATCGCCGACGAACTGCGTCGATTCGGAAAAATCGACCGCTCGTTCAAGACGGGCATTTCCGTGCAAGGCTTGAATCGCGGCTTGGCGCGCTATTTCGGCGTGGGCGAGGATATGTCGGGCGTGGTCATCACCAACATTGAGAAACGCTCCGCGGGCGACAAAGCGGGCTTGAAAGTGGGCGACATCATCGTCGAAGCCAACGGCTTGCCCATCGCCACCGAGCAAGACCTCATCAACGTCGTGCGCGAAATGCGAGCGGGCGACATCTTGCGCCTCAAAGTCTTCCGCGAGCGTCGCTATATCACGGCGGACGTCAGACTCGAGAAAACCTGACGCGACAGGTCGCAACGAAAAGGCGCATCGCAACGCGCAAGACTCGCGGCGCGTCAGAAGCGATGCGTTTTGAGAATCGGATAGCGCGCCTCGTCGAGTTCCAACTCCATTCGGAGCAAGGCGGCGGCGTAGGTTTTGCCCTGCGCGTCGAGTTTGAGCGATTTCGTGCCGCCTCCGCCAAGCGCCTCGTGAAGCACGAAGTTCAGCGCGCCGAGATTCGGCAACTCGAACCGCTCGACCTTTCCCAAAACCATCTCGCCGAAGTAAGACTTGACGCGCTCGCTGGTGAGTTCTTCTTTAAGAATCTCGTAGAATTCGGCGCGACGCGCGATGACGCCGACGTTGACCGAGTCGCCTTTGTCGCCGCTTCTGCCATGCGCGAGCGCGATGAGTTGAAGTTTCATCGTCGTTGAGTTTTCTTGTTGGAGACAAACGCTAATTGCGCAAGATGTATTGCAATCGTTCAGGTTCGATGCGCCGCAATTCCAAGCCTTGCGGGCACTTGACGACGGGCGCCACATAGCCCGTCGTGTCCGCGAGCAGTTTCTCGCCATCGATGAGAACCGAAAGGCTTTCGGCTCTCACCTTGACCAAATCGCTGACCGCGCCGCTAAGTTTTAGCGTCACGCGGCTGGGAATGAGCGTAACATAAACGGGACGCTTGGACTTCAAAAGCGAGACGGGAATGTCGGAAAATTCGCTTTCGGCAAGCGGCTCGGCAACGCCTTTGACTTTGACGCCGCTCGCGCTTTTGAACGCCACGCCATCGAGCGCGTTTTCGAGCGGCAATTCCAACTGAAACTCGTTGGCAAGCCCGCGATGCGCGCTCGGAACGGTGTTCCAAAACGAAATCGTGTCCAACGCGCTGCGCGGACCTGAAATCGTGAGGCTTTCGGGTTGCATCGTCAAGTTTGGGCGAATCACGTAGCCCGATTGCGCTTGCAAGGTCGCCGCAAGCCGAATGGGCACGCGCTTCGTGACTTTTTCATCGAGCGCCAATTCCAACGTCGGCGGTTCGACTTCCAAAACTTTCATGCCTTCGGGAAAGGGCTTGATGTATTGCGCGGCTTTCGGAAGGGTCTCGATGTCCAAGTAGTCCTTCGCCAACTCGTTGCCTAAATCCACCACCCATTCGGCGCGACCGAGATAAAGCGAGAGCAGTTTCCAACCCTCCGCCTCCAACTTCGCTTCGATGCGTTTTGGAAACTCGCCCTTGACCGTTTGGGGCGCGTTTTCGGACTTAATGACGACGGGCAACGAAACGACCGCCGCGTATCGCTTCGTCATCGCCACGAAAAACCATATCAACAGCGCGAAAAAGAGCGAGCCTAAAACCGACGGAACTCGCTCCAAAAGCGACGCGACGAGCGAAGTTGTTTTCTCGGTTGCCACAAGCCCAGCGAATCAACGTTCCAAAAAAATAACGCTTTTGCCGCGCAAAAAGAGCGCGGAAGCGAGAATCGACAGGAGCAAAAAGGCGAAGCGAAGACGGGGCGAAGGCGATTCGGAAGAGGGGAACGGCGTGCATCCGCCAGGGCTCGAACCTGGGACCTACTGATTAAGAGTCAGCTGCTCTACCAACTGAGCTACGGATGCGAAGGCGCTTACTTTTGTTCGGGCGAAGATTGCGGCAAAACGGGAGAGACGGGCGCGCTTTGCTTTGGCGCGTTCTTTTGAATGACGCTTTCCCCCGACTCGCCTGAACTAGAACCCGTCGTGAATTCCGCGACGACGCACAGCGCCATAAAGAGCGCGGCGAGAACCGTGGTTGCTTTGCTCAAAAAGTCGGCGGTTCGACGCACGCCCAAAATTTGCGTCGCGCCTGCCGCGCCAAACGCGCCCGCAAGCCCGCCGCCTTTGCTACTCTGCATCAGCACGACGATGATGAGCAAAATCGCAACGACGCAAGTCAGCGTAACAACGAGAGCATGAAGCATTTGAAATCGCGTTAGAATTTCAAGGGCGGCAAATTTAGCGAAGTCGCTCCAAACCGCAAAGCGTTGGAGAAAACCGCGCTTGCGCTTGGAATGGCAAGAGAGAAGAGTTGAAAAAAGAGAAGTTGCTCGGAGCGACCTAATTTCGTCGCAATTCGCGGCGCTGTTCGCGCGAGGGTTGTCCAAAGCCCGCGTTGGCGCGCATGCGTTCTTGGAACTGTTGTCCTTCCATCAGGGCGCGAGAGAACAAGGTGATTTCCACTTCGTCGCCCTCGTTCAAGCCGCGCAAGACTTCGGCGTATTCCGCCGTTTGCTCGCCGATGAGCACGGGTCGGGGCGCGACCGCTCCCGTCGAGTCTTTGAGCATCACGAAGCGTCGTTTGGCTTTGGCGCGCTCTTCCGACCATCGCATCGCCGAAGAATCGCCCGCCGCAAGCCGTTCTTGGAAGCGTTTGCGACGTTGTTCGCGGACGGAATCGGGCGCGTTGCCTCTGAAAGCGCCGCGCTCGCCAAGTCGCATCGCGCCGCGTTCCGCGAGGTCGCCGCCCAAGTCTTTGGCTTCCTTCAAGGCTTCAACGGGCACGACGAGCGCGTTGGGGTTGTCGTAGACCGTAACCGTAACGGTCGCGTTCATTCCCGCAAGCAAACGAAAGTTGGGGTTCGGGGCTTCAATCACGACGGGAAAGCGCGTTACGTTTTGCTCCACCTTCGCCAGCGGGTCGATGCGCAGAACCTTGCCTACGAACTTCTCGTCGGGATACGCATCGGCGACGATTTCCGCCTCCTGCCCGATTTTGATTTTGCCCACATCGACCTCATCGATGTTCGCATGCACATAGACGCGGCTCATATCGGCGATGGTGGCGATGGTCGTGCCGCCCGAAACCGTGTTTAAGCCGCCCATAATGACTTGCCCCTCGTCGACGGGTTTGTCAAGCACGATGCCATCGATGGGACTGCGCACCACGCAATCGTTGAGGCGGATTTGCGCTTGGTCGAAGGTCGCCTGCGCTCTGATGAGTTGCGCTTTGCGTTGCTCGAGCTCGAGGTTGGAAGCGTCCATCTCTTGCTCGCTGATGAGCCGTTGTTCGTAGAGTTTGCGACTGCGGGCGTTGTTCGTCTCGGCTTGCTTCAGCGTGGCTTTGGCGACTTCCAAATCGGCTTTGGCTTGGTTGTAGGCGGCGAGCGCGTCGGTTTTCTCGATGAGCGCGATGATGGAGCCTTTCTTGACGAAATCGCCCTCGTTGAGTTTGAGCGAGAGCACTTCGCCGCTGGCTTTGGACTTGATGTCGACTTTGTAGATGGGTTGAATTTGTCCCGTCGCGGTTACTTGGACTTTGATGGGCTGTCGAGCGACCTTCGCCGAGCGTTTGACGACTCCTGCGGGCGTGGCTTTCGCGTCGCCATCTGCGTTGCGGAAAAAGAAAAACCAACTTCCGACGAGAAGCGTCGCAAGCGCGCCTGAAACGAGGAGCCATTTCCTTTTCATTTCTTCGCCTGATTGCGTTGAAATCCAAGTTATTCCCAAAACTGTAAAGAAATGTGAACTCTCGCTCTTGGCGTTTGGCGTTCCGCTTCGAGAGCGACGTTGAGAGGCGGGAAAGCGAGAATTGAGTGGCGATTCGCAATTCGTGGATTCCCCGCTGGCGATCGGAATGACAACGACGCGCGGTCATTCTGGACGGAGGGAAGCGAAGCGAAGAATCCGCTTTTCAGACTTTTCAGAGAAGCAAGCGCGTTCATTTCGCAATCCGCAATCCGAAATTCGCAATCCATCGTGGATTCCTCGCTTTCGCTCGGAATGACAAAAAACAAACGCTCGGAGCGACGAGGAAACAAGCGCTCGGAATGACGAGCGTTTTTGCGATTGCGAGGCGTCCTGCGCGGTTTGTCGGCGCAACCTACCCCACGTCCGCCAAGCCGAAGCGTTCGTGATAATGTTCAAGGTAATAGGCTCGAACCTTCTGATGTTCGGGCTTTCGCAACTGCGGGTCTTGCGCGACCAGCTCGAAGGCGGCGCGTTTGGCTGAGCGGAGCGTTTCGTAGTCTTCGTTCAGGTTGGCGATTTTGAGGTCGGAGACGTGTCCCGATTGCTCCGCGCCCAAAATGTTGCCCGCGCCGCGAAGGCGCGCATCGACTTCGGAGATGTAAAAGCCATCGTTAGATTGTTCCATCGCTCGCAAGCGTTCCTTCGCGTCGGGCGAGAGATTGCCGCCATAAACGAGGTAGCAGTAGGATTGCTCGCTGCCTCTGCCAACTCGCCCGCGAAGTTGATGCAACTGCGCCAAGCCGAAGCGCTCGGCATGTTCAATCATCATAATCGTCGCGTTGGGCACGTCCACGCCAACCTCGATGACCGTCGTGCCGACGAGCACGCGCGTTTTGCCGCTTCGAAACATTTCCATTTCGTCTTCTTTCTCGTAGGGCAACATTTTGCCGTGAATCAAGCCGACGCGGCACTCGTCGAAGACGTTGTTCTTCAAATCCTCGTAGCTTTGAACCGCCGCCGCCAAGTCCACTTTTTCCGATTCCTCGACGAGCGGATAGACGATGTAGGCTTGCCTGCCTTTTCGGATTTCCTCTTTGATTTTTCGCAGGACTTCGTCGCGCTCGGATTCGTGACGCAAGTAGGTGATGATGGGCTTTCGGTTTTTGGGCATTTCGTCGATGATGGAGACGTCAAGGTCGCCGTACTGCGTCATCGTAAGCGTGCGCGGAATGGGGGTGGCGGTCATCAGAAGAATATGCGGATTGGTGGCTTTGTCTTGCAAGGCTTTGCGTTGCATCACGCCGAAGCGATGCTGTTCGTCAATGATGGCAAGCCCCAAATTTTTGAACTCGACTTTCTCTTCAATGAGCGCGTGCGTGCCGACGACGATTTGCGCTTCGCCCGACGCGATCGAGGCGAGCAATTCTTCGCGCAACTTTTTGCGTTGCTGTCCGACGAGCAAAACGATCTTCGCGCCGAGCGGCTCGACGAACTTTTTGAGCGTGATGTAGTGCTGCGTGGCGAGAATTTCCGTCGGCGCCATAAACGCGCATTGCGCCTTGTTATCGAGCGCGATCATCATCGCAAAAATCGCCACGAGGGTTTTGCCGCTCCCAACGTCGCCTTGCAGCAGTCGGTTCATTTGAGAGCCTGACTTCATGTCGGCGCGAATTTCCTTGATGACGCGCTTCTGCGCATTCGTCATCTCGTAAGGAAGCGACTCGTAGAGCTTTTTGACGTAATCGCCGACGACTTCAAACGGCGTGGCTTTGACCTGCGTCTCGATTCGCTTTTTGCGAAGCGCGAAAAGCAGTTGCATATAAAAGAGTTCCGTCCACTTCAAGCGGTAGCGGGCTTGCTCCAACTTTTCCTTCGACGACGGGAAATGAATTTCTCGGTAGGCTTCCCAGAGTTCCATCAAGTTTTCGCGCTCAATGAGGTAGGAGGGCAAATTTTCGGCGATGTTGGGCGTGGCTTGTTCGATGAGGTTGCGCATCAATCTTCGAATGGCGCGGGTGTTCAATCCCGCGCGTTTCATCGCGTCGGTCGTCGGGTAAATGGCGATGATTTTGCCCGTGTTGAAAAGTTGGAAATCGTTGGGTTGAGGTTCGCCGTCGGTTTCGTCGGGCTTGCCGTCGGAGAGTTTGTCAATGTCGGGGTGGGTCAGTTGGGGTCTGCCATTGAACATTCCGACCTTGCCGTAGGCGGCGAGCGCGTCGCCTTCTTTGATGGCTTTCGAGAAGTAGCGCGCGCCTTGAAACCACACCAAGTCGATGCGTCCCGTTTTGTCCCAAAGTTGCGCCACGAAGCGTTGATGTTTCCAATCGTCGCCGAAGAGTTTGACGGAGCGCACTTCGCCGACGACCGTCGCCGTTTCGCCTTCGCGCAAGGCGGCGATGCTTTTCATCGCCGTTTTATCGAGATAGCGTCGCGGGAAATAGTTGAGCAAATCTTCGAACGCGCGAATGTTCTGCGCGTAGAGCAGTTCGGCGCGTTTGGGTCCAACGCCTTTGAGATACGTGATGTCCGTTTTGAGAAATTCGCTCATCGTTTCCGTTGAAACGTCTCGACCCCCAAAGGGCGACGTCGCAAATTAAACGCGCATTCAACGCGCTTTCACGATCGCCCAAACGAGACAAACGACCAAGCCGCGCGATTCATTCTAAACGACGCAAAGAATCCTCTTTCGCGGGAGCGAGAGGGTCAATGCAATCCGCAATCCGTCGCGGATTCCTCGCTTTCGCTCGGAATGACGACGAGAACGCTCGGAACGACAACCAAATCCTCGCTCGGATGAAATAAAATCTGCGCTCGGAATGACCGACAGAACTCGGAATCGCATCGCGCGCCATTTCCGCGCTCGCGACGCGGCTCGAGTCGGGTTGCCTTGGCAAGCTAAAACGAAAATCGAATTTGGAATTCGAGTTCGCGCCGAAAGGTTTGGCGCAGTCGCAACGTTTTGGCTTTTTCGCTCTCGCCGTATCGGCGCGAGACGAGGTCGTCGGAGATGATGACGTCTTTTCCTTCCGCATCGAACTCAATGGAGAGCGTCGCGCCGTTTTGGCTCGTGGCGACGATTTTGCGCGAGCCGATTTGTTCGAGTTCGATTTCGGGCGCGAAGTGAAAATTCCATTCGGCTTTGTGCTCGCCAATCGCCGAGAGCGCGTCGGAGACGATGAACAGGTTTTCGCGCTTTTTGAGATGAAATCGGCGCTTGTGCGCGACGGGTTCGGGCAAGGCGCGATAAGCGAAGTGTTCGGCTTCGAGCACGTCTTCATCTGCCGACGATTCCCACTTCGAGATGCGCGGTCGCGTCGGATCTTTTTTCACCTTGAAGTCGCCCGCGAACTCGGCGAGTTCTTCGTCGTCGATCATCACGCCGTTGTGAGCGCGAATGGAGCGAAAGCGATTGCGCAACGCTCGGTCCGACGTGTAGCACAGCGTTCCCGAATCCGTGACGAAGTTCGCGCCGTTGGCGAACAGCTCAAACGAGAACGTGTCGTTGTGTCCGTGCCCGCCCCAGCCGCGCTTGCCGAGTTCGCCGGCATCGATGAACACGTGCGCGTTTTCGCTCTGCATGATCGCAAAGCCGCTGTTGCGAAACAGTTTCGATTCGCGTTTGAGCGGTTGCGACGGCAAGCGTTGAAATCGCTCGAAGCCTTCCGCGCCCAAGAGCCACAGGGCGAGTTCGGAGTAGTTCCGCGCAAACGCCTTGTAATCGGCGCGGCTAAAAACGACGCTCGCCGCCGAGAGCAAATCCAAGTGGTTGTTCAGGTCCGCGTCGGGATTGACGTTGAAAAATCGCCCGTCGTCCGAATCCCCGACGAGCGGCGCGCTTCCGTCGGGCTTCAAGTAGTGGAAGACGAAGTCGAGCATCCTTTGCAAACGCGCCTTGTAGCCCGCTTCAAAAGGCGTTTTTTGCCGTTCCATCAAGACGAGCGCGACGAAGAACATTTCCGCCACGAAGCGATGATAAGCGACGCTCATTTCGTAATCGACGCCGTCGTAAAAGGTTTGCGCGAAAATTTCCTCTTCCAAAATTTTCTTCGCGCCTCTTATCCACTTCTGCCCCTTTTTCGTTTGCTTGAAGAAAACGCCGAGCGTCAGAAGACCAAGCGCGTCGGCGACGAGATGATTGCCGCTTCGGCGCGTGTATTCAAGGTTGTGTTCAATGTAGTCGCCGTGCTCATAGAGCAGTTTGAGCAACGAAATCCAAAACGGCGCGTCGCTTTCGCCGTCGCAGAAAAAGTAGAAGCCTGCGACGAGATTCGCGGCGCGAATGGCGACTTCCATCGCGTTGTGCCAATTGATTCCGTAGCCGAAAGGATTTTTCGCTTGCCAATCGGAAACGAGCGCGATGAATTTTTCTTTGTAGGCGAGGCGATTCGTCAGCCAATAAGCTTTTCCGAGCGTCCACGCGAAATGAAAGCGCGAAAGTTCCCAAGGAAACTTGATGTCGGAGCCGCTTCCCGACGGAATCGAAACTTTCGTGAAAAACGACGACGTATCGAACTCTCGCTTGGTTTTCAAGTCCAATCCCCAGTTCCAGCCGTTCTCGAAGCGATGACTTGCGCCGAACAGCGAGACCTTGTCGCCTAAAAGCGCTTCGGCGCGCATAATGACGTTCTGCGGAGAATCGTGGCGCGAGAGCAGTTGCAAGAAAAATTCTTTGCGATTGCCGAGATTGAAGAAAAAGTCGTGGCGCGATTGACGAGCGAAGAGCCTCAAAAATTCTTCCGCGCTTTTGGCTTCAAAGGCGAAGAGCTTGAAAAACTCCGCATCCGAAAGGCTTTTGCGAAAAAAGCGCGTTCGAAGCGCGAACCAACCGCGCAACGCGAGACGATGTTGAACGATCCTGAAATAATTTGACATTTCCCGGCAAGCGAAAGAACGAGAATGCGTCGAGGGCTTTGCGACGAGTTTACGCCGAATCGCCGTCGCCTTCAAAAAATCGCTTCATCTTTTCGAACGCGCCGCGCCTTCGAATGAGCGATTGAATCAAGTCGAGCATCGCGCTCGCGCCCTGCGCGAAATAAATCGGGCGCGACGACACGATGTTGGTGTAATAAACGGCGGGAATGCCTTGCTCTTTGACGTAACTGTCGAGCGACGTGGTGCCCAAAACCAAATCGGGCTTGTGTTTGAGAACGGCGCGTCGGTCTTCTTCGAGATATTTTCGGTAGCGCAGTTCCGTGCCGAGCGTCGTGAGCAGTTTGTGGTCGTCGTCGCCGAGTTTCGTGCGCGCGATGGAAGTCGAGGCGTAGGGCACGTTGGCGCCCGCTTCCAAGAGCAAGCGCACGAGCGGGAATTCGTTTCCTTCGTAGCCCGCGACGATGATGGTCGCGTTGATTTTCTTGGCAGCGATGACGGCTTTGATTTTTTCTTTTTCTTCCTGCGCCACTCGCTCGACGAGTTCCGCGTCCAGATTCAGCGCGTCGCCAATGTCTTTGATCCACTTGTAAGTCGAGTTCGCGCCGACGGGATTGCCCGCGATGACGGGCGTTCCGCGCTCTCGATAGAACTGCTCGACGCGCTCGTAGAACGGGTGAAGCGCGACGGCGCACCCCACGTCGCCCGCGTCCTTATAATCTTCCAACTGTTGCGACGGCAGAACCAAGACGGATTCAACGCCGATTCTTTGCAGAACTTGTCCAATCATCATCGCATCGAGAGGGAAAATTTCTCCGACGATGGCGACGGATTTTTTGAGTTCTCTCGTCGGAGGAAGCGCGAAGCGTTTGAGCAAGGCTTCGACGGCGATGTCTTTGGCTTCGGGGTGCGACTTGATGAGGTAGGCGGGAATGCGCACGAGCGCGACCTCCGCCTCGCCGACCTTCTTGGGCAGAAGTTCTTCGGCGATTCCCGCCGTTTCCGCTACGCACAAGCTCACGACGGGAATCAGACGAATGGATTTGTCTTTTGCGATTTCTTCGAGCGTTTTGCGAATGTCGTCGATCATCGTGCCGCTCGATAGTTGAGTCGACATCACTTCGGGCGAGACGATGGACTTTTTGGCGGCGTAGAAATGCGTAACGAAGGTCAAGCCATACATGCAGCCTTTGTCGGTCGCAAGGCAAACCTGCGCGCCGTCGATGCGCGTCAGCACGCGCAAGCCGCCGAAAGCCGGACACATCGTTTGCGGGTGCAGGTTGGTTTCCGCTTCCTTTTCGCTCTTGGTTTGCTCGCGGAGAATCTCGAACAGGCGCGAAAAATCGCCGTCCGATTCAAGCGGTTTCGTGCTCGATGTGGCGTTCATTTTTGACTCCGTTTTCTTCTGCTCGCATTATGCAAAAACTTTCGCGGAGCGACAAGCGCGAGGGTTCGGGGCGAAGCGTCAACTCTCGCCGCGAAACTGACCGCGAATGAACTGACGACGATTGCCCGATTCGAAGAAAGCGATGATTTCGTCGCGTTCAGGCGAGGGCGGAAACTCGGCTTTGACCCGTTCAAGCGCGTTGGGGAGCAACAAACCCGTTTGAAAAATGACGCGATAAATGTCGCGCAACGTTTTGAGCGTTTCGGGCGGAAAGCCGCGTCGCTTCAAGCCCACGAGGTTCAAGCCCTCGTAGCGAAACGGTTCTCTGCCCGCCATCACGAAAGGCGGCACGTCGTAGACGACGCGCGACGAACTGGCGACCATCGCATGCCGACCGACGCGCGTGAATTGATGAATGCCGCACACGCCGCCAATCGTGGCATGGTCGCCAATCTCGCAATGCCCGCCGACCTGCGTCGCGTTGGAAATGATGACATGGTCGCCGACCACGACGTCGTGGGCAAGATGGACATACGCCATAATCAAGCAGTTCGAGCCGACGACCGTTTTGCCGTTTTCGCCCGTGCCCCTGTGCAGCGTGGCGTATTCGCGTATCGTCGTCTCGTCGCCCACGACGACAAACGACGTTTCGCCCTTGAACTTCAAATCTTGGGGAATCATCGAGACGACGGCGCCGACGAAAATTCGGCATCGTTTGCCGATGCGCGCCCCGCTCGCAATGTGCGCGCGCGGCTGAACGAGCGTGCCTTCGCCGATTTCCACGTCGTCTTCGACGACCGCAAACGCGCCGATCGAAACGCCGTCGGCGAGCTTGGCTTTCGGGCTTACGATCGCCGTTGGGTGAATCTCAACGCTCATGCGTCGCAGGGGTTATTTTTTGTCGCGCTTGGAAGTTGAGCCGTTGGCTTCGCCCGCGCTTTGAAGATTTTGCTTCGCGGAATCGCTGGGCGATGGCTCAGGCGCGAGCGACCGCATAATCTCGTCGGCTTTGTCGCCCTTGCCCGCCGAGCGATATGCGTCCGCCAATTCTTGTTTCAAGAACGCATCTTGCGGATACTGTTGCGAGAGCGATTGCAAAATCACGATGGCTTTGTCGTAATCGCCAGCGACGCGATACGCGCTCGCCAACGCATAGCGCGGAGAAAGATCAATCGGGTTAAGTCGCAAGCGACGCTCGACCGCGTCTTCCAAAATCGGCAGAAGCCTTGCGATTTGCGCCTTGCCATCGACCTTCGAGTAGAGTTGAACGATGGCTTGAACGAGGCGATAATCCATCTCTTGAAGCGCGTTGGGCAAAATGGCGACGGATTTATCGAGCAAGCGCGTCGCCAGTTCCTTGTTCGAGACCGATTTCAAGTTGCCATCCGCGTCCCGAATCGTCGAAACGCCGTTGGGCTTTTCGGCGTAGCGTTGCGCGAGTTGAAGCATCACCGTGCGATAGTTGCCGACCATTCGGCGCGAGTTTTCGTCGTAGTAGACCGTCGTGTCGTCCAAGTTGCGATAGCGATACACGTTCATCAATTTGTCCCACATAATTTCAGGCTCAATGTAGCCGTAACTATCGGTCTTGACGGGCACGACGCGGTAGGCGAAGCCATCCATTCGCAAGTAGCTATCGATGCCGATGCGATTGTTGTCGCTCACGGTTACGGCGAAGTAGATGGGACGGTCTTTGTAGTTGTTGACGATGGTTTCATAGACGACGCGGTCTTGCGCCCGAATGTATCCTTGTCCGCCTTGAAGCCTGATGTAAGGCTCGAACGTCCAACGAATCGTATCGACCGCGTTGCGAATCGCCGTCGCGTTGGAGTCGAGGTTCAAAGGCGTTCTATTGCCCGCGTCGTAGAAGCGGACGGCTTCTTTGAGGCTTGGCGGCACGGGCAGTTCGACGACCTTCGCGCTCCACGGCTCGTAGCCAAAGTTTTTGAGTTCGCGCTCGGAGATGTTCATTTTAATTGGCTTCGCGCCACGGGGCGATTCGTAGATGAGTTGGCGCACATACCAATCGGTGTTGGCGAGCGAGAGATTGACGACGCGCACGTCTTGCCGCACGCCCGCGACTTCCTGCAAATACCAAAGCGGAAACGTGTCGTTGTCCCCGTTGGTGAAAAGGATTCCGTCTTTGGCGCAACTGTTGAGCAAGTTGTAGGCGTAATCCCACGGCGCGTAGTTGCCGCTTCGATCGTGCGAGTGGTAATTGACCTGCAACATTCTGCCGTTGACGAAAATCAAGCCGAAGAGACAAAGCCCGACCGTCGCCGTCGTCAATTGCGTTTCGCCTTTCAAATTTTCTCGCAAGTTTTCCCGAATCGTCTCGAAAAGCCCATCGATGCCGATGCCAATCCAAATCGCAAACGCGAAGAAACTGCCGACATACACATAGTCGCGCTCGCGGGGTTGCGGTTCGGGCGGGTTGGCGTAGATGTTGATGAACACGCCCGTAAGCAAGAGCAACGCCAGCACCACGAGAGCCATGTTCCACTGCCGCCTGAAATGATACAGCATTCCGAACAAGCCAATCCCAAACGGAATCCCCCAGAACTTCGAGAAGTCAATCCCGTCGTCTTGCACGTCGCCGTAGCGCCCGATGAATTGCCAGCCGAAATAGCGCAAATACAGGTGCGTTACTTGATACTTCAAGAAGAAATCCAAATCGCTCGAATACTTCTTGTAGTTCTCTTGATGTTGCGGGTCTTGCGACCAACGACGCTTGAAAATCGGGTAGTCGCCGTATTGCTCGCGGTTGAGGTAGGAGTAGAGTTTTTCCATCGTGTTGGGGGCGTTTTCGTTGATGGGCGGATTGGTCTTGGAGCGCAAATAAATGATCGTGAAAGAACTATACCCGATGATGATGAGCAAGAGCGAGACGGCGGCGAGATTCCAGAGTCGAAGCTTCCTTTGATGCGTGTGATAGACGGCGTAAATCAAACCCGCGACGAGCGCGAAAATCGTCCAAAGTCCGTAATCGCGCATCATCGCGGGCAAGCCTTTGACGACGCCTGGATAAATGACGAGAAACATCGCCGACGAAATCACGACCAGCATCGCAAAACTTTCCAAGGTAACCTCGTAGCGCTTGTAGTAATAAACCATCGCGATCGCAAAGAACGCCAAGAGCGCTTGCAGATGCACGCCGAGCGCCAACCCAAAGGCGTAGGCGATGAGCAAGAGCCACTTCTCGTTGCCTTCTTCATCGGCGACTTCGTGCCACTTCAAAATCAGCCACACGACCACCGAGTTGAAGAACATTGACATCGCATAGACTTCGGCTTCGACGGCGTTGAACCAAAAACTATCCGAGAACGCGAGCGCAAACGCGCCAATCACGCCCGCCGAATACGCCGAGATTTTTTCGGGAAGCGACCACTTGTCGGGGCTTGTTTGCCGATAGATGCGAATGAAGCGAATGATGACGAGGTAGGTAATCATCACGGTCAGCGCGCTGAACAGCGTGCTGATGAAATTGACGCGCGCCCCGATGTCGCCAAAGGGAATCATCGTGAAGAGCCGCCCCAGCGTCGTGAAAATCGGCGTGCCCGGCGGATGCGGCACGCCCAGCGTGTAGGCGACGGCAACGAACTCGCCGCAATCCCAAAACGAGAACGTCGGCGCCATCGTGAGAACATAGACGATTTCCGAAACGATGAAGACCGCGAAGGCGAGATAAGCGTTAAGGCGGTTATGCGTTGGCATGGAGTTAAGGTTGTCCGTTTGCTTTTGACAAGGTTCGTTGCGGATTGCCGTCGTCGCTTTCGAGCGTCGCTCGTTTCGAGACGAAAAACGCTTCGGCGATCGAATCGGCGACCGCAAAGCCTTTCGGCGTGAGTTTCAGCGTCGCGTCGTCCGTCGTCGCGATGAGACCGTCTCTCTGAAAGTTCAAAATCGTTGGCGCAAGCGCATTCAAATGCGAGGCGGCAAAGTTAAAACTTTTCCGCAATTGTTTCAGCGAAAGTCCCTCGCGCCTTCGCAGCGAGAGCAAAACGAGTTCGTTGAACTGGTCGAGGTCGGAAAGCGTTTCGCGGAAATCTTGGCTCGCAAGCGGATTTTCCAAATAGCGTCGCAGGCTTCGAGCGTTGGCGGTTCGGATTTCGTCGCCGTTCTCGCAAAAGAACGAATGCGCCGAGGGTCCGAAGCCCAAATACGGCGTTCTGTCCCAATACGACGAGTTGTGGCGCGAGCGGAAGTTCGGCTTGGCGTAGTTGGAGACCTCGTAATGCTCGTAGCCGCTTGCTTCCAGAATCTCTATCGCTTGCAGAAACATTTCGGTTTGAAGCGCGTCGCTCGGCGGTTGTCGTTTGCCGCGCGCGATGAGCTTGGCGAGCGGCGTGAGCGGCTCAACGGTGAGCGAGTAAGCGGAAACGTGTTCGGGCGAAAGTTCGATGGCGGTTTCAAGGTCGCGCCGCCAATCCGAGAGCGTTTCGCCTTCCGCGCCGAAGATCAAATCGAGACCGACGTTCCGAAACCAACGATGCGCGCGCTCGATGCCATCGCGGCTTTGGCTCGCCGAGTGTTCGCGCGACAGCGCGCGCAGCTTGCGCTCGTCAAACGATTGAACTCCAACGCTCAAACGGCTAACGCCCGCTTGCGAAAATTCTCGCAACGCCTCGTCGCTCAAATCTTCGGGATTGGCTTCCAGCGTGATTTCAAGGTCGGAATCGAGACGAAACGTCTTCTCAACGAGCGAGAGGATTCGTTCAATCTGCTTGCCCGACAGCATAGATGGCGTGCCGCCGCCAAAGTAAATCGTCGAGACGATTTCGCTCTCGAAAAGCGAGGCTCGCCCGACGACTTCCGCTTCGAGCGCGACGAGAAATCGCTCGATGAGCGCGTCGTTGGTGACGAAGTAAAAATCGCAGTAGCAACATCGGCGGCGACAAAACGGAACGTGGAAATACAGCCCTGCCATTTCAAGCGATCATTCGTCTGCGGCGCGTTTTTTGAGCGCGTAAATATCGACTTCCATCGCCTTTTTGCCGAAGACGATTGGGCGCGAATGGGTTTCGACGACGAATTGATTTTCTTCGGCAAGCGCCAAAAACCCTTTGGCGATTTGGCGACGCGGGTCGGCGACGAATGCCGCGCCGTCGGGCTTCAAGAGTTTATCGATGGCGAGCAGAATCGGAAGCAAGTGGCGCCTTTCGTAGAGCACGTCGGCGGCGCAGACGACATCGAATTTTTCGGAAAGTCGCGCGTCGCGCCAATCCAAGCGCATCGTTTGAAACTCGTCATCGAGCGCGATGCCGTTTTGGAGCGCGTTGGCGCGAATGAACTCGAGCGCTTCGGTCGAGTAGTCCGTCGCCAGCACGCTCGCGCCCGCCTTGCGCAGCGCGACGCTCACGGCGCCCACGCCCGCGCCCAGTTCCACGCATCGTTTTCCTTCAACGCCGACCTCGCCAACGAGATGCTCCGACAAAACGAAGGACGAGGGCCAAATTTCCGCCCAATACGGCATTTGCTCGTCTTTGAGGAACTCTTCGGGCGAGAGGCGATCGAGCAAAGCGTAACTATCCGCC
This sequence comes from Chloroherpetonaceae bacterium, assembly GCA_025055975.1. Taxonomy (GTDB): domain Bacteria; phylum Bacteroidota; class Chlorobiia; order Chlorobiales; family Thermochlorobacteraceae; genus JANWWM01. The sequence continues at coordinate 56,317 of JANWWM010000061.1, read as the reverse complement.
ACGCTCGTTAGAACGAGCGAAAAGCCCGCGACTTCGTAGGTGGCTTCGGCGAGCGGATACTCTTGGGCGAGGCGACGTTTGAGCGCGTCGAGCGTCATTGGAGCGATGCGTCGGCGGAGAGGACGGCGAGTTTTTCGGCGAGTTTCATCTGGCGCGAGCGCAAATCGTGCAGCCAAAAGAACAGCGCGACGAAGCCCGCGATGGAAGCGTAGAGCACGCCGCGAATCATCGGGTCGGTCGTCGAAGACACGGCGGGATTGATGCCCGCTTCGCCCCCTTCGGGCGACCCCGGATGCAAGCCTGGCACCAAGCGCGGCAAAACAAAATAGAGGAATATCAACGCGGGAAACGAGAAAATGCTATACACGCTCGAAAGCGTCGCGCGTTTTTCCGCCGAGTCGACCGCGTTGCGCAAAGCGAAATAGGCGGAATACATCACGAAAACGAGGAAAATCGTCGTCTGTCGCGGATCCCAGTGCCAAAACGCGCCCCAAGTGACTTTCGCCCAAATCGCGCCCGTAATCATCGCCAGAAGATTGAACAAAAATCCCAATCCCGACGCGGCTTCCGCCTTCATATCGCATTCCAAGTCGCGCGTTTTGAGATAGCGCGCCCCGTGCCAGAGCGACGTGAAAAACGCCACGACCGCCGTTGTCGCCATCGGCACGTGGAAGTAGATGTTCTTCGTCGTCTCCGCCAACATTCCCACCTTGTTTGGCGAGAGAATCGCAAAAGCGATTACGCCCGAAATCCACGCATACAAGCCGATTTGGAACGGAAGTTTCCGTCGCATTTCAGTTGAGTTTGATTCTTGGATCGACCACCGCGTAGAGCACGTCGGCAAGCAAGTTTCCAAGCACGATAAGAGTTCCCGAAATGAACGTGTTGGCGATGATGAGCGGATAATCGCGCGAGAAGATGGCATCGACGGTGATGCGCCCCATTCCTGGAATCGCAAAAATCACCTCGATGAAAAGCGCGCCGCTAAACAAAGCGGGAAGCGACGCGCCAAGAATCGTAACCACGGGCAAGAGCGCGTTGCGCAAGGCGTGCTTGAAAATGACGACCCTTTCGCTCAATCCCTTCGCGCGCGCCGTGCGAATGTAATCTTGCCGAATCACCTCGAGCATCTGTCCGCGCACGTAGCGCGCCAGCCCCGCCGTGCCGCCCAAACTGAGCACGAAAATCGGCAAAACGAGGTGATGCAATCGATCCAAGAGATAGTCAAACGTGTCCAGCGAATCCGCGCCCACGCTGTTGAGATTCGACGCGGGAAACCACCCCAGTTTGAGCGAAAAGACGATGATGAGCATCAACGAGAGCCAAAATTCAGGCATCGAGTAAATGACGAGCGCGCCCACCGTAAGCGAGCGGTCGAGCAGCGTGCCTTGCTTGACGGCGGAAATCACGCCAAGCAAAATGCCGAAAATGAACTCCATCGCAATCCCAATCACCGCCAGCGTGAGCGTAATCGGCACGGCTTCGAGAATCACCTCAAAAACGGGACGATGACGGCTGAAACTGCGCCCGAAATCGCCTTGCAACACATTCCCAAGCCACTTGACATACTGCACGAGCAGAGGATCGTTCAAGCCATATTGTTCGCGCATTTGCTCAGCCACTTTTGGCGACACGCCGGGTTGAATGAAAAACGACGCGGGATCGCCCGGCGCCAGGCGAATGATGAAGAAGGTCAGCGTCAAAACGCCGAAAATGAGCGGAATCGCGGCTAAAATCCGCCGAAGCACGTAACTGAACATCTCCGTTCAAGCGTTAGCGTTGTTGATGAAATCGTCGCTCATTCGCGCAAGTCGTCGCCATCGTTGCGCCTTTGCGTTCCGAGCGCCATCGAAAAATCCGCAAAAATATGCGAATTGCGAATCGTCAATTGCGAATTGAACGCCTTTGCTTCTCTAACGTGGCTCTTCGCTTCGCGGCGCTCCGTTCAGAATGACCGCATCAAGCGTTTTCGCTCTGTCATTCCGAGCGTTCAGCGAGAAATCCGCGAAGATGCGAATGAACTCTCGTTTCGTTTTTTCTTTCGGGCGACGAAGGCTATTTCAACTCCGCATGCGCGGGCATTGTCGAGAGCGTCCATTTATCGAGGTCGGTATAAATCGACAAAATGTCGGGCTTTTCGCCGATGACGCGCTTGTTAAAGCCAACGATTCGACTGCCCCAAAAGAGCGGCACGAAGGGCACGTCGTCGTGGAAAATTTTCTGAAACTCCTTCCAATACGGCGCGGCTTCTTCGCGCGTGAGTTTGGCTTGACCCAACTTGTTGAGTTCATCGACGCGCTTGTTGACATAGCCCGCCGAGTTGAAGGCGGCTTTGTCGAGGTCGCTTCCAAACGTGGGCATCAGGTCGATTTCAAGTCCGATGGAAAGCCCGTTGAGCGAAGCGTCCAAGGCGTGTTTGCGCCCTTTTTCGACGAAGGTGTTGAACTCCATCGTTTCGATTTTGCAGTCAATCCCAAGCTCTTTGAGGCTTTGTTGAATGATGGGCGACATATACTCGGAGGCGGTCGCGCCTTTGGAGATGACGAGCGTAAAGGAAAACTTCTTGCCGTTGCGTTCCAAGATGCCGTCGCTTCCCATTTTCCAGCCGTCTTCGGCGAGCAGTTCTTTGGCGCGTTTCATATCGTAGGGGTATGGTTTGATGTCGCCATTGAACGCCCACTTGAACGCGGGCGAAATGGGCGAGGTCATGATTTCGGCGTATTTGCCGAAGTAGTAGCCGTCCAAGATGCGCTCGCGATCGATAGCCATTGCGATGGCAAGGCGCGTTTTCTTCGTGCCGAAAAGCGGGTGCGGCTTGATTTGCTTGCCGTTTTGATAGGCTTCGCAATCGATGTTCGAGAGCATCAGGTAAGAATACGTGCGATACTTGACGATTTTGATGTCGATGTCGGGATTTTCCTTCTCGATTTTGATGGCGTCTTCGGGCTTGATGCCGTCCATCACGTCGATCGCGCCCGTTTTGAGCTGCGTGAGTTGCACGGTGTAGTCGGGAATGACGCGCATCGTAACCGTTGGGATTTTGGCGGGCGCAGGCACGTTGAAATCGGGATTCGAGACGACGGTGAATTCCTGCTGACGCTTCCACTCCTTGAACTTGAACGGACCGCAACTTACCGTCGGGTTGGAGTTCAATTCGTGCGTGCGGAACTCTTTGCGGTCGACCTTTTCCCACACGTGCTTTGGCACGGGCGTAAGACTGGTCTTAAACTCAATGACCGATTTGGCGAGGGGTTTTTCGAAGTTGAAGATGAGCGTCGTGTCGTTGGGCGCGAGAATAGCTTTGTCGAAGTCGACTTGCTCGGTGGGTTTGCCGTCTTTGCCGCGCAGTTTGACGAGGTCTTCAAGGTAGTCTTGTCTTGCGCTGGCGATGATGGGATCTCCGTAGAGTTCGTAAGAGAACTTGAAGTCGCGCGAGGTCAGGGGCGTTCCGTCCGTCCATTTGACGTCGCCGCGCAAGTTGTAGGTGATGGATTTGAAGTCGGGCGCGATCGTCCAACTTTTTGCGACGGCGGGTTCATAGACGAGGTAGCCATTGGCGGTATCGAACGTGCCGCCCAACAGCGAGGGATAAATCATTGAAATCGCGTTGCCGCCGGGGACGGTGGAGCTGATGACGGGATTGAAGTTATCGACATCGCTTCGGTCGGCAAGCACGAGCGTGGTGGCTAACGGATTATTCGTTTGGGCTTGTTCTCCGCCATCTTTCTTTTTGCAACTGGCGGTTGCCAGAAGCGTCAGCGCCGCAAGGCATGCGAAGAGAGTTTTGACGGTCATAACTCGATGGTTTTTGTGGTTCAGATTCACTCGAAGTCGTGTTCGAAGTAGTCGATGGCGCGGTCGTTGAAATGGTTGCGTCGTTTTTTCTCGCCGTTGCGCGTCGAGCGTCGTTTTTTGCCGCGCTTGGAATTTGAAGCGATTTTGTCGCGTATGCGCTTATCCATTTCTTGCGCCGCGTCGTAGCCGTAATGTTTGAGAAGATAGTTCAGCGCGATTACTTCCGCAATCACGGTGATGTTTTTGCCCGGATAAATCGGCAGTCGAACGTGCTGAATCGGCACGCCGAGAATTTCGACGGTTTTTGGTTCAAGTCCCGTGCGGTCGTATTCGGTTTCGTTGTCCCATTCCAAGAGTTCGACGACGATTTCGACGCGCTTTTGGTATCGCACGGCGCGCACGCCGAAGATGGCTTCGACATCGATGATGCCCAAGCCGCGAATTTCCATAAAGTGCCCAATCGTATCCGTGCCGCTCGCCATCAAGACCGATTCGCCTTTGCGCGTGATGACGACCGCGTCGTCGGCGACGAGACGATGTCCGCGCTCGACCAAGTCCAACGCGACCTCGGATTTGCCGATGCCGCTTCGCCCCGCGAAGAAAATCCCAATTCCATACACATCGACCATTGAGCCGTGAAAAATCTGATACGGCGCGAATTGGTCATCGAGGAAGTCCGTCACGATGTAGATGAACTTCGTCGTCGAGAGCGTGGTGCGAAAAACGGGGATTTTGGCTTTGGTCGCCATCTCCAACAGTTCGGGAACGAACTCGTTGCTATCGGTAACGCAAACGCAAGGGATTTTGTAGGACGTGATGTTGGCGAAGGCTTCCTTGCGCTTTTCGGGCGGGAGTTGATTGAGAAAGCGCGATTCGGTGTTGCCCAAAATCTGAACGCGCTGATAGGTGAAAAGATTGGTGAAGCCCGCGAGGGCGAGTCCGGGGCGATGAATGTCGCGCTCGACGATTTTGCGCGTCATGGGCGCGTGGTTCAAGCGTTCCAACGGCACGCCAAGCCGCTCCGTGAGGGCGTTGAAAAAATCGGCGACGGTGATGTCTTTCTTTTTGAGCGGCGACTTGTTGAAATCCATCGGTCGAAAAACCATCGCGCTGAACGACAGGCGCTCGCGCTCGCCCGCCATTCAGCGCGAAGCCTTGATTGTCAGAGACCTCTTACTTTCTCTTTGTGTTTTTGGAGCTGTCGGCAGATGTGCTCGACGCATAAATCGATAGCCTGCTTGTAGGTCGGCGCGGCTTCTTTGGAGACGAACGTGTGGTCGTGAACATGCGCCGTGATTTCGGCTCGCTTGTTGTTCACGTAGTCGTGCTTTTGATGGTCGAGAATGATGTGGCAATCGGTAACGCCGTTGAAGTGCTTCTGGAAATCCATCACGGCTTCTCGGGCGTATCGTTCGAGTTCGGGGTGGCTTTTGGCGTGGCGGAGCGTGAATTGAACGCGCATTTGGTTCTCGCTAACTGCGTGCCCGTTGAGATGATGCTTTCCCATAGTGGCTTCCTTTCAGAGATAAGAGTTGACGGAGTTTCGCACCGCGCCAGCGCGATGCGGGTTGCGGACGCGCGCCCGTTTCGCAAGCGGATTAGGCTTTCGGGTGCGCCTTTTTGTAGGTTTCTTTTAATCGCTCGAAAGTGACGTGCGTATAAATTTCGGTCGTTGATAGATTGCTATGCCCCAACATCTCGCTCACGACGCGCAAATCCGCCCCCGCGTTGAGCAGGTGCGTCGCAAACGTGTGTCGCAAGACGTGGGGACTTTTTTTCCTCTGCTCCGTTACGACGGTCAGATGCTTCTTGACCAATCGTTGCAGAAGCATTGGATAAACCCTTTGCCCTTTCTCCGTGATGAACGCCGCGTTATGTTGTTCGAGCGTGGTTGGCGTCGTCTCCCGATTGGATTCGTCGTTTTGACTTCTCTCTTTGTTGATACGATGAAACATATCAAAGTTTCGTCGCACTTCAAAGTAGTTTTTGAGCGCCGAAATAGCCGATTTTCCGATGGGCACGATGCGATGCTTTTTGCCCTTGCCCAAGACCTTCACGAAGCCTTGCTCCACATCGATGTCCGATAGGTTCAACCCGATGAGTTCCGAGAGGCGCAAGCCCGCGCCGTAGAAAAGCTCCAAGATCGCCTTGTCGCGCGCGCCCTCGAAGCTCTTGTCGTCCAACTTGGCGAGAACTTCCTCGAAAAGCTTCTCCGTTTGGGATTCGTTGAGAAACGTGGGCAACCGTTTGCTCGCCTTCGGCGTGGCGACGCTCGATGCGGGCGACGACTCCAAGACTTTGACGGAGACGAGAAACTTAAAAAACGTTTTCACCGCCGCCAATTTTCGCCCAATGGAGCGCGCCTCGTAACCTTTCTCCAACAGGTCGCCTAAAAACAGGCGAATCGTGAGCGCGTCGATTCGTTCAAGCGAAATCGCCGTTTCGTCTTGAACCTCGAAATGCGCTTTGAGGAACTCGACGAATTGCGACAGGTCGTTCCGATACGCCGTCAAGGTGTGCGCCGAAAGCCGTCGCTCGTTTTGGAGCGAGGCGAAAAAGCGTTCCAGATGTTGCGTCATCGTTGCGGTCTTGATTGCGCCAAGTTAAACAATTCAAGCTCTCGCTTTTGCAATCCAAGGGTTTGACAAAATCGCGCTAAATTTTGCCGCTAAAAAACAAGCCGTTTGGAATGCCCTTCCATTCATACTTCGACTTTCGTGAATCGCTCTTTTCAATCGCTTCTTTGCGCGACGCGGAACTGCGCGCGGGCTTGCTCGACGCTCTGTGGGTCGCGCTCCGCAAAACGGAGCAAATTCCGTTCAAACTGGGTCCGCGCGTGGCGTTTCTCTACAAAGGCGAGGCGCAAAGCGTGCATTGGCACGGCGACTTCAATGCATGGGGACATGCTCGCTCCATCGACTCGCGCGGCGAGCGCGTCGGAAAATCGGACATCTGGATCTTGGAGCGCGAATTGCCCCGAAACGCCAGAATCGACTACAAAATCGTCGTCGACGGGCAGTGGATGCTCGACCCGATGAACCCGCATCAGTGCAAAAGCGGTTTCGGCAAAAGCTCCGAACTGCGAATGCCCGATTACGAATTTCCGACCGAAACCCTGCCGCGCGACGACGTCGCCAAAGGGACTCTCCACCATTTCACGATTCAGAGCAAGCACTTGGGCTACGACGTGGAGTATGTCGTTTATCTGCCGCATCACTACCGCCGACTGCAAAAACTGCCCGTCATTTACGCCACCGACGGCTACGAATACTTGGACGACGAGCAGGGCGCGCTGCGCGTTACGCTCGACAACTTGATTCACGACAAGAAAATCGCGCCCGTAATGTGCGTTTTCATCGACCCTCGCAATCCGCATAACAAGAGCGAAAACCGTCGCCTGAAAGAGTATCCGATGAACGAGCAATTCGGGAAGTTCGTCGCGCAGGAGCTCATTCCGACGATTGATGCTTCGTTCAAGACCAATCCAAGCCCGAAGGCTCGCGTGATTTTGGGCACATCGATGGGCGGCTTGTGCGCGGGCTATTTCGGCGTGGCGTTTTCGTCGCATTTCAACTTGCTCGCCATTCAATCGCCCTCGTTCTGGAACAAGCCCGAACTGTTTGCGATGTATCGCAAAGCCAAACGCTTGCCGCTGAAAATCTATCTCTCGACGGGCGTGATTTACGACTCGTTGCAGAAGACGCGCGAAATGCGGGATTTGTTCATCGAGAACGATTACGCGCTCTACTACCGCGAAACCAACGAAAGTCATTCCTGGGGCAACTGGCGGGGCAGATTGCCCGAAATGCTCTACTACTTTTTTGGGCTGAACAAGCATCAAGTCATCTACGAACTGCCCGACATGGCGCATCAGCCGAAACCGCCGCATCTGCAAAACAAGACCGCCATCAAGTTCAACTTCGCGCCCAAAGAGCCAATCGAACACGCCACGATGAAGCTTTACGACATCTACGGCAACGAGCTATTCACCGCGTTCAATGAACGAAAAGCGAGCGGATTTTATTCTTACGATTGCGCCGAATTAGGCTTGAAACGCGGACTTTATTTCTACGCGCTAAAATCGCCGAGCGTCTCGAAGTTCAAAATGTTTTCCGTCCGATAGTCTCGTCGCCCAATTCAAACCTGCGTCGTTTATGCGCTTTTCGCGCGAGCAAGAAAACGACCTGCTGCAAAAATTGACGCGCCTTCACGAAGAATTGAACGCGCTGCACCAAGCCTTTTCCGAAACGAGCGCAATCGAGATGTCGCACCGCGAGCGTTTGCAGAGCCTTGTGGCGCTGGCGGCGGAACTTCGCGCGTCGCTGTATTGCGACGCGGTTTCGCCCAACGAATCCCCCCCGATCGCCGAGTCGGAATTGAACCAAGAAACGATTTTAATCGTCGAAGACGACGAGAACGTACGCGCTTTGCTCAGAAATCACTTCGCCGCCGAACGTTTCGTCACGCTCGAAGCCACCACCGCCGAAGAAGCTCTGAAGCTCGCCGACGAGCGCGTCCCCGACCTCATCATCAGCGACATCGTGATGAGCGGAATGGACGGCTACGCGCTCTGCAAAATTTTCAAGTCTCGCTTGGCGACGAGCCACATTCCCATCGTGTTGCTGACGGCGAAAAAGGAACTCGACGACAAACTGCAAGGGCTGGAAGTCGGCGCCGACGACTACATCTGCAAACCGTTTGACATCAGAGAGCTGACGGTGCGGGCGCGCAACTTGCTCGCGCAACGCAAAGCCCTGCGCGACGCTTTCCTGCGACAACTCACCCAATCCGCTACCGACGCGCTTCCGCCCCGCGAAGACCCTTTCGTCGCCAAAGTCCGCGCGACGATCGAAAAACGCCTATCCGACGAGACCTATTCCGTCGACCGCTTGGCTTACGACGTGTGCCTGTCTCGCGTCCAACTCTTCCGCAAGCTCAAATCGCTCATTGGGCTATCGCCGCTGGAATACATCACCTCGATTCGCCTTTCGCGCGCGGCGCAACTGTTGAAGGAAGGCAAAACCTCTATCGCCGATGTTTCTATGCTCGTCGGCTTCGGCGCGAACCAAAGCCACTTTGCCCGACGCTTCAAGGAGCGATTTGGGTGCTCGCCCTCCGAATTCGCCGAAAAATGCGCCAGAAAGCAACATTCGAGCAAAAAAACGTAACAATTTGATTACCTCCCTCTCTCCGTCATTGCCGATATTTGCATCGTGAGTTTTGCGCTCGCGCTTCCCAGCCCCACGGCCATCTTCCCACGAAATTATCCCCGCAAGAGAGCGTGCAGGACGAGCATCGTTGAGTTTTGCCCCCGCGTCGTTTCAAGGTGATTCCCCCTTTTGAAATGCGTTTTGCGAAGTTTGCCATGCCGCGCTGCTACCCCCACGCAGCGCGACGTGGTTTTTATTGAAACGACGCTTATATTTCGCTCAAAGGTCGCAAAGCGACGATTTTTTGGCGTTCTATCGGCGGGAGAGGACAACCACAACGGGAAAGGAGGGTTGCCAGCAATGAACGACGCCAATGGTTTAACGCCGAGCCATTCGCCCCAAGAAACGCCCCAAACGTTTGACGCTTCAACGCCGCCAGCCAAGCCAGAACCTCGCCATTCGAGCGCGCTTCCCGTTTTGGGCGTTTTTGCCGTCGTGTGCGCTTGGTGCGGCAAGACCCTCTCGACGAGAGCGATTGACGGCGCGACCATCGTTTCGCACGGCATCTGCGACGAGTGCCGTTTGAAAGCCAAACCGAGAACGCTGCATTGATTGCGATTTCAACCAAAAAACGAAAGGGCAGATTGCTCTGCCCGCTTCGTTTCCCGTTGCGACTGGCTCACTTGACAAGCATCATTTTTTTCGTCGCCATGAAGTTTTCGGTTTCGAGTCGGTAGAAATAAACGCCGCTCGCAAGGTTTGAAGCGTCGAAGCGGACGGCGTAATTGCCTGCGGGCTTGCGCTCGTTGACGAGCGTGGCGACTTCGCGTCCAAGAAGGTCGTAGACCTTCAAGCGCACGTGGCTCGTCGTCGCAAGCGAGTAGGAAATGGTCGTCGTTGGGTTAAACGGGTTCGGATAGTTCTGCGCGAGTTCAAACGCGAAGGGACGCGACGACATCGAGGGTTCGGGCGCGTCGAGCAAGCCGGGTTCGGGCGGCGGCAAGCGGCGCGAGGTGTAGATTTTGAAGCCGCCCGGACGCAGCGTAATTGGCGCGCTCGGATTCGTTACCGTGATGCTATCGCCTTCGAAGTAATCATACCACACGCCCGCGCTTTGAAAGTTCGGATTGGCTTGTCGCGGCACGACATCGAAATTGCCGATGATGGTTACGTTCAGCGTCGGATGCGAGAGGTTCATTCGCTTGACCGCGCCCGCCACGTCCATCGCCAGAACCCCCTCGCGGAAGGCGACGTTTTCGGTTTTGAGTTTGATCATCGCCGCCCAAGTTTTCATCAACTTTTCGCGCGCGACGCGCAGGTTCGGGTTCGAGTTCAAGATGTTCCACCCGACGGGCTTTTCGCCCGTGCGCCCATTGAACTCGATGCTGATGTGATAGCCGAACTCGCCGAATTGCCAAAAGTGCTTTGCGCCCGGAATCGTGAAGAAGAACGCGCCTGCGGCTTTCATTCGGTCGAGCGCCGTGACGGTGTCGCGCACGTTGTAACTGCCCGACGAGTTGCCATACATCAAGTTTTTGAACATCAGTCGTTCTTCGTCGTGGTCTTCGATGATGGTTACGAGGTTGTTTTGCGCCCAGCCGCGATTGGCGAAGTAGCCCCAACTCAAATTCGAGATGTTGTTCGCATGCCAACCCATCGTGGCTTCGTTGTAGTTGGCGACCATTTTGCCCCACAGCATCAAGCCGTAGTTCGCCAGCTCCGTCTCTTCCGGATTGTCGGAAAGATGCTCCAAAATGCAGTAGCAACCAGGCGTCGTGGCTTGAAGCGTGTCGTAGATGCGTTTCCAAATCGCAATGCGCGTCGGGTCGTATTGATTCCACAACGCGATGTTGTTGCCCGAATTGAACTGCGTGAAGCCTTTGGACAAATCGAAGCGGAAGCCATCGATTTTGTATTCCTGAAGCCAAAACTTGCAGACGCGAAAGACAAAGTCCTTCGTGTATTTGCTCTCGTGATTGAAGTCGTAGCCCACGCTGAACGGATGCAAGTAGCCCACGTTATACCAAAGGTTTTGCGGCGTGGGCGGACCGTAATCGCCCGACGCATACTGGCGCACCATCGGCGATTGACCGAAGGAGTGATTGAGCACGATGTCCAAAATCACGGCGATGCCTTTCGCATGGCAGGAGTCGATAAGGCGTTTGAGATTGAACTTCGTGCCGTAGTATTTGTCGGGCGCGAAGTAGAACGACGGGTTGTAGCCCCAACTCGAGTTGCCTTCGAACTCGTTGATGGGCATCAGTTCGATGGCGTTAATGCCCAAGCGTTTGAAGTAGCTCAGCGTATCGATGAGCGTTTGGAAATTGCGATTCGGATTGGCGAAAAAGTCGCGGATGTGCAGCTCGTAAATCACGAGGTCGCGCTTGTCGGGACGCTGAAAGTTTGGAACCGCCCATTGATACGGAGGCTGATTCGTTTGCAGAATCGAAACTTGAAAGCTCGTTTGTCCCGTCGGGTAGGGTTTGAGGTTCGGGTAGGTGTTTGGCGGAATGAAGACGTCGTCGAAGGGATCCAACACCTTTTCGGCGTAAGGGTCGGCGATGCGCAGTTCGCCATCGATGAGGTATTGAAAGGCGTATTCTTGACCGGGCGTGAGATTGTTGATGGTCAGCCACCAGCGCACGCTATCGGCTTTGAGCGAGTCGCGCTTCATAAAGTATTCGGGGCGCAGTTCCCAGTTGTTGAAATCGCCGATGACATAGACGAAGCGCTTGTAGGGCGCCAGCAACACGAGCGTGACGGAAGTGGGGCTGTTGTAGTTGATGCCGTCTTTCAAGCCTGCGGGCACGGGTTCGTTGACGATGGGCGGCGGTTGAAGTTGTTGGAACGTGGTCGAGTCGGCTCGCGTCGCGCCGCTTTGCGTCACGGCGACGATCTTGAGCTTGTTCAGACCGCTGCGAATGTTCGCTCCCAACGCGACGAGCGACGGAATTTTGAGCAGTTGGCGCGAAGCGTCGTAGAACGAACCAAAGGTCGTTACGAGCGTGTCGTTCAAAAAGACGCGCGATTGCGCGGGATTGATGGGGTCGTTGTCCCTTGCCGCAACCGTCGCAATGACGGGCACGGAAGCGGAGGTTACCAAGCGTCCTCCGATGCTATTCGGTTCGATTTGAAAAATCATCGGGTGCGTCACGCGCACGACGGAGTTGTTGAACGAGCCAAACGTGTTTGGGTTGAGCGGGTCGGTGAACCATTCCCATTGCGAGCCGCTCGCGTTGTAGTGCTCGTGCATTTTGTATTGATACGCGGGCTGTCCGCCGAGCAAGCCATCGCCGCCGCCCACTTGCAGGCGCATCACCTTGAACCAATAGCCATTGGCGCTGTCGTAGGTCATCAGCGAAATCGCGTTTGGGGCGATTTGTCCGTTGTTGTTCGGACCCCAGTTGTTCGGATTGTTCGGTCCGTAAAAGGCGCCGGGCAAAAAGGCGCGAATCGCGTTGGCTCTCGATTTGTAGCGAAAAAACACGTTGATGGAATCTTGCGCGAAAGCGACGCTCGACGCGCACAGCAGAAGAAGGGCGAGGAAAGTTCGTCTCATAGTTGACGCTGTTTTGGATTGTTGGAACTTCAAAGAAGGGCAGAGCCTCCGTTGATGCGCGGGAAAATAACACGTTCAAGCCTTGACGCTCAAACCGTTTTCTCGTCTCCCCTCGCGCTTTGGCGAAATCTCGAAACGCTCGTCGGCAATGCGTGTTCAGCCGACGATTCGCCACGTCGCGCCGTCTTTGCCGTCCTTGACCTCGATGCCCGCTTCTTTCAATCGGTCTCGAATCCTATCGCTCGTGGCGAAATCTTTTCTCGCTCGCGCCTCTTGGCGAATGTCCAAAACGAGTTCCATCACTTTCGGGAGCGGATTCGACGAGGGTTGGAGAGATTCTTTTGGGATAATGCCAAGCACGCCTTTGGCGTAAGCGTCGTAGAAGGCGAGCGCGTTTGACTTTTCGGGTTCGCGCAAGCCGCCCTTGTCGATGGCGACGTTGATGTCGCGCGAAAGTTCGAAGAGCAGCGCGATGGCTTGCGGCGCGTTGAAGTCGTCGTTCATCGCGGCGTGAAATTTCGCCTTGTAGGCATCGAGGTCAATCGCGCCCGTTCCGACGGGCGATTCTCGCAGGCGACGATAGGTTTCGACGAGTTTTTCCAAGCCCGCTTTCGCCGCCGCGATCGCGCCGTCCGAAAAATCCAGCGTGGAGCGGTAGTGCGATTGCAAGATGAAAAAACGCAGAACCGTTGGCGCGTATTTTTTGAGCAAGTCTTTGATGGTCGTGAAATTGCCGAGCGACTTGCTCATTTTTTGACCATTGACGGTTACGAGGTTGTTGTGAAGCCAATACCGAACAAACGGCTTGCCCGTCGCCGCTTCGGATTGGGCGATTTCGCATTCGTGATGCGGAAACTGATTGTCCATTCCGCCGCCGTGAATGTCGAAGGTTTCGCCGAGATACTTCATCGACATCGCCGAGCACTCAATATGCCAGCCCGGAAAGCCCCAGCCCCACGGCGAGTTCCAGCGCATCAAGTGGTTCGGGTCGGCTTTTTTCCATAGCGCGAAATCCGACGGATGTCGCTTTTCGCTTCGGACTTGAACGCGCGTGCCCGGCTCCATCTCGTCCACGTTGCGTCGCCCTGAAAGTTTGCCGTAACCTTCGAACGAACTGACATCGAAATACACCGAGCCGTTGACTTCGTAGGCATGCCCCTTGGCGATGAGCGCTTTGATGAGTTCGATTTGTTCGGGAATGTGTCCCGTCGCCGTTGGCGCGATGTTCGGACGATCCACGCCGAGCGCGTCCATATCCTCGTAGTAGGAGCGGGCGTAAGACTGCGCGACTTCCATCGGCTCGATTTGCTCGAGGCGCGCCGTCTTCAAGATGCGGTCTTCGCCCTCGCCGTCGTCGCCCAGCAAGTGTCCGACGTCGGTGATGTTTTGCACGTAGCGCACTTTGTAGCCCACGAAGCGAAACCACTTGACGATGACGTCAAACGAGACGTAGCTCTTGGCATGTCCGACGTGGGAATGTCCATAGACGGTCGGACCGCACACGTAGATTCCGACGAAACCCTCTCGAAGCGGAACGAATTTTTCCTTTTGCCTTGAAAGCGAGTTGTAGAGGTAGATGTCGTCGGCGATGGTCATGTTGGGTCGGGTTGGTTATCTGCCGTCGCCCAGCAAAACGATTTTGTCTCGATGTTCGGCGGCGTTTTTCAGGGCGTTGCGCGTGTCGATGATGCGCTTGGAATGTTTGAGCACGAGGTCGTAGTCAAACGCCGCATGGTCGGTGGTGATGACGACGAGGTCGGCGGATTCGAGCGTTTCCGCCGTCAGTGGCGCGGCGGTCATCTCGATGACGCTCTTGTCCGTTGCGACTTCCTTGAAATGCGGCACATGCGGATCGCAGTATTGAATGTGCCTGGCGCCTTCTTTTCGCAACAGCTCAATGATTTTGATGGCGGGCGAGTGCCGAATGTCGTCGACGTTTTTCTTGAACGCCACGCCGAGAAACAGCAACTTCGCGTCTTGAAAGGCGATGGGCATTTTGGCGATTTCCTTCATGGCGAGGTCGCGCACGTAGAACGGCATGTTCTCGTTGGTTTCCGCCGCCAGCGTGATGAACTTGGTTTGAAAGTCGTGTTCGCGCGCCTGCCACGCGAGGTAGTAGGGGTCGATCAAGATGCAGTGCCCGCCGATGCCAGGTCCAGGGTAGAACGGCATATAGCCAAAGGGCTTTGTCGATGCCGCTTCGATGACTTCCCACACATTGACGCCGCCCATTCGGTCGCAGAGCATCGCCAGTTCGTTGACAAGCGCGATGTTGACGCTTCGGAAGATGTTTTCCAAAAGTTTTTCCATTTCCGCCACTTTTGGCGAAGAGACCTTGTGAACTTTGGCGACGACTTGTTCGCTGGCGAGCGCGGCCAGATCGGCGCAACGCGGCGTTACGCCGCCGACGACGATGGGCGTGTTGCTCGTGTTCCACTTCGGGTTTCCAGGGTCGATGCGTTCAGGCGAAAACGCAAGGTAAAAATCTTTGCCGACCTTCAACCCCGTTTTTTCAAGGATTGGGAGCACGTAGCCTTCGGTCGTGTTCGGAAAGGTCGTGGATTTGAGAATGACGAGTTGCTCTTTGCGCAGATGCTTGGCGATGGATTCCGTCGCCGACACGATGTAGGAAATGTCAGGCTCTTTGTTCGCCGTAAAGGGCGTGGGCACGCAGATGTAGATGACGTCGCAAAGCCCCGCATGGTCGTAGTTGTCCGCCGCTCTGAACCCGTTTTTGAGCGCCTCTTTGAACTCGTCCTCCTTGATGTCTTGAATGTAGTTTTTCCCAGCGTTGAGGCTTTCGATTTTGCGCTTGTCCAAATCAATGCCAATGGTTTTGAAGCCTTTGCGAGCGAACTCGACGGCAAGCGGCAACCCGACGTAGCCAAGCCCAACCACGCCGACGACGGCGGATTTTTTTTGCAGTTTTTCTTTGAGCGACATTTCGGGCGCGTTTAATTCAGACTTGGGTTTTGAATCGATTGCTTGTGATACTTGGCGCTTTCAGTCTTCACGAAGTCAATCAAGGTTTTCAGACGCGCGGGGTCGGTTTCGGGCAGAACGCCATGTCCGAGATTGAACACGTGTCCCGATTGCTCGGAGTGTTCGCCGAACTTGCGAAGAATTTGCGCCGCTTCTTGACGGATTCTTTCGGGCGAGGCGAACAGCATAATCGGATCCAAGTTGCCTTGCAAGGCGACGCGGTCTGAAAGTTGCCATCGCGCCTTGCCGATGTCAATGGTCCAATCCAGCCCCACCGCGTCGCAACCCGTCTCGGCGATTTCCTTGAGCAGTCCGTTGGCGCCTTTGGCGAAGACGATGACGGGAACTTTCGGATGTTTGAGCTTGACGGTCTGCACGATTTCTTGAATGTATTGCAGAGAGAACTCTTTGTAATGCTCTTCGGACAGCAAGCCCGCCCACGTGTCGAAGATCTGCACGACGTCCGCGCCCGCCTCGATTTGCAGCAGCAAGTAATCGCCGACGACTTTGGCGAGTTTTTTCAGGAAAGCGTGCGCGTCTTTGGGCTGTTCGAAAATCATTCGCTTGGCGTGGCGAAAATCTTTGCTTCCTTTGCCTTCGACGGCGTAAGCGAAGAGCGTCCAAGCCGCGCCGCTAAAGCCGATGATGGGCGCGCGAAAATTTAGTTCGCGTTTCGTGAGGCGAATCGCGTCTTCCACGTAGCGCAAGGCTTGCGAGACGTCGGGCGTGGCGAGTTTTTCAATCTCGGCGCGCGAGCGAATCGGGTTCGGAAACTTCGGACCTTGGGATTCCAACAGTTCCAATTTCATTCCCATCGCTTCGGGCACGACGAGAATGTCGGAGAAAATGATCGCCGCGTCGACCTCCAAAATGTCGACGGGCTGAATCGTAACTTCCGCCGCCAGTTCGGGCGTTTTGCAAAGCGTGAGGAAATCGGTTTTGCGTCGCACTTCGCGGTATTCGGGAAGGTAGCGTCCCGCTTGACGCATAATCCAGATGGGCGTTCTGTGACAAGGCTCTCGCCGCAGAGCGCGAAGAACCAAATCGTTGCGAAGCATTTTACGACGAAAATTAATCGAGAACCGAAAATAAAAAAGGAACGGCGAAAATCCGTTCCTTTCAAGCCCGACGCGCCAAGTTAGTTGAGCGAAACTTGCTTGAAACGCTCCTTCAAACGTTCCAATTGCCGCCTGACGCTTCCATCGATGACCGTGTCGCCAATGCGCGCCGCAAAGCCGCCAATGAGCGCGGGATTGACCTTGACCTCGACGCGAACTTTCTTTCCCGAATAGGCTTCCAACTTTTCGGCGATGGCTTGCGTTTCGGCTTCCCCAAGCGGAACGGCGCTTTCAACCTGCGCGGTTACGACGCCGCTCTGCTCGTCAAGCAAGGCTTGAAACTCCCTCATCACGTCGAGAATGAGCGGCGAGCGACCCTTTCGCGCCAGAAGCGCGAGCGCGTCTTCGACCAACTTGCTCACCTTGCCCGAAAAGACCGCCTTCAAGAGCGCGATCTTTTTCTCTTGATTGATGATGGGACTTTTGACGGCGTTCAAGAGTTGCCGCGAGTTTTGGAGCGTTTCGGCGACGAATTGGCAATCTTTGGCGAACTCGGCGACCTTGTTTTGCTCTTTGGCGATTTCGTATAGCGCGACGGCGTAGCGTCGTCCGACAAGCGCGCTCATTGTTTTTGAACGGTTGAAAGGTCGTTGATGACGCTGGCGATGAGATCTTTGTGTCGCTCCGCGTCCAAATTGTGTTGAATGATTTTGGAAGCGGCTTCGATAGCCAAATCGGCGACCGTGTCTTTGAGTTCCGCCATCGCGCGTCGTTTGGCGAGCTCGATTTCGGCTTTCGCGTCTTCGAGGGTTTTTCGCGCTTCGGCGTTGGCTTTTTCCAAGAGTTCGGCGCGGATTTTTTCGGCGTAGGCTTTCGCGTCGCTGACGATTTTTTCCGCTTCCGCTTGCGCTTTGGCGCGCTCGGCTTTGAGTTCCGCCAAAGTTTTTTCCGCTTCGGCTTTGGCTTGCTCGGCGCGGTCGATGGCGGATTGAATGTTCTTTTCGCGCTCGCTCAGCGCCTCGACGATGGGCTTCCAAGCGACTTTGGAGAGAATGAAGACGAGCAGAAGAAACGTAACCGCCGTCCAAAAGATGAGCCCAGGATTCGGGCTAAGCAACCCTGCGGCGAATATCAAGCTGGAAAGCATTGGTGGCGAAGTTGAAATTCAGACAGTCGCGCGTTGAACCGAAAGGCGCAATGAACTCGCTCACTGCGCCTTGCATGCGCGAGCGGTTTATTTCGTTGCCAACAGGAAGCAAACGACGAGCGCGATGACCGCGACGCCTTCGACGAGCGCGGCGCCGATAATCATCGTGGTGCGAATGTCGCCGACGGCTTGGGGCTGACGCGCAATCCCCTCGACAGCCGACCCAGCGGCTCTGCCGATGCCAAGACCCGCGCCAATCGCGGCTAATCCCGCGCCAATGCCCGCGCCCAAAAAGGCGAATGCTTGATTTTCCATTGTGGTTGAGTCCTCCAAAAAAGCGTTATGTGAAAATTGAAATGATGCGAAAATTCTCAATGATGCTCCTCATGCGCCGCCGCCATTCCGATGAACAGGCTCGAAAGCATCGTGAAAATGTAGGCTTGCATGAACGCCACGAAAATTTCGAGCGCATACATAATCAGCGCGATGCCCACCGCCGCAGGCGCGACGAGCCAACTCTTGAAGATGAAAATCAGACCAATCATCGTTACGATGACCACATGCCCCGCCGTCATGTTGGCAAACAAACGCACCATCAACGCAAACGGCTTGACGAACATGCTGAGAAACTCGATCGGAACCATAATGGGCCAAAGCGCGACGGGCGCTCCCGCCGTCAAGTGCGATAGCCACCCCTTCAACCCGTGCTCCTTGAACATCGTGAATTGAACGATAACGAACGTGAAAACCGCGAGCGTGAACGTCACGGAGATGTTGCTCGTCGCCGTCGCCGCATATGGAATCAGCCCCAACAGGTTGCACGTCAGAATGAAGAAAAAGACCGTGAGCAAATACGGCAGAAATCGCTCGTAACCCTCGCCGATGTTGG
Organism: Chloroherpetonaceae bacterium; assembly: GCA_025055975.1. Taxonomy (GTDB): domain Bacteria; phylum Bacteroidota; class Chlorobiia; order Chlorobiales; family Thermochlorobacteraceae; genus JANWWM01. The sequence goes on along the minus strand of JANWWM010000061.1, from coordinate 37,737 downwards.
CTTTGACGACGTCGGTTCGCACAAACTCGATCATCGTTTCCATCAAGTTCACGAAGCCTTTTGGCGCTTGGGGACGGCTCATTTTCTTGTAGGCGTTTGCCACCGACGAGAAAATCACGACGAGCAGAATCGCCGCAATCCACATCATCACCACATGGCGAGTGATGGAAATGTCAAAGTCGCCGATTTTAATCGCGGGCAGATGAATTTCGCCGAAAGGCTCGAGTTCAATCACGTCGCCGTCGGTAACGTGATGGATGACGTCCAACTTTTCGCCGCCGTGTTCGTCGCCTGTTTCGTCGGAACTTGGCTCGCCCGCCATCGCCAACGCGCAGGCGCAAAGAAGGGCTAACGCGACGGCGAGAAATCGCTTTTGGGGCAAACGTCTCGAAGGCAAGTTAGCGGTTAGCAAACGTAGAAGATGCTCCATTGCTCGAAGAGCGTTTTTCGAACTGATTTTTTTTCAGATACGCGAGGACTTCCAGAATCAAGTGCGCGAAGTATAGCGCAAAGAACGTGAGCGCGAACTCCTCGCGCGAGACGGCTGACGCGAGAACGAGCCAAGCGACGCTCGACAAAGTCAGCAAGGCTCGAACGCCGTGCCCGCCCAAGACGATTTTGTAAAACTCTTGATTCCCCTTGTGATACGCATATTCGTAAAGCAGGTAGCCAACGGAGGCGTTCGCGGCGCAAATCAACCAAGCCCAGAAGACCGAGCGCAAGTCTATCGCTTCGGCAAGTCCCGTGAGCGAGAGCGACAGCCAAAAAAGGATTGCTAAGATACACATCTTCAAAAAGAAATCAAAAACGGGCTTCACCGTCGCTCCTCCGAAGGTTTGTTGGAAGATGGGGAATTCTGCGGGCGCGCAAGTTTCCACAAGATTGCCATCACGGACATCAACGCGCACGTCGCGCCGACTATCAAAAAGAGCGGCGACGTTCCCGACGCCGAATCCAGCCAATAGCCGCCCACGACGAAGAAAAAGAAACTCACGACGATTTTTATCCCAAGCGCGAGATAGGATTCGTTGGCGCGATAAACTTTGGCGAGTTCTTCTTGCGGCGACGGCATCGCTTCCATTGATTTTGCGCGAAGGTAAAACTTCGCAAGGAAGTTCTCAAACGAGGCTCGCCTCATCAGCGCGCCTGCGACGCTGCGAATCGGCGAGGGATTCACTGCAACTCGCTGGCTTTGATGGTTCGGCTCCAAAGCGCGTTGCCGTCTTTGTTGTAAATCGTGATGGTCATCGCGCGGTCTTTGAGCGGTCCTGAAAATTTCAAGATGGCGAAGTTGCGCTCGGTAACGATGGTGTCGGGCACGCGATAGGCGTTTTCTTCTTTGGCGGCATTGACGTTCACGCCCGACGTGAGCGGCGAGACGGTCAGGTCGTAGAGCGGATACGTGCCCGCGCGGTCAAGTTTGGAGAGTTCGGTGTGATGTCGGTCGCCGTCCACAAACACCACGCCTTTGACGCCTTCGTCGGTGATGGCTTTGATGAGACGGGCTTTTTCTTCGGGGGCGACGTTTTGATAGGTTTCGTATCGGGCGACGCTATTGAGCACCTGTCCGCCAATGGCGACGATTTTGAAGGTGGCTTTGCTGCTAACGAGCGCGTCGATGAGCCATCGAAACTGCGCCTCGCCCAAGATGGTTCGGGTTTCGGTTTTGCGGTCGTTGGGCGAGCGGTTGTAGCGATTGTCCAAGAGAAAGAGTTCCACGTCGCCCCATTGCGCTTGTCCCGTGATGCCGTTCAAACCCGCCACGCCGTAGGCGGGATTGCCCCAAAAGAGCTTGAAGGCTTCGAGGGTTTGTTCTTTGTTCCAAAAACTGCGGTCGTGGTCGTTAGGACCGTAGTCGTGATCGTCCCAAATCGCGTAGTGGTGCGTGGAGGCGAGAAGCGGTTGAAGTTCGGGCAGGGCGCGTTGGTGCGCATGGCGATGGAAAATGCCTTCGCGCGCGTTCCAATCGGGTTCGCGCAGGTAGATGTTGTCGCCAAGCCAAAGCATCAAATCGGGACGCTTGGCGTGAATGGCGCTGAAAATCTCGTAATCGCTTCCATAGCCGCGCCCAGGGCGATCGTATCGCTCTTCGTTGCGATAGTAGCACGAGCCAAGCGCGATGGTGAATTCGGGCGGGTCGGTTCGCCATTGCCACAAGGGTTGCGTCTGAAATTCCAGCGGATAGGGACGATCGACTTTCTGCCCGTTGATGTAGAGCGCATACTCGTAGCGACGACCGGGCTCGACCTTGTCGGCAACGAGCTTGGCGACGAAAGCGGTTTGCTTGTTCGTCAGAACCTCGTCGGTCGAGGCTCTCGTTTCGGGCTTGCCTTTTTCCCAATACTCGAACTTCACCCTCGCTTGCGCTTTGGTTTGAACCCACAGCAAAACCTCTTTCATTTCGCTGTAACCGAGCATTGGACCCGATTGCAGCAGGTCGGCTTGCGCCATCAGCGCGGCGGAGTGGAGCAGAAACAGAATCAACGGAACGACGCGTTTCATCGCAAAAAGCGGTTGAAGTTAAACGGCGCGAAAATTACTCGCTGGGCGCAAGTCGGGCAACGCGAGAGCGTTAAACTTTCGTGAAGTTTTGGCTCGCTCGAAAGGCGCGTCGCCAACGCGCGAGCGCGACGTCGCGTTTAGTTTTGCGAAAGGCGCGCCGTATATTTGCGGCTTTCAATCAAAATCGCTTCAACCAAGCAACAACTGACGACTTCATTATGGTAATGAACAAAATGCGCGAAAGCGCAAAATGGCTTTTCATCGCGCTCATCGTCTCATTCGTCATCACGATCGTTTTCGAGTGGGGAATGGACTTTACGGGAATGCAAAGTCGACCCAACGAAGCGGGGCGCGTCAATGGAAAGCCCATCACGCTCAAAGAATACGAGCGTCTCTGCAAACTCTACATCGACAACTATCGTCAGCAAGTCAAAGGCGCTGAAATCGACGAGGCGTTGGATATGCGCATTCGAGACCAAGTTTGGAGCGACCTCGTCGAGCGCGAGATTTTGGAAAAGGAGTATGAAACGCAACGCATCAGCGTCAGCGACCAAGAAATCGTCGACGCGATTTTCTCCGACAATCCGCCTGAATTCATCGCGCAACAGTTTCGCGATCAGAAGACGGGCAAAATCAACAAGGAAGCCTTGATGCAAGCCGCCGCCGCGCCCGAAAACAAAAAGGCGTGGATTCAGGTCGAGGATTATGTCCGTCAGCTCAAAATGCGCGAGAAGTTGGAACGCCTGACGCTCGCGTCGGCGCGAGCCAGCGACGAAGAGGCGCGACAAAAATTCCTTCAAGACCGATTGCGCCTAACGGGCAAATTCGTTCTGCTGGATTTCTCGCAAACGAAGCCCGACTCGATGTATGCCGTCAGCGACGGCGAAATCGCCGCCTACTACCGCGACCACCGCGACGACTACAAGCAAGAGCCTGTTCGCGCCGCCAAGTTCGTGTTCTTTCCCAACACGCCCACGTCCGAAGACACGCTCTCGATCGAAAACGACCTCAAAAAACTCATCCGCGAATTCGCCGAAACCAAAAACGACACCGATTTCATCAACATTCACGGCGACGCGCCGCCGAACTTCGGCAAAATCTTCACGCGCGGAATGATTAGCCCCGAACTCGATTCGCTTCTCTACAAGGGCGAACTCAAAGCGGGAATGGTTTTCGGTCCAATCCGCGAATTTGGCGAGTTCAAGCTCATCAAAATCACCGAAGTCAAAGAAAACGCCGAGCCGCTCGTGCGCGCTTCGCACGTCTTGTTGCAACCGTCGGGCTCTTCCAAAGCCGACACGCTCAAAACCATCGCCGAAGCCAAAGACCTGCTCAATCGCATCAAGAAAGGAAAAATCTCGTTTGAAGACGCCGCTCGTCAATACTCCAAAGACGGCTCGGCGCAAAACGGCGGCGACTTGGGCTGGTTCGGCAAGGGCAGAATGGTCAAGCCCTTCGAAGACGCCTCGTTTTCGGGCAAGGTCGGCGACCTGCTTGGACCCGTTCAAACGCAATTCGGCGTGCATCTCATCAAGATCACGGGACGCGATTCGCGCGAGGTCAGAGGCGTTGAACTCATCAAGAAAATCGTTCCAAGTCCCTCGACGATTGAACGCCAACGCCGCGCCGCCAGCGAGTTTCAATACTTCGCCTCCGAAGAGGGCTTCGACAAAGAAGCCGAGCGCAAGGGCTACGAAGTGCGTCAAACGGGGCAATTCTTCAAAGGCGGGTTCATTCCGATGCTCGGCGTAAGCAACGGCGTAACGAAGTTCGCTTTCAACGCCAAAGAAAATCAAATCAGCGACGTCATCGCCGTCAAGGACGGCTTCGCCGTGATGCAACTCACCGAGAAGAACGACGACGGCTATCGACGACTCGACGACAATCTCAAACGCGACATCAAAAACAAAATCATCCGCGAAAAGAAGCTCGCCGAACTGCGCGAAAAGGCGAAGAAACTGCTCGAACAAGCGGGCAACGACATTCAAAAATTCGCCTCGCTCGATTCGGGCAACGTCGCGCGCGAGTTTAACGGCGTTTCGCTTCAAAGCCCCAACATTCCGGGTTTGGGACGCGAAGCCAATTTCGTCTCGATTCTTTCCGCGCTCGAAGTCAATCAACTCTCAAAGCCCATCGACACCAATCGGGGCGTGGCGGTCGCAATGCTCACGGCGAAGGAAACGGGCAAAGACGAAGAGTTCGAGTCGCAAAAGGAAACGCTTCGCAACCAACTCTGGCAAGAAAAGAGGAATCAAATTCAGCAGAACTGGTTGCAGGCGTTGAAAAAGAAAGCCGACATCGAAGACAACCGCGCGATGTTCTATTGAGCGTCGCTACTCTCTCGCTTTGCGAACGTAGTAGACGACGCTCGATGCGCGCTCGACGTCGGCGCTTGCCGCTATCGAACCTTTCCAAATCGCGTTGAGCCAAGCGCCAAGTCCGACCTTCCGACCTTCCGCTTCGGCGCGGATTTTCTCCGAAAGCAGCGCGTTGTAGTAGGAATCGAGCGGAAGCGAATGCATATCCTCGATTCTGAATCGATGCTTGGCGAGCAATCGGGCAAAGGTTTTCGGCGAAAAGTGATAGAGATGACGCGGCGCGTCGTAGCCGTTCCAATGTTTGCCGTAATGCCGAGCGTCCCAACTGTCGGGGTTCGGCATCGCCACGACGAGCAAGCCGTTGGGCTTCAAGATTCGGCGCAACTTTTCAAGCGTTTCGTTCAGGAGAAGCACGTGTTCCAACACATGCCACATCGTAATCAAGTCGAACTCCACGTCGAAATCAACCGTTAGCGTTTCGCCTTGCTTGACGCAGAGTTCGCGTTCTTCGATGGCGAATCGGACGGCTTTCTCCGACATTTCAATCCCGTATAAATCCAGTTTCACGCCTTTGGCGCGGCGTTGGAGTTCAACGGAGAAATCGCCCGTGGCGCACCCCACATCGAGCGCGCGGTATCGCTCGCCCGCTTGAAACTTGGCGCGCTTTAGCGTCGCGTCGGCTTTGTGGCGAAGCGTAACGAATCGGCGCAAGAACGCATAGATGCGGTCTTGAAACGACCGCGTTGGTTTGAGCGAAAGGAACGGGTCGTAATCGGTCGGCTCGTAAAATTTGCCAATCGTTTCGGCGGTCGGGCGCGGGTTGAGAAACACCAATCCCGACCTTTCGCCTTTGACGAGTTGCCAAGCGTCGCCTTGCGACAAATTGAATCGGTCGGGCACGCGCAGAAACGGCGCGAGCCTTTCGCTTGGGTCGATGGGCGAAACGATGGTCTCGGTTCGCGCCGCTTCTTGAATCAAAGGTTCAGACATTGGCGAAGCGCTTTCGCATTTTGAAATCGTCCATCACGAAGCCGTTTCCGATGGGATTGACGACGGCTTCTTCCATCTCGAAGCCGAATCGCAAGTAGGCGCGAATGGCTTTTTCGTTGCGCTTGTTGACGAAAAGGTAAATCGAACTGGCGCCGTTTTCTTTGGCGAACGCTTCGATGCGCTCCAACGCGCGCCGTCCGAACCCTCTGCCGTGCAGTTCGGGGTCAAGGTAGAGTTTGGACAAAAACGCGCTTGGCGGCTCGAGGCGATAGGAGGCGTAACCAACGGGCTTTTCGTCGAAGAGCAAGAGGTCGTAGCGGGCTTGCGGGTCGGCGAGGTCGCTACGGATTTTTTCCGTCGAATACATCCATTCGAGCATATACTCGATTTGTTCAATCGAGATGATGCTCGGATAGTGTTGGCGCCATATCTGCCGCGCGAGGCGTTGAATGGTCGGAATGTCCTGTTCCGTCGCGGGTCGGAACGAGAGCGTCGCGGGTTGAGCGTTCATCGTCGTCGCCGTTCACCAAGCCGTCCAGCCGCCGTCGACGATGAGGTTCGCGCCCGTCATATACGCCGAGGCGTCGGAAGCCAGAAACACGATGGCGCCTTTGTAGTCGGTTGGCTCCGCCATTCTGCCCAGCATCGTTCTTGCCGCGTAGTTTCTGACGAAGTAATCGTCTTGCGCGTTTTCGACCCCGCCGGGCGAAAGCGCGTTGACGCGCACGCCGCGGTTGCCCCAATACGCCGCCAAGAATCGCGTGAAGGAAATGACCGCGCCTTTGGTGGCGGGATACGCCGCCGACTTCCAGAAATTCTGCGATCCATCGGGCTTTTTGTAGATGGATTGGTCAGGGGCGACGACGCCGTAGGTCGATGCGATGTTGATGATGCTTCCCGAACCGCGCTTTGCCATTTCCGCGCCCAAAATTTGCGAGCACAGAAACACGCCCGTAACATTCACGTCGAGCGACTTCTGCCACAAGTCGAGCGGATAGTTTTCGAACTTCGAGAGTTCGGCGGCGGCGGTGGGGTTTTCAAACATATCGTTGATGGCGGCGTTGTTGACGAGCACGTCGAGCTTGCCAAAGGTTTCCAGAATCGCGTCGCGCAAGGCTTTGAGCGAATCGGGCTTGGTGATGTCTGCCGCGAAGCCAAGCGTTTTGCGGTTGAATCTTTGAGCGAGTTCGTCGGCGAAGGCGGCGCATTGGTCGTGGCTAACGTCGGTAACGACGACAGTCGCGCCCGCTTCGGCAAGCGCGTAGCAATGCTGTTTGCCAAGCAAGCCCACCGCGCCCGTTACGACGGCGACTTTTCCGTCGAGAGAAAATTGCGTCATGTTCGCCTCGTTGAGTTTTTCGCGTTGAATGAAAAGGCGCGAAGTTACGAAGAAAAGCGCTCGCAAGGAACGCGCCGAACCTCTCGGCGACGATCGCTCCCGACGACGCGCGCCGATTCAAAGCCTTTCGGGAAACGAGCGGGTATTTGAAAACTCCCCGCTTTCTCGTTTTTTTGACGCTTCTTTTCCGCAAAAACGATGCGCCGAATTTTCAACTCGATGCAATCGCGCTTGCGTCGCTCGATGCTCGTTGGCGCGCTGGCAACGCTGACGCTCTCTGCCGCTGCGCAGTCGCCCTTGAAGATTGAGCATTACGTTCAAGGCTACGATCTGCGAGAATTCAAGACCGAAGTTCAGGGGACGGAATTTCATTCTTTCGGGTTCAGAGGCGCCGATGGCGGTTACTTGCCCGCGCAGAGCGTCGGAAAGAGTTTTCAACCCGCTTTGGCGACGAAGTTCGCGTTCGTCGGCATTCCCGATGGAGCAAGGGTGCGCGTCGCCGCAAAGTCGCTTGCGTCGGAAACGCGGAACGGCGTTCTGCTCTCGCCCTTCGAGTCGCAGGATAGCCTCGCGCTCGCTTACAAGGAGAAATATCTCGACAATCCGTTCTACCGATCCGCCACGCTTTTTCCGAGCGAACTTGCCAAAGTCGAAGGCTACGCCTACATCGGCGGGCAATACGTGGCGCAAATTCGCGTTTCGATGTTGCAATATCTGCCAGAGAAACGCGCGCTCACGTGGCATCGCTTGGCGAAATTGGACATCGAGATTCTGCCGCCCGACGCGAACTTCGTTCCCACGGAACGCCACACGACGAGCGCCTTTGACGAAGAGACCTTGAAACGCTTGCTCCTCAATTACGACGAGGCGAAACGATGGCGACAACCCGAACCGCCACGCGCGATGCGCCCAACGAGTTCGTGGTATAATCCCGCGAACCCTTACCTCAAACTCTACACGGCGAAAGATGGCGTCTATCGCGTTGCGGGAGCGGCGCTCGCCGCCTCAGGCTTGAACCTTTCGGGCGTAAATCCGCGCACGTTCAAACTCTTCTTCAAAGGCAGAGAAGTTCCGATTCGCGTCGTGGGCGAAGACGACAATCAACTCGACCCAAACGATTTCATCGAGTTCATCGGAGCCATCAATCGCGGCGAACCCGAACCGATTTTGAATCCCAACACGGGCGCGCAAATCGCCACCGTCACGGAATACCTCAACGTCCACTCCGACACGTGCGTCTATTGGCTCACTTGGGGCGGGGCGTTGGGCAGACGCATGACGACGCAAAACGCTCCGCCCAACAACGACGCGCCGCTCGCTTCCTACCGCGAAACGCGCCACTTCGAGCGCGACACGATTTATGTCACGGGCTTCACGAGCTTCGATGCCATCACGACGGAGCGCGTGCCAGGCGAGGGCTGGATTTGGAAACGCTTGCAGGTCAACAATTTCGCCACGACGGATTCGCTCATTCAACCCTTCATCGTTCGCAACCCCGCGCCGACAGGCAACGCCGAACTGCGCCTGCGCGTCGTAAGCGCGACCTTCACGCCCGCCACGCTCAACGTGCTTCTGAACGGGTCTCTCGTTGCGACCATTTCCATCGGCACGCGCGGCGAGATTTTGCGGACGGCGACTTTCCCAATGTCGCTTCTGCAAGCGGGCGAAAATCGCTTGATGCTTCGCCTAACGCAAGGCGCGGGCAACAGCGTCGTGGATTTTGATTGGTTCGATATCGAGGGCGAGTTTCTTTACGCGCTTCCCGAACAGAGCCAACAGTTCGAGTTCGGCGCGAGCGCGACGGGCGACATCGTTCTTTCGGGCGCGCAAAGCGCCAACTACGCGATTTACAACCTTTCCGACACCACTCTTCTCGCGGACGTTTCGCAAACGGGCAACGCGGTTCGATTCAGAGCGCAAGAGGGCAAGCGCTATCTTGCCACCACGCCCAACGCATACCTTTCGCCCGTCATTCGCGCGCATCAAAACGGCGACTTGCGCAACCCGAACAACGGCGCGGATTACATCATCATCGCGCACCCGCTCTTTCTTTCGCAAGCCAATCGCTTGGCGCAATTCCGACAAACCGCGCTCGGCGGCGGCTATCGAACCAAAGTCGTTACGACCGAAGAAGTCTTCGCCGAGTTCAGCGACGGGTTTTTCGCGCCGAAAGCGATTCAAGAGTTTCTCAAATACGCTTACAACAACTGGCAACCGCCGCGCCCGAAGTATGTTTTGCTGATGGGAAGCGGCACGTGGGATCCGAAAAACAACTTGGGCTTTTCGCCGCTTCGCAAGCCGCCGCTCGTTCCCGTCTATGGCAACCCCGTGAGCGAAATTTGGTTCGTGAGTTTCGAGAACTCGCCGAGCCGTCCGTTTGTCAACATTCCCAAAATGCACATTGGGCGCATTCCCGCCGTTACGCTCGACGAAGCGACGCTCTATGTCGACAAGATCATCGAGACCGCCAACTTGCCGCCTTCGCAAGCGTGGCGCAAGCAATTCACGTTCATCACGGGCGGCATCGGGACGTTTGAGCAAGCGCTTTTTCGAAGCAACGCTTTGAGCATCATCAACTCGTTTGTTTTGCCGCCGCCAACCGCAGGCGTCGCGGATACGATTTTTCGAGACGACAACAATCCCTTCGTCAGTTCGCTGGCGGCGGAGCGCATTCAGAACCGCATCAATTCGGGAACGGCGGTCGTGAACTTCGTCGGACACGCGGGAAGCGAAACGTGGGATTTCACGCTCGGCGACCCCAGAGTGCTTCGCAACGCGGGCAAGTATCCGCTCGTGATGAGTTGGACGTGCCACACGGGACGCTTCGCCGAACCGAATCGGCGCACCTTTGGCGAGACGTTCGTGTTCGTGCCGCAAGCGGGCGCGAGCCACTTCATTGGCACGGCGGGCTATGGCTATATTGGACCCGACGACGTGTTGAACCGCGCCGCCTACCGCGCCATCGCCGATACGCTCCGCGAGGTCGGCTTGATTTGGAACGCCGCGTATCAAACCCTGCTGGCGCAAACGCCGTTTTGGATCGCCATCAACGTCTGTTCGCTCGACCAATACAACATTCAAGGCGACCCCGCGCAACCCATCGTCGTACCGCGCAAGCCCGATTTCGACATCCAGCCGAGCGACGTCGCGTTTCAATCGCAGACGATTTTCGAGCAAGACGACCAATTCGTGAAAGTTTCGGCGAGAAACTTCGGCATCGCCCCGCCCGACAGCGTGAGCCTTCGCGTCTACGAGCGCGCGCAAGGCGGCGGCGCGTTTTCGAAAATCGCCGACACGCTTTTTTCGAGAATCCTCGTTCAAGATTCGCTCGTTCTGCGCCTGAATTTTCGCAATCGCTCAGGCATTCGGGAATTGGAGTTTCGCCTGAACGAAAGCGGCGCGATCGATGAGGTCAGCTTTGCGAACAACGTCGCTCGCGTCTCGATCGTCGTTTTTCCAAACGACGTGGTTGGCGCGATGCCGTTCAATCATTCGGTCGTTTCGGCGAGCGCGCCCGTTTTCAGCATCATCAGCGGCAGCGCGGGCTTGGCAAGCGGCAGGACGTATCAGTTTGAGTTGGATACGACGATGACTTTCGACAGCCCCGCCAAGCGCGTCAGCGGCGATTTGCCCGAAGACACTCTCGTAACGCAGTGGCGACCGCAGTTCAATCCGATTCTTCACGTGCCCTACTACTGGCGCGTCCGCATTCGCAATCCCGACGGAAGCGTAACGCCGTGGCGAATGCAGACGGTTCGTTTCGATACGCTCAACGTCGCCATGAACCAAGTTCGCTGGTCGCAACGCGGCAAGCAACTTGCGCTGAACAAAACCGAAAATCTGCGCGTCAATTCCGACGGGGTTACGATTTCAACCGCCGAAGAACGCTTGCGCTTGCGCTCCGTCGGCGCGTTGATGTATGATTATTTCGGGCGGTTCTTCTACGAAATCGCCGTTGGCGATTGCGTGTTGTTCAATCAATTTCCGCCGTTCAATGGCAACATTCGCGGCTTGAACGTGTCGGTGTTGGACACGGCGAAAAGCCTTTTTCCAACGCCCGTTCAGAACTTCGATTTCTTGCGCGCGATTGGCGTTGATGGTCCGCGCGACACGACCGTTCTGCCGCGCCTCTTGGCGTTGATTGACAGCTTGCCGCAACATGCCGTGTTGCTCATTTCGCTCGTCGACGCGGTGCAAGACATTCCCGACGGCTTTGCGTTCTTGCCATTTGCGCCTCAACTCTTAAACCGTTTCGTGCAACTGGGGAGCGCGCGATTTGGCTCTTTGCGCTTCCGCGAGTCGTGGGTTTTCGCAGGCTCGAAGGACAGGCGCGTTTATTTTGAGGATTGGGGACGACGATGCTTGCCGAACCGCGCCTGCGACACCGCGTCTCGACCGACGGTCATCGATACGCTCATTCGCGTTCCGAGACGAATGGCGTTGATTGAAACCGACCCGATTGGACCTGCGGCGCAGTGGGGAATGCTCTCGTGGCAAGCCACGTCGCCCACGCCCAACGCTCGCGTGGCGATTACCGTCGTCGGCATTCGGCGCGACGGCACCGACGATTCCGTTCTGACGATCGCGTCGGGCAATCAATTCAACTTGGGGAATCTTTCGGCGGCGCAGTATCCCTTTCTCAAACTGCGCGTCCGCTTGATGCGCGACGTGCCAAGCGGCGCCGCGCCGTCTCTCCATTCGCTCTCGCTAACCTTTGCGACGACGGGCGACCTTGCGACCTCGAACCGACTTTTTTCCGCCTCGCGCGATTCCTTGCGCCAAGGCGAGCCGCTCAATCTGCGCTTGCAAATTCAAAACATCGGAATGGCGAGCCTTGCGCCGATTCGCATCGACCTTTCGGCGCAAACGCTCGGCACGCAATCGCGCCGATTCTTGCAAAGCGTCGTGATTGACACGCCGCTCGCGCCCAATCAACGCCGCTCGGTGAATTTCGTCGTGCCGACGACGACGCTTTCGGGCGCGCAACTTTTCAGCGCGGAACTTGACCCCGACAATCGCTTGCAAGAAATTTCGCGCCTCAACAATCAAGCCCTTCGCCAAGTCTTCATCGCGGGCGACACGATAAAACCACGCCTTGACATCACCTTCAACGGCAAGCGCATCGCCAACGGCGAACTCGTGCCGCGCAAGCCGCGCATCGTCATCTCGGCGACCGACGAGGGACCAATGCCCATCGCCGACACGTCGCTCTTTTCCATCAAACTGGGTCAGAAGCCCATCTATTTCAACGATGCGCGCGTTTCGTTCACGCCCGCCAACATGGGCAATCGAACCGCGACCATCGTCTTTGCGCCTGAACTGCCCGACGGACGCGACACCCTGCGCGTCGTCGCGCGCGACGCTTCGGGCAACCTCGCCGATAGCGCGCAATCCATCGCCATCTTTTCCGTCGAATCCGACTTCAAAATTCAAAACCTCTATAACTACCCTAATCCCTTCCGCGACGAAACGTTCTTCGCGTTTCGAATGACGGGCGAACCCGACGAGCGTCCGACGGAATTCAAAATTCGCATCTATTCCGTTTCGGGCAGGCTCGTCAAAGAAATCGACGTGATGCCAACGTTGAACGAATCGTTCAACGGCAACGGCTTTGGGCTGTATCGCGTGCGGTGGGACGGGCGCGATGACGACGGCGACCTCCTCGCCAACGGGGTCTATATCTACCGCGTTACCATCAAGACGCCGAAGCAGACGATTCGCAAAACCGAGAAGCTCGCCATCGTGAGATGAGGCGACTATTGGCTTGCGATGAGATGCGGATTCGCGTCGAGAAACGCTTTCCAAGTTTTCGCTTTCGGCGCGGGTCGGCGTGGCTCGGTTTGGCGCGGCGGCGAGAGCGAGAAAGCGTCGCAGAGCGCGATGGCGAGGGCATCGAAAGCGTCGGCGCGCGCCGTCTCGGTTTCGAGCGAGAGCAATTTTTTCGCCATAAATTCCACCTGCGCTTTTGCGGCGTTGCCGTTGCCCGTGATGGCTTTTTTGACTTCGCGCGGGGCGTATTCGGAAATCGGGAGCGCGTAGTTCATCGCCAAAATCATCGCCGCGCCGCGCGCTTGCCCCAATTTCAACGCCGACTGCGCGTTCTTGCCATAGAAGGCGGTTTCGAGCGCGACCCTCTGCGGCTTATGCGTCTCGATGACGCGCGAGAGTTCGTCGTAAATGCGCTTCAAGCGTTTGGGCATTTCGTCGTTCGGGTTCGTGGCGATGACTCCGAAGTCGACGGCGCGAAACGTTTTGCCGTCGCGTTCCACCACGCCGAAGCCCGTGAAGAGCGTTCCAGGGTCGATGCCGAGCGTCGTCATGTCGTCACTCGCCAATCCATTCGAGAAGTTTCTTTTCGTATTCGGAGACGAGGCGCGTGGCGCGGCTTTTGGAGCGCGATTCGGCGTTGATGTGGAAAATGTCGCGCTCGCGGTCGGGCAGAAGCAGGAGCGACGTTTCGTTGTCGTAGATGATTTTCACGCCGTCGATCAAAATGCGATAGTTGCCCGACGTGTCTTCCATAATCTTGCGCATCATTTTGCCTTTGAGGTCGCGCGGGCACGCCACGTTGCGTTTGACGAGGAAATAGCGTTCAGGGTAGCGGGCATCGAGTTCGGCGATGCGCGTTTTGGCTCTCGCCATCAGCTCCATAATCTTGACGGCGGAAAACATCGCGTCGACGGCGAAGAGAAACTTCGGAAAGATGAACCCGCCCTTCGTGCCGCCCACGAAGGAAATTTCAGGGTCGCTCAGAACGGTGCGCATCAAGTCCAGATGATTGTCGCCCGTGCGCACGACGGTCACGTTGCGCTCGCGGCAAATTTCCTCGATTTGTTGCGAGGCGGTGATGGGCACGGCGATTTTTTTCGTTTCGGGGTGAGTTTCCAGATACAGAATCGTAACGAGCGTCAGCAGGCGTTGGTGCTCCAAGAATCTGCCGCGTTCATCGACGACGAAGATGCGCTCCGCGCCGCCGTCGAGCATAAAGCCGATGTCGTAGCCAAGTTGCAAGACGACGCCCGAAAGTTTGTCCGCCGCCTCGAAAAATTCTTCCGCGCTGCGCGTAAAGCGCGAGGAATCCAAGTAAGCGTTGAGCGAGATGATGTCGAGCCCCAGCGAGCCGATGATGCTTGGAAAAAGCGTCGCCGCCGCGCCATTGGAGTAATCGATGGCGACGCGCAATCGCGCCTTGCGAATCGCCTCCGCGTCGATGTTGTTGAGAAAAGCGTCGGTGTAACTTTCCAGCGTGCGTTCAGGGAAGTTGAGCGTGCCGACGCTGTCGTAACTGGCTCTGCGATAATCTTCGCCGAAGAAGGTGCGCTCGACGCTCTTGGACTTGGCGACGGAGAGATCTTGCCCGCCCTTGTCGAAGAAGATGATGTCGCACAAGCGTTTGTCGAAGGGCGATTTGCGCACGTGCACGCCACCCATTTCCGTGCCGTTTTTGAGCCGATGGCGCGCGATGGGAATGGGCGTGGCTTGCAGGTCATTGACGTTCACGCCCGCCGAAAGCAAGCCTGAAATCAAGGCGCGATTGATCATTCGGGAGACTTTATCGACGTCGCGGCTGACGGTAACCGTCGAGCCTTCGGGCAGAATCGTGCCGTAAGCCGCGCCGAGCTTGGCGGCGAATTCGGGATTGATTTCGATGTTCGCCAAACCCGTGATGCGCGAGCCTGCGAAGAGTTCGCGCGACCAACGCGATTCCCAAATCAAACTCTGCGTCAGAATCGCGCCCGCTTCGATGTCTTTTTCGGGCCAAATTTTGACGTTGGCGCGAATCGACGCGCCGTTGCCGACCGTGCATCGATCGGCGATGAACGCTTGCTCATCGATTTTGACGTCGTCGCCGATTTTGACGTTGGCGCAGATGACGGCGAGGGTGATTTTGCAACCGCTTCCGATGCGCGAGTTTTCCCAAACGACCGCCTTATCGAGCCGCGAGCCTTCGCCGATGTGCACGTTGTCGCCGATGACCGCGTTGTGCAGGCTCGCGCCGTCGCCGATTTTGCAGTTCTTGCCAATCAAGACCGAGCCTGAAAGTTTGCACTTCGTCGGGTCGAATTTGGCGGTCTTGTGCGCGTAAATGCCCGTGGCGATTTTCTCGTAGCCTTCGTAGAAATCGACATTCACTCGCCCGTGCAAGCAATCGAGGTGCGCTTCTTGATACTCGCCGAGCGTGCCGACGTCGCGCCAATAGCCATCGGCGATGTAGCCATATAGCCCCAAGTTCTCGCGGAGCATTCGCGGGAACAAGTCTTTGGAGAAATCATACTCTTCTCGATACGGAATCAAGTCCATCACGTCGCGCTCCAAGATGTAGATGCCCGTGTTGATAGTGTCGCTGAACACTTCGCCCCACGAGGGCTTTTCGAGGAAGCGCGTCACCTTGCCGTCTTTTTCGGTGATGACCACGCCGAATTGGAGCGGGTTTTTGACGCGCGTCAAAACCATCGTGGCTCTTGCGCCGCGTTCGTCGTGAAAAGCGACGGCTTTCGCCAAGTCGAAATCGGTGAGCACGTCGCCGCTCATCACGATGAAGCGTCCGTCAACGAAATCGTAAGCGTTGCGCACGCTTCCCGCCGTGCCGTAGTCCGCGTCGGCTTGAATGTAGTTCATCTTGAAGCCGAACTTCTTGCCGTCGCCAAAGTAGTTGCGGATGTGTTCGGGTTGATAGTAGAGCAGAGAGGTGATTTCTTTTACGCCGTAATTTTTCAGGAGATTGACGATGTGATGCATCATCGGGCGGTTCATCATCGGCACGAGAGGTTTGGGAATGTTGATGGTCAAGGGGCGCAAGCGCGTGCCGAATCCGCCCGCCATCAAAATCGCCTTGCGAATGCCGGAGTCTTTGAAATCGGACATCGATGAACATTTAGCGGTTGGCGAGACTTGACGAATCAAAATACGCATTTGCGTCAAATCGCAAACGCGCCTCTCGTCGGAACGCGGGAGCGAGTTGAGGAGCGAAGGGCAAAAAACAATCAGGCGCGCAAGGCTTTCCTGCGCGCCCTTCGAGGCGAAAGAAATCGCTGGCGATTAACTGATGACCTTTTTGAAGAAACGAATCGCGCCATCCAAGACCGTCGCGGGAATTTTCGAGACGATGCGAATCGTCTCGTAAGCGTCGTCGATTGCGGGCGGCGTGCCGAACACCGACGCATAACCATCGCCGTAGCCGTATCGCTCGCCGTTTGGATTTTTTTCAAGTTTCCATGTCGTCTCGGGTTTGGTTGAAGGACCCTCGACTTTCGGCGCAGACGTTGCGACCACGGGCGCGGCTTTCGGCGCGGGCGTTGGTTCCGCCGCGGGCGCTTCGGCGGCGGGGGCTTCCGTTTTCGCTTCGGGCGCGGCGGCGGCTTTGGCTTGCTGTTCGGCAAGTTTCTTCTGCATCATCGGGGAAAGTTTCTTCGGCTCTGGCATCTTTGTTCTCCTTTTGAACGAGCGTTGAAAAGGTTTGACCGCTTCGTTCAAAGTTACGCCTCGCGTTAGGGTTTTCAAATCGGGGCGCGATTCCGTTTGGACGATTTAGCCTTTTTCGCCCGCGAACAAACGCGCGTCGGCTGCTCGCTTGGCGACTTCGGGCAAGGCTCGGCGAGCGGAACGTCTTTTCGCCGAAAACCGTATTATAGCGCGACCGAATTCGAACCATCGCGCGAATGAATCCAAACCACATCGTCGCCGCGACCGACGCGATTCGCATCGAGACCGAAAAATTCCGCCTCGCTCAACTTCTCTCGACCATCAGCGCTTCATCGCCGTTTCAATCGCTCGTCGCCGCGCTTCAAAATCCGACGCGAGCCGTCGCCGTTTCGGGTCTTCGCGGCTCGCTCGCTTCGATCGTCGTCGCCGAACTGTTCAAGCGTCAAGGCGAATCGCTCTTGCTCGTTTGTCAAGACGACGACATCGATCGCTACGAAAACGACCTGCCGATTCTCTTGGGCAAAGACGCGCTGATTGACTTTGTCGCCGAGCCGTCGCTCGCGCTTGCCGCGCTTCTTTCGGGCGAAAAAAGACTCGTCGTCTCCACGCCCGCCGAATTGTGTCGAAAAGTTCAGCCGAGAACTTTGGCGCAAGAGCGCATCTTGACCATCAAACAAGGCGAATGCGTCGGCTACGAGCGATTGGAAGCCTTCCTGTCGCGGAACGGCTTTGTTCGCAAAGATTTCGTCGAGGCGGAGGGCGACTTCGCCATCAGAGGCTCCATCGTCGATGTGTTTTCCTTCGGCGCAAGCGACGCGGTTCGCATTGAGTTTTTCGGCGACGAGGCGGAGTCGATTCGCGCGATGGACGTCAATTCGCAACTCTCGACGGAGAAACTCTCCGAAACCCGAATCGTCGCCAATCTCGTCGCGCCCTCGCCCGAATCCGAATCGCTTTTGGATTACCTTCGCCCCGAAAGCCTCGTCGTTATGGACGACGCGGCGGATTACGGAGCGGACGTGGAGAACGGAGAGTTTTTCAAAAAAGACGACGTCGTCTCGCGCCTCGGCTCGTTTCGGCGCGTCGAGATTCGCAAAATCGGAGCGGGCGACGTTGAGTTCGGCGCGCGCTCGCAACCGAAATTCAACTCGAATTTTTCCGAGTTCGGCAGAGCGATTCGACGCGACGCGGAAAGCGGCAAGACGGCGATTGTCGCATCGACGTCGCAGAAGGAAATCGACGACATTGTTGACTTTCTGCAAGTCGAAGCCGAGCGCGACGACAACGGCGAGGCGGAAACGCGAGAGATCGTTTTGCGCGCGCTCCCCGAAAATTTCTACGAAGGGTTCGTCTTCGAAGGCGTTTCGCTCTACGCCGAATCGGACGTGTTTGGCAAGTTGCATTTGCGAAAACGCCACAAGAAGCGCAAGCGTCGGCAAATTTCGCTTCGAGAACTTCGCGCCCTCAAAGTCGGCGACTACGTCGTGCACGAGGATTACGGCGTCGGCGCGTTTATGGGCTTGGAGCGCGTCAAGGTCGGCAACTCCGAGCAAGAAGCCGTCTTGATTCAATACGACAAGGGCGATAGCCTCTACGTGAATTTGCAAAGCCTGCATTTGCTCTCGAAGCATTCGTCGGCGGAAGGCGCAAAGCCCGCGCTCTCGCGCTTGGGGTCGGACAAATGGAAGGCGCAAAAAGAGAGAATCAAAAAGCGCCTCAAAGACATCGCGCGCAACCTCATCGAGCTCTACGCCAAACGCAAAGCCACCAAAGGTTTCGCGCACAAGCCCGACAGCGTTTGGCAACGCGAGTTCGAAGCCGCCTTCATCTTCGAAGAAACGCCCGACCAACTTGCCGCCATCGAAGCCGTCAAAGCCGATATGATGTCGGAAGCGCCAATGGACAGGCTCATCTGCGGCGACGCGGGATTCGGCAAAACCGAAGTGGCGATGCGCGCCGCCTTCAAAGCCGTCGAGTCGGGCAAGCAGGTCGCCGTGCTCGTTCCGACCACGATTCTCGCGCATCAACATTACAACAGTTTCAAACTGCGCTTTCAAAATTTTCCCGTCCGCATCGAAGTCCTTTCGCGCTTCGTTCCGCCAAAAGAACTCAAACGCATCGTCGCGGACATTCGAGAGGGGAAGGTCGACATCGCCATCGGCACGCATCGGCTCGTTTCCAAAGACGTCGCGTTCAAAGATTTGGGGTTGCTCATCATCGATGAAGAACAGCATTTCGGCGTGGCGACGAAAGAAAAACTGCGCGAGCAATTTCCGACCGTCGACACGCTGACGCTCACCGCCACGCCGATTCCGCGCACGTTGCAGTTCTCGATGATGGGCGCGCGCGACCTTTCCATCATCTCCACGCCCCCGAAAAATCGCCAGCCCATCGAGACCATCGTTTGCGAATACGACGAGGCGATTTTGCAAGAAGCCATCTTGCGCGAACTGGGACGCGGCGGACAAGTCTTCGTTCTCAACAACCGCATCGAGTCGCTTGACGCGATGGGCGACGTGGTCAAACGCCTCGCGCCAAGAGCGCGCGTCGGAATCGCGCACGGACAAATGCCCTCGAAGGACTTGGAGCAGACGATGATGGACTTTCTGCAAAAGGAAATCAACGTGCTGATTTGCACCACCATCATCGAGTCGGGGCTGGACATCTCGAACGTGAACACCATCATCATCAATCGCGCCGATACGTTTGGCTTGTCGGATTTGTATCAACTGCGCGGGCGCGTGGGGCGGAGCGATCGCAAAGCCTACTGCTACCTTTTCACGCCGCCCCCCTCGACGCTCTCGCAAGACGCTCTGCAACGCCTCGCCGCCATCGAAGAGTTCACGGAACTTGGGTCGGGCTTCAACGTCGCCTTGCGCGACTTGGACATTCGCGGCGCGGGCAACTTGCTCGGCGCGGAACAATCGGGCTTCGTTTATGAACTCGGCTTCGATTTGTATCAAAAAATTTTGGAAGAAGCCGTCGCCGAACTCAAATCCACCGAGTTTCAAAACCTCTTCAAAGAAGCGGAACGACGGAAGGAAGCGGACGAAAAGCCGTGCGAGGCGAGCTTCTTTTTCAGCGCGTTCATTCCAAGCTTCTACGTGGAATCCGCTTCGGAGCGATTCGCGCTCTACGAAAAACTCTCCAAAGCCAATTCGCTCGAAGACATCGATCGCTTCGAGCGCGAGTTGGAAGATCGTTTCGGCAAAATGCCCGACGAAGCGCGCTATCTCGTCGCCGTGGCGCGCTTGCGCGTTCAAGCCACGCGCCTTTCGCTCGCTCGCCTCGAAATCGGCGAACGAAAGTGCGTCTTCATTTTCCCCGACGGCGAAACGCATCAAGCCTTCTACCAAAGCGAAACCTTCGGCAAAATTCTCGACGCGATTCAATCAAGCGCGATGAAAAAGTATCAGCCCGCCTTCAAGAACGAAAAGCGCTTGAAACTTGAAATTTCGTTTGAGCGGAGTTGCAAAGATTCGCCTGAACGCGCCATCGAGGCGGCGGGAGACGTCCTGCGCCTGATGTCGTCGTAGCCAGCGACTTCAATCGCTTTCCGCCAAGCGTTTGAGTTCGACGAGTTTCATCAAGGCTTCGATGGGCGTGAGTTTGTTGACATCGATGGCGCGGAGCGCGTCTTTGAGCTTGGAATCGCCCATCTCGAAGAGCGAGATTTGATAGCTTGGCTCTTTGGGTTTGATGGCTTTGACTTTGCCTTTGAGGGCGGCTTTGCCCGTCGCGCGCGCTTCTTGGTCGCCCGCTTCCAACTCGGCGAGAATCTCTTTCGCTCGCTCGATGACGCTT
This sequence comes from Chloroherpetonaceae bacterium, assembly GCA_025055975.1. Taxonomy (GTDB): domain Bacteria; phylum Bacteroidota; class Chlorobiia; order Chlorobiales; family Thermochlorobacteraceae; genus JANWWM01. The sequence continues at coordinate 17,361 of JANWWM010000061.1, read as the reverse complement.
GGCGGCAAGCCCGCCATTTTGGCGACCTCAATGCCGTAACTGTTATCCGCCGCGCCGCGCGCGATTTTGCGCAGAAAGATGACCTTGTCGGCGGTCTCGGCGACGGTGGCGTTGTAGTTGCGGACGCGCGCAAGATGCGTTTCCAATTCGGCAAGTTCGTGATAGTGGGTCGCAAAGAGCGTCTTCGCGCCGATTCGGTCGTGAATGTGCTCCGTTATCGCCCACGCGATCGACATTCCGTCGTAGGTGCTCGTGCCGCGTCCGATTTCATCGAGCAAGATGAGGCTTCTTTCGGTGGCGTTGTTCAAGATGTTCGCCGCTTCGTTCATCTCGACGAGGAAGGTGCTTTCGCCCGCGGCGAGATTGTCGGACGCGCCGACGCGCGTGAAGATTTTATCGACCAGTCCGATCTCCGCGCTCGAAGCGGGCACGAAACTTCCGACTTGCGCGAGCAGCACGATTAGCCCGACCTGACGCAAATACGAACTCTTGCCCGCCATGTTCGGACCCGTGATGATTAAAACCCTCTCGTCTTGATTGAGCGCGCAATCGTTTGGCACATACGTTTCGCCTTCGGGCAAAAGGCGCTCCAAAACGGGGTGCCGTCCGTCTTTGATGACGACGCCATCGCCGTCGTTCACGACGGGCTTGACGTAGCCATATTGCGCGGCGCATTCCGCCAGCGAGGCAAGACAATCCAGCGTGGCGAGCGCGACGGCGTTTTGTTGCAAGCGTTCCGATTCCGCCGCGATTTCCAAGCGAACCTCCTGAAACAGTCGCGCTTCGAGTTCGCCCATTTTTTCTTCCGCCGCGAGAATTTTGCTTTCCAGCTCTTTTAGCGCGGGAATCGTGTATCGCTCGGCGTTAGCCATCGTTTGCTTGCGCTCGTAATAGGCGGGGACTTTGGCGCGATTGGCGTTGCTGACTTCGATGTAGTAGCCGAAGACTTTGTTGTAGAGCACTTTGAGCGAGGCGATGCCCGTTTTGTCGCGCTCTTCGGTTTGGATTTGGAGCAAGCGGTCTTTGGCGACGTTGGCGACGTGGCGATAGTCGTCGAGTTCGGCGTTGAAGCCCGATTTGATGACGCCGCCATCGGCGACGTTCGCAGGCGCGTCGGGCGAAATGGCGCGCTCGATGAGGTCGGCGATGTCGGCGCAGGGATCGAGTTGCGCGCAGAGCGTTCGCAACGGTTCGGCTCGCGTCGTCGAGAGCGTCGCTTTGAGCGCGGGCAACTCTCGGAGCGAAGCGCCAAGCGAAAGAACTTCTCTCGGCGTGGCGCGTCCCGTCGCAATGCGCGAAAGGGCGCGTTCAAGGTCGCAAATGCGTTTGAGCGCCGAGCGGCTTTCCTCGCGCAAAGCGCGGTTTTGAACCAACTCCTCGACGGCGTTTAGGCGCGATTGAATCAACGCCAAGTTTCTCGACGGGCGCGATAGCCACTTCTTGAAAAGCCTGGCGCCCATCGCGGTTTGGGTCTTGTCCATCACGTCGAGCAGCGTGCCGTCCCGCGAACCGTCTCGCATCGAGGCGACAAGTTCGAGGTTGCGTTTCGTTTGCGGATCGAGCGCGACGAACTCGCCCGTCTCGAAGCGCGAGAGGCGACGAATGTATTGCAGTTTGCCGCGTTGGGTTTCTTCGAGGTAGTTCAAGATGACGGCGGCGGCGACTTTGGCGGCGGCAAGGTCTTCGATGCCGAAGCCTTTGAGCGAATGCGTTTTGAAATGATTTCGCAGCGTTTGCTCGGCGTAATCGAGGCTGAACTGCCACTCGTCTTGCTCGGTGAAGGCGACGTCGCGTCCCAACGCTTCGCGCAGAAAGTCTTTCCGCTCGCGTTGCTTTTTGGACACGATGATTTCCGACGGCTGAATCGCTTGCAGAACTTCGCCAACTTTGCCGATGGGCGCTTCGGTCGCTTGAAATTCCGCCGTCGTTACGTCGATGAACGCGACCCCGACGAACTCGAACTGCCGCTCTTTTTGAAAATGAACGGCGCAGAGATAGTTGTTCTTTTTTTCGTCGAGCAGGCGGTCGCTGAAATTCACGCCGGGGGTGATGATGTCGACGACCTCGCGTTTGACGACGCCGCGCGCGAACTTTGGGTCTTCCATCTGCTCGCAGATGGCGACGCGATAGCCTTTCTTGACGAGCCGCGCCACGTGGCTTTCGAGCGAATGATGCGGAAAGCCCGCCATTGGCACGTCCGCCGCCGCGCCGTTGGCGCGCTTCGTCAGAACGATGCCCAGCGCTTCGGAGACTTCCTTCGCGTCCTCGTTGAAGGTCTCGTAAAAATCGCCGACGCGAAAGAGCAAAATCACGCCCGGATGTTGCGATTTGATTTTTTCATACTGCCGCATCAGCGGCGTTTCGTCGCGCTTCGACACGGGGATTTTTGCGAGTTGATGCGTTGAGAAAACGACGATCGTCGAGCCGTTGCGTTCGCGTTGAACGACTTTGGAAAAGCGTTTCGCTCGACTTGCGCCGATAATAGCGAAAAACGAACAATTCGCGTCGGGTCGCTTGAAGCGTCAATCCAGAATCTCGGAGCGGGCTTTGAACTCTTTGTAGCTTAGCGTCTCCGTGCCTTTGCGCGACCAGCTCGATGCGCGCTCGATCATTTCAAGCAAGTTGCTCGCCGCTCGCAAGCGCGGCATCAGCACGTAATCCGCTCCCGCTTCGTAGAGCGCGATGGTCGTTTGCAGATCTTCGGACGTCATAATCGTTTTGGCTTCGGGCGCATGCGCCTTGATGGCTTTGAGAATGTTGAGATTGCTTGCGCCTTTGAGCAGAGAATCGGGAATCGTCGAGACCACGATTCTCGCATGGCGAATGCCCAAGTGATGAAGCGTCTCGATGTGCGAAATGTCGCCGTATTGCGCGTCGATGCCTTTTTCTCGGAGTTTCTGCAACGTTTCGGGATTGAAATCGATGACGCGAATTTTGTCTCGAATCGGCGAGCGCGATTTTTCGATTTCATAGAGGAGCGAGCTGGCGATTTTGTGGAAGCCCAAGATGAAAATCTGCTTGTCAATGTCGCCCGTTCTTTCCTCTTCCGACAAGGGTTCGCGCAAGCCGATTTTCGCAAGCCAATCGTTGATGAGAAGAAAACTCTCGTGCGATTTCTCGATCCAAAATGTCGAGAGCGTCGCCGTGATGACGAGCGCGAAGACAAGGTAGGAAACCGTCGCGTCGGAAATATGCCCGCAAGACGCGCCGAGCGCGCCGATGACGAGCGCAAACTCCGAAATCTGCGAGAGGTTGATGGACGAGATGATGGCGACTCGATTGCCCAGCCCCAACGCGCGAAGCGTCGGGAAAACCGAGACGAAACGCGAGACGATCAAAATCGCCGAAAGCGACGCGCCAACGAGGAGCGTCTCCGCCGTCGGTTTCGGAATCTTCATTCCGAGCGCGACGAGAAACAGCGTGATGAAAAAATCCCGAATGTTGATGACCTTGGCGACGACGTCAAGATTGTAGGGAAACGTCGAGATGCTCACGCCCGCGATGAGCGCGCCCATCTCCTTCGATAGTCCCGCCAGTTGCGCCGCGCCGCTCACCGCAAAGCACCATGCGAGCGAAGCGACGAGCATGAATTCGGGCAGTTTGGCGATGGAATGAAAAAACTTCGGAAGCAAGTATCGACTGGCGAGCAAGCACGCCGCCACCAAGCCGACCCCTTCGGCAAACGAAAGCAAAACCGCTTGCGCTTCGGGGCGATCGAGATTGGGTTGAATCGCTATGAAAAGAATCGCCCAGATGTCTTGAATGACCAGAATTCCAAGCGTGACGCGCCCCGCGAGCGTATCGATTTCGCGTTTGTCGTAAAGCGTTTTCACGACGATCATCGTCGAGCTTAGCGACAGGCAGAAGGCGAGATAGATAAGGTCGTATCCGCCCGCGAACCCCGCCAGAGCCAACGCGCCAAACGAGATGGCGAAGCACGCCGGAACTTGCAAGCCGCCCGTGAGCAGAACGGCTTTGCCCGCCTTGAAGAGCTTTTTCAAATCGATTTCAAGCCCGATGATGAAAAGCAGCAGAATCAAGCCGATTTCGGAGACGCGCTCGATTTGCGCTTCGTCGTGAATCCACCCAAAGCCGATCTTGTCGCCAATGAGCGCGCCAGCGGCGATGTAGGCGACGAGCAACGGCAAGCGCGCGAAACGCGCTATGAACGCCACGAGCGTGGCGGCGATGACGGAAATCGCTATCGCGGAAAGCAAATCTGCGTCGCGCATCGAGAATGGAGTTGGAAGTTGAGCGTCGCGTTCAAAACGGCGAGCGACGGCTTAATCGAGCCGCGTCCAGCCGCGTCGGTTGAGATCGTAATAAATGCCCGCGCCCGCGGCAACGCCAATCGCGCATAAAATCAAGCCGTAGAGCCACTGCCCGAAAATCATCTTGCCGATTCCAAACAGAAACGCATACGCCAAAATCACGCCCAAAATCCAGTTGAGAACCAGCGAAAAGTAATTGTCGTCGGATTTGACTTCGGGAATCAGGTCGGAGATGGGCTTCCAAAACGCGCCGCCGACGCGCGCGCGTCGATAAAAATTTTTCAGGCGCTCAATGTTTTCGGGCGGCGTTAGAAACGTAACCGCGAGCGTAACGGCGATGGTGAAGCCAACGATGTAAAAGAGCGTTTCGGGAAATTGCGCGTCGGTGAAAAAGTAGAGATACCCGTGCGCCAAGAAGGGCGCAATCATTGCGGCGATTTCCGACCATGCGTTCAAGCGCCACCAAAACCATCGCCCGATCAAAACGAAGCCCACGCCCGCGCCGCATTGCAAAATGAACGTCCACGCGCCCGCAATCGTCTCCAAAGCGAAAAACGTTATGAGCAACGCGACCAGCGTAACGAGCGCGGTAACGAGACGCGATATGGCGACATAATGCGCCTCGCTTTCGTTGGGCTTCAAGAAGCGTTTGTAAAAATCGTTCAGAAGGTAACTCGCGCCCCAGTTCAAGTGCGTCGAGAGCGTCGACATATACGCCGCCAAGAACGCCGCAACGAGCAATCCCTTCAACCCGTTGGGCAGAATGTCGCGCATCACCAACGCGAAACCGTCTTCTTTCTGATCCATCGGAAGCGTCGGAAACAAGACGACGCTCGTCAATCCGACCAAGATCCACGGCCAGGGACGCAAGCAATAGTGCGCCACGACGAACCACAGCGTCGCAAAGAGCGAGTGTTTTTCGTCTTTGGCGGACATCATGCGTTGCGCGACGTAGCCGCCGCCGCCCGGCTCCGCGCCCGGATACCAACTCGCCCACCATTGCACGCCGATGAACGCCAAAAACGCGCTCGCGCTCAAGGCGAAAACGCCGCTCGCTTCCGTCGCAGGCGTAGAATCCGCGATGCGCGGCAGAAAAGCGAACATCCAATCGGGCAGAATTTTCATCAAGCCGCCCTGCGTCGTTATCGCAGGGTGCTGAACGGCGAGAACCGCCAAGACGATCGAGCCAAGCATGGCGATGCCGAATTGAATCGCGTCCGTAACGCTCACGCCCCACAAGCCGCCCAAGCCCGAATAAAGCGTCGTCAAAAGCGCCAGCCCGACGACCGTCAGTTCGGCGTTCCATTCGGGGAACATAATCTTGACGATTTTCAGCATCGCCAAATTCACCCAACCGATGATGACGCAGTTCATCAAAAGCCCGTAGTAAATCGCCTTGAACCCGCGCAGGAAACTGGCGGGTTTGCCGCCGTATCGAAGCTCAATGAATTCAAGGTCGGTGAGAATCTGCGTTCTGCGCCACAGGCGCGCGAAGAAAAACGCCGTGAACATTCCGCCCGCGACAAACGACCACCAAATCCAATTTCCCGCGACGCCGTTTTTGGCGACGATGCCCGCAACGGCGAGCGGCGTGTCGGCGGCGAACGTCGTCGCCACCATTCCCGTCCCCGCCAGCCACCACGGCAACTTTCTGCCCGAAAGGAAAAACTCCGTCGCGCTCTCGGAAGCGCGGCGCGAATGCCAAACTCCGACAAGAAGGCTGAACAGAAGGTAGATGGCGATGACGCTGAAATCGAGAAGCGATAATGTCATTGAGGCGATTGCGTTTTGTCCGCGTCAAGCAATTTATTCGCCACGTTCAATTCGTCAAAACCGCTTTGGCGCGACGGGCGAAATCAGGCGATTCTTGGATTCTCGATCGCGCTTGGAACGATGGGCGATTTCCGCTCGAAACGCGCGCCGTTGCCGCGCTCACGACAAAGTTCGAGCGATTTGTCATCGAACGGGCGCGTTGAATATCTTGACGGCGCGATTTGTCGCCGTTCCAGCGCGGTTTTATCTTGTCGGAAATACGTTGCATCAAGATGACGGAAAAGAAAAAAAGGGTTCAAGGCGGCGCGGCGACGACGAACGTCATCTGCTCCGCATACGTCGCGGAAAACGACGTCGTGTTCAAAGATATTCTTGCCCTTCACGTGAAGGAAGGAAGCAAAATCGCCGACGTAACCTTCGGCAAAGGCGTGTTTTGGAAACTCGTGGATTTGTCCAAATACAAGCTTTGCGCCTCCGACCTTTGCTTGAAAGAGGACGTGGCGAAGAACTTTCAGAACGTCGAATTTCAATCGGGGATTGATTGTCGGAATCTGCCTTATCGGGATTCGTCGTTTGATTGCGTCGTTTTGGATCCGCCGTATTTGGAAAGTTTTTACCGAGCGAACAAAAATCACGTGGGCGGAGTCGGAACGCATCGCTCGTTCAGAGAAGCCTATTCCTCTTTGAATGGCGCGGAGAAAGCGGAAGCGAAGTGGCACGAAGCGGTGGTGGAGACGTATGTGAGAGCGGGCTTGGAAGCCCATCGCGTTCTCAAACGCAACGGCGTTCTCATCGTGAAATGTCAAGACGAAGTGAGCGCGAACACGCAACGCTTAACTCACGTCGAAATCATTACCGCATATGAATCCATCGGGTTTTATGCCAAAGACTTGTTCGTCGTCGTCAGAGCCAACAAGCCTGTCGTGAGCCGAATGCTTGCGCAGCGACATGCTCGGAAAAATCATTCCTACTTCATCGTGTTCGTCAAGCAGAAAAGCAAGGTCAAGAGCGCTCGCGTCGTCGATGTAGCCGATCGAGCAAAGCGAAAGGGTCGGACTCAAACGGCGCTTGAAGCGGAAGGGTTATTGGAATTATGGACTTGATGAGCCGTTTTCGGACGCTTTCGGGATAGCGCTTGTAATCGGAATGGGGCAACTCCTCGTTGAGCGCGAAGGCAAACTCCCACTTTTCTCTGAACGCGAACAGATTGACGGCAAGAATATCGAACTCTCCAAACGTCAAGCACGTCGTTTCCACTTCTTGACCGCTTCCGAGCTTGATTTTTCTTCTGTCCGACGCATCGCATTGAAAACGCCCTTCCCACTCGATGCCTTCTCGCCTCGATCGTTTCACGCTCCCCGTTTGCAAGGATTTCACCTCAAAGGAATACTCGTTGCCCTTGTAGACGACGACAAGATCGTGCTTGCGACTTCTGTCGTGGTCATCGAATTTTCTCAGATTCGTGACGCGCTTGTCTTTCGCAAGGGTTTCGCGGAGTTTGGATTCCGCGAAATAACCAATCAAGAAACCCCGAAGACTTGGATTGTCCCGAATGAGCGCTTCCATCTCCGCAAAGCTGATTTGCCAACGCTCGAGCAGATTGTCGTTCCAAAGAAACAGTTGATAGACAGGGACTTCCAACGCATTGGCAAGCGCGGTTACGTTTGCGATGGAGATGTTTCTTATGCCGCGCTCCACGTCGCTGATGTAGGTGCGGTCTATCCCCGACAGACGCGACAACTCCTCTTGCGACAGGTTTTTTGCCGTCCTGATTCGTTTCAATCGGCTTCCAAACTGCGCGAGAATGTCGTTCTCCATTGGCGGATTTGGTTTCGTTCAAACGAAAAAGCCCTCCGCGAAAGAGGGCTTTTCGGGGCGCGAAGCCAATCAAATCTTGACGCCGTGCCGAATCATCAACTCGCGCGCGGCGGAATTGCCCGTCGAGACCGCGCCTTCCATCGAGTCGTAAAAGCGGTTCTTCGTGTAGCCGCCCGCGATGAAAAGATTATCGACGGGCGTTTTTTGCGTCGGGCGCTTGCTTTCCAAGCCAGGATAAGGCGCATAGACTGATTGCGGAATGCGCACGATCGCGTGCTTCAAAATCTTCGCGTCTTTGGCGGTTTCAGGGAAAAGGTCTTTGACGCTCGCGTCGACTCTGGCGACGATTTCCTCGTCCGAAAGCTTGATGACTTCCTTGGCGGGCGCAACGCCGACTTGAAAGCGCGTTTTGCCTTGATGCGACGCGCCGCGCAGAACGGCGTATTCGGGCGTGGTGAGCGCAAGGTCGGCGTAAAACGGAATCACGCCGTCGGGCGAGAAGAGAATGTTGTCAATCGTCGTGATTTGTCTGTCATACCAAACCTGAACCGTAACGACGGGCACGCCGACGAACTCGTCGATGTCGCGGAAAAATTGATGCGCTCGTTTGAGATTTTCGGGCAGAACTTTTTTGAGGTTGTGAACGGGCAGCGCCGTCAGGTAGTAATCGGCGACGAGCGTTTCGCCATCGTCCATTTTCGCGCCCGCGATTCGATTGCCGTCGTAGATGAGCGAGAGCGCCTTTCTGCCGCTTTGAATCGTCGCGCCTTTTTTGCGCAGATAATTGACGAGCGGACCGATGAGGTAATCTTCGGGCGAGCCTTTCAGAAAGCCCATCATTGAAGCGTCGGGGCGACGCAAAAATTCGCCCGTAACCGCCAAGACGATGTTCGCCGAAATTTCCGCGGGCGGCAAAAACTTGAGCGCGAGCGACATCGGCAAAAACATCTTCTTCATCATTCGCTCGCTCAAGCCTTGTCGCTCGTGCCATTCCTTGTAGGTCATTCCGTCTTGGGCTTCGTAGTATCGCTCGCCGCCGAAGAGAATCGGAATCAAGACTTTGGCGAAAGCGAGCATTTCGGGAAGGGAAAAATATCCGTTTGCGAAGAGCGCGGGCGTGAGGTGAAACGGCGAGGGCAAATCCCACGTGCGAAACGCGAATCGCTCGCCCTTCGAGAGCGTGTAGTTGAGTTCGTGCTTTTTCCAAAGAATGCAGTCGTAAGTCCCAATCTCCCTCATCAAGTCGTAGAGTTCGCTATAAGCGCCGAAGAAGCAGTGCAAGCCCGTTTCCACCCAATCGCCCTCCGCGTCTTTCCACGCCGAGACTTTGCCGCCGAAGATGTCGCGTTTCTCGACGAGTTGGACTTGGAAGCCGTTGTCGACCAAGCGTTTCGCGGCGGCGAGTCCCGCCAAGCCGCCGCCCAAAATCAAAACTTTGTTGCCGCCCGTGGTTACGGAAGGCGCGTCAAGGGTCGTTGCGTCGGTCATTGTTTGATGCGAGTTAAGCGTGATTTGAAGAAATGCGCTACGCCAACTAACCAAAAGAACGAGCAGGAAGTTCAAACCCTCGTCGGATTGAGCGAAGGCGTTCAGAAAACCACGGAAGTTTGATTTTTGCGCGTCTCTTCGAAGCGCTCGAAAGCCAGTTCAATCAGGCGCGAGATGAGTTCGGGATACGACACGCCCGTCGCCAAAAACATCTTGGGATACATGCTGATGGACGTGAAGCCCGGAATCGCGTTGATTTCGTTGATGAAGAGTTTGTTCGCGCCTTTTTCCAAGAAGAAATCGACTCTCGCCATTCCCTCGCAACCGGCGGCTTTGAAGGCGATGGCGGCTTGCTTGCGAATCGTTTCGCTTTGTCGCTTCGGCAGCGGAGCGGGAATGTAGAGTTTCGAATCGCTCTTGACGTATTTGGCTTCGTAGTCGTAGAACTCGTTGCACGGCACGATTTCGCCCACGACGGAAACTTGCAACTCGTCGTTTCCCAAGACGGCGACCTCCAATTCGCGCGCGTCAAGACCCTGTTCAATCAAGACCTTGCGGTCGTATCGAGCGGCGAGTTTCAGTCCGTCTTCCAGCTGCGCGCGGGTTTTGGCTTTCGAAACGCCAACCGAAGAACCCAAGTTGGCGGGCTTGACGAACATCGGATAGCGCAAGGCGTTTTCGCATCGCTTGACGACGAGGCGCAATTCGCTTTCGATTTCTCGCCGAAACGCGACGACATAGTCGACGACGTTCAAGCCTGCTTCTTTGAAAGCGGCTTTCGCCATCGCTTTGTCCATCGTGAGCGCGGAAGCCAGAACGCCGTTGCCCACGTAGGGCACGTTCATCATTTCCAGCAAGCCTTGAACCGTGCCGTCTTCGCCAAACGTGCCGTGCAAGACGGGGAAAACGACATCGATGCGAGAGAAATCGAACTTGAACGCGCCTCTGAGCTTGGCGACGCGCCGACGCTCCTCGGCGAGCGCGTCGGGATTTTTGACGAGAGCCTCGTAGTCGCGTTCCAAAACCGAGCGCGACGCCGCTTCGCTCAACCACTTGCCCTCTCGCGTGATGTAGATGGGAAGCAGATGAAACGCCGAGCGGTCGACGGCGTTGGCGACGGAACGCGCCGAAATGATGGAAATTTCGTGTTCGCCGCTTCGTCCTCCAAAAAGCAGCGCGAGCGTTTTTTTCATTGGGCTTGGTCAAATCAGGCAAGGCGCGAGGCGAACTCGAAAGCTCTGGAATCGCGCCGACTTTCGAGCGAGAATGCGCCTTGCGCCTTCGGGTTCGCGCGCCGTCGCTTAACGGCGATTGGCGATGACTTCCGCCGTCGAGAAGAAAAACGCCGCTTCGATTTTGGCGTTCTCGACGGAATCCGAACCGTGAATGATGTTCTCGCCGACGCTGTCCGCATACAGCCGACGAATCGTGCCTTCTTCGGCTTTTTTCGGGTCGGTCGCGCCGATGAGTTTTCGAAAATCCTCGACGGCCTTCTCTTTTTCCAAAATCATCGGCACGCATGCGCCGCTCGACATAAACTCGACGAGTTCGCCGTAGAAGGGTCGTTCCTTGTGAACGGCGTAGAACTCGCCCGCAACCTCTTTGGTGAGATGCGTCATCTTCATAGCGACGATCTTAAAGCCTGCTTTTTCGATTTTTTCAATGACGGCGCCGATGAGGTTTTTGCGCACGCAGTCGGGCTTCAAAATGGCGAGCGTTCTTTCCACGTGTGACGTTGGTTGATTGCGAAAAGTTTGACGCGAAAAAAAGCGGCGCAAAAATACAACCTCGCCGCGAGAATCTCATCGCCTCAACCGCATTTGAAATTGCTCGATGCGATACGCCTTCGCGCGCTTCGACGGCTCGAAGGTGAATCGGAAATCGTCGGGATTGAGTTCGCGCTCGTCGTAGCGCAGCAGAAGTTGCCGCGCCACGTAGGAACTGTCGTTTGGGTAGTCGTAGGCGACCAGCTCGATTTCTTTCGGAAGCGGTCGCAGATTTGGCGAGAGACGCTCAAACGATTTGAAGAGAATCGCGCCGACGGTTTTTCCCGAAGCATCGAGCGCTCGGAGCGATTCGATCGTCTCGGTTTCGGGATTGATTTCGACGACCTCGTCAAGCGCGCCGTTTTTGAGAAAGAAGGCGACCTTGCCTTCGCCCGTTGCGACCTTGTAGAGTTTCGCCGCGTTGGTATCGATTCGCGGAAGTCCCAAAAAAGCGTCGAGCAAGTCGGCGAAACTTGCGGAAAGCCCCGTGATGCGTTGAAGATTGGCGGGAGAGTTTGCGCCGACGTAGAGGCGTTTTTCGAGCGGGCTGTAAAGAAACACGCTATCGGCGCGAATGAGCGCGTCAAACGCCGTGATGCCAAAGAAGACCGAGCCTGTCAGTTGCATCGCTTCGCCGCGCTTGATGCGAAGCGCGCAGTTCAGGCGTTGGTCGAGTTCGGGCGAGCGAATTTGCATCGTGCCGTAACCCCGCATCGTCTTGAAGTCCGCCGCGTTTGCGGTCGCTTTGGCGAACAGTTCGAGAAGCCGCGCATCGAGTCGCGTTTCCGATGTTGCGGCAAGGTCGGGCTTTGAAATCTCTCGCGGAGTTCGGCAACCCAAAACGCAAACGGCGAGCGCGATTGAAACGACGCGAGCGCGACAAAGCCTTAAAATTTTAGGAAAAATCAATTTCAACTTGCAAAAAGCAAAGAAAAAGCGTTAAACTTGCGGTCGAAAATAAGGCGACGCAAAGTTGCGAAAACGTAAAATTTTCGAGCCGTTCTCGCGTTGCGTCGCAAAAATTCTATATTGAATCTCAAAAGGCGCCTGTGCCTTCAACTTTTTTCAACGTTCAAAAAGGAGACAAAAATGCAACCAAAAATCTGGATGAACGGACGCTTGACAAAATGGGAAGACGCGAAAATTCACGTTTTGTCGCACGTCGTTCACTACGGCTCGTCGGTTTTTGAAGGCATAAGGTGCTATCGCACGAAGAAAGGCTCGGCGATTTTGTTTCTCAAAGAGCATGTGCGTCGCCTGTATGATTCGGCGAAAATTTACCGAATGGACATTCCTTTCACGCAGTTGGAATTGCGCGAAGCCATCGTGGAGACCGTGATGGCGAGCGGCTTGGAAGCCTGCTACATTCGCCCCATCGCGTTCAGAGGCGAAGGCGCGTTGGGCGTTAATCCGCTCAAATCCAAAGTCGAAGTGGCGGTCGCCGTTTGGGAGTGGGGCAGTTACTTGGGCGAAGACGCCATCGAGAAGGGCGTGGACATGCGCATCGCGTCGTGGCGACGCATCGCGCCGAACACGATGCCCGCGAGCGCCAAAGCGGGCGGCAACTACCTGAACTCGTCGCTCATCAAAATGGAAGCCGTGCTCGATGGCTACTCGGAAGGAATCGCGCTCGATATGAACGGCTTGGTCGCCGAAGGCAGCGGCGAAAACATTTTCCTTGCGCGCGACGGGGTCATTTACACGCCAATGTCGGCGCAATCGCTCTTGCCCGGCATCACGCGCAACGCCGTCATCAAACTCGCCAAATCGCTTGGCTACGAAGTGCGCGAAACGCTCATCAACCGCGAAAGCCTGTATCTTGCCGACGAGGTCTTCGCAACGGGCACGGCGGCGGAAATCACGCCCGTGCGCTCGATCGACCACTACAAAATCGGAACGGGCGAGCGCGGCGAAATCACCAAAGCCCTGCAAGACGCTTTCTACGACATCGTCAAGAACGGAAACGACAAATTCGGTTGGCTTACGTTTTTGCCCGAAGCCAAAACTCAACCGAGCGGCGCGCGCAAAGAAGCCGTCAAGGCGTAATCAAAACTCGATGCCCAAGCGCGCGGGCGTGCCTTGGTCGAAATAGTGCTTGACCTTTCGCATCTCGGTGATGAGGTCGACCCGCTCGGCGAGCTCGTCCCAAATTTTGTGCCCCGAAATCACGAGTTCGCACGGGCGGTCTCTCTCTTCCCACAAGTCGATGAGCGCGAGCAAGGTTTCCTTTGAAATGAGGTTGTAAGCGACGGCGGCAAGCCCTTCGTCGAGAATGAGCAAATCGAGTTCGCCCGATTCAATGAACGCTCTTGACGCTTCCAAGCCGCGCTCGGCTTCGGCGAAATCTTGCGCTTCGTTCTTGAAGCGAAACGTGCCGTCGGGCATCATTCGCTCCGCGCCCGTCGGCACGAGTTCAATCGGATAGCCAAGTTTCTCCTTCAACTCTCGCAGAATTTTTCGCTCCGAGTAGTGCTCGTTCTGCCCATCGTAGCCCTTGTCGAACTGCACGATGGCGACGCGCTGACCTGCGCCCAACGCCCGAATCGCCAGTCCAATCACGCTCGTCGTTTTGCCTTTGCCGTAGCCGTAGTAAAGGTGAAGTTTGCGCATTTACTTGATGAACCGCATCGATTTGGTTTGAGAAAATGTTGGCGTTGAAAGCCGATAAAAATACGCTCCCGACGACAGCCCGTAGCGCGCCGCATCAAGCCAGACCGCGTGTCGCCCCGCGTCTTGCGTCGCGTTCACAAGGGTTGCGATTTTTCTGCCTTGCGCGTCGAAGAGTTCGAGTCGCGCGTCGCTTCGCTCCGCAAGCTCGTAAGCGATGACGGTCGTCGGGTTAAACGGGTTCGGATAGTTTTGAAACAGCGCGAAGGATTTGGGTCGCTCGCTTGGAGTTGGCGCGGAAAGGGCGGCTTGATGAATGGCGGCGACGGCATCGAGGTCGAACGACGCCGCCATCGCGCCGCCATCATTGACGCGGTTGCCTGCGTCCGCAATGCGCACGAAATACGCCGTGTCCAGTCCAATGGTCGCAAGGTCAAACGAATCGCCGCCGCTCCGATTTTGGTTGGGCGAGCCAGGCAAGAGCGGATTTGCCGCGCCATTCGTGGGCGTAACGCCCGCCAACCCGCGATAACGCAATGGCGAATTGATGGGAAGCGAATCAATCACCTGAAACGGGAACTCAAAAAACGCGACGCCGTCTTTGCTAGCGCTCACGATGCCCGTTTCGGCGAAAACGCGCGTCGTGTCGCAACCGACGTAGAACGGATTTTCGAACACCGTGAAATCAACGCCCGGCAAATTCACGATGGGACGGCGAAAGTAGAGCGTAATCGAGCCGCCCGTGCCAAGCGACAAGAGTTCCGTTGGCGAAAACGCGGGCGCGCACGGACGCGCCGTCGAGTCGGGTCGCCCCAGCACGCATCGCGGAAAGTTCGGGTTGTCAGGTCCGTAACCCGCGTTGAAATTCGGTCCGAAGTTCACGCTCACGACGCTGTCGGCAAACTGCGCTTTCGCGGCAAGGCTCAAAACCCAAAGCGCGAGGCAGAGAGCCGCCCCGCGCCGAATCGTTCCGTTCATCATTTCACCAACATCATCTTCTTCGTCGAAACGAAATTGCCCGCTTGCAATCGGTAGAAATACATTCCCGACGCAAGCCCATAGCGCGACGCATCCAGCCGTATGTTGTATGCGCCCGCTTCTTGCCGACCATTTGCCAGCGTGGCGACCTTCTTGCCAAGCATATCGAACAGTTCAAGCCTCACGTCGCTCGCAATCGGCAGTTGATACGCGATGATGGTCGTCGGGTTGAACGGGTTGGGGTAATTTTGTTCAAGCGCAAAGGTCTTCGGCAAGCCCGCGTCGACTTCAATCACGTTGCTGTATTCAAACTGACCGTCGAAGTCAATCTGCTTCAAGCGATATTGAACGATGCCCGACGCGGTTCTATCCAAGAAGGAGTAGGATTGCGCTTCGGTGGTCGTGCCCTTGCCTCTAACGAAGCCGAGCGCGTTCCACTCGCCGCCTTGCGATTTGCGCTGAATTTCAAAGCCTGCGTTGTTCCGTTCCGACGCGGTTTTCCACGAGAGCCACACGCCGTCGCTCGTTTTGCGCCCCACGAACTCCACGAGCTCGACGGGCAGAACGCTCGCGTCGACCGTGAATGCCACGATGCCCGCGTAAGGCTCGCCCGGTTTCAAGTTGAACTGCGTGATGCTGTCGAGCGTGATGGCGTTGTAGAGCGTGATTCTGCCAGTTCGCCCAATGATGAGCGTGTCGCCCAACAAAGCAAGGCTTCCGCCCGCAATCGGCGGGGTTGGGATCGTGTCAAACGTGTTCGCGTTGTAACGAATCAAACGATCGCTCACGAAACCGCCGCTCAAAATGCCGATGTTTTGCGAATTGAACACGACTTGCGATGGCGACGCGCCCACGTTAATCGTCGCTACGACCGCGTTTGTCGCGGGGTTGATGACGGAGATTCTTCCAAAAACGGCGGGCGAACCGAAGCCATAATTGCCCGTGCAAACCGCATGCAAACGACCGTTTCCATCGACGGCAACGCTCTGCGGATTCAAGCGAACTTGAATGCGCGTTACCAAGCTATCGTTTGCGCCGTTGTTGTAGAATCGCCAAACCGTTACGACGCTGTCGTAATCAAAAGTCGATGGATTGTAGGCATTGGCAATGTAAACGCGCGCGCCATTGGTTTCAGGCACGATGGCGACGCCTTCGGGTCCGCGTCGCCCGATGCTGATTTTGCGGACGAACTGAATCGTGTCTTGATTCGGGTTGAACGAGGGCGCGTTCAAGCGATAGAGCGAAATGGAACTATCGAGCAAGTTCGAGACCACGCCGAAGGTTTCATTCGTCGGCACGCTGAACCTTGCGATAGAATACGGGTTCAAGCCCGTCGCAATCGATTGCGTCTTGATGGGCGCGGCGCCAACGACGAAGTTCGCCAGTCGCCCGTGCTGGATCGAGGCGTTTGCGCCATTCGGAAACTGACCTGAATTGATCACATACAAGCGATTGTTGAAGACGTGCAGTTCATTCGCCACGGGACCAAGCGGCGCGAGGCTATCAATCACTACGCCCGACGTGAGATTGATGTAGGTCAGGGCTTGGTTGCTGAACCCGCGAATCGCAAAGATGACCCTCTGCGGTTGCGCGTTCAGCCAAGCGTTGCCAAAAAGGCAGAGCGCGACGAGAAGCGTGAAAATCCTGTTCATTTTTTCCTCCTTTTATGCGTTTGATGAATTACCGAACAAAAACCGCTTTGTTCGGGATTAAGCCCGTCTGAAAACTCCGTTTGAATTGACCGTTGAAATCAAAGACCTTCATTTCGCCGCTCACGACGTAGTTCTTCGCGTCGGCGCAGTAGAGTTCGCGCCGCGCCTTGTCAATGCTGAGCGCGTAAAGGATTTGAAAGTTTGAGGGCGCGATGAAATTCGGTTTGATGACGCGCTCGTTTCTGACATCGAGCGTCATCACGCCGTTGTTTGAAGCGATGAACGCGAGGCTATCAATGATGGCGATGCGGCTCGCATCGAAGTCGAAGATTTTTTTGAGCGTGTCGGCGCGCGAATCAATCGCCAAAAGGCGCATCGGGACGGTGGAGTAATTGCCGTTGGAAATCACATACACGTCGCCATAAGCATCGGCGTCGACGCTCGTCGGATTGATGCGAAGCGCGAGCCGTTTGATTTCCGCAAGCGAATTGAGGTCGATGATGGAAACCGTGCTGTCGTAGTTGGGGAAGTTGAGTCCGCCCGAATTGGCGACGTAGAGTTTGCCGTTTTGAATCGCCACGCCTTCGGGATACGAACCGACTTGAATGTTTCGCGCGATGGAAAGCGAAGCCGTGTCAATCACGGCGATTGTGCCGTCGTAGCAACTCACGAACGCATTTCGCCCGTGAAACGCGATGTGGCGCGGCTGTCGGGGTTGCGCGCCGTTGAAAAACAAAATCGTTTTGATTGGCGCGAAGGTTGCCGCATCGAGCACTTCAATCGTGCTACTGACATTGACGACGATGTAAATTTTGCCGCCGTATTGCGCGATGTCGTTCCCCGTGTCGCCGAGCCGCCTGCCCGTTTGCCGCTCGAAGAAATCCGTGAAGGCGCGATTGGAATCAATCTCGTAGTAGGTGAGCGTTGAGTTGTTGCGTTGAAACAAGCCCTCGTTCAGAACGAGCGCGACGCGAGAGAGCGGCGAGGGCGCAAAGTCCTTCGGCGCGT
>JANWWM010000087.1 GCA_025055975.1 Chloroherpetonaceae bacterium | reverse complement strand
TCGTCTTCTTCGGCTTGAACTTTGATTTCGTCTGCGATCGCGGTCGTCATGCTTGTTCGAGTTTGCGTTTCAAAATTTCGTTGATGAGTTGAGGATTCGCTTTGCCCTTCATTCGCTTCATCGTTTCGCCGACGAAGTATCCGAAGAGTTTGGTTTTGCCTGAACGATAGTCGGCAAGTTGCGTCGGGTTTGCCGCCAAGACTTCGGCGACTTCCTTTTCGATCGCGGACGAGTCGCTAACCTGCGCCAAGCCATCGCGCTTGACGATGTCTTCGGGCGAAGTTTTCTCGTCGAACATTTTGACGAACACGACTTCTTTCGCCGTGTTGCCGTTGATAACGCCTTTCTTGACGAGCGAGATGAGTTCGCCAAGTCGCTTGGCTTCGATGGGAAAGTCCGAAATGTCCATCGCTTTTTCTTTGAGAGCGCGCAAGACCTCGCCCATCACCCAGTTTGAACTTGCCTTCGCGTCGCCGCAGATCTTGACGGTTTCTTCGTAGTAATCGGCGAGCGCCCTATCGGTTGTGATAATCTTCGCGTCGTATTCGGGGATTTGATACTGCGCGACGAATCGCGCGGCGCGGACTTCGGGCATTTCAGGCAGTTCGGCTTTGATGCGCGAAAGCATCTCGTCGGTAACGACGATTGGCACGAGGTCGGGTTCGGGAAAGTAGCGGTAGTCGTGCGCCATTTCTTTGGAGCGCATCGAGCGCGTCTCGAATTTTTCCGCGTCCCACAGCCGCGTTTCTTGAACGATCGCGCCGCCCGATTTCAGAATCTCGATTTGCCGTTCCATTTCATGCTGAATCGCGTTCTCGACGCTCTTAAAGGAGTTCATATTCTTGATTTCGGTTCGCGTGCCGAATTTTTCCGAACCTTTCGGACGCACGGAAACATTCGCGTCGCAACGGAGCGAGCCTTCTTCCATATTGCCATCGGAAATGCCGAGCCAGCGGACGATGGCGCGAAGTTTTTGCAGATACGCCGAGGCTTCTTTCGTGGAGCGAATGTCGGGGTAACTGACGATTTCGAGAAGCGGCACGCCGCAACGATTCGCGTCGATGTAGGTGTCGTCGCCGATGTCGTGAATTGACTTGCCCGCGTCTTCCTCGATGTGAATGCGCACCAAGCGGACGCGCTTTTTCTCGCCGTCCAAGTCGAAGTCGATGTAGCCTTCCGAGCAAATTGGCTCTTCGTATTGCGAGATTTGATAGCCTTTGGGCAAGTCGGGGTAGAAGTAGTTTTTGCGCGCCATAATCGAGCGCGGCGCGATGCGGCAATGCGTCGTCAAGCCAAGCTTGATGGCGCATTCCAAGACTTGCCGATTCAGAACGGGCAACGCGCCGGGCATTCCAAGACAGACGGGACATACGTTTGAATTCGCGGGCGCGCCAAATTCCGTCGAACAGCCGCAAAAGGCTTTCGTTTTCGTGTTGAGTTGGCAGTGGACTTCAAGTCCGACGACAAGTTCGTATTCCACGGCGCAAATGGTTTGAGCGTTGCGAAAATTTCGAGAACGATTTTAGGAAATATATCAAAGGCGGGCGAGATTGGACGGCGCGTCGGCGGCGATTTCGCGGAACGTCAAGGGCGGGTTTGAAAGCCCGCCCATCTTGTCGCGTCGGTTCAAAACGCAGGTTCGGCGAAGGCTTTGAGCCGCTCAAGCGAATCGGCTTCGATGTCTTTGTGCAGACTATTGCCGTGCGAATCCATCGTGCAGATGGCGGCAAAGCCCTCGACCTCGATGTGCCACATCGCTTCGGGAACGCCCATTTCTTCAAGGAAATCCACGCCCGTTACTTCTTTGACGCATTGGGCGTAGTATTGCGCCGCGCCGCCGATGGCGTTCAGATAAACCGCGCCGAATTCTTGCAAGCCTTTGAGCGTTTTCGCGCCCATTCCGCCTTTGCCAACGATGGCGCGAAAGCCCAGTCGCTTGATGACGTCGGCTTGATACGGTTCTTCGCGCATAGAGGTCGTCGGACCCGCCGCCGTCATTTTGTATTTGCCGTTTTCCTTCAAGACGACGGGACCGCAGTGATACAGCACGCCGCCGCGCGTATCGACGGGCATATCGTCCGCCGTGAGATTGTGGTGAACGACATAGTGATGGAAGGCGTCGCGTCCCGTATGCATCGCGCCGTTGATGATGACGACGTCGCCCACCTTAATGTTGCGAATTTGCTCTTCGCTAATCGGCGCGCGCAAAACGATTTCTTTGCCCGTGAGCGGAATGCCCGCGCCCTTCGCCATTCGCTTGATTTCGTCGCTTTCGCGGTAAAGCCATTTGATGATGTTCCCGTTTGAATCGAGATGAATTCCCAGACGGCGATACGCCCAACAGTTGTAGGCGACGCTCACGAAGAAACTCGCGGGCAAACGTTCCGCCACGCCGATTTTGCACCCCAAGAGCGTCACGTTGCCGCCGAAGCCCATCGCGCCGATGTTGAGCTTGTTGGCGTTTTCCATCACGTATTCCTCGAGCTTTCGCAACGTCTCGTCGGGATTGACGTCGTCGACGGGGCGCAGAAGTTGTTCTTTGGCGAGTTCATAACCCGACGCGCGATCGCCGCCGATGCCCACGCCAATGAAGCCTGCCGAGCAGCCCTGCCCTTGCGCCTGCCAAACGGCGTGCATCAAGCATTTGCGAATGCCGTCCAAATCGCGTCCCGCTTTGCCAAGCCCTTCGAGCTCCGTCGGAAGCGAGTATTGAATGTTCTTGTTTTCGCACCCGCCGCCTTTCAAGATGAGTTTGATTTCCGTGAAGTCTTTTTCCCACTGCTCGAAGTGAATGACGGGAACGCCCGCCCCGACGTTCGTTCCGTTGTTTTTGCCCGTGATGGGGTGGACGGAGTTCGGGCGCAACTTGCCCGTTTTCGTCGCTTCCACCGTCGCCTCTTTGATGGCGGCTTTGATTTCAAGTTGATTGACTCCGACGGGCGTATGCACGAAGAAGGTTGGCATTCCCGTGTCTTGACAAATCGGCGAAACGTTGTCGCAAGCCATATCGATGTTGAGCGTGATGGTCGACATCGCCAAGCCTGAACGCGACGCGGCGTCTTCTCGCTCGGCGGCGCGAGCGATGGCGCGGCGCACGTCGCTCGGCAAATTCGTCGAGGTCTCCGTAATCAATCGCAGGATTGAATCTTTCAGCGCGGACATAGACGCTACGAGGTTAGAATTGCGAGAAGTTCATTTCGGCGCGGGCAATTTACGGCAATTCTTTCGCGCTTGAAAGCCGCGCTTCAAACCACCTCGATGCGCGATTGATCGCCAATCATAAAGCGATTCGTCTTGGGCTTCTTCGTGGCGCGGACGATTTGCGCGTCGTTTCCAAGCAAACTTTCCTCGATGCGAATGCCCACGTCCTCGATGCGACAATCTTTCAAGACGATGCTGAACTCGATTTCCGATTTCTTCACGACGCAGGAGTGATAAATCGACGTGAACGGTCCGATGTAGGAATCTTCAATCACGCAATTTTCGCCGATGATGAGCGGACCGCGCAACACGCTGTTCTTGATGGTCGTGCCTTTGCCGACGACGATCTTGCCCGTCAGGTGCGAACTCTCGTCCACGTCGCCCAAAATCATCGTCTCTTGATTTTCCAAGACGAGCCGATTGGCTTCGAGAAGGTCGTAGGGCTTGCCCGTGTCTTTCCACCAACCCGTGATTTCGGAGTAGGTGATTTTTTTCTTTTTGGCGATGAGGTATTGATGCGCGTCGGAAATTTCCAGTTCGCCGCGCGCCGATGGCTTGATGGCATCGACGGCTTCGAAGATGCTCTCGTCGTAGAGATAAATGCCCGCCACGGCGTAATCGGACTTGGGTTTCTTGGGCTTTTCTTCGATCGAGACGATTCTGCCGTTTTTGAGTTCGGGCACGCCGAATCGTTCAGGGTCTTTGACTTTGGCGAGCGTCAGATGACAATTCGACTTGTTGGCTTTGAACT
Organism: Chloroherpetonaceae bacterium; assembly: GCA_025055975.1. GTDB lineage: Bacteria > Bacteroidota > Chlorobiia > Chlorobiales > Thermochlorobacteraceae > JANWWM01. The sequence continues at coordinate 12,490 of JANWWM010000087.1, read as the reverse complement.
CCTCGATGAATCGCGTCACGCCGCCCACGAGCATATTGTCGCCGAGATAGAAGATGAACGGCTCGTCCTTGATGAAATCCCGCGAGATTTTGACGACGTGCGCCAAGCCGAGCGGCGCTTCCTGCGGAATGTAGGTGATTTTCGCGCCGTATTCCTTTCCCGAACCGAAGGCGATTTGCACGTCTTGGTTGTCGGCGTTGGTAACGATGCCAATTTCCTTGATGCCTGCGGCGCGAACCGCCTCGATGGCGTAGGCGAGCATGGGCTTGTTGGCGATGGGAATGAGGTGCTTGTTGCGCGTGTGCGTGAGCGGTCGGAGTCGCGTGCCTCTGCCGCCCGCCGTGATGAGCGCTTTCATGGCGTTGAAGGTTTGAGCGTTGAACGCGAATCACATCGCTCGGAACGCATCTTCGATGAAGAGAATGTCGGGCGCGCCTTTTTCCGCGATGGTAATCGCAATCACATCGAAGCGATAGAGTTCCGATTGATTTGGAAACTTGCGAAGATAATGCTCGGCGGCTTTCGCCAGCTCTCGCTGTTTGGCGAGGGTGACGGCTTCGGCGGGGTGTCCGAACTCCGCTCCCCTTCGCGTTTTGACCTCGACGAAGGAAATCACGCCGTTTTTTCGGGCGACGAGGTCGATTTCATTTTTGCCGCAGCGAACATTGCGCGCCAAAATTTCAAAGCCGTTTTTGGCGAGAAATTCCGCCGCCAGTTTTTCCCCGAATGCGCCAAGAGACAAGTTCGACATCGCGTTTCACTCGACCGTAACGGATTTCGCCAAGTTGCGCGGCTGGTCGACGTTGCACCCGCGCATCACGGCGATGTGATACGCCAAGAGTTGCAGCGGAATCGCGGTCAAAAGCGGCAGGAGCATGTCCACCGCGTTTGGAATGCGAATGACGAACTCGGCAAGGCTCGAAATTTCGTCGTCGCCTTCGGTCGCGATCGCGATCACGCGCCCTTTGCGACTGCGCACTTCCTCGATGTTGCTCACGATTTTGTGATACGAGCCGTCCTTCGTGGCGATGAAAACGACGGGCATGTTTTCATCGATGAGCGCGATGGGACCGTGCTTCATTTCGGCGGCGGGATAGCCTTCGGCGTGGATGTAGGAAATTTCTTTGAGTTTGAGCGCGCCTTCAAGGGCGACGGGGAAATTGACTCCGCGACCGAGATAGAGAAAATTTCGCGCGTCTTTGAACGTTTCCGCGAGGCGTTTGATGTCGTCGTTGAGTTTCAAAATCTCTCGCGCCTTGTCGGGAATGGCGCAAAGTTCGTCGACGAGCGCTTTGGCTTCCGCGTCGGAAAGCGTGCGTCGCCTGCCGAGCGCAAGCGCCAGAAGCGTCAAAACGGTTACTTGCGCCGTAAAGGCTTTCGTGGACGCGACGCCGATTTCGGGTCCGGCGTGCGTGTAGATGCCGCAATCGGTTTCGCGCGCGATCGAGGAGCCAACGACGTTGCAGATGCCCATCACGAGCGCGCCGCGCGCCTTGGCTTCGCGGACCGCGGCGAGCGTGTCCGCCGTTTCGCCCGACTGCGAAATCGCAATCACCACGTCGTCGTGGTTGATGATGGGATTGCGGTAACGAAACTCCGACGCATACTCGACCTCGACGGGAATTCGCGCCAGCTCTTCAATCAAATACTCTCCCACGAGACCCGCATGCCAACTCGTGCCGCAAGCGACGATGATGATGCGCTTCGAGGCGCGCAATCGCTCCAAATGTTGCGAAATGCCGCCCAGCCTCACGCCGCCCTCGCCAACGAGCAAGCGTCCGCGCATCGAGTTCAAAATCGCTTCGGGCTGTTCAAAAATCTCTTTGAGCATAAAGTGCTCGAAGCCACCCTTCTCGATTTCCGCGATGCTGAACGTGAGTTCGTCGATTTCCTTCGGCATTTCGATGTTTTCGATCGTTTTGACCGTGTAGCCGTCGCGGGTGATGATGACCATTTCGCCGTCGGAGAGATAAATCACTTTGCGCGTGTGTTGCACGATGGGCGAAGCGTCGGAGCCCAAGAAGTATTCGCCGTCTCCCACGCCGAAAAGCAGCGGACTGCCGTTGCGCGCCGCAATGAGTTTGTCAGGTTCCCGCGACGAAATGACGCACACCCCGTAAGTCCCGACCACTTCCTTCAACGCCAATCGGACGGCGGTTTCAAAATCGCAATGGGCTTCCGCCCAAATTTCTTCGATGAGATGAACGAGAACTTCGGTGTCGGTCTGCCCTCTGAACGTGTGACCTTTGCGCAACAGTTCGGTGCGAATGGCGGCGTAATTTTCGATGATGCCGTTGTGAATGATGGCGATGTCGCCATTCGTGCTGATGTGCGGATGCGCGTTGATGTCGTTGGGAACGCCGTGCGTCGCCCATCGCGTATGCCCGATGCCAATCGTGCCCATCAAATCTTTCGGGAGCGATTGTTCGAGTTCGGCGACCTTGCCCGCTCGCTTGTAGATTTCCAACTTGCCGTTCAAAAGCGCGATGCCCGCCGAATCGTAACCGCGATACTCCAATCGCTTCAATCCTTCAATGACGATAGGCGCCGCTTGACGCTTGCCGATATAACCAACGATTCCGCACATCGTTTTTTGAGTTTGGGTTGAAGAAATTATGTCGACAAAATACAAAACGATTCAAAGAGCGACTGTGACGAACTTAACGCAAAAACGAAAACGCCCTCTGAAACGAGGGCTTCGCGTGGTCCCTGCAGGACTTGAACCTGCGACCAAGCGATTATGAGTCGCCTGCTCTGACCAACTGAGCTAAGGGACCGAAAATGAACGCAAAGATACTTTCGCGTCGGGCTTGCGCAAAATTCGTAGTTTCGCTCGACGCAATCGGCTGAAATGAGGTTGATTTTCCTTTTGGAGACGGGCGCGCGACCGGGCGCGTTCAATATGCGCCTCGATGCGCTGTTGGCGGAATCGTTCGAATCGCTCGCGTTTCCGCCAGAGTCCGTCGCGCTTCGGCTTTATCAATGGTCGCCGCCCGCGATTTCCATCGGCTATCATCAACGCGAATCGGATTTCGACATGGCGAAACTTCGCGCCGACGGCATTGAGCTTTGCCGTCGTCCGACGGGCGGCAGAGCCGTCTTTCACATCGACGACCTCACCTACGCCGTCGCAACGCTGGCGACGAAATCCACCGCCGAGCATTACGCCGAAATCAATCGCGCCTTCAAACTCGCGCTCGAAAGGCTTGGCATCGAGACCGATTATCAAAAACGCCAACCCGACTTTCGCGCCCGATACCAAAAGCCCGAAAGCGTCTCGTGCTTTGCGACTTCGGCGCGATACGAGTTGGAGGTTCGCGGCAAGAAAATCATCGGTTCGGCGCAACGCCGTTTCGGAAACGCGCTATTGCAACACGGCTCTCTGGCGCTTTCGCCCAAACACAAAGCCTTGCCGCGCTATTTGGCTCTGGACGAAGCGGCAAGAACGCTCGCGCAACGCGAACTCGACGAAAAAACCACGTCGCTCGCCGAAGTCTTGGGCTTCGCGCCAACTTACGACGAGCTGAAACGCGCCATCGTTTCAGGCTTCGAGCAAGTCTTCAACGCCACGACGACGCGGCTTGAACTTTCATCGCTTCCGTTTCACGATGCGCTCGCTGCTCATTCATAACGCTCGAATTTTCGGCAAGCCCGATCGCTCGGCGGCGCTGTGCGAAAACGGCGTTTTCAAAGCGTTTCTCCGCGAAAGCGACGCGGAAAATCTCGACTGCGAGGGGCGACTCGATGCGCAAGGCAATTTGCTTCTGCCTTCGTTTTTCGACTCGCACATTCATCTCTCGGAATACGGCTTGCGACTCAATCGCTTGAACCTCAACGGCAAAACGCTCGACGAATCGCTCGCGCTCATTCGGCAAAAGGTCGACCAAACCCCGAAAGGCGAATGGATTTCGGGCGGAGGATGGCACAAAACTTACTTCAAGGACTTTCCAACGAGAAAACTTTTGGACGCGATTTCGACCGAGCATTTCATCGCGCTTTCGAGCCAAGACTTTCACGCCGTTTGGGCAAATTCGCCCGCGCTCGATTTGCTCGACCCAAACGCTTTCAAGATCGAAGAACTGCCACGGGACGAAACGGACAAGCCGCTCGGTCTCGCCCTCGAACGCGCCGCCTTGAAACTCGCCTCGCTCGCCACGCCTTCGACGACGGAACTCGCCAACGCGATTGGCTTGGCGCAAGAGCGACTTTTGTCGTTTGGCGTTACCGACGCTTTCAGCATTGAACGAGCCGACGCGCTCGCCGCCTTCGCCGCGCTTGGCGACGCGCTCAAACTCCGCCTCCACCTTGCCATTTACCTCGACTCGCTTTCGGACGCGAGGGAATTTTTCAGAACGCATCGCGTCAAGAACCTTTCGCTCAACGCGGTCAAACTCTTCATCGACGGCTCGCTTGGCGCGGAAACGTGCGCCGTGCTCGAACCCTTCGAGAACTCGCGCAACTTTGGCATCGACCTTTACGCCGATTCCGACCTCGTTCAAATTTTCAAGATGATTGAGCGCGAAGGCTTCAATGTCGCCGTTCATGCCATTGGCGATCGCGCCGTCCGACGCGCTCTCAACGCCTTTGAATCAATCGGCGCTTCGCCGCGCTCGCGCTTTCGTCATCGCATCGAGCATGCGCAGATGATTCACCCCGACGATTTGCCGCGCTTTGCCAAACTTGGCGTCGTCGCCTCAATGCAACCCGTTCACATTCGGGAAGACATTGCGACGGCGCGACGGCTTCTGGGCGCTCGCCAAAGCGAACTTTACCGCTTCAAATCGCTTTTGGAATCGGGCGCGACGGTGGTTTTCGGAAGCGACGCGCCAATCGAAACGCCAAACGTCGCCGAGGGACTTTACTACGCGGTTGAACGGCGCGACAAAGAGGGAAACTCGTGGTTCGAAAACGAGCGCGTCTCGTTTGAAGAAGCCTTGCGCGCCTACTCGGAAACGCCGAACGTGCTGATGAACGAAAGCCAAAAAGGCAAATTGGACGTCGGCTGCGCGGCAAACGCCGTCATCGTTCCGCGAGACTTCGCGCGCGATTCAAACGCTTTGCTTTCTCGGCAATCGGTTTTGGCGACGATCGTCGCGGGAGAGGTCTTGTTCGAAAGCGGCGAACTTCCGCCTTGCCAACGCTCCAACGCGCTCCGATGATGGAAAAGCGTTTGACCAACGATAGACTTTCGCAACTGCTGCTCGGCTCGGCTTGTCTGACGTGCGTCGCGTCGCTGGTTTTCTTGTTTCGCGCCAGCGCGGGCTTTTCGGAATCTCTGCTCGAAAGCGCATCGGGAGTCAAGGCGATTGCGGCGCTCGTTGCGGCGCTGTTGCTCATTGCGGCGAACTTCGTCTATCAACTCATCATCAAACTTGGCATTCCCTTTTCGCGCCCGATGCTTTTGGGCTTCATCGCTTTCGAGGTCTTCTATTCAGGCTTTTTGTTCGCGTGGCAAGTTTGAAAGATGCTTTTCTTTCACGAAGTCGAGCAATCCCTTGGCGGCTTTTTCGGCAAGGTCGAGCGCGAGTTCGAAGGCTTCCGCGCCGCGATAGTAGGGGTCGGGAATTTCGTCGTAGCCCGTCTCAGGCGCAAAGTCCATAAAGCGCTTGAGCTTTTTCCATTGCGTCGTGCAAAGCGCGGCGATGTCGGAGTAATTGTCTTCGTCCATTGCGACGATGTAGTCGTAGTAGTCCAAATCCTCGACTTCAATGCGCCGAGCGCGGTGCGGCGTAAGATCGTAACCGCGTCGTTGCGCGTGTCGAATCGAGCGCGAATCCGCCATCTCGCCGATGTGATAGCCCGCCGTGCCCGCGGAATCAATCTCGAAGTAGTCGCTTAATCCTTCCGTTTCGACGAGTTTTCGGAAAACGGCTTCCGCCGTGGGCGAGCGACAGATGTTGCCCAAGCAGACGAACAGAATTTTGATTTTCGGAACGGGTTGAGCGGAGTTCGACATTGCCAAAGGGTTTGAAGGTTAAGCGAGCAAAATCGGATTGTCGCGCCCCAAGTCGCGCAAATCCCCGTCGGAATCGACATCGTCGTCTCGATCTTGAATGTCGGACGGGTCAATGATTTCCAACTTCCGTTGAATCACGTTCAAGCGCTCGTTGCACTCTTTGGCGATGCGCCGACCTTCTTCGTAGAGCGCGATGGCTTCTTCGAGTCCGACGTTTCCGTCTTGGATTTTTTCGGCGATGTCTTCTAAGCGCGAGATGAGGTCTTCCAAAGTCTTCCTCGATTGCGACACGGTTCGATTCGGTTCGAATTGACGTAAATTTTGCGAAACGAAGATAACAAAATGCCGCGCCCTTTGATTACGGAGAACGACGTGCGCCGCGCCGCTCGCAACGGCAAGCGCGAACTCTATTCCCCGCCCAACGCCATCATTACGCCGTTGGCACGCGACGTCGCCCAAACGCTCGGCTTGCGATTCGTTTCTTCGAAAAACGAATCCGCCGCTCTTCCGCCAAACGATCTCATCACGATCGCCATCGGGAGCGACCACAGCGGCTTTTGCGCCAAAGCCGAACTGAAAACATTTCTCGCGGACAAAGGATATCGCTTGCTCGATGTGGGCACGGATTCGGAGCAAAGTTGCGATTACCCCGATTTCGCCGAAAAGGTTGGCGAAGCGATTCGAACGGGTCGCGCCACGTTTGGCATTATGCTCGACGGCGTGGGCACCGCTTCGGCGGTCGCGCTCAACAAAATTCCTTCGATTCGCGCCGCCTCGTGCTACAACGAATTCACCGCGAGAATCGCTCGCGCTCACGGCGACGCAAACGCCCTTTCGCTCGGCGCGCGAAGCCTTGGAATTGAGACGATGAAATCCATCGTTCAGACTTTCCTTGCGACGTCCTTCGAAGGCGAGCGACACGAAGCGCGCCTCGAAAAAATTCGAGCCATTGAACGACGCTATCTTCAACGATGACTCCGAAACTTTACGCCTCGCGCGGCTTTACGATCGATGAACTCGTCCGCATCTACGCGCGCTACTGCTCCGATTTAGCCGACAGCGAAGAAATCTGGATTGAAGGCTACGACGAGTTCCTCTTTTACCGAAGCGACATCGAGATTCGCAAAGACGAGCTTTCCGAAGCGCAGAAAGAGGAAGTCAAGAAGTGGGACAAAGTCGTGCTCAAAAACGCTTACCATTACCTTGTCGAGCGCGGTTTCGGCGATGGGTTGCTCGACGACAGTTACCGCGAGAAACGCTACCCCACGTCGCACTGGTGGTGGTATGTGGATAGAATCAAGAAGGGCACGCTGGAACCGCCGAACCTTTGAGCCGCCATCGTTTCGAAGCGCAGATTAAGTCATCAACACGATGTCGGCTTTTAGAAGCATTTTCATCGCCTCGAGCGCGTCGATTCCGATTTTGTCCGCGAACGTCGCCTTTTCCAAGCGCCCGTTGACGTAGCGAATTTCGCCCGCGCCGCGCGGGCTGGCAACGACGAGCCTGCCCGTCGCGCGATGACATACCATGTGCGACATCGCCTTCGTTACGGAATCAAAATGAAGCGCCGTTTTGGGCGGCGGGAGCGACGATTCAGGCGGCGCATGCGCGATGCGCTCAATGTCCTCCGAAAGGAAATCCGCAAAGGCTGAAAAATCCGCTCGCGCTTCGGCGATGACGTCAAGGTAGTCCCGAATCGCGCTTCGCAAGCGTTGCGGCAGAATGGGTTTGAAGAGATAATCGCTCGCGCCCAATTGAAACGCCGCCATAACGACGTCTTTTTCGTTCATCGCGCTGCATGCCACGACGAATGGCAGCGGCAGATTTTCCTTGCGCGCTCTCTCCAAAAGTTCCAAGCCGTTGATGTCAGGCATCACGAGATCGAGCAATGCGAACTCATACACGTTCCGTTTGAGCAGTTCCAGAGCCTCTTCGCCATTGAACGCGTCGTCGAACTGTATCGGATAATCGCGCAACGAAGCTTTGTAGATGAGATGCGCGCCTTCGTCGTCGTCGACAAGCAAAGCTCGATAGGTCGTCATGGCGAGGCTCCTTTCAAAATTCAGCGGTTTGAAGCGCGGCGGGCAGTTCGATGTAGAAGGTCGCGCCCTTGTCTTTGCCCTCGGATTCCGCCCAAACCTTGCCGCCGTGCAGTTCCACGAGTTGCTTGACGATGGAAAGCCCAAGCCCCGTCGAACTTTCGCCGCCCGTCGGTCTTGCGGAAAGTCGCTCGAACCTTCCAAACAGCCTTTTCATATCGTCTTCCGTCAACCCTTGCCCTTCGTCGCGCACCGCGAAGACGATGGCGCGCTCGTTTTGGTCGGGCTTTTGCGCAACGCTCAATCGCGCGAAAATGCTTTTGCCTTTTGGAGTGTATTTGATGGCGTTGCTGACGAGATTCTCGAAGGCGTCTCGGACGCACTCGACATCGACGTTCGCAAACGCGCCCAGTTCGCCCATAAAGTTGATTTTTTGTTCTTTTCGCTCGGCTTGCGCTCGATTTTCGTTGATGACGGAATGGGCGACATAGTAGAGGTCGGCAAGCGATTTTGACGGTTGAAACTTGCCCGATTCGATTTGGGCGCTTTGCAAAATCCGCGCAATGAGTTTGAACATTCGTTTCGCGCTATCGTGAATGAGCTTTAACAGCTCTTCGGCTTCGGCGAGTTTGGTTACGCTCGCGCCCCCTTTGACTTCCGTCAAAACGGCTTGAACGAAATCCGCGATGCTGACGATGGTCGAGAGCGGGTTGCGCAAATCGTGCGCCGCGATGGAAAGCAGATTTGTCTTGAAGAGACTGGCTTCTTCGGCAAGTTTTTTGTGCCGCTCCATTTCGATCAAAACGGCGGAAAGCGCGTCGTTGGCTTGCTTCAAGTCTTCGGCTTGCTTTTGGAAAAGTTCGGATTCGCGCCGCGTTCGTTCGAGTTGATGCGCGATTTGCAGATTGCGCAATCTCTTGTCGGATTCGGCGTTGAAGATGGCTTCGCGGGCGCGATAAAACTCCTCGTGATGTTTGAGCGCGACCTCGAATTCGCCGCGTCGTTTGTAAGCCTCCGCGAGCGATTGATGCGCCTTGCAGACGATCTCTCGCGCTTCGATTCGCTCGGCGATGCTTAGCGCTTCTTTGACGAGCGGAATCGCGTTTTGCTCGTCGCGGGCTTGGAAGTCTGACGACAAGAGCAACGCGCCTTGACGAAGCAAAGCGTTTGCTTCGGCGAAGCGGTCGCCGAGACGGCGCGAAAGCGTCGCGGCTTTTTCGTAGAGTTCTCTCGCTTCCTCGAAGTTGCCCGTTTGCTCGCGCAGCGATCCAATCGCCATCAGCGCCTTGATTTCTCCGTCGAAACAACGAATGTCTCGAAACGCCTCGAGCGCGTCGGTTTGGAACTTGAAGGCTTTGGAAGGGTCGCCCAGTTTCTCAAACGCGCTTCCGATGTTCGAGAGCGACATCGCTTCGCCGCGCCGATCGTTGACGCGGCGGAAGCGTTCCAAACTTTTTTGATACGATTCCAGCGCGCTGACGTAGTCCGCGAGGGCGAAGTAAACATCGCCAATGTTTGCTTCGGCGATGGCTTCGCCATGCGCGTCGCCTGTCTCTTGCGACAGGTTCAAACTACGGTGGTAGCATTCCATCGCGTTCGAGTAGTCGGCGATGTTAAAGTAGACCGCGCCCATCTGGCTCAGCGTGCGCGCCAAGCCACGACGATCGCCAATTTCGCGTTGAACGACAAGGCATCGTTGATAGTAGTCAAGAGAGGCGCGATAATCGGAAAGGTTATGATAGACAAGCCCGATGTTTCCAAGCGCGTCGGCTTCGAGATGTCGGTTCTCGATTTGTCTCGCTCTATCGAGGCAAGCGTTGAAAGCGTCGAGGGCTTCGTCGTAATCGCCCAATCGCCATGCGGCGTTTCCCAAAACCAGATGGGCGTAGGCTTCGCCCTCGATGTCGTCGGTTTTGTTCAAAGCGGCGATCGCGTCTTTGGCGAGGCGGTGGGCAAGGTTGTAATCCTCCAAGCGATAGACGCACCATGCCTTCGCGCGCAAGCACGTGGCGAGCGCGGTTTGCGCGCTGAATTGGTCGGTTTGCGGAAGCGCGGACGCGTCGGAAAGCACGCTCCTCAGAACCTCCGCCGCCTCGTCGCTTATCGTGATGGCGCGGACGGGGTCGATGGCGCGCAGTTCCCAAGCCAACTCGCTGGCGGCGCAAGCCCTCTCCAACTTCGTTTGCGCTTGACTCAAATGCCGCTCAAGCTTCTCTATCGTTTCGTTCATTGGCGCTTTCTTTTAAGCGAATTGGGCGAGAGGTCGCGCTTGATGCGTGTGACGCAAGATAGAAAAAACGTCAAAAACGTCGCCCGCCAAACGACGCTCGGAACATGCGCCGCCCTCGCCTTTCCGCCCTTGACGTATCTTTGCCGAACTTTGCCAACAGGAGAAGATGTATAAACGCATTCTTATCGTCGGCGCGAATGGTCTCGTCGGGCAAAAACTCACCGAGATTTTCTCGCGCGACCGAGCGTTTGATTTGCTCATTTCCGCTCGCCAAAGCGAAGCCTACAACAAAGCCGCCAGCTTCGGCTACGTTCAGCTTGACGCGACAAACCTCGCCGCCGTCAAGGAATTGGTTTGGAACTTCGCGCCCGATTTCATCATCAACGCCGCCGCCTACACCGATGTCGATGGATGCGAGCGCGAAAAGGAGCTTTCGTGGCGAGCGAACGTGAGCGCGGTCGAAAACCTCGTTGCCGCCTCGCGCCTCGTCGGCGCGCGCGTGGTTCACATCTCGACGGATTATGTCTTCGATGGCAAGGCGGGTCCTTACGACGAAACCGCCACGCCCAACCCGCTTTCCTACTACGGCAAGGAGAAACTCGCCTCCGAAAACGCCGTGCGCGCGTCGGGCGAAAATTGGCTTATCGTCAGAACGATGGTCGTCTTCGGCGTCGCCCCAAAGGTGAAAAAGAATTTCGCCATCTGGCTCGCGCAGGAACTTCAACAAGGGCGGCGCGTCAATGTCGTCAGCGATCAAATCGGCAACGCCACGCTCGCCGACGATCTTGCGCGGGGCATTTACGAACTCGTCCGCCACAACAAGCGCGGACTGTATCACGTCGCGGGCGCGGACATTCTCTCGCGCTACGAATTCGCTCAAAAGCTCGCCGACGCCTTTGGCTTCGACAAAAGCCTCGTCAATCCCATCAAAACCGCCGACCTCAATCAACTCGCGCCCCGTCCGCTTCGTTCAGGCTTGATTACGCTCAAAGCGCAGGCGGAACTTGGCATCACGTTTCTTTCAAGCGACGAAGCAATTGCCATCTTCAAACGGCAGTTCTTGGAAAGCGCGTCGGCGCAGAGCCGTCAGTAGTCCGCCAGAACGAAGACGCTTGCCCTGCTCTTGACAGAGACGAAAAATGTCGTATCTTTGTAGCCCTCTTCTGCGAAACGCAAAAAGAGGGCGAGAGCGAAAAATTTTGAAGAGGCTCTTGACAAATCGGAAAAAAGCGCTATTTTTGTAGCCCTTTCGCAAATGACCGAAAGGGTCAAGCGCGAAAACGAGCGGCGCGAAAGCTCCGCGAGTTCTTTGAAATTGTTGCAAGCATAGCCAAAAGTCAATTCCTTTGCGGTAACGCGAAAGGAAGAGCGGATTCAAACCCAATGGCATCAACTCTTTTACCACGGAGAGTTTGATCCTGGCTCAGGACGAACGCTGGCGGCGTGCCTAACACATGCAAGCCAGAGGAAAGCAGCAATGTGAGTACTCGGCGCAAGGGTGCGTAACGCATAGGTTATCTACCCTTCGGTTCGGAATAACTCCGCGAAAGCGGAGATAATGCCGGATATTGAGGAGACTTGAAAGAGCAATCGCCGAAGGATGAGCTTATGTCCCATCAGGTAGTTGGTAGGGTAACGGCCTACCAAGCCGACGACGGGTAGCTGGTCTGAGAGGATGATCAGCCACACTGGAACTGAGACACGGTCCAGACTCCTACGGGAGGCAGCAGTGAGGAATATTGCTCAATGGGTGAAAGCCTGAAGCAGCAACGCCGCGTGGGCGATGAAGGTCTTCGGATTGTAAAGCCCTTTTGCAGGGGACGAAAAACTCGCTCAGCGAGCCTGACGGTACTCTGCGAATAAGCCACGGCTAACTCTGTGCCAGCAGCCGCGGTGATACAGAGGTGGCAAGCGTTGTCCGGATTTACTGGGTGTAAAGGGTGCGTAGGCGGATGGGTAAGTCGGGGGTTAAAGCCTCTTGCTCAACAAGAGAAATGCTTTCGATACTGCCCGTCTAGAGTGCCGAAGAGGAAGCTGGAATTCCCGGTGTAGCGGTGGAATGTGTAGAGATCGGGAGGAACACCAGTGGCGAAGGCAGGCTTCTGGTCGGCAACTGACGCTGATGCACGAAAGCGTGGGGAGCAAACAGGATTAGATACCCTGGTAGTCCACGCCCTAAACGATGGATGCTAGATGTTGGCCTTCGGGTCAGTGTCGCAGCTAACGCAGTAAGCATCCCACCTGGGGAGTACGACCGCAAGGTTG
>JANWWM010000039.1 GCA_025055975.1 Chloroherpetonaceae bacterium | reverse complement strand
AATGGATTGACTATTGGAGCATTGATTGGAATTACCGCAACGACACGTTCCACAACGAGTGGCAGAGTTATCGGACGAAGCAAAATCCGAAGATTGAACTTTCAGCGACGAATGTCTATGAGGCGAGCGGGAAATATGTGGTGTTGGTGAAAGTGATTGACATTTTGGGGAACGACACGACGAAGGCGTTGGAGGTGGAGGTGTAGCGCAACCCCTGTGCCAACCCCTGTGTCGCGTTGCGACACGTCCCCTTCGGTGAAGGGGACAAGGACGCGGTGGCGAGATAACTTGACTTTAATGAAGGGGACAAGGAGCGTGGCGGCGGCGGTTTGAGCACAAGCGGCAGGGCGCAAAACCCGTCCCCTTTCAACAGACAAGGCAAGACAGCGCGAAAACCCGTCCCCTTTCCCAAAGGGGACGTTCCGACGCAGTCGGAACAGGGGTTCAAAACAGGGGTTCAAAACAGGGCTTTAATCAAAACAATAACGCGCGATGCCGAAGAAAAAATCTGAGTCGCAGACTCAAAATATGTTCAGCGTGCAAGAGCGGCTCTCGACCGCGCCGTGCGTGCCTGCTATTCGTGAAGCCGTCAAGGCGTGGCGCAACGATGGCTACAAAGGCATTACCGAAACGACGCGCGAACTCTTGAACTTTTGGTTCAAAAACGACCACGTCTTGCCAAACGGTCAACCCTTTCGCTTTCACCACGCGCAGCGCGACGCGATTGAAACGCTGATTTACGTCTATGAAGTCCAGAAAGCGAGAACGCGAAAAGCCTTGATTGAAAAATATGCGTTCAGCGCGAAAGAATTGCGCTTGCCGCCTCACGATGAGTTTGCGCGCTACTGCGTCAAAATGGCGACGGGAAGCGGCAAAACCTTCGTGATGACGATGAGCGTCGTTTGGCAATTTGCCAACTACTTGCGCGGCGAAGAAGGTTACGCCAACACGTTTTTGATTCTCGCGCCAAACATCATCGTCTTTGACCGCCTCAAAAACGACTTCGAAAGCGGGCGCATTTTCCGAGCCTCGCCCTTCATTCCGAGGCACTTGCTGTGGCTTTGGGATATGGACTACTATATGCGCGGCGATGCGGAACGGGCGCATTCGCAAGGCGCGCTCTACCTCACCAACATTCAGCAGTTTTATGAACGCCCAACCAAAAACGGCGCGCAGGAAACCGACATTATGACCGCGATGCTCGGCGACGCGCCGCCGACGCAAAAAACGGAAGTCAGCGATTTTGAAGAACGCATCGCCAAACGCGAGGGATTGGCGATGGTCATCAACGATGAAGCGCACCACGCGCACGACGAGGAAAACGAGTGGAACAAATCCATTCGCGCCCTTCACCAAAAACGACCACTCGCCGCTCAACTCGATTTTTCCGCCACGCCACGATACAGCAAAGGCAGTCTTTTCGCATGGACGATTTTCGACTATCCGCTCAAACAAGCCATCATTGACCGAATCGTCAAGCGTCCCGTCAAAGGCGTTGCGCAGATAGAAGAAGCCAAAAGCAAAATCGCCAGCGTGCGTTACAACGGGTTTCTGACGGCGGCGGTCGAGCGATGGAAAGAATATCGCGCCCAACTTGCCCCATTGGGAAAAAAGCCGATTCTTTTCGTGATGATGAACGACACCGACGAAGCCGATGATGTTGGCGATTGGCTCAGAACGAAATATCCCGAACACTTCGGCGGCGAAAAAACGCTCATCATTCATACCAACAAGAGCGGCGAGATTTCAAATAAAGATTTGGAGATTGCCCGAAAAGTCGCGCGCGAAGTCGATGAAGAAAAAAATCCCGTCAACGCCATCGTCTCCGTCTTGATGCTGCGCGAAGGCTGGGACGTGCAAAACGTAACGGTCGTCGTGGGATTGCGCCCCTACTCCGCAAAGGCGAACATTTTGCCTGAACAAACCATCGGCAGAGGCTTGCGCCTGATGTTCCGCAATCAAGTGGAGACCTACGCGGAGCGCGTCGATATCATCGGCAACAAGGCGTTTATGGAGTTTGTCGAAGACCTTGAAAGATTGGAAGACGTCAAGTTCGACACATTCCAGATTGGAAAAGACAAACTTCGCATTCTCACGATTGCGCCCGACGAAAAGAAAAAAGAATTTGACATTGCGATTCCCGACATCTCGCCAACGCTTGCGCGCAAGAAATCCTTAGCCGAAGAAATCGCGGCGATTGACGTGATGAAGTTCAACGTCAATCCGCTACCGCTCAAAAGCAAAGAACTCGCCGACGTCAAAAAATTCATTTACGAAGGCAGAGACATTTTAACCGACGAAAAACTTTTGGAGCGCGAATACGCCATACCCGAAGCGCAAACCGCCGAGGAAGTCATTGGCTACTATGCGCGGCGCATCGCGCAAAACATCAAACTGCCGTCTCAATTCGCCGCATTAGCTCCAAAAATCCGAGACTTTTTTGAACGCAAAGCCTTCGGAAAACCCGTCGACCTCTCCGACCCCGTCGTCATCAAAGCGATGAGCGGCAACATTGCGAGTTATGTCGTTACCAAAGAATTTGAAAAAGCGTTGAAAGAACGAGCGCTGGAGCAACAAGAGCCACGACTGCTTTCGGCGGAGCGATGGCTTTCATCTACGCCCGCGTTTCCGACGTCCAAAACGGTTATTGAGGCGAAAAAGACCGTTTTCAATTACGTGCCATGCGACAACGACTATGAATCGGCGTTTGCGAAGTTTCTTGACAAAGCGGACGACGTCAAAGCGTTTGCCAAACTGCCCGAACAGTTTGGCTTCTCGATTCAATATGCCGACGCGCAGGCGAACATTCGCAACTATTTTCCCGATTTTGTCGCCGTTACGGTCGATGAAAAACGATGGATTATCGAGACCAAAGGACGCGAAGACATCGAGGTCGCGCTCAAAGACAATGCCGCAATGAATTGGCGCGACATAGCGACCGCTCTGACGGGGATTGAATGGAAATACGTGAAAGTTTTGCAAAAGGAGTTTGAAGAGTTGAGACCCGATAATTTCGCGGAACTCTTGGTTGGCATCGCGTCGCCAACCTCATAGCGAGAACGCCACGCTCGCGGAAGCCGAAGCCGAGCCAATAGGCGATTGTCGCGCCGAGGGCGCGTCAGCGTCATGTCGCAAAGCATGATTGACCGCCTGCGCCATTGCTTCATGCCGCGTTGGCTTCCAATCCGATGGGTTTCTGAACCGCGTCTTTGTCGTAGTTCAAGATGGGCGAGAGCCACTTCTCCGCCTCCTCGATGGTCATTCCCTTGCGACGCGCGTAGTCTTCGACTTGGTCGCGCTCGATTTTGCCCGTCGTGAAATACTGCGCGTCTTTGTGGGCGATGTAGTAGCCGCTTACCGCCGCCGTCGGATACATCGCGCAACTTTCCGTGAGGAAAATTCCCGTTTTCGCTTCCACATCGAGCAACTCGAAGAGGGCGCGTTTTTCCGTGTGGTCGGGGCAAGCGGGATAGCCAGGCGCGGGGCGTATGCCTTGATAGGCTTCCTTGATGAGTTCGTCGTTGGTGAATTTTTCGTTTGGCGCGTAGCCCCAAAACTCTTTTCGGACGCGCTCGTGCAGATATTCCGCGAAGGCTTCGGCGAGTCTATCGGCGAGCGCCTTGACCATAATCGCCGAATAATCGTCGTTTTCTCGCTCGTATTTTTTGGCGAGTTCTTCCGCGCCAATGCCCGCCGTCACGGCGAACATTCCGAAATAATCGCGCAAGCCCGTTTCTTTCGGGGCGACGAAATCCGCCAAGCAAAGATTGGGCAAGCCTTTGGCTTTTTCGCCTTGCTGACGCAAGAAATGAACGACCCGCAAGACCGTCGAGCGCGTTTCGTCGGCGTAGAGTTCGACGTCGTCGCCGACGCTGTTGGCGGGGAAAATGCCGACCACGCCTTTGGCTTTGAGCGCGTTTTCGGCGATGAGCTTATCGAGCATCGCGTTGGCGTCGTTGAAAAGTTTGGTCGCTTCTCTGCCCACGACCTCGTCGCGCAAAATGTCGGGATATTTTCCCGCCAATTCCCAGGCTTGAAAGAACGGCGTCCAATCGATGTAGTTGCGCAGCTCGGCGAGCGACGCGCCGACCTCAAAAACGCCGAGCCGATTGGGCTTGTAGACGTCGCTTTCCTTCCAATCGATTTTGGCTTTGTTTCGGCGCGCCACTTCGATGGGAAGCGATTTTTTCTCTTGCTTGCGTCGGGCGTGGTCTTCGCGGACGAGTTCGTATTCGAGGCGGATTCGCTCGATGAAGGCGTCTCGCGTTTCGGGCGCGATGAGGCTTTGCGCGACGGGCACGGAACGCGACGCATCGAGCACATGCGCCACGCAGCCCGAATAATTCGGCGCGATTTTGACGGCGGTGTGAACGCGAGAGGTCGTCGCGCCGCCAATCAAGAGCGGAATCTTGAAGCCTTGTCGCTCCATTTCTTTGGCGACGTTGACCATCTCGTCGAGCGAGGGCGTAATCAAGCCTGAAAGCCCGATGATGTCGACTCGTTCTTGGCGCGCCGTTTCCAAAATTTTGTCGGCGGGCGCCATCACGCCCAAATCAATCACCTCGAAGTTGTTGCAGGCGAGCACGACGGCGACGATGTTTTTGCCAATGTCGTGCACGTCGCCCTTGACGGTGGCAAGCAAAATTTTCGCGCTCTTTTTGGTTTCGCCCGTTTGCGCTTGTTTTTTTTCCGCTTCGATGAAGGGCACGAGATAGGCGACGGCTTTCTTCATCACGCGAGCCGACTTGACGACCTGCGGCAAGAACATCTTGCCCGCGCCGAACAGATCGCCCACGACGTTCATTCCGTCCATCAGCGGCTTTTCAATCACATCGAGCGGGCGCGGATACTTTTGTCGCGCTTCTTCCACGTCTTGCTCGATGTAATCCGTCACGCCGTTGATGAGCGCGTATTTGAGCCGTTCCTCGACGGGAAGTTGCCGCCACTCGTCTTTTTTCTTTTCGGTTTTTTCGCCGTCTTGTCGCTTGATGCGCTCGGCGTATTCGATGAGGCGTTCGGTCGCGTCGGGTCGGCGGTTGAGAATCACATCCTCGACGCGCTCGCGCAGTTCGGGTTCGATGTCGTCGTAAATCGCCAGTTGTCCCGCGTTCACGATGCCCATGTCCAAGCCCGCCTTGATGGCGTGATAAAGAAAAACCGAGTGCATCGCCTCGCGCACGGGATTGTTCCCCCTGAACGAGAACGAAATGTTTGAAATGCCGCCGCTGACTTTGGCATGGGGCAGATTTTCCTTGATCCACTTCGTCGCTTTGATGAAATCGACGGCGTAATGGTTGTGCTCCTCGATGCCCGTGGCGACCGTGAGCACGTTGGGGTCGAAGATGATGTCCCAAGGAGCGAAGCCGACCTCTTCGGTCAAGATGCGATACGCGCGAGCGCAAATCTCGATGCGGCGTTCAAACGTGTCGGCTTGACCTTTCTCGTCAAACGCCATCACGACCGTCGCCGCGCCGTAGGACTTGATTTTGCGCGCATATTCCTTGAACTTCTCTTCCCCTTCTTTGAGCGAAATGGAATTGACGATGGCTTTGCCTTGCAAACATTGCAACCCCGCCTCGATGACCGACCACTTCGAAGAATCAATCATAATCGGGACGCGGGCGATGTCAGGCTCGGCGGCGAGCAGGTTGAGAAACTTGACCATCGCGGCTTCGGAATCGAGCATTCCCTCGTCCATATTGACATCGATGATTTGCGCGCCGTTTTCGACTTGCTGACGCGCGATGGCGACGGCTTCCTCGAACTGCCCGTTGAGAATGAGCTTGGCGAACTTCGGCGACCCCGTCACATTAGTGCGCTCACCGATGTTGACGAAGTTCGTTTCGGGGCGAATGACGAGCGGTTCAAGCCCCGACAGCATCATCGTTTTGGGCGGCTCGCCGCGCTTGCGCGGCTTGTGGCGCGCGGCGACTTCGGCAAACGCGGCGATGTGGTCGGGCGTGGTGCCGCAACAGCCCCCAACGATGTTGACGAAATTCTCTTTGAGGTAATCGTCCAATTGCGCCGCCATAAAGTCGGGCGTTTCGTCGTATTCGCCCATTTCGTTGGGCAAGCCCGCGTTGGGATACAGGCTCGTGTAGCAATGCGCGACGCGCGCCAGCTCCTTGATGAACGGACGCATCTGCGCCGACCCAAGCGCGCAGTTCAGCCCGACCGAAAGCAAGTTCGGCGCATGCGCAATCGAAATCCAAAACGCTTCCGTCGTTTGTCCCGACAGGGTTCTGCCGCTTTGGTCGACAATCGTGCCCGAAATCATCAGCGGAATCGCCCTGCCAATTCTTTCGCAGTAATCTTGAACGGCGGCGATGGCGGCTTTGGCGTTGAGCGTGTCGGTGATGGTTTCAATCAACAGCAAATCCACGCCGCCGTCGACCAAGCCCCTGACTTGCTCGTAGTAGGCGGCGTAGAGTTGCTTGTAGGTTACGGCGCGAAAGCCTGGGTCGTTGACATCGGGCGACATCGAAGCGAGTTTCGTCGTCGGACCAATCGCGCCCGCCACGAAACGCGGCTTGTCGGGATTGCGGCGCGTGAACTCGTCGGCGACCTCTTTGGCGATTCGCGCCGATTGGAAGTTCATCTCATAGACGAAACGCTCCATTCGGTAATCGGCTTGCGAGATGGCGTTGGCGCTGAACGTGTTGGTCTCGATGATGTCCGCGCCCGCCTGCAAATACTGCCGATGAATCTCTTGAATGACCCGCGGTTGCGTGAGCGAGAGCAGTTCGTTGTTGCCGCGCAAGCCCTCTTTGGGCTTGTTGAAGGATTCTTTGTCGAGATGTCCGTGAGAACAAGCGTCGCCGTGAACGTGATGTCCGTTGCGCTCGATGCCCGCGCCGCTTTGCGCGAGAGCCTCGCTCGACGTCTCGTCGAGTTGGCGCTCGTTTTGTTCGGCGATGGTATGGTGAGGCGATTTGACGTCGAAATCCTTGAATCGCTCCCCGCGATAATCTTCTTCGCTAAGTCGGTAGCGTTGAATCATCGTGCCCATTGCGCCGTCGATGACGAGCGCGCGCTCTTCGAGCAAGGCTTGAATCGGTTTGCTCATTTGGGTCTATCGTTGGTTATCGAAAACAAAAAGCCTTTCCGATTGGAAAGGCTTGCGTCCGAAACGATATGTCGCCTAAAACTCCTGACTTGGCGCGGCTCTATGGACGCTTGCCTTTCTTGAACGGATTTCCTTTCGGAAATCGCTTTGCGCGGCGTCCATAGATAATGGCGCGAAAAGCGAGGCAAATATACGGCAAATGTCGGAAGTTATCAAACGCTCCGAGAAAGCTTGGAAATTTTGCGCGCCTTGCTTAAAC
>JANWWM010000063.1 GCA_025055975.1 Chloroherpetonaceae bacterium | reverse complement strand
ATTGCCGCCGGTCAGCGCCGCCTGATGCGCCGCTGCGCGCGCCGCTTGGCTAACGGCGTAGTGGGTGAGAAGGATTTGGCCGACCGAAAAGAGACCGATCACCAACGTCAGCAAGATCGGCAAGGCCAGCGCCATCTCGATCAGGGTTTGACCGCTTCGGCGAGTGGTTCGCATAACCACCTTCCTTTCCATAACAGTTGCAAACCGGCAGCGATGTTTTGCATTTAGTGACATCGCCCTCCATCGGACACGACTACGAGCCTGTTGCGTCGGCACAACATTGCTGCGGAGACGGGCACAGCGAGGTTATTCCCAACCACGTCTGCGCAATGACATCGCGCCGATTAGTGAGCGAGCAACTTTTTCACAGCCTCACGCAAATGAAATGGCTATCCGGCGGTGAACGATTGCGACAGTAGTTCGTAGTCATAGCTTTAGCAGGGCAGAGACAGATAGCAGAGTTAGCGCCTACTGCTACGGCCATCATCTAATTTCCCGGCGCAACAAGAGAACGAGGCGCAAGCAGCGTAACCTCGATCTGGCTGGTTACGAGCTGGCGAGCCGGATCGGGCAGCGGCACAACCGGCACCGGCGGCAGTGGAACGCCACCGATACTGCCCGGCGCTTGGTTTACAATCTGCACTTCCAACTCGATTTGGATGGTGAGCCGCGCGCGATCGAGCGCATCAGCCGTGTACAGGTAGACATCTGGGCGCATCACCGGGGCTGGCGGACGGCTCCAGTAGAGATGGGCCTGATCGTCGAGGTCGCGTTCGCGTAACACACTGGCATTGAGCTGGTCACGGCTTTGCCCGCCGAGATAGCGGTAGACACAGCCGGTAAGCAGTTGTGGAGTCAGCAGTGGACGTGCCCCCGATCGGCAACCGGCCAACCCTCGGCTGTCGGCAGCGCGAGGATCGAAGCGCTGCCCAGCCACTTCGATTCCTGCTAGACTCCAGCCCACGACGCGCGCTTGGTAGGCATAAGGCCACGGCAATGGCTCATCGGCAAAGGTGAGGGTTGCCAACTGTGGGGTTAGATCGAGCACTTCGCCCGCCGGCCACGCAATTGCCGCGCCATCCGAGAGATAAATGCCGTTGGTCTGGTTTGCGTCACTCGTTGCCGGATCAAGCGTCGAGCGAATTACCACCCGCAGCTCGCTGTCAGCCGTGCCAATGACTGATGGCGGCGGCACCACATTAATGTCGAGCGAAGCAACGTTATCGATCGGATCATCAGCCGGTGTGCTGGTCGAGATGCGAGCCGTTGCCGGCAACACTGCGCCAGCCGGCACACTTGTCTGTACTACAACCTCAATGCTGCCGGCGATTTGCGGATGCAACGTACCTAAATCCCAGCGCAACCGGCGCCCGGTCTGGCCGGTAGGAGCGCGGCTTGCGCCAACAAATTGCGCATCAGCCGGCAGTTCCAGCTCAAGCACGGTATTGGCGGCGGCGCGGGTTTGGCTTGGGCGGCGACGGTAGAGATTGCCATATTCAATCGTGTAGGCAAACACACTACCCTGCCCAACAATACTGGCCGGCGCGCGCAATTGCACAAACGGGTTCGGGCGCACAACCGCAACGGTGGCGCTGGCTGTGTTATCACCCTGATACGCAGGCAGTTCGGGCGTGATTGTAGCAATCGTGGCCTGTGCCGCCAGTTGATCGACCGCGATCGTGGCCGGCAACGCCAACCCAACGCGCAACTCGCCATTGGCTGCCGGCGCCAGATCGCCAAGCACACACGTCAGCCGATTGCCATTGCGCTGGCAGGCTGAGGGAAAGGTGGTAAGCGTCGCCGCGCTTGGCAAATCAACCGTCACCGTTACCGCGCGCGCCACCCCATTGCCACTATTACGGTACTCAACCACAAGGTTAGTCGCTTCACCTGCGGCTGCTGGCGCCGGCGCGAAGGCCAGACTAACCACTGGATTTGGACGCACATGCGCCGTGCTAGCTGTTGCAGTATTATCAACTGGCGAGTCGCCAGCCGTCGTCGTCGTGACAGTGGCCCGGTTATCAAGCCGATCAGCGGCAGTTGGCCGGGGCCGGGTTTGCACACTGACGACAACCGCTTGGTTGGAGGCGATGCTGCCGATCGCGCAGCGCAGGGTATGCTGGGTGCCTTCATAGCGGCATGCTCCCGCCGGCGCTTGCAACAGGCTGATAAAATCAACTTGCGCCGGTAACGAATCGACGATCGTGACATTGGTCGCCGGCGCACTGCCACGATTAACCACGCGCAGGGTATAGATCAGCGTATCGCCACTAAGCACTGCTGCCGGCGCTTCCTTGCTGATACTGAGTTCGGCTCTAGTCAAGCGCGTGCTCTGGCTGGCGCTGTTGTTTGCCGGATTGTTGTCAGGCGGATTAGAGCTGATAGTCGCCGTAGCAGTCACCGTTTGACTCAAGTTAGCGCCAAGCGAAGCCGGCGCACGTGCGCGTATCTCAATCGTGCCAGTAGCATTTGGGTCAAGGCGGGGAAACTGCCAAGTCAGGGTTAAACCATTCTGGCTGGCCGCGCGGCTGGCACTGAGAAATGTCAAGCCGCGTGGCAATCCCATCCGCACTGCGACATTCGTCGCAGCAACATTACCGGTGTTGCGGTAGGTGATCGTGTAAAGGAGTTCATCGCCAACAACGGCCTCTGCTGAACCCTTCAGGGTAATGCTCAGATCTGTCTGAGGTTGGCTCACAAGACCGGCATCGATGTCTGTTCTTGTTGTGCCATGGCCCAATGCAATGAGCGCGCTCGCGCCGGTTTGATCGTCAATATCACTGTCACGCTGCGGGTTGCCGCCGCGACCAAACGGAGCAAAGGCGTAGCCATGAGCCGCTTCCACGACAACACGATACTGGCCGGGTTCAAGATTCGCGAAAGTATAACGGCCTTGCGCATCGGTTACGGTAGCGCGTGGATAAACGTTGACGAGCGGCGCCGATCCGGGTAAACGCTCCAGCCGCAATACCACGCCGGCTACACCGGGTTCATTAGAATCTTGGACACCGTTGCGATTGAGATCATGCCAAACCTGATCACCGATTGTCGCCGGCTGAAACCGACGGGTCAGCCCAATATCAACGTGACGGACATACTCTTCACGCAGCGGTAGAGACAGTGCCGTCCCAGTGATACCATCGCCAGCATGCCGACCGGCAAACTCCACCACGCCAAAAATCGGATGGGCATCGCTATCGCGGGCATCATCAACGCCTGTATTCACCGGCGCATACACCATGCCGGCCAGCGGGCGACCAGCGGCAAATTCATTGGGATCCACACGCACGTGCAACGCGCGATTGGGCGGTACAGCAACGGTATAGCTCCCGTCAGCCCTAGTCACGACCTGCCCAAGCGGCGTTGAGCGAACCGGATCAACAATCTCAAGGCGGATCCCGCTCAATGGCATTTCGCCCGTCTCGCGCAGGCCATTGCCGTTGGCGTCGTTCCAAAGCTGGCCACTGATGAAAGCATAGGTGCAAAGCAGTTCGAGATCACCAAGCGAAGCGACTTTACTGGTACCGGGAGGTATTAGCGCAATGGTTCGAGAAGGATTGACATCACCAGCCTCATACACAAGCAGTCCAGCAGAAACAGCGCCTAGCAACGATGAAGCAACGATAGTCTCGGTACCGTCAGAGCGTGGTATCGCGAGCATATCACCGATATGGTTTTCAACATGCGCGGGCTTTTCGCCATAATATCGGTGAATGTGATCATTAATCCAATCCGAATGGTGCGCCATATACCATCGCTGCGGATAATCAGGATGTATCCGATCATGTCTCGACATAGGATGGCGTTCGAAGAGCTGCCATGTGCCGGCTACGAGCCGGTAACTCAGTGTGTCACCCTGTGCTGTCGTGGTATACTGGTTTGCAGGAGGCTGATTAAAGAAAGTAATATCCCCGGTACGATCACGGATACCTAAGCGCAGGTATTGCCCATCAGCGCTCCACTTAATATCTGTCAGAAAAGGCTGAGGATATATAACACTCTGTGTTTCTTTGTGAAAGGGCATTTTCTTAAAATCTTCACTCCAACCGTACCAACCCTTTGCCGGAATTTTCGCACCTTGTTGTAAGATTGCCCCAAATGCTGAACTGTGAAAGCGATCATCAAAGATGGTATCGTCTAAATGCTTACTGAGGAGAACACTCCAAGAATCGGTACCAACAAACCATATCAATACGTAAACTGTTGGACGATTATTGGTTCGGGCAGTATCAGTGACCCCAATTAAGAGCTGGGGATGATGGCTAGTCTGCTCACGGTGAGGAGTGAATTCAAGCGCAAATGGTTGGAGCCGGCTTTGAATCTGAGTATCTGAACTGATGATATGCCAAGGGATTGAAACTGGATTTAGGCGCGTTGGTTCACTGTTCGTAATGTCATACTGTTCAATCTGTTTTGTGAAGAGATTGACAATGTATAATGTTGTTCCATCTGGGCTAATTTCCACATCACCGAGGCTAGTAGTACCAATATCGTTAAGTATGTCGAGATCATTACTGTTAGTAGTTGTGCGATCTTTACCGGCATGAGGAACTGTGAATGAAGGTCGCCACTGACCATCATCGAAGCGATATTCATATACACCACCCGGACCAAGTGGCCCAAAACTGGTAAACCGGCGTGTAAAGGCGGCGGCAAAGATTCGCCGAACTCCACTGATAGCGCCATCGTCGTAGGCTAGCCCGTACACTGAGCCAATGCCCGTATTATTGGCCATCCGCTGTTGAACACCGCCCCTAGCAGTGCCAATTGGCGCCAACGCCTGCTTCATGCCACTCAAGGTCACACGCACTAGAGCAGGATCACTCGCCGGCACAGGCGAAAAGATAGTATCGGCAAAACATGTCGTTGCAATTGAGAGATCGCCATCTAGACAAGCTACAGCACTTGTAAAACCGGCGCTCCCAGTTTGCGCAATAGCCGGTGACAATGGCGGCAGCAGGGACAGCACAATAAGTATCACGAGCAAGCCAAACAACCAGCGCACATCCTTGATAGCATTCATAGTTCCCCCTTTACTGGTTTGAAGGATGCACTCACCTACAGTGACGCTTTTCGCGTCACTGAGCGAGTGCTTTCGATGCGCAGACTGAAGGAGATTATCGTTCGGCGAGAGGTATGTAAACGGTATATAACGGCGCAGGAGTGATTAGCATGATTGGCTCAATGAATTGCCCATTACCAGCGCGATCGAAAAGCCTGATGCGCATGGTTGCGGCATGATTGGGTAGCAAGCCTAGCTCAACGTTGATACGGAATGACCCATCATCAGCAGTTGAGAGTTCAGGTATGTCAGTCTGCACCTCATCAGCGTTTAAGATGTGATAGACCTCATCACCGATGGCATTCCCATCCCGATCGAAAAATTGCCATCCAACCGCCCACGGCATCGGTGCGTAGGCATCGGCAAACCGGCCGGTGATGACCAGATGGTTGTCTTGCACTGTTGTATTGATTGCTGCTTGGGTATCAGCAAGTGTTGGCGGCGTGACATCTCGCACAAAGGTACGTGTTTGATAAGCAAAGTTTGACTCCCGATCATAGATAAAAAAAACAGCACTCATCGCTCCTTCCGCTTGAGAAACCCGGTAGGCCCGAAACGGAGCCGTCTGCGAAGGCGGCGTGATAACAAGGTTGTGGAACACTTCCTCGTCAATAACCAAATATCCCCTCTCAATACCAGAGCAGTCTTGATTATCGATGAATTGCACCATGATCTCGTCTTGGTTAGTGTAACCAGCCATTGCATAAGGCGGCCAAGCTATATTCACAAGCATATCGACCGACCGGTCAATAATGAATGGCTCGCTTAGCAAGATAGTGTCACCGCTCTGATCCCGCAGCTCGGCATAGAAGATATGGTATTGGCACAATGGATTTCCGATATCAGGCGGCGCTGACACGTAGCGAAAGGCAAATCCATGAAAGACGTCGAGGGGTTCCCATCCAGCATCAACAGCAGGTGGTTGGTTCCAACTCCAGCGCAACTCACGGATCGTCAACGGTAATCGAGCGAAATCTACCAATACTTCACCGGTTTGGTTAAGAGGACGGCTCAATTGCATGAAAGGTTGACCCGATTGCGCTGTAACTGGTTGCCCGATCAGCGAAACAATCCCTAGTAAACTAACAAGAATGAATGAAACGCAGCAACGACGCAGGACGTACATGGTCATGGCTCCTGTATCAACTTAACGAGTGAGCACATATCGGGCAACATCGTGACCCAAAGCCATCCCCTGCAAGGCATCCATAAACCAATGGACGCCGCCAATAACGCGCGAGCGGGTGGCATCAGCGGCGCGCTCAGCAAGCAGTTGTTGGTGGTGCGGAAAGGCGACAATCAGGATGTCGGCAGCCGCTGTGCTGAAAGCGGCATGGCCCGACGGGTATGAAGGATGCGGCGGTGTAGGCAACACTGGCTGCCAAGTCGGTTCCACTGTGGCCATCCATTGTTCAGGGCGCTTGAAACCGTACAGGTATTTGTTGTGCCAACACGCAACTGCGGTATCATGCATCGCTACACCAAGATGGGCAAGCAGTGAAGCCGTCTGCGCCTCATCAAGCTTGTTGACTAGTGCCATCGTAATCGCCGTCTCAAACCAAAGACCGGCAGGAGTGACAGTGCCTACATCGGCGTGCCAATACCACGCAAGTTCTCGGTGTTCATCGGTCAATACCTTCTGCCCTGCCTGAAAAGCAGTGCGTTCGGTTTCCATTTCGGTGCTTTCCCATGCCGGCGGTGGTGGCAGCACGATTGCGTCGCCAGCGGGCAGCGCAATGGTCTTCACTATGCCCCAATGCGGATCAAGGGGGAGTTTCTTCGTGTTCCATCCACCACTGGCCGGCAGGGTGATCTCGCGTACTTCATCACTGCCGTCTTGTTTTGCCCAGCCAACAATGCTCTCCCCTACAGCGCGTCCGATTTGAAAACTGCGTTCAATCTGCTCCGGTGGGACTGGATTGCGTAGCCACAATCCTAACCAACGTGATTCGTGAACATACCGGTCAATAGTCTCGCTGTGCTGGGGATGGAGGTAACGCAACACCGGCCACATCGCGCCGGCCAGCAATGCCGTGTTGTTAATCCGCTGCTCCTGATCGGCTTCCTGCCCAATGATCAACGCATCATTGAGCGCGACCGACACCAGCATTAACTCACGGGCCGCGCGCGTGGGCGGTAGCCCATCACGAGCAATAAACTTTAGCGCTGTGTTCATCCACTCACTGACAAACTTGTGTGGAACGCCGGTTGGCGGGGCTGAGGGCGGCGTGGCCATGACTGCGTTGGTAGCAGCAACAGATAACACTGCGCTTGGATCGGTGATCAACCAAAGCCTTGGTTGCAATGGACTAACCAACCGCCCACTGGACAGACTGGATCGGGTAGGCGCTCGCGTTGGCTGTGCCGCTTCAGGAGAGCTGGTCACCGGCGCAGCGCAGGCGGTTAAGACGACGAGTAAGACGAACAGATGGACGATACGCATACGACACCTCGGCGGCACAAAAAAATACGCTCATATAAGAAACCGCGCGAGATGCCAAAAGGATTCGCAGAAATTTCGCGCAATTTGCAAATTACGCCATGATTGCTGGTAGTGAGGTTTGCGCGCAGAGTTCGGCGGCTCAGTTTTTGCCTACGCCGTGAATGTAAAAACCCTCTCCCCACGAGCGAGGAGAGGGTGCAGCGCCTGCCATTGGTCAGGCGAGCGAAGCCTCCCTCCGCAGGGAGAGGGTTGCAAGAACAGCTATCGGTGGATTGCGTCCGCTATCAACCGTTATGAAGTGCTTTCCACTAGCGGCAACTGGCGCGCTTCACCGGCCAGCAACGTCTGCGCTGCCGCTGCCACAAAGCCGTAGAAGAGCGGGTGTGGCTTGCCCGGACGCGACTGAAACTCGGGGTGGAATTGGCTGGCGACATACCACGGATGGTCGCGCAGCTCGATAATTTCAACCAGCCGCTTGTCGGGTGAGACGCCACTGATCACAAGACCGGCTGCCTCTAGAATAGCGCGATAGCGGTTATTAAACTCAAACCGATGGCGGTGGCGCTCTTCCACCCGATCACAACCATAGGCGGCATGAGCGCGTGTACCCGGCACTAGATCGCACGGGTAAAGGCCAAGCCGCATTGTGCCGCCCTTCTCGGTAATATCGCGCTGATCGGGCATCAGATCGATTACCGGATGGGAGGTCTGCGGATTGAATTCGGTACTGTTGACATCGTGGGTGCCAAGTACGTGACGGGCAAACGCAATAGTAGCACATTGCATCCCCAAACACAGCCCAAGATACGGGATACCGTTCACCCGAGCATAATCGGCAGCGGCAATCTTGCCTTCGATCCCGCGCTCGCCAAACCCGCCGGGCACGAGAATGCCATAGACTCCTGACAACAAGCGTGCCGGCCCTTCACGCTCGACATCTTCCGCTGAAATCCAGCGAATATCCACATCAATTGATTGTTCGAGGCCAGCATGGTGCAATGCTTCAACGACGCTGATATAGGCGTCATGCAATTCCACATACTTGCCAACCAGCGCAATAGGCAGCCGGCGCTTCTCTTGCCGGATGCGCGCCACTAGCGACCGCCACTCTTCGAGATCGGGCGGCGTTGCCGGCAATCCCAAGCGTTCAACCAAATAATCGCCCAGCCCCATGTCTTCGAGCACTAGCGGCACTTCATAGATCGAGTCAACCGTAGGCACCGGGATCACTGCGCGCACATCAACATCGGCAAAGAAAGCAATCTTCTCGCGAATATCGTCATCAATCGGGCGATCGGCTCGGCACAGAATGACATCGGCGCTAATCCCAACGTTGCGCAGCGCCATCACCGAGTGCTGGGTCGGTTTGGTCTTGAGTTCGCCGGTGCTGATGTGCGGCAACAAGGTGACGTGAATGTAGAGGATATTATCGCGCCCGACATCTTTGCGCATTTGGCGGATCGCTTCGAGAAACGGCAAGCTCTCAATATCGCCTACCGTACCGCCGATCTCAACAATCACGACATCGGCTTGACTGCTGCGAGCCAACGCGCCAATACGCGCCTTGATCTCGTTAGTAATGTGCGGAATCACTTGAATAGTGCCGCCAAGGTAATCACCGCGTCGCTCTTTAGCGATAACCGCCGAATAGATTTGACCGGTAGTGACATTGCTCAAACGGCTTAGCCTGACATCAATGAAGCGCTCGTAATGACCAAGATCGAGGTCAGTTTCGGCGCCGTCAGCAGTTACAAATACCTCGCCGTGCTGATAGGGCGACATCGTGCCGGGGTCGACGTTGATGTAGGGGTCGAATTTCTGAATCGTAACCCGCAAGCCTTTGGCTTTGAGCAACGCGCCAAGCGACGCGGATAAAATGCCTTTGCCGAGCGAAGAAACCACGCCGCCCGTTACGAAGATGTGCTTGACCGATTTCGCGCGCGCCATATCGAAGAGAAGGTTTAGAAGCGAGTTGACGAGGCGAAGTTAACGCTTTTTTAATCGCCGTTAAACCCCATCGCCGTTGGCGCTCAAAAAGGCTCGGCGCTCGTTGGCGAATTCGTTTCGACGGCTTCGGGCTTCTTGGCGGTTTGAAGGTTGCGGCGCGCTACGATTTTTTCGTAGGCTTCTTTGGCGGCGAGCTGTTCGGCGGCTTTTTTGCTCTTGCCCGTGCCTTCGCCAAGCACCTCGTCGCCCATTCGCACGCCGACCTTGAAAATTTTTTTGTGCGGCGGACCTTCTTCGGAGATGACGAAGTAAGAGGGCAACGGCAATCGCTCGCCTTGCGCGTATTCCAAGAGCGCGCTCTTGAAATTTTGGTCGGAGACGACGAGCGCGGCGAAGTTCGTCCCTTGAATCATCGTCTTTTCCAAGAAAGCGCGCGCCCTTTCGTAGCCGCTATCGAGGTAGACCGCGCCAATCAAAGCTTCGAAAGCGTCGGCGAGAGCGGTCTCGCTTTCGCGCACGCCGTTCTGCTCGGCGGAGTCGCTCACGATGAGCAACTTGCCCAAATCGAATCGCCGAGCGTATTGCGCCAGCACTTTCGCGTTCACGAGTTGCGAGCGCAGTTTCGTCAGCGCGCCCTCGTTGAAGTCGGGATACAATTTGTAGAGATGTTCGGCGATGACCAAGTCCAGCACCGCGTCGCCCAAAAACTCCAAGCGCTCGTTGGAGACGAACCTATCCTTGCCCAAAAAATCCAACGCGGAGCGATGCGTGAGCGCGGTCGCAAACAGCGTTTCGTCGCAAATGCGCGTGGCGACGATGGCTTCGAGGGCGAGCTTGGCGGATTCGGAGAGAAGGGGCGATGAACGCTGCCGTTCATTTTTCCTGAACAGTCGGCGGAGAAAGGGGGACAAAACATTCGACCAAATCAGCATAGCGTTTGCTTCATCGTCTCGTCGTGAAGTTGGATCTGCTCGGCGCGACGAAGCTGGCGCCTCATCGCGCTTGCGTCAAACTTTCTTAAAGATAACGGTTGCGTTGTGTCCGCCAAAGCCGAACCCGTTGTTGAGCGCGTAGTGGATGTCGCGCTTGACGGCGTGGTTCGGCGTAACGTTCAGGTCGACTTCGGGATCGAGATTTTCGATGTTGATGGTGGGCGGCACGGTTTGATGTTGAATCGCCAGCACGCAAGCGATGGATTCAATCACGCCTGCCGCGCCGAGCAAGTGCCCCGTCATCGATTTCGTCGCGCTGATGTTGATGTTCTTGACGGCGTCGCCGAAGCATTTTTTGATGGCTTTGAGTTCCGCGACGTCGCCAAGCGGCGTGGATGTGCCGTGCGCGTTGATGTATTGAATGTCGTAGGGCGAAATGCCCGCGTCGTCCATCGCCATCTTCATAGCGGCGACGACGGCGTCGCCTTCGGGGTGAGGAGCGCTCAAATGGTAAGCGTCGGCGCTCATGCCCACGCCTGCGATTTCGGCGTAGATTTTCGCGCCGCGTCTGACGGCGTTTTCGTAAGGTTCGATCACGAGCGCGCCCGCGCCTTCGCCCATCACGAACCCGTCTCGATCGCGGTCGTAGGGGCGCGAAGCGGTTTCGGGCGAATCGTTGCGCGTCGACATCGCCTTCATCGCGTTGAAGCCCGCGATGCCCATCGGCGTGATGGAGGCTTCCGAGCCGCCGCAGACCATCGCGTCGGCGTAGCCTAACTGCAAAATCATATACGCATCAATGATGGCGTGTAGCGAGGTCGCGCAAGCCGACACCGTGCCGTAGTTGGCACCTTGCAGACCGTTGCGAATCGAGATGTAGCCCGCCGCAATGTTGGAAATCATCATCGGAATGAAAAACGGGCTAACGCGGTCGGGGCTTTTCTCGACGAGGGTTCTGAATTGAGCGTCGTAGATGTGCATGCCGCCGATGCCCGAACCAAACACTACGCCGACGCGCCGCAAGTCCGAGTTGTCTTTTGTGATGTTGGCGTCTTTGAGCGCCATTTCGCCCGCCGCCACGCCAAATTGGCAGAACCTATCCATTCGGAGCGAACTTTTCTTGTCGATGAACTGCGTAACGTCGAAATCTTTGACTTCGCAGGCGAATCGCGTCTCGTAGCCCGTCGTGTCGAAGAGGGTAATGGGAGCGGCGCCGCTCTTGCCCGTCGAGAGAGCCTGCCAGTAAGCGTCGTTGCCGATGCCGATGGGCGTAATGACGCCCATTCCGCTTACGACGATTCGTTTCTTTTCTCGCATAGATTCTTTTGGCGTTGCTTCGCCCGACGCATGCATCGGGCAAAGGTTCAAAAACGCGAAAACCCAACTTTGTCCGCGTCGGAACGTCAAAATTGGGTTTTGCGTCGCGTTGCCGCGCTTACTTTTTCTTCTCCAAAATGTAATCGATGGCGTTTTTCACCGTGGAAATTTTTTCGGCGTCTTCGTCGGGAATTTGAATTTGGAACTGATTTTCAAATTCCATCACGAGTTCGACGGTGTCGAGCGAGTCTGCGCCCAAATCGTCGGTAAATTTGGAGTCGTCCTTGATTTGATCTTTGGCGACGCCCATTTTGCTGACGATAATGTCGTAGACTTTGGTTCTCACTTCGTCGACGGTCATTTTTTCCTCCGAGAAAGGTTGTTTTGGTAAGTTGCTGTTTGGAAAAAACTTGGCGTTTCGGAAAAAATTTCGTGAATATACGGAATGTCCGTTTGAGTTTGGCTCACATCGCCATTCCGCCATCGACGCGCAAGCACTCGCCCGTGATGTAATTGGCGAGCGAGCTTGAAAGAAAGAGAACCGCGTCGGCGACGTCTTCGGCTTTGCCAGAACGCTTGAGCGGAATCAAGGCTTCCATCTGCTTTTTGAGTTCGTCGTTTAGCCCTTCGGTCATGTCGGTCTCGATCCAGCCAGGCGCGACGGCGTTGACCAAGATGTTGCGCGAGGCGAGTTCTTTGGCGAGCGACTTCGTGAAGCCAATCAATCCCGCTTTGGAGGCGGCGTAGTTGGCTTGTCCCGCGTTGCCCATCAGACCGATGACGGACGTGATGTTGATGATGCGCCCGTCGCGCTGTTGCATCATCGGACGCGCGGCGGCTTTGGCGTAATTGAACGCGCTTTTGAGGTTGTTGGCGATGACTTCGTCCCATTGCGCTTCGCTCATGCGCACCAAGAGTCCGTCGCGCGCGATGCCCGCGTTGTTGACGAGAATGTGCAACCCGCCCAATTGCGAGAGCGTCGCGTCAACGGCGGCTTGCGCCTCGCTGAAAGAGGAAGCGTCGGCTTTCATCGCCAGCGCTTTAACGCCGAAAGATTCCAATTCCTTTTGCAGAGCGAGCGCCTTGTCTTCCGACGATTTGTAGGTGAAGCCCACGTTGGCGCCCGCTTGGGCGAGGCGCGTGGCTATGGCGCGTCCGATGCCTCGAGACGCGCCCGTAACCAACGCGGTTTTTCCGCTAAGCGTAATTTGCATTCAGGCGAACTTCGGATTGAAGTTTCAGCGCGTCTTCGGCGGTCTCAACGCCCGAAACCGAGACGCTCGAATCAATGCGCTTGATTAAGCCTTGAAGGACTTTTTGCGGACCGACTTCCACGAACTCCCGAATGCCGCTTCGAATCATCGTTTGAATCGATTGCGTCCACAGCACGGGGCGAGTGAGTTGCAGAATGAGGTTTTCGCGGATCTCCTCCGCGTCGCGCGTCAAAGTCGCGCTCACGTTCATGCAAATTGGGATTTCCGCGTTTCGGAAGTCGATCTCGTTCAGGGTTTTGGCGAGTTCTTCTTCGGCAGGTTTCATCAAAGGAGAGTGGAACGCGCCCGAAACGGCGAGTTCTTTGGCGATCTTCGCGCCGTGCGTTTTCGCCAAAGAGACCGCTTGCTTGATGGCGGGAACCGCGCCCGACAGAACGACTTGACCAGGCGAGTTGAAGTTGGCGGCTTGAATGACGCCGTAAGGACGAGCTTGGGCGAGAACGGTTTCCAATCGATCGTCGGGCAAACCGATGATAGCCGCCATCGCGCCTGAAAGTTCTTCGCCCGCTTTTTGCATCAAGTCGCCGCGTTTTTGAACGAGATAGAGCGCGTCTTCGAAACTCAACGCTCCCGCGAAATAGACGGCGGTGTATTCGCCGAGGCTGTGTCCTGCGGTCATCATCACGTCGGCGCGGTCGATGAATTTGGCGGCAAGGACGCTGTGCAGGAAAATGGCGGGCTGCGTGTAGCGCGTTTGTTTGAGCGTGTCTTCGTCGCCCTCAAACATAATGTCGGTCAGGCGATAACCGAGAATGGAGTTGGCGACTTCGGCAAGTTCGCGCGCTTCGGCGAACCGCTCGCAAAGGTCTCTGCCCATTCCGCGATACTGAGACCCTTGACCAGGAAAAACGAGAGCTTTCATCGCTGAACGTAATTTTAATTGTTTGAGAATTAAAATTCTTCGGCTCTCTCTGCTGCGAAACTCCGTCAAGCAAAATGTCGTCGCGTCTCCGTCGTGGCGCAGCCACGCCTTTAACGCTTGCCTGACTCGGTTTCTGGTCATCGTTGAAGTTCCTGTTCATCGCTCGGTTTCCTTCAATCATCGGAAAGAACAAGAAAATCGCGGGTCGCTAAACTTTTGCTTCGCAACGATTAGGCTTGCCACCTTAGGAGCGCGCCGCCCCACGTGTAGCCCGCGCCGTAGGTGGCGATGACGAGATTGTCGCCATCTTTGAGTTTGCTCTCCTCTTCGAGCTCGGCAAGGCAAATCGGAACGGTTGCGGCGGTGGTGTTGCCGTATTTGTCGATGTTAACGACGACTTTTTCCATTCCGATGCCCATTCTCTCGGCGGTCGCGCTGATGATGCGCAAGTTGGCTTGATGCGGCACCAAATAAGCGACGTCGTCTGCCGAAAGGTTGTTGCGCTTCATAATCTCCGCCGCCACGTCCGCCATTCCGATGACGGCGGATTTGAAAACCGTTCTGCCGTCTTGGTAGAGGTAATGCAGGCGTTTGTCGACCGTTTCGTGCGAGGCGGGCATCAAACTGCCCCCCGCTTTCAAGTAGAGGTGGTTTTTGCCGCTCGTGCCGTCGGCGTAGAGACGGAAATCGAGTAGCCCATAGCCCTCTTTGGCGGGTTCGAGCAAAACGCCGCCCGCCGCGTCGCCGAACAAGATGGCGGTGTTGCGGTCTTGCATATCGGTAATCGCGCTCATTTTGTCCCCGCCAAGAACGAGGACTTTTTGACATGCGCCCGTTTCAATGAACTGCGCGCCCACGACGAGCGCGTATAAAAATCCCGAACACGCGGCGGAGAGGTCGAATCCCCAAGCGTTCTTTGCGCCAATCAAGTCCTGAACCAAACAAGCCGTCGACGGAAAAACCATATCGGGCGTAATCGTGGCGACGATGATGCAATCGATCTCGTCGGCTTTCGCGCCGCGTTTTTCAAGAATTTGCTTTGCGACTTCGCCGCACATATAGGCGGTCGCTTTCGAGGGATCTTTGAGAATGCGTCGTTCTACGATGCCCGTGCGTTCTCGTATCCACTCGTCGCTCGTGTTCAAGTGAACGAAATCGTGATTCGTGAGGCGATCGGGAGGGAGATATTTGGCGGTGGCAGTGATAGCCGCTTTCATTCGCAAGCGTTCTCGTTCAGCTTGAACTCAAAAAGACAAAAAATGGTCTCGAAATTTACGCAGATTTTAAGACTTCGGCAATGTGCGCGTTGACCTCGCGCTCGACCATCTCTTCGGCGCGGAAAATGGCGTTCATAATCGCCGTCGGCGTGGATTTGCCGTGGCAGACGATGGAAACGCCATTGACGCCCAAGAGCGGCACGCCGCCATAACGCTCGTAATCCATTCCTTTGAGCATCGTTTTGAGCGGCTTTTGCGCGATGGCGATGAGCAGTTTGTTGAGCAGGCTTTTCTCGGCGTATAGTTTGGCTTGCGCTTTCAGAAACGACGGAATGCTCTCGCCGAATTTGAGGATGCAATTGCCGACGAACCCATCGCAAACGATGACGTCCGCGTCGCCTTTGAGCATGTCGCGCCCCTCGACGTTGCCGATGAAATTGATTTTGCCGCGTTGATGAGCTGCGCGCATCGCCAGATGGGCTTCCTTGACGGTCTCCGTGCCTTTGGTGTCTTCTTCGCCGATGTTGAGCAAGCCGACTTTCGGCGACGGAATGCCTTTGGCGTATTTGAGATAAATCGAACCCATCTCCGCGAACTGAACGTAGTGTTCGGGCTTGCAATCGATGCTGGCGCCAACATCGAAGACCATCGTAACGCCTTTTGGCGAGGGGAAATACGCGCCGATGGTTGGGCGTTGAACCCCAGGCACGCGCCCCAGCGTGAGAAGCGACCCCGCCATCTGCGCCCCCGTGCTTCCCGCGCTCACGAAAGCGTCGGCTTTGCCCTCCTTGCAGAGCCGAAGCCCAAGCATCATCGAGGAATTTGGCTTCGACTTGACGGCGGAGGCGGGCGGCTCGTTCATCTCGATGACGTCGGGCGCATCGACGATTTCAATCGGCAGAGACAGCGCGTCGTGCTTGCGAAGTTCGGACTCGATGAGCGACGATCTGCCCGTCAAAATGATTTCAAAACGTCGGTTCGATTGACGAAGCGACATCACCGCGCCCGCAATCGGGTTTTGAAGCGGAAAATCTCCGCCCATCGCATCGACGACGATTTTCATCGTGGCGACGAACGAAATATCGTTGAGAGACTGGCGCGATTACTCGGCGGCTTTCTCGGCGGATTGGGCGACGATTCTGCCGCGGTAGTAACCGCAGTTGTGGCAAGCGCGATGCATCAAGGTGGTCGCGCCGCAATTTGGGCAGACAATCATCGTGGGAACTTTCGTCCGAGCGTTGAATTGGGCGCGGCGCTTGTCGCGGCGCGAGCGTGACATTTTGCGTTTCGGATTTGGCATGGTCTCGTTTGAATGCGCGTGATGGATTGCGAATTAAAACCTGAATTTCTTGCCGATTTCGGCGAGTTGGCGTTGCCACTCGCTCGCTACGGGGCTGCTCGACGCTTGGCGAAACTCGCTTGCGATGGGCGCGTCGTTTTCGGCGCATGCCGAGCCGCAAACGTTTTTCATCGGCACGGCGAGCAACAAGGTTTCGCGGACGTCTTCGGTCAAATCGATGCGC
Organism: Chloroherpetonaceae bacterium; assembly: GCA_025055975.1. GTDB lineage: Bacteria > Bacteroidota > Chlorobiia > Chlorobiales > Thermochlorobacteraceae > JANWWM01. Next base: position 55,179 of record JANWWM010000063.1, on the reverse strand, counting down.
GTTTCATTCTTTGCGAGCAGGCGCACGTCGTCGCCATCGTCGTCGGGAAGGGTCGTTGCCGATCGCAAAAAGACGATGCGATAGTCGCCTTGGATCGTTTTCCGAATGGGCGCGAGGCATCGGTCGCATTCGAGCGAAACGACGGTTCGCACCGAAAGTTCGGCGACGATTTCGCCGACGGTTTTGGTCAGCGTAACGGCGACGTGAATCGGCGCGGAAAAGCGCGTTTCATCGAGGCTCTCGTCGCCAAACTGGCGCGTTTCGCATTCAAACGCATAGCGATGAACGCCGCTTTTCAGGTTGGAGACGTTGATTTGGGCGATTGGCTTGCGCCCCAAGTCGTCTTGTCCGAGCGTCATGGTTGGCGCCGTCTTCGTCGCTTCGCAAAAAAGAGCCGCAAATATAACGCTTTCGGGCGGAAATAAAAGCGGTCGAGAAGCGCAAAGTTTTGCGCTTCAGGCTTGGGCGACGCTCCCTTCTTCTTCGGGCGCGCCATCGTCTTCGGGTTCGGGCGAACTGGCGAATTTGTCGCTACCCGCTTGCGCCATCATTTCGCGCACTTGGGCGTAGATTTTGTCGTGCAGGTCTTTGTTTTCTTTCAGGTGCGCCTTGACGTTTTCGCGTCCTTGCGCGATTTTTTCGCCTTCGTAGCTAAACCATGCGCCCGATTTTTTGATGATGCCAAACTCTACGGCAAGGTCGATGAGTTCGCCGAGTTTGGAGATGCCTTCGCCATAGACGATGTCGAACTCGACCTCTTTGAACGGAGGGGCGACCTTGTTTTTGACGACTTTGACTTTGGTGCGATTGCCAATGATTTCCGTGCCTTCCTTGATTTGTCCGACGCGGCGGATATCGAGGCGAACCGACGAGTAAAATTTGAGGGCTTTGCCGCCCGTCGTGGTTTCGGGGTTGCCGTATGACACGCCGATTTTGTCGCGCAGTTGGTTGATGAAGATGACGAGGCAACTCGATTTTGAGATCACGCCCGTCAGTTTGCGCAACGCTTGCGACATCAGGCGCGCTTGCAAACCGACGGTCGCGTCACCCATTTCGCCCTCCAATTCGGCTTGCGGCACCAGCGCGGCGACGGAGTCAATGACGACGATGTCGACCGCGTTGCTGCGCACGAGGGTATCGACGATCGTCAGGGCTTGCTCGCCTGATTCGGGTTGAGAGAGCAAAAGGTCGCGCGTGTTGACGCCGATTTTGCGCGCGTATTGCGGGTCGAAGGCATGTTCGGCATCGACAAACGCCGCCACGCCGCCCTCTTTTTGCGTTTCGGCGATGGTGTGCAAGGCGATGGTCGTTTTGCCCGACGATTCTGGACCGAAAATTTCCACGATTCTGCCTTTGGGAAGTCCGCCCACGCCCAGCGCGAAATCAAGCGTAATCGAGCCAGTCGAGACGGCTTGCACTTGCATCATCGCCTCGTCGCCAAGCCGCATAATCGTGCCTTTGCCAAACTGTTTTTCGAGCGTCTCGACGGCAAGCTCCAACTGCTTTTTCTTTTCGGGATCGATGTTCGAAAAATGCTCCTTGTCTTTGGTTGCGCTTTTTTCCTTTGCCATAGCTGGACGGACGGTTAAAGTTTGAGAGAGCGTTGAATCAGAGTTCGCTTGAAGTTAAGCGCTTCTCGTCAAATTCGAGCATCGGGCGTCGTGGCGGAAAGTCGCAAAGCGTTGGCGAGGGCGGAAAAATTGGCGGCAAAGGCGGTTTGAGCCATTCTGGCGACGGCTTTTATCCGCCGCGAAACTTCTTCATCAATTTCGCCTTGACATAGAACTCCGCGACGAGATTGAGCGTCATCGAGAACAGAAAGAGAAACGTGCCAATGAGAAAGAGCACGTTGTAGTGCGGGTCGCCGAAAACCACTTCCGCCATTTCCGCGCCGATGGTCGCCGTGAGCGTGCGCGTGGAATCGAGCAAACTCCACGACGTAATCGCGGCGTTGCCCGTCGCCATCAACACGATGAGCGTTTCGCCGAAAGCGCGCCCAAGCCCCAAGAGCACGGCGGCAAAGATGCCCGGATAGGCGGCGGGCAGCACGACGTAGAACGCCGTCTCCCACTCCGTCGCGCCGAGCGCGTAGCTGGCTTCCTTGATGGATTGCGGCACGGCGGAAAGCGCTTCTTCGGAGATGGTGAAAATGATGGGAATCGCCGTGAGCGAAATCGCCACGCCGCCCACGAGAGCCGTCAGGCGAGAAGACGAACCCGTCAAACTCTGCAACCAATCCGAAAGCACGACGAGCGCGAAAAACCCAATGACCACCGACGGCAAGCCCGCCACGAGTTCCACGGCGGGCTTCAAGACTTCTTTCGTCCATTTCGGCGCGAACATCACCGAGTAGAGCGCCGAGAGCACGCCAACGGGCACGGCAATCAACATCGCCACGAGCGTCGTTTTGAGCGTGCCCACGAAAAGCGGAATCACGCCGTATTTCGGCGAGTCGGAAACGGGTTGCCAATTCGCGCCGAACAGCGTCGGCAATACTTCTTCCCGAACGCGAGCGTCGAAGAAGACGTTTTGCGCTTCCTTGAAGGTGAAAATCAAAATCAGCAAGATGATGGTAATCGAGACGAGCGAAACGCCGAGAATGACGTTCTTGGCGAGGCTATCCAATCGCTTCGCCCTTCGATGCGATTTCAGCGCGGCTATCGCGGTCGTTGCGGACGTCATTTCGCTAAAACGGTTGCGGAGTTTTCGGTTTTGGCAAGCGGACGAACGGGAAAGTAGCCTTCTTCAATCGCAAGCGATTGCCCTTCGTCGCTGAGCACCCAATCGATAAAATCTTTCGTTCTGCCTTTTGGCTCTTTGACAAGGTAAAAATAAAGATCGCGCGCGATGGGATAGGAATTGTCGGCGATGGTTTGTTCGGAGGCGGCGACGGCGGGCGAATCGTCGGTTTCTTTCGCCGCCAAAAACTTGATGCCGCGCGAATACGCGATGCCCCCGTAACCGATGGAGTATTTGTCTTGCGCGACGGCGTTGGCGATCGCGCCCGTGCCTGGAAGAGTTTGCACGTCCGCGGCGAAATCTTCGCCGTTCAGCACGCGCTTTTTGAAAAATTCATATGTGCCCGAACTGTTCTCGCGTCCATACACGACGATGTTTCGATCTTCCCAACCCAATTCCTTCCAGTTGCGAATTTTGCCCGTGTAGATGGCTTTCATTTGCGCGATGCTCAATTCGGAGATGGGATTGGATTCGTGCACGTAAATCACGATGCCGTCTTTGGCGACGGGAATTTCGATCGCGTCGCGCCCGTATCTGTGCTTGATGATGTCGCGCTCGCGTTTTTTCATCGGGCGAGAGGATTGGCAGATGTCGGCGATGCGATTGATGAGCGCGGAAATGCCCGTGCCGCTGCCGCCGCCGTTGACTTGAATGGTTGCTTCGGGATTTTTCGCCATGTAAATCTCCGCCCACTTCTGCCCAATGGCGACCATCGTGTCGGAGCCGCGAACCGTGATGGGTCGCTCCGAGTCGGAGGAGCAGGAACTCGTCGCCAAAAGCGCAAGAAGCGCGAGCGCTCGTTGGAAAACTCGCATTGCGAAAAAAGGAGTTTAAGCGACAAATATAGCGCGGGCTTTGAGGCGAGGCTTGGCTTTAACGAAAATTTAACGCAGAAGATTGCGCCGAATCAAAATGCGCTCGATCGTCTCGTCCAGCGGGCGATACGACGCGCCAAGACGAGCGATGGATTTTTGATTCGAGTATCGAAGCGAAAGCGCGGAAATCCTGACGGAATCAAGCGCGATGGGCGAGCTAAAGTTGAAAAGATACGCCAAGGCGTCGCTCGCCGCGCCAAGCAAAACGCCAACGGACGAAGGTAGCTCGAGAACGTTTCGGCAACGCGCGCCGCGAAATCGAGCGACGCGCTCGACAAGCGATTGGTAAGAAAGGCTCTCCGAGCTGACGATGTAGCGCTCGCCCGTCTCGCCAAACTTCCAAGCCCGCTCGATCGCATCGACGACGTCGCGCAGGTCGACAAAGCCCGTCGAGCCTTTGGGCGCGAAAGGAATTTTGCCGCGAAACAAATCGGCGATGAATTCGGAGGAGCCGCAAAGCCAACCGTTCCAATCGCCAAGCGCGACCGACGGATTGACGATAACCGCGTCGAGACCCTCGGCGACGCCGCGCCAAATTTCAAACTCCGAGAGACGCTTCGAGGCGAAGTAGCCGATTCGCTGTTGCCATGCCTGAAAGGGCGTTTGCTCGTCGCTCCATTCGCCCAAGCCGCTCGCGCCAATCGCCGCCGTCGAGCTAATGTGGACAAGCCGCTTGACGCGGTTTTTGAGACAGGCGTTCACAAGGTTGCGCGTCCCCACGACGTTGGCGCGATACAGATTGCGATAGTCTTTTTGTCGGAACGACACGAGCGCGGCGCAATGAAAAACCACGTCCGCGCCCTCGGTCGCGTCCCACAGCGACGCGGGGTTTCTCACGTCGCCCAAAACAAAGTCTATCGGAAGGTTGGCTAAAAAGCGGCGAGAAGAAGAGGCGCGAACAAGGGCTTTGAGCTTGATGGAATCACCGTAACGCCGATGAAGATGATGCGCGAGCGCCGAGCCAAGGTAGCCCGTCGCGCCCGTGATTAAAACCGTCTCTTTGGACACGCTTACTCAAGTTTCGCCAACAGAAAGTTCTTTTCAACGGCTTGTTTTTCGGAAACGAGGATTTCCTTGACGACCCCATCGACGGGCGACTTGATTTCGTTTTGCATTTTCATCGCTTCCAAGATGAGCAAGCCTTGCCCCTTCCGAACGCGCTCGCCGACCGAGACGGCAACCTTGACGACCAAGCCGGGCATTGGCGCCCTAACGTCGCCCGAAGCGGATTTCTTTTTCGCGCCGCCCATCTTGTCGAGCAACAGTTGCAATTCGTCTTTCACCTCGACCGAAACAGGCTCGCCGTTGATTTTGAAGTTGAACCCTTCGTCGGTCTTCGTCGCCTCGACGCGAAAGACCTTCCCGTCGCAGATGAAATGATAGAAGCGCTCCGAAAGCTGAACGAGCCGTGCGTCTTTTTTCACGCCGTTAAGGCTGATGGAATCGCCGCCGAGCGTTTCGACATCGAAGACGGTTTTGTCGATGGCAACTTGGTATTTCATAGCGGAAGAGCGAATGCTTGAACGTCGATCGTTGCGCGCAATTTACGCTTTTCCGAGCGACGTTTGGTCAAAATTCTTCGGGGCGCAGTTCGGCTTCTATGGAGCGGCAGAGCGAGCGCAGAAAATTTCTTTTGAGCGTCGTTTGGCGAATGCGCGCGAGGATTTCGTTTTGCGCGTCGCGGTTTGGTTGCGCGTCGAAGGTTTCCGAGAGCGCGTCGATTTCCGCGTCGAGCGTTTTCTCTCGCGCTCGCAAGTCGGAAAGAGACGATTCAAGCGAGGCGCGGAGCGCCTCATCGGCGGGCGAGCGTTTGAAGTCATCGAGCCGCTCGCGGATTTCCATCAGTTCCGCGAGCAGTTCGGGCGGCGTTTGTTTTTTTTCGGCTTCGGAAAGTTCGCCCAAGCGAAGCGACATGAGGTAGTTGAGGCGTTTTTCTTTGTCTTTGAGCGTCAAAAAGGCTTGATTGATTTGCGCCGAGGCTTCGAGGCTTTGGGCTTGTTCGGCTTTCGTTCCGCCTTGATGGAAGTCGGGGTGAAGTTCTTTGGAGAGGGCGTAGAAGCGCTTTTGAAGCGTCTTCGCGTCGAGATTGAGTTTTTCTTCCAGACCGAAAAGTTCAAAGTAAGTTTTGTTCATCGGCTTTCGGTTTGAGGGGCGAGAAGGAAAAGTCCGAAAAAGGTGGCGGAGGAAGAGGGACTCGAACCCCCACAGGCTTGCGCCCGGCAGTTTTCAAGACTGCTGCCATACCAATTAGGCGATTCCTCCTTCGCGGTCGGGCGGCAAATATACGAAGCCGCCCTTCGCGCGCAAACCTAATTGAGTTGCGGGTCTTGCGGGAACGTGGCGACGATGGCGTAATCGCCGCCTTTTCGGCGCAGGACGCGACTCCACATTCGCTCCGCGTCCTCTTCGAAGACCGTGCGAGCGTCGGCAGGAGCCAGATACCACGAGTTGCCTTGCATTTCGTCGTCCAGTTGACCTTCGCCCCAGCCCGAATAACCGAGATAAAACTTGATGCCCGACGGATCGATTTGGCGCGTGGCAAGCAAGGATTTGATTTGCTCGTAATCGCCGCCCCAATAAACGCCGTCGGCGACTTCGGCGCAATCGCCGATGATGTCGCCGTAGCGATGCAAGACGTGAAGCGTGTTGGTCTGAACGGGTCCGCCCCAATGGAGCGGAAAGTTCTCGCCCATGTAATCTTCCATCACGTCGGCGATGCCAAGTTCGAGCGGACGGTTCAAAATCAAGCCGAATGAGCCGCGTTCGTTGTGTTCGCACAGCAGAACGACCGAGCGACGAAAGTTCGGGTCGCGCAATTCAACGTTGGCAATCAAAAGCGTTCCCGCCTGCGGAGTTTCATTTTGACCCATCGGTAGAAGATTTAAGCGTCTTAAAAAGTCCATTGTCGCGCCGTCTCGTTGGTGAATCTCAAAAAATCGGCGAGCGCCGTCGGTTTAGTCGCGTTGGCTTGCGGCTTTGTTCTCGCAGTTTGGTTTGACGCATCGAGCGAAAATTTGAAGCGTGTGCCGCTCGATTTCGAAGCCCATTTTTTGACAGATGGATTCCTGCTCGTTTTCGATTGTGTCGCAAGTGAATTCGAAGACCTTGCCGCAATCCTCGCAAATGATGTGGTCGTGATGCTCGTAGCCGTAAATGCGCTCGTAATGCAGATGCTTGTGCCCGAAACTATTTTGGCTGACGAGGTTGCACTCGACGAGCAGTTCGAGCGTGTTGTAGACCGTCGCGCGCGAGACGTTGCTCCCTTTTTGCTTCATTCTGATGAAGATCTCGTCCGCGTCGAAGTGTCCGGGCGAAGAATAAATTTCCTTCAAGACCAATGCGCGTTCGGGCGTGGAGCGATAGCCTTTCTTTTTGAGAAACTCGGCGAAGATTTCCTCCACCGTCAGCATGTTTTTCTCGCTTTTTTTCGTCGTCTTTGCGTTTGAAGCTTTCGGGGTCGCCGTTTTCGTGCCTTTCATCGCATGTCGTCGTTAGGTTGTCGCCGCAACTACGTCTTGAAGTTAAAGCCCTCGCGTCAAAAATAGAAATGTCAAGAGCCGATGGCGGCGAGGATTTCGGCGACGCTGCGCAGCGCGTCCAAACCCTTGACCTCTTCGGCGTAAAGCGGAATCTCAATGAGACGGAGGGTTGGGAACGAAGCGCGAATCCGCGCCTTGAAGCGTTCCTGTTCCGCCTTGCGCTTTTGGAAAAACGCGCCGTCGTGCGTTTCGTTCAAAACTTGGTTCAAGACCAAGAATCGCGCCGCAACGCCGTAGTCCGATAGGGTTTTGGCGAGACGCTCGGTTTCGGCGATCGCCATTTCGGCAAGGATCGTTACGGGCAGAAATTCGCACCGAGAAGAATCGCGCAAGAGCGTCTCGATGCGCTTGACGGTTTTCTTCATCTCGACGAGCAAATCGTCGGCGGAATCGGGTTCGTAAGCGCCTTTGAAGGCGAGCATAACTTCGCGGTATTTCCAGCGCAGTTTCGCCATCACCTTTATCCAATCGTCGAGCAAGTCGGGCATCGCCAGCAAGCGAAGCGCGTGTCCCGTCGGCGCGGTGTCGACGACGACCTTCTCCCATTCGTCTTGGAGCGCGAAGTCCGCTATGCTCTTCAAGCCCATCACCTCGTCGAGACCGGGAATCGTGGTTTCGAGCATCGCGTCGATGTCTTCGTCGTCGAAGTTGGTCGTCGTGTCCATCAAGCGTTTGAGTTGGTCGCGTTTCTGGGCGAGGAAATCGCGGTAAAGTCGCTCGGCGTTGAGTTCGAGGGCGAAGAGCCGGTCTACGCCGTCGACGTTGGCGACGCGGTCGCCGATGCGCCGTTGAAGGCTATCGGAGACGGAATGCGCGGGGTCGGTGGAGACGAGGAGGGTCTTGAAGCGCTCGGAAAGATGAATCCCAAGCGCGCAAGCGACAGTCGTTTTGCCCACGCCGCCTTTGCCGCCCACGAAGACGAGCCGTTGCGTTTCGAACATCGCTAAACGAACTTGTCGCCTCGAAGCACCGCCACGTCGGAAAGGTAGGCGATGATGGTGTAGTTGGGAAAATACTCGCTCGCCAAGTGCGTCAAAATTTTTTCGGCGACGCTTTCGCTGACGATGGTTTCGAGGCGCAAGTTTTCGCCCTCCCATTCGCTTATTCGCTCGCCTTTGGCGCCCTCGCCGTGCGCTTTGCCGACGGTGTAGCCCTTCGCGCCGAGCCTTTTGATGTCGGCGACCAACTTCCTTTCGAGCGCTTCATCGGCGATGATGGTTACGAGTTTGAGCGGGAAGGTTCGCATCGCTGAACTCCTTTCTCAATGATTGTAGAGCCATTCGGCAAGTTCGTAGTAAATCGGCAGTCCGAAAATAATGTTGAACGGGAAGGTAACGGCAAGCGACGCGGTCAGGTAGTATGTCGGAGAGGCTTGCGGCAGAGCGACGCGACAAGCGGCGGGCGCGGCGATGTAGGAAGCGCTCGCCATCAGCGCGGCGAAAATCATCGCGCCGCCCATCGACAGCCCCGACCACTTCGCAACGATCAAGCCCAAAACGGCATGCAAAATGGGCATTGCGATTCCGAAGCCGATGAGAAAAAATCCGACGCGCTTCAAGTCGCTCAAACGCCGCCCCGTAACCAAGCCCGCTTCAAGCAGAAAGAGCATCAGAACGCCGCGAAAGGGCGCATCGAAAAACGGCGCGACTTGCTCCCACCCGCTCTTTCCCGCCAGCAAGCCAATCGCCAAGCACCCTACGAGCAAAATCGTGCTCTTGCTCGTCAGAAGTTCGCGCATCACCTCGCGGAGCGAACCGGTTTTGCCGCTTCTGTCGAGCGACTTTGCCAAAAATATCGCAATCAAAATCGCGGGCACTTCCAAAACGGCGAGCAAGCCGGGCATAAAGCCTTCGTAAGAGGTTTCGTGCTCGTCCAAAAACGCCAACGTCGCGCTGAACGTCGCCGCCGACACCGAGCCGTAATGCGCCGCGATCGCCGCCGCGTTGGGCACGTCGAATTTGCCCAAACGTCGCAAAATGAAAAACGACCAAACGGGAATTAGCGAGCCAATCAAAATCGCCATTCCGAGCGGCTTGTAGACCGCCGAAAAAGGCACGAGAGAAAGTTTATAACCGCCTTTCAGCCCGATGGCGATGAGCAAGTAAATCGTCAGCGAGAGATATAGTTCTTCGGGAAACTTCAAGTCGCTTTTGAGCAAGGTCGCCGTCACGCCGAGCAGAAAGCCTAAAATCATCGGCGAGAGCAAGTTGGAAAGGATGGCTTGAAAATCCATCGGCTTAATCGCGCTGCTTTGGTTCGGCAACGGGGTAGAAGGTCGCCGTCACGCCGTAGAGCCGCTCGCCGTTTTCTTGATGCGCTTTTTCGCACTCCGCGATCCACTCTTCGAACTGCGCTTGCAATTTCGCCGCTTTCTCGCGCGACGTGCGAATGTGCAGGCGACGAAAGAACGGGTGCGACGCGGCGGGCTTGATGAGTCGTTTTCTGAGGCTTTCTTTGAGTTCGGTGAGCGTGGCTTGCAAAGCGGAAGAGAAAGTCAATTCCGTCGTGGAAGAGCGCGCGTCGTCGGCATCGAGCCGCACCTCGAAGAGCACGGGCGAGAGCGTAAAATGCTTGGCGATGGCTTGATAATACTTTTCCAACGTGCCGCGATTTTGCTTCGTGCCCGTGAGCTTGATCAAGCCGACCGATTCGAGCGTCTCGACGTGGTGATAGAGCTTGTTGACGTTTTCGCCCAAGCGCTCGGCGACTTGCTTGGTGGTCATGGATTGTTCGGAAAGCGCGTGCAGAATTTTCAAGCGGAGCGGATCGGCGATGGCTCTGATTTGTTCGAGCTCGCGCAGCATGTAAATGTCGGTCATATCGCGTCGAAAATTTTTGAGAAGTCGAATATAAAACAAAACGCGAATGCTTTGAAGATTTTGGCGCGTTCAGAAAATCGCGCGCACTTCGGCGCGCGCGGCGTGGAGCGCGCGTCCAATGGGCAAGGCTCTGCCGTCGTAGCCGCCTGAGGCGGTGATGTAGTTGCTGACGCGATAATCCGCGTCGATGCGCCAGATGAGCGTCGCGCCGACGGGATTGCCGCTCGTAAGTTCATAGACGGCGCCAAGAGCGTCCGCGTCGCGCAGCGTGGTCTGCGCTCGTTCAAGTTGCGCGTTGAGTCGCCCTTTGCCGCGAAAGGAGTAAGTGGCGCGAAGTTGTTGCGAGCTGATGAACGCCTTGGCGCTCGCGCCGCCGCGTTGTTTGGCGGGGCGCTCGTCGATGCGCGATTCGAAGTTGGCGCGAAAGCCAAACTCCAAATCTTGAAACGGGCGATACGAAATGTCGGGCGAAACCGCGACCGAATGAATCTCGAACTGCCGTCCCGTCTCCGAAAACGCCGCGCCTTCAAGCCCCGACGCTTTCGAGCGATTGTAGGCGGAAATCAAATTCATCTCGAAGCCAAGCTCGTAGCCAACGCGCGTAACGAACCGCGCGCTCCGCTCCGCGAAGAGCCGCTTCTCGATGCCCAAACTGTATTGATTCTGCGAAACGCGCTGTTGAAATCGAAAACGCAGATTCGTGATGTCGTTCTCGAACAAAAACAAATCTTGCTGAATCGTGAAGTTGCCCGCGATGGTGGTTTGGTCGCTAAGAAACTTCGAGAGGTTCAAGAGATATATCGAGCGCAAATCGCTCTCCGAGCTTCGTTCCTCAATGCGCAAAAGCGTCTCGCTCGAAAGCGCGGCGAGCAAGTTGCGCGAAAAGGTCGTTTTTTCGCGAATGATTCTCGCGGGACGCAGGCGCAGGCGAAAACTCGTTTTGAGGTCGATGGTCGGAAAAAGTTTGTCGGAAGGAAACGAGCGCAAAACGTATTGCAACGTGTCGTCGCCCACGTCGCCGATGAAGGCGATGGGAACGAACTCGTCAAATTCTTTCAAGCCGTTGCGGTTGCGATCGCGCCAGACGTAGTTGCCCGCGCCGTTGGGCACGGCGAAAAACTGTCGCTCGGTTCGGGCGGCTTTTTCGGTCTGCGCGTCGTAGAGCCACTCGGCTTCGAGCGCGGCGCGAAGGGGCGAGTAGCGGATTTGAAAGCGCAACAAAAACGTTTCCGCGTCAAGATTGCCTTTTTCCTTGAAGCGCGTCGAGAAGGTTCGCAAGCGATTCGTGAAATTGAGTTGCGCGAGCCACTCTTCCGTTGGAAGCAATCGCCAATCGAGCGAGACGGTTCGCGCTATCGAGGCGGGAACGAGGCGCGCGTCGCCGAAGAAACGCGAATCGAAAAGTTTGTCGGCGCGGTAGCCGAGCGAGAGCGTCGCGCTTTGTCCGAAAAAATTGGGCAAGCGCGCTCCGCCCGAAAGGTCGAGAATCGCGTGGCTATCGACGCGGAGCGTGTCGGCGGAAATCGAGCGCGTGATTTTGTCGCTGCGCTCGATGTTCAAGAACGGAACGAGGGCGAGTCGAGAGGTCGGAAAAAGCGAGAGTTCGAACTGCGCGTTTTGGCGAAGCCACTTGGCGCGCTCGTTGGTTTGCGCGTTTCGGCTTTGCGTCAAGGCGGCGTTGTAGGCGATGCGTCCGAGCGAATCTTTCCGCGCTTGAAGCTCAAAGGTATGTCGCGTCGAGGAAAAGAGCGCGTCGCGGGCGACGTTGCCAAAGCCATAGCGCAATTGCAGGTTCGAGCTGGGCGCGCAAAGCATTGAAGCGTTGCGAATGCGCTCCGACGTTTTCGCCGCGAAAAGCGCGCGCCCGTCGAAATCAATCAAGTTGAAGTCGCGCTCGAATTCGACGGGAAGGGTTCTATCGATGAAGGCGAATCGGCGGTCGGTCAAGCGTTGCGAGGCGGAAAGTTCAAGCCGACCCAAGCGTCGCCCAAAGAGCGCAAAGTCTTTCGACGCGAAGGAAAATCCGATGCGATACGCGCCGCCTTGCCTGAGCGAATCGTCGAGCGCGGAGAACTTGTTGAGGTCGTTGTTGGAGAACGCGCCTTCGGCTTCGAGTTTGAGCGACTCAATCGGCGCGGCTTTCAGACCGACATCCAAGACGCTTTGCGCCGTCGGAATCGGGAGCAATCGAAACGGCGCGTAGTTGCCGCGTCCTTCGCCCACGAACTCGAAAATTCCAAACGAGACGCGGCGATAACTGCCCTGCCCTTCGCTCACGAGGCTAAACGACGGACTCCACAGCGCGCCCTCGGCGCCTTGCCCGACATATCGAAAAATTTGAATCGGCTCGCCGTTGACGACGGTGTCGACGCGCGCGTAACTGCCTCGCGCGCGTCCCGCGTCGTCAGCGCCGACGAAAGCCGACGTGTCTCGCGCTAGCAGTCGATTCGCGCCCGCTTCGGCGACGCGCCGACGCTGTTCGTCGGTGAGATTGAAGTCGATGGGCGAGCCTTCGTCGTCGGATTCGGAAAGGTAGGTCGTTTGCAGAGAAATTTTGCCATCAAGCCAATCGGTTTTGGCTTTGGCGGCAAGAAAATTGCGCGGAAAAATGCGCTCCGTGAATTGAAAATCCACGACGATGCGGCTCTGCGCCGTGATGAGCCGTCGTGGCTGGAAATAAATTTCGCCCGTGCCGTATTCGATGATGTAGTCGTTGTTTTGTCCGCGCGTCTGCAATTGTCCGTCGACATAGACGCGCTCCGAACCTGCGAGCACGACGATGAACGTTCTGCCTTCGGGCGAAGCGAGCCGATAAGGTCCTTGCACGCCGTCCTGTCCGTTGAAGTTGTTGATGGCAAAACGTCCGCGCGCCGTCGCAAAGCTCAGCGACGCTTCGGAATGGAGCGCGCCAGCGTCGTAGCGTCCCTCGACTTTGCCGCCCTGCAAGCGACGCGAAAGGTTGGCGAACTCCGTTCCCGAAAGGTCGAGATTGAAGTCGCCAAGCGTCGCCGTCGCGTTTTTGGAGCGAACCTCGACGAAGACGCGATCGAACTCTTGAATCGTTTGCGTCGCGCCTTCGGGCTGAATGGGGGCGTTCTCGTCGGTCAGCGCCGCGGAAACTTCCACGCCGTCGGCGATTTCGCCTTCGAGTTGCAAGCGAAAGCCCGACGTGACGTTGAGGTCTTGATTCGAGCCGACGCTCACGCCGCGCACGATGCTTCCCGACTTGCGCAGTTTCGCGCCCTCGAAGATGTCGTCGAGAGGCGCGCGTCGTTTCGGCTCAATGGCTCGCGTCGGAGTCGCGCCGCCCGCTATGGAATCCAATCGCGCCACGAGTTCGCGTCGCGCGTATTCCGACTTGAACTTGAACGGCAAGGTTCGATAGCGCACCTCGATCTCGCGCGGTTTCTCGTCAAGAAAAATGTAGCGCAGATAGATGACGCCGTTTTGATGGTCGATGCGAAAACGCGCCGAATCGAGTTGAAGGTTGTCGAGAAAAATTTTGACCGAGCCGCGCAGGAGCGATTCGTCGGGCAGTTTGAGCGAATCAATGAACGACGCGCGAAGCTTGACGATGGTTTCGCCGCTCAGCGTTCTCTGAACGGAGAGCGAATCGACGGCGCGTTCGACGACCTGCGCCGAAAGCGACGCGATGGAAAAGAAGAACGTTGCGATGTAGAGCGCGAGTCGAGGCAAATGAACGGATGTTTCGTGACGCGATGTCGTTCAAAGCGAGGGCAAAGTAGCGAAAGCCCAAAATGATTATCAAGCCCGTCGCCGCGGGGCAAGTTCGAGGGCGATGAATATCGGGAGCGATTTTTCGAGCGTTTGCGATTGCGTATCTTCGCCGTCAAAACGCGACGCAAATGACCTTGCTTTTTCCCATCGCGCTTTCCTTGACGCTTGGAGAACGGCTCGCGCTAATGGGCGCGATTCTTTTCGTTTTGCTCACGAGCGTCGCTTACGCGGTGTATGCGGAGCGCAAAATCGCCGCCGCCATTCAAAATCGCATCGGTCCGAATCGCGTCGGCTTTGATTTCATTCCGCAACTCGGATTCCTGAAAGGAATGGCAGGACTGGGTCAGCCCATCGCCGACGTGGTGAAACTGCTCTTCAAAGAAGACGTCGTGCCCGCCGCGTCCAGCAAGTTTTATCACGTGCTTGCGCCGATGATTTCGCTCTTTGCCGCGCTCACGACGATCGCCGTCGTGCCCATCGCGTCGGGGATCGTCATCGCCGACATCGATGTTGGCGTGCTGTATGTTTTGGCGATCACGTCGCTGGGCGTGTATGGCATCACCATCGCGGGCTGGGCATCGAACTCGAAGTATTCGCTATTGGGCGGCTTGCGCTCGTCGGCGCAGATGATTAGTTACGAAATCGCCATGGGGCTTGCCATCGTGAGCGTCGTCGTTCTCGCCAACTCGCTCTCAATGTCAGAAATCGTCGAGTCGCAGACCGCCAACCCGCTTTATTGGAACTGCTTTCGGAACTTTTTGGGCTTTATCTGCTTCGTGGTCGCCTCGTTTGCCGAATGCAATCGCGCTCCGTTTGATTTGCCCGAAGCCGAGCAGGAGCTGGTCGGCGGTTACAACACGGAATATGGCTCGATGAAATTCGCAATGTTTTTCCTTGCCGAATACGCGAACATGATCGTCGCGTCCAGCGTGATTGCGACGCTCTTTTTGGGCGGCTACCAAGTTCCGTTTTGGAGCCAAGCGCCATGGTGGGCGCAAGCGAGCGCGTTCATCGCAAAAACGCTCTTTATGATATTCGTCTTCATCTGGGTGCGCTGGACGATTCCGCGTTTCAAATACAATCAACTGATGGATTTGGGGTGGCGAAAACTGATGCCGCTCGCGCTGTTCAACTTGCTTCTCGTGTCGGTCGGCGTTTTGATGTTCGGAAACCGCTGAAACGACCGCTCTCGCGGAAAGTCAACGAAAACGAAAAAGCCCTTCTTGCGAGAAGGGCTTTGCGTTTCGAGCGCGAATCAAGCGGCGGCGATGCTATTGACGGCGCGCATAAACTCGGAGCGCGTCGCGCTGTTCGTGAGAAAGACGCCGCCAAGTTTGCTCGTAACCGTATCGGAATTGACGTCTTCCACGCCGCGCGATTTGACGCAATAATGCTTGGCGTGAATGAGCACGGCGATGTCTTCCGTTTCCAAAATGTAGGAGAGGGCGTAAAAAATTTGCTCCGTTAGTCGCTCTTGAATCTGCGGACGCTTGGCGAAGTATTCCACGACGCGATTGATTTTGGAAAGCCCAAGAACTTTCTTCTTGGGAATGTAAGCCACGTGCGCGCGCCCATCGATGATGACGAAATGATGCTCGCAATTGCTCTGCACGTTGATGTTGCGCTCAATGACCATTGAGCTATATCCCATCTTGTTTTCGACGGTCGTGCACTTGGGAAAATTGCGCCAATCCAAGCCATAGAAAATTTCGTCGACATACATTTGCGCCACGCGCCGTGGCGTATCGGCGAGGCTATCGTCGGAAAGGTCCAAACCGAGGGCGCGCATGATTTCGGCGAAGTTGCGCGCGATGATGGTTCGCTTTTCCGCGTCGTCGAGCCCCGTTTCGATTTGCGGCGTGGCGACGCCTTTTTCAATCAAAAACTGCGCGACGCGCCTGCCAAGATCGGGATCGGTTTTTTGACTGCGCTGAATCGGCTCGTCGTCCAAGTCCAAATCGGGACTAACGCCGCTGACGACGACCAGCGCGTCTTCGTTATGCGAGCCGTTGCCATTGGCGTTGCTGGCGTCAATGGACGAAGCGGTTGCGATGAACTTTGCAAGATGCGATTGCATTGAGAGCGTTTCCTTTCGTTAGATGTTGAGTTGTCGTTTGCGAGTTTTACTGCCAAATGTTGCGAATGGCGACATCAATCCGAAGTTGGAGCCTGCCGTAGAAAGAATTTTGACCGCCAGTTCGTTCCAAACGTCATCGGCGCGCCTTATTGGGTCTCAACGGTTTCGAAGGGGACGGGTTTCGCGGGCGCGACGCCTTTGCAAGAGGAAAGATAGAACTTGCAATCGCGGCAACCAAGTTCAAGCCAATCGGGCTTGCCTTCGTAGTCCGTCCAAGCGGGAACGATTTTGCCGTTCTCGTCCTTGCGAATGCCGAAACAATTGACGAGACAGGCTTCCGTGAATTTGCCTTTTTCGCACCCTCGGTCTTCGTGCCATCGGCATAGAAAGTCCTCGCAGATTCTTACGTTTGGATTCGGGTGCGGAAT
Source organism: Chloroherpetonaceae bacterium (assembly GCA_025055975.1). Taxonomy (GTDB): domain Bacteria; phylum Bacteroidota; class Chlorobiia; order Chlorobiales; family Thermochlorobacteraceae; genus JANWWM01. Next base: position 38,964 of record JANWWM010000063.1, on the reverse strand, counting down.
GGGTTTGCGATAGCCGCGCATTTCGCGGCGCATCGCAAGCCAAGCGCGCTGAACGATGACGACCGAGTTGCGCAGATGCCAAAGCGGGTTATACCAACTGATGCCAAGCGTTTCGGCAACGAGCAACGAAGTTACGGCTCTTCGCGCCGCTTGGTGATTGCCCGCTATGCGCAAAAGCCAGTTCAGAAACTTTACCCGAATTTTTTTCATTGGAAGCGAAGCCTGACGCGATTGATAACGTTTGTCCAAAGTAGTTCGTTTAACCCGACGATTTTTTAACCGTTCCCTAATTCCAGATGCCGCCGATAACCCTTGCGCGTCTTTTGCTCGTGCTGCTCCTTTCGCTGCTGGCGGGCGCATATGTTTGTTTCAAACTGCTGAAACTCGTCGATGCGTTCAAGCCTCGCCATCCGAAGCCGATTCGGATTTTCGTCGCCGTTTTAGTCGGCGCGTTGATGACCACGCCCGCGCTCACGCTCTTTTTGCGCTTCGAGATGGATTTGCGCGAAGAAGAGGCGATGTATGCGCTCTTCACGCTTTCGAGCGTTTGGGCGATGTGGGTTCTCTTGACCGTCGTCGTTTTCGCTCTGCTCGATGCGTGTGGTTTCGTCGGAAGGGTCGTTCAAAGGTTTGCGAGGCGACCCAAGTTTGCGGGCGAAGAAGAACCCGTCGACCTGTCGCGTCGGGAGTTTTTGACCAAAACCGCCACGACGATCGCGCCGCTCGCCGTTGGCTTTGGCTTCCCCAGCGTGATTACGGCGTATAGCGTCGCCAATCATCGCTCCGATTACGTCGTCAACTCGATGACGCTTCGCTTTCCGAACTTGCCGACGGAACTGCGCGGGCTGAAAATCGCGCATTTGAGCGACATTCATTCGGGCGCCTATATGCCGCAACGCAAAATGGAGGAAATCGTCGAGGTCGTCAACGCGCTCTCGCCCGACATCGTCGCGCTCACGGGCGATTTCGTCTCGAGCTACATCGAAGAAATCGAGCCCCTGACGAAAGCGTTTCAAGGCTTGAAGACGACCTTCGGCGCGTATTCGTGCGCGGGCAATCACGACGAATGGGCGGGCATCGCGCCCATCGAAGCGGCGATGAACGAAAAACGCCTCAACCTGCTTCGCAATCGCTCGCACGTGCTCAACATCGACGGCGCAAAACTCAACGTGATTGGAATTGACTTTGGACGCGAGAAAAAACATTACCTCGACCGCGCCTTGAAATCGGCGGATAAGGAAGGCTTCAAGTTGCTGTTGTGTCATCACCCCGATTTCTTCATTCACGCAAAAGAACGCGGCGTGGATTTGACGCTCGCGGGACACACGCACGGCGGGCAAATTTCAATCGAGTTTGGCGGCTTTGAATTTTACCCGATCGACCTGTTCTACAAGTATCCGCGAGGGCTTTACGAAGAAGGCGAACGAAAATCGCGGAAACTTTATGTCAGCCTTGGCGTTGGCGTAACGGGCACCCCGCTCCGAACCGTCCAAGCCGAAATCGCCCTCATCACGCTTGAACGCGCTTGAATGGGAGCGCCCAGACGCCCAAAGAACTCAAATCGCCGAAAGGAACGAATATGAGAGAGACGACGATAATCGAGACCTACGCGCCCATCAGATATTTCTTGTTCTCGAACCCGATGGTCTTTTTCTCCAACGTTTTCTATGGAATCGGTCTCGCGTATGCCTTCATCAAGTCGCGTCAGTTGAAAATAAAAATCACCACGCGCCGCATCGAGATTCAGTTCGGGATTTTTTCTCGCCATGTGGAAATCATCGAGTTGAAGAGAATCAAAAGCGTCGGCTACCACCAAAGCTTCATAGGAAGATTGTTTGATTTTGGCACGATTACGCTTCGCGTCGCGCATAAAAGCCCAAGAACTGTGGAGATTCCAATGGTCTCTCCAAAATTTTGGGCTGAAAAAATCAGAAGCGAGAGTGATGTGGAAAGCGGCGACGAGTGGCGATCGCTTTATTTCAGAGAGATGACGAGACGACTTGGCGCGTCGGAGAGGCAATAAATGGGTTTCTTCGCCATCAAGCGTTTATTTCGCCACGACCATTTTCCGCGTCGCTGAAAATCGACCAATCCGCAAGCGATAGAAATACATTCCGCTCGCCAAGCGGCTTGCGTCGAACGTCGCCTGATAGGCGTTTGGCTCTTGAAAGGCATTTACGAGCATGGCGACTTCGCGTCCCAAGAGGTCGTAGATTTTCAGCGTAACGAAGCCCGCCTCCAAAACGCGATACGGTATCGTAGTCGTTGCGTTGAAGGGATTGGGAAAATTTTGCGAGAGTTCCAAAACCTGCGGTTCGCGCGAGACGGGACGTCCCGTTTCCAAGTCGGTCAGTTGCGCGAAAAGTTGCCCGCCTTTCGTGAGCGCGTAGACGCGCGCGTTTCGCCCCTCGGTCGTCGCCGCAAGTTGAATCACGCCGTCGCCGCCTTCGAGAGGCAGGGCTTCTTCGCGGAAGGAGCGTCCGCCGTCGAGAGAACTCCAAACGCTTTGATTGCCGCCGACCCAAACGCGATGCGTCGAGCGAATGCCGGTCGAGGCTTCGAGCGACGCGCCAACGCTTTGAACGGTCTGCCAAGCGTTCTGCGCGAAGCGTCGCAAGTAAGGCGGCGCGTTGGAGACGCGAAGCCCGTTTTGCGCGTCGCGGAAAAAGACGCTTCCGACATAGCCGCCGCCCGTCGATTCCGCTTGCCACGACGCGCCGCCGTCGAAAGTGGAATACACGTTGCCGTTTGAAGCGCCGCCGAAAAATCCGACGAGCGAATCGAGGAAATAGACCGAGCGCGTCCACCCAAAGTCGCCATTCGTCAGGGGCGCGTTTGGAAGCGCTTTCCAAGAGTCGCCGCCGTCGGTGGTTTTGACGACGAGAAAGCGTTGGCGGTTTTGGGGCGCGTCGCTAACGGCAAAGCCGATCTCGCGCCCCGCCAATGCGATGCCGTTCCACCACGCGCCCAAGTCGCCCTGATAAACGACGCGCCAACTGCGTCCGCCATCGCTGGTTTTGAAAAGCCGTGCGGCGATTGCGCCCGAACCGACGCTTTCGCCTTCGCCAACGATTGCCGCGAGCGAATCGAGCGCCGCCACCGCGTCCAAGTTTTCCAGCGTTGGCGAAGCGCATCGCTGAAACGACGCGCCGCCATCGAGCGAGCGAAAAATTTTGCCGCCTTCGCCCACGACCCAAATCGAGCCGTCGGAGGCGAGGCTCATCGCGCGCGCTCGCCCCGAAACCGACGAGAGAAATTTCCAACTCGAATTCGAGACGCGCATCAGCGAAAAATCGTCGTAGCCCGTCGCCGCGTCAATGAACGAAAGTTTGAGCGGCCGAGGCGACGGATCGAGCGCAGAGACGGAAACGCGAAACGTGAGCCGAAGCGTATCGCCCGAATTGAGCCGCGTCGACGACTGAAACGGATTCGAGACGGTCGCGCCGCCATCGAGCGAGCGCAATTGAAACGAAACGGCGTTTGACGTCGGCGCGCCATGATTGACGAGCTCGACGAAAAGCGATTGCGAAAGCGGGTCGTAGTCGTAGCGGACGACTTCAAGCCCTGGAACGACGCGCGTCAAGGCTTGCAGGGCGTTGAGCCGTCCTTTGCCAAGGAGATTGGCATTGGCGGGATTGAAGGCATCGAGCGCGTCCGCCGTCGAGCGCAGTTGCAAACGAATCCGCGCCGCCGACCAGTTCGGACGAAGGGCTTTGAGCAAACCCGCAACGCCGGACGCGATGGGCGCGGACATCGATGTTCCCGACAGCAAACCGTATTGCCCTTGAAAGACCGCGCTCAACACGCCGTTGCCCGCCGCCAAAACATCGAGCGTCGCGCCATAACTCGAAAACGACGAGCGCTGATTGAGAAGCGCGCCGAAGTGATTGACCGAGCCAACCGAGAGCGCGTTCTGATACGCCGCGGGATAAATCGGGTCGGTCTCCGCCGTCGTGCCGCCGCCGTTGCCCGCCGACGCAATCACCACCACGCCTTGCGCCGTTGCGAAATTGACAACCTCGTTTTCAAACGACGAGAAGCCTTCCGCGCCCCAACTGCAATTGACGACGCTCGCGCCATTGGCGACCGCATAAAGCATCGCTTCAAAGCCGAAGCCGACGGCGCTGGGTTGCGCCTCCGTGCCGCCCGCTTTGAGGTTCATATACCGACACTTGTAGCCCACGCCCGCAATGCCTACGCCGTTGTTCGTCTCGGCGGTCGCAATGCCCGCCACGTGCGTGCCGTGAACGAAAAACTCGCCGCGCGGATCGTTGTCCTGAACGGGATTGGCGACCGTGCCCGACTGCCAAAAATCCCAACCGATGACATCGTCGATGAACCCGTTGCCGTCGTCGTCGAGACGATTGTCGGGTATTTCGTCTTCGTTGAGCCACATTTTGTTCGCAAGGTCGGGGTGAAGGTAATCCACGCCGCTATCGATGATGGCGATGACGACGTCGCGGCTTCCTTGCGAAAGGTCCCACGCTTGAAAAAGCCTGTGAAAGTCGAGATAGTTTTGAGACGAAAACGACGCGCCGATGAGCGGGTCGTTTGGAACGACGTGAAACCGACGAATGAATTTCGGCTCTACCCATTCCACCGCGTCCAGCTTGCGAAGACGGGCGGCGATGAGCGTCGCATCGAGACGTTCGGGAAACGTCAGGGCGTAAATGCGCGAAAGCGATTCGAGCGAAGCGGACTCGATTTGACGTGGCGCGTTGCGCAAGGCGGTTCGTTGAAACGCTCGCTCGTGACCCTCGGTCCAGACGGGCGAGAGCCGAAACTCATCGCCCAAACTCGCAAGCAAACTCGTCGGAGAAAACCCTCGCCGCGCGTCGCTTGGCTTGAACTTCACCATCAGAACGCCTGACGCCGTCTCTTGCGGTTGAGCCTGCGCAAGCGACGAAAGAAAAAAAACGGAAAACGAGAGAGCGAGAAAGGGTTTCATTGCGGAGAGGTTCGCTTGCGGCGTTAGCGATAACCGAACTCGCGCAGTTGCGCTTCGCGCTCGCGCCAATTTTCGCGCACCTTGACGAAAAGTTCGAGATAGACGGGTCGGCGCAGAAACGCCTCGATGTCGCGCCGCGCCGCCTCGCCGATTTTGCGAATCGCCGCGCCGCCCTCGCCAATGAGAATGGCTTTTTGCGACTCGCGCTCGACCACGATGGCGCACCGAATCACGTCTTTGCGCTTCGGATTTTTTTCGTGGTTTTCCTCGAAAGCCTCGACGACGACTTCCGTCGAGTATGGGATTTCCTTGCGGAAAAACGTGAAAATTTTTTCGCGCGCGATTTCGCTCACGAAAAAGCGTTCAGGCGCGACGCTCAAAATGTCGCTCGGATAAAACGGCTTGTCGCAAGGCAAGTAGGGATAAATCGCCTTGATGAGTTCGCTCACGTTGAACGCTTTGAGCGCGGAGAGCGGCACGATTTCATCGAACGCGGCTTCTTTGGAAAGCCTATCAATCAAGAGCAAAACGTCTTCCTTGCGGAGCAAGTCGATTTTGTTCAGCGTCAGAATTTTGGGCTTTTGAACGTCGGCAAGGCGCTGAAACGCCAAGTCGTCTTTGAGCGAGCGACGCTTTTCGGAATAGAGTTTCGCGTCGATGACGAGCGCGAGCGCGTCCGCGTCGTCGAGCGCGTCGTCGGCGAATTTGAGCATCGCCTTGTGGAGTTTGTATTTGGGCTTCATAATGCCGGGCGTATCGATGAAGATGATTTGGCAAGGTCGCTCGCCCTTTTCGTCGGTGAAAATGCCGAGCACTTGCTTGCGCGTCGTTTGCGGCTTTGGCGTAACGATGGAAAGTTTCTCGCCCAAAATCGCGTTGAGCAAGGTGGATTTGCCCGCGTTTGGCTCGCCCAAAATGCATGCGTAGCCCGATTTGAAAGGATAAGGCTTGTCGCCCAAGAGTTCGGATTCGTTCATCAGAAACGCTATTTTCGCAACGCGATTCAGAAAATCGAATATACCGAAAAATCAAAGCGCGTTATGCCACGAGGCGAATACGCGGAGCGAAGCGAGTTTTGGAAGAGCGTGGATTGGAGCGTCGCGCTTTCCGTCATCACGCTCCTCGCGTTTGGATTGTTGGCGATTTACAGCGCGTCCAACGGCATCGACAACCTCTCGAACTTTCACAAGCAAGTCGCTTGGGTTTTGATTGGCGCGTTGGCGGCGATCGTCATTTTTTACGTGCCGCTTCGAACGTTTCAAGATTTCGCCTACCTCGCTTACGCGCTCTCCATCGTCGCGCTGATATTGGCGCTCTTCTTCGCTCGCAAAGTCGCGGGCAACGCGGCTTGGCTTCAAATTGGCGGCGCGAGTTTTCAACCATCGGAGATCGCCAAAATCACTACGATTCTCGCGCTCGCAAGATTTCTTTCCAACAAAGACAACGACATTCGCCAAGTCAAAACGTTCGTCATCGCCATTGGCATCGTGGCGTTGCCGTGCGTTCTGGTGTTGCTTCAACCCGACGCGGGCACGGCGCTGACGTATCTGACCTTCGTCGTGCCAATGATCGTCGTGGCGGGGTTCGATTTCTACTATGTCTTGCTTTTGGGCTTGCCGCTGGCATGCGCGCTGTTGGGCTTCATCAGTCTGTTTGGATTTCTCGCGCTCGAAATTTTCCTTGCCATTTTGATGCTCGCGTTGCGACGCGATTGGGGTTGGTCAATTGCGTCGCTTCTGTCGGGCGCGGGCTTGGGAATCGCATCGAATCTTTACGCCGCGAAAATTTTGAAGCCGCATCAACTCAAACGCATTCAAACCTTTTTGGATCCGATGAGCGATCCGCAGGGCGCGGGCTACAACGCGCTTCAAGCGAAAATCGCCATCGGGTCGGGCGGCTTGTGGGGCAAAGGCTTTTTGCGCGGCACGCAAACGCAACTGCGCTTCATTCCCGCGCAGTGGACGGATTTCATCTTTTGCGTCATCGGCGAAGAGTTTGGCTTTTGGGGCGCGAGCCTCGTGATTGGGGCGTATCTGTTGCTTTCGCTTCGATGGGTTCGTCTCGCGGAAAAAATCAAAAACAGGTTCGCCATTCTCGTCCTCACGGGATTCGTCTCGCTCCTGCTTGGGCACGTGATCATCAATCTTGGAATGACGCTTGGGCTTCTGCCCGTGATTGGCATTCCGTTGCCGTTTCTTTCCTACGGCGGCTCATCGATGTTGGCGAATATGGTCGCCGTCGGAATCGCGCTGAATTTCTACAAGCATCGGCGCGACGTGAGTTTTTCATAGTTCGCGTTTCAAGATGAATGTCGTCGTCATTGGAGGCGGGCTTGCGGGCTTGACGGTCGCTTATCGCTTGAAACAAGGCGGCGCGGAGGTCAAATTGCTCGAAGCCTCGAAAGCCGTGGGCGGAAAAATCGGCGCGCGCAAAGCGGGCGGAGAGCCTTTCGACATCGGCGCCAACACCGTGCTCGAATCCAACGACGCGATTCGTCGACTCATCGACGATTTGGGACTGCGCGGCGAAATGCTCTTCGCCTCGCCGCAAGCCAACGCGCGATGGATTTTGAAGCGCGGCAAACTTCTTCCGTTCCCCGATTCCCCGATAGCCTTTCTTTCGACGCGGCTCTTCTCGCTGGGCGCGAAACTTCGGCTGCTGCGCGAACCCTTCATCGCCAAAGCCACGCGCGAAGAAACCCTCGCCGAGTTTGCGGAGCGGCGCTTCGGCAGAGAGATTTTGGATTACGCCCTGAACCCGTTTCTCGTCGGCGTCTATGCCGCAAAGCCCGAAGACCTTTCGGCGCGCGCCGCGTTCAAAACGCTCTACGAGTTGGAGTCGGAATGCGGAAGCGTCGTCAAAGGCGCGTTGGCGAAAGCGAAAGCCGCAAAGCGCGAACCGAAATCTTATTCGGGAAAAATGTTTTCGTTTGCGGGCGGCATTTACGCGATGATTCAAAAACTCTCGTCCGCTCTGGGCGCGTCGATCGAGCGCGGCGCGGAAGCGCAAGACATTCAGCGCGAAGACGGAAAATGGCGCGTCTTCTACGCGCAACAAAACGAGATGAGATCCATCGAGGCGACGCACGTGGTTTTCGCCACGCCTGCCGACGCGACGGCGGCTCTCGTTCAGCCGCTCGATCGAACGCTGGCTGACGCGCTCGCCGCGATTCGATACTCGCCCGTCGCGCAAGTCTTCTTGTGCTTTACGCGAGAGGAAGTTCCGCAACCGCAAGGCTTTGGGTTTCTTGCGCCCGAAAAGGAAGAGCGGCAGATTTTGGGCGCGGTCTACAATAGCGCGATTTTTCCATCGCGCTACCAAACCGTCGCCTTCACGGTCTTTCTCGGCGGTTCGCGCAAGCCCGAACTCGTCAAATACAGCGACGGCACGCTCATTGAAGTGGCAACGTCGGAACTGCAATCGATTTTGAACCTCAAAGCGCGTCCCGTCGTGGAAAGCGTCGCCAAGTGGGAGCGCGCCATTCCGCAGTATCGCGTGGGGCACTCGGAGATTTTAGCCAAAGTCGAAGCGTTTGAGGCGCGAGAAAAAACGCTTGCCTTCGCGGGCAATTGGCGCGGCGGCGTTTCCGTTCCCGACACGGTCGCGCAAGCCGAAGAAATCGCCCGAAAACTGCTCGCCGCCAAAGGATAAATGGGCGTTTTCCGTTGTCGATCCGAGCATGGCGAAGAACCCCGAAAATTGCGAGTTGAATCTCGAGTTCTCGCTCCGCGCTTCTCGCTTCAATACGTCGTTTGCAAGCCAAAGCGCATGAGCCAAACGTTCGCGGGGTTGAAGCGCTGAACGAAGCGCAAATCGCCTTCAAGCCGATTGTTCACAAGCTCCGCGCGACGCACAAACGCGTAGCCCAATTCCGCCGAGAGATAAAGTTTGGCGAAAAGATTGTAGCGAAGAATCGGGCTGATGGTCGCGTTTGCAAAGCCAAACTGATTCGCGGAAAAAGGATTTTTCTCGCCAATCGCGTATTGACTGCCCGACAGCGAAAGGCTCACGCCCGCTTCAAGCGATTTCGTCGGATAAAACCACAGTTCCGCCCGCGACGGAATCAACATATCGAGCATAAAGGTCGAGCCGCCAAAGTAGAGCACGTGCAGAATCGGCAGAATCAAGACGCGCCCGAAATTGCTCGATCGCGCCACGCCAAGCCCCATCGTGAGCGATTCGCTCATCTGCCGATCGATGAAGACCGCGCCCTCGATGCGAAAGTGCTCGCTCGCAACGTTTTTGAAGTCGGAGAAAATGCCAGGGCGAAACGCCGCCACGAGCGTGTATGCGTCCGAAAGCGAATGAAGCGCAAGAAAGTCGTAGAAGAGGAAATGGAATTCTTTGCTGGGGTATGGTTCGGGGGGAAGCGAACCCGCGTTTAGCAGAACATTCGCAAAATCTGCCAAAAGGTAGCGGTATTGAAATCCGTTGTGAATGACCGTTTCGCCCTCTTCGCCCAAAAGGGTTCGAAAGCTCAAATTCAGTTGCGCTTGTCTTGCGCCGAATCGCGCGCTGGGAGATAGTCGTTGCGGTTCGGGATTTGAAAACGTCGTCGTTCCGAATTCTTCGTAGCGAAAACTCGCTTGCTCGCGTTGCGCCAGAAGAGCGGGCGAAAGCAAAACGCACAAAAGCGCGAAGACGGCGCGTTTCATTGAAAGAAGTTTTTTGCGTTTGCGTAAATTGCGGGTCAAATTAACAAAACCCAATCAAACCGCTCAATGAACCGTCTGCTCGTCGTGCTGTTGCTCCTTGCGCCGCTTCGCCTTGCGGCGCAAGACGTGAAAGCCTTGTGCGAAAAGACCGACGCGATGCTTGAAGCGCGCAATCTCGCCGAAGCCAAAAAAGCCATTGAGGAAGCCTACAAGCTCGCGCCGAAGGATTACGACGTGCTGTGTCGCTACTCGCGCGCGCTCATTCTCTATGGCGACGAGCAGAAAGAAAGCGAGCAGGAGAAAATTTATCTCAAAGCGTTGGAACTTGCCGAAGAAGCCGTCGCGCAGAATCCGAATCATGCGTTGGGCTATGTGCGTCGAGCGGCGGCGCGCGGAAAGGTCGCGCTGTTCAAAGGCGTGCTGTCGGTCGCCGATATGGTCAAAGCCACGCGAGACGACGCGGAAAAAGCCATCAAGCTCAACAACGCGGGCGAGCAGGTTCTCGCTTCCGCGCACTACATCTTGGGCAGGGCGCATCTCAAACTCGCCGAACAGCCCAAAGTCGTGCGCAAACCCTTGGGGCTGGATTGGGGCAATCTCGACGAGGCGCTCGCGCATCTCAAAAAGGCGACCGAGTTGAGAAAAGGATACATTATGTTCCACTTGGATTACGCCCGCGCCCTTGCGAAGAAGAAGCAGATTGACGAGGCGAAAAAAGAACTCGCGCTCATTTCGCAAATGCCTGCGACGGAGTTTGGCGACGAAGCCCGAAAACAAGAAGCCTTCGCGCTTCTCTCGGAACTCAACTAACCCGCGAATGCTTCAACTGCAAGCGATTTATCCAACCCTTGAACGCTTCGCCGAAAAGGTCGCAGCCGAGCATAAACGCCTTGGCGAATTGAAACCCTTGTTGGAGCGATTGTTCCGCGACGATTCTCTCTTCGTCAAGCAATGGCGCGACTTTCCCGAAACGCTCCAAAGCACCATCGCGCCGCGCCTCGTGGAGTCGCCCAGCAAGCGCGTTCCTTGCCCGAAGCGCCCCGACGTCTTCACGATTTGCTCCGCCGACGGCTCGCAAATTTACCCCGACCGACTGCTCAACTTCTGCCTCTTGAATTTCAGCCAAATTTGCTTTCACATCGGCGCGAGCGAAAAGCCCGCAATGAACGCCTACGCCAAACTCTACGACGCGGAGACGTTTTTCAAAAATTACTTCAAAGGCGCGCCGCCAAAAGACATTGAGGACAAGGGGAGCGAAACGAGCTTAATGCGCATCGCCAACGACCAAGTCAACGCGCTGCGACAAACGAAAGAGCTTTCCGCGCTATTGCACGTGGCGAAAAATCACCGCGTCGAAGCGCGACCCATTCTCGCCATCGCCGATGGAACGCTCATTTGTTGGACGCTCAAAAACGCCGAGGCGCTGCGCAAAGAGTTCATCGAAAAACTCGCCGAGTTTCGTCAAGCCAACATTCCCGTTCTCGCCTACAAAAGCCTGCCCGAAACGGAAAGCGTCGCCAAAGCGGTGGAATGTTTGGCGGCGGACGATTTGCAACGCGCGGGCATTCGCCCCGAAACGCTCTCGGACGCGGAGATTTTCCGAGCCTACTTGCGCAAAGGCGAGCGTTCCGCCATCTTCCAAAGCCGCTCCGACATCGTCGAGAAGCATTATTCCAATCCCGATAAGGTTTATTTTTTCTATCTTCACGCAGGCAATGAAATCGCGCGCGTCGAGTTCCCCGCATGGTGCTACGAGAAAGGTCACGTGGATTTGATGCATTCCGTCGTGATGGACGATTTGGAGAAAGGCAAAGGGTATCCAATGACGTTGATGGAAGCGCACGAGCTTGCCGCCGTCAAAAAGGACGACGAAAAGCGGTTCTTTGAACTCTTGGAAAAACAGTGCCTCAAAAGAGGGGTCAGAATTTCCGATTCCGCGAAGGTCGCCTCGAAACGCGCCGCAATCATCTAAAAACCGCCAAATGCGATTGAACCCTTGTCCATTCGCCACGTCGCAGATGCCGCTTCGCGTTCTGCTGTTCGTTCCCGTCTTGTTTCTGCTTTCGCTGTCGGCTTGCATCACGCTTGAAGAAGAGGCGGAGGAAGTCAATCCTCTCGATATGCTCAAAGCCGATTCGGCGATCGTCGAGGATTCGTTCAGCCTCGTTTATCGCGCGCCGAAGGACGCGAAAAATCTCTCTCCCGTCGCCGTTTATGCGCTCAACTTTTGGTCGCCCACGTTTTTCGAATACGCTTCGCCCAACGTGAGAAGCGCGCCGCTCCAACGGCTCAACGACACGATTTGGTTCGCTAATGTGTTCGTGCCGCGCAACGCGCAACTGATGTCTTACTACGTCAAGGGCGTTCCCGACGAAGACACGCTCGCCACGAAGAACTTTCCGATTCTGGACAATCGAACCAAACGACCCGTCAAAGCCACGTTCTACCGCGTCGCGCAAGCGATGCTGCGCTCCAAAGCGCCCGTCGATTCCGTGCTCGCCAAACTCCGCGCCGAACTCGAACGCTATCCCGACACCTACGACGCTTACATTCTCTATTGGTCGCTCTACTACGACTCGAAAGGGCGAACCGACGAAGCCCTCGCGGAAATCGAAGCGCAGATGGCGGAGGCGCGTCGCCTGCGCCGCAACAACGCCGATTTGCTTCAAGCCATCGCGCTCACTTACATCTACGGCATTGGCGACAAGGTCAAAGCCAATCGCGTTCTGCAAGATTCGCCCGATTCGTATCTGCACCCGCTCAATCTCTACAACCGCTTCTCAATCGAGCTCGATGTCGACAAACGCGAACTGGCGCTCGGCGTGATGACGGACAAATACCCCTCGCACCCGCTCACGCCCAAGATGTATCAAGAGATGCTTTTCTACTACATCGCCAATCAAAAGGTCTATGCCGACCGCGCCGCAATCTTCGCGGAAAAAGTGTGGCGACGCAACCTGCCAAGCCTGCGCCAAAACGGCGTAATGACCGCCGCCGCGCGTTACCTTTTCGACTACTACGGCAAAATCGACCTTTCCCGCGCGATGCCCTACGTGAAGGAGCTCTTGCGGCTCGATTACGACAAGCAGGTCTACGACGCGCAAACCATCTTGCTGTTCGCGGAACGCTTCGCCGAGTCGCAAGAATACGGCGGCTTGGCGATCGAGCTGGCGGCGAAAGCGATGCAAGTTTTGGAGAGCAAAGAGCCAACGTCGTTTTTGAACGTCGGCGCGGAGCGCGAGTTCGTCTCGTCGGCGATCGAAAGCGGCGAAGCCAAGAACGACCTCATCGGGCGAGCCTATTACTGCATCGGCAAGGCGTATCGGCGCGTGGGCGAACTGAACAACGCCATTTCCAATTTGCGACAAGCCGCGAAAACGTGCCTGTCGCGCCGCGCCGAGATTTACTACGAACTCGCCAACGCGCTGATGAACATCGACAGGAGCGACGCGCAAGATTACGCCTATCGCTCTCTTGCCTACAACGCTTCGCCTGAACGACGCGAATGGCTCGTCCGAAACTTCAAGCCGCGCTTGCGCCCGAAGGAAACCTTGCAAGACAAAATCGAGCAAATCCGCGCCTCGATGCCCGAAAACGCGCCGAACTTTTCGCTCAAGTTCATCGATGGCTCGACGAGCGTCGTCAACGCGCAAGGCGAAAAAATCATCGTGCTCTACTTTTGGTCGCCCGCTTCCACGTTGAGCCGATTGCTCTTCTCGGATTTGCAGCTCTTGCACGCCAAGTATCGAGCGCGCGGCGTGGAGCTATACGCCATCGATGCCGATAGCGCGCTTTCGACCGTCAAAGCCGCGCCGGCGGACTACGGATACAGTTTCCCGTTTGCGACGGCGGACAAAGCCACGCTGATGGCGTATCGCGTCGCCTACTTGCCCTCCGCCATCGTGATTCGCAACGGCGCCGTGGTGGCGCGCCATTCGGGCTACGAGCGCGATTTCGTCTCGCGCCTCGAAGCCGACGTGCAACAATTTTTCGCAACCGAATCGACCACGAAAAAAAAGCCGCGACGATGACCCCTATCGGCGAAGTGATCGCCGCCAACACGACGGCGTTCAGCCTCGTGATGTCTGGTCGCTTTGGCGACGAGCTGCCCGTCAAGTTCGGCTCGCTCGTCAAAACCGAGACGAATGGGCTGAAAATCTTTGGCGTGGTCGCCTTGATTGAACACGCGCCAACGGAGCCAAATCGCAAAATCGCGCCGCACGGCAAACCCAAAGATGCGCTCAAACGCGAAATGCCGCAGGTCTTCGAGCTGTTGCAAACCGAGTGTCGCGCCCTCATCGTCGGCTACGCCCATCGTGGCGCGCTTACGCAATCGTTTCCGCCCGCGCCGCCCGACTTGCACGACTTCGCCTACCCGACGACCGACGACGAACAGGAAGCGTTCTTTTCAAAACCGCCCGCGTTCTTGCGAATGCTTCTGAACAGCCGCGACGTCGCGCCCGACGAACTCATCGTCGCTTGCTTGCGAAATCATCTGCCGCGCCTGTCGCGCCCTCGCCTCGTCGAAATCGGAAAAGAACTTGCCTACCTGTTCGGCGACGACCATCGTCGCTTGGAATCCATCTTGCTCCGCGTTCACGAATAGCGTTGGGAGAAAATCTTTGCGATGGGGCAAGCGCAAGTTATTTTGCGTTAACTTCAATTCTCATCGTCTTTCATCAATGCCACGACAGCTCAAACTCGGTCTTCCCAAAGGTTCTTTGCAGGAAGCCACTCTGGATTTGTTCGCCAAAGCGGGCTTCCACTTCATCGTGCGCGAGCGCTCCTACTTTCCCTCGACCGACGACGACGAGCTTTCGGCGATTCTCATCAGGGCGCAAGAAATGGCGCGCTATGTCGAGCAAGGCGCGTTTGATTGCGGCTTGACGGGCAAAGATTGGATCATCGAGACGGGCGCAAAAGTGATCGAAGTCGCCGACCTCGTCTATTCCAAAGCCTCGATGCGTCCCGTGCGCTGGGTGCTCGCCGTGCCCGAAAATTCCGACATCAACTCGCCAAAAGATTTGCAAGGCAAGCGCATTGCGACCGAAGTCGTCAACATCACGAAAGCATACTTGGAGCGGCACGGCGTCGTGGCGGATGTCGAATACAGTTGGGGCGCGACGGAAGTCAAACCGCCCGAACTTGCCGACGCCATCGTGGAGGTGACGGAAACGGGCGCGTCGCTGCGCGCCAACAAACTGCGCGTCGTGGAAACCATCTTGGAATCGACCACGAGGTTCATCGCCAACGAAGACGCGATGCGCGATCCGTGGAAGCGCGAAAAAATTGAAAACATCGCTATGCTCTTGCAAGGCGCCATCAACGCGATGGGCAAAGTCGGCTTGAAGTTCAACGTCAGGCGAGAGGATTTGGGCGCGATGACCCCCAAATTGCCCGCGCTTCGCAATCCGACCGTCTCGCCGCTTTCCGACGAGCGATGGGTCGCCGTCGAAATCATCGTCGAAGAAAAAGTCGCGCGCAAACTCATTCCCGAACTCAAACGGTTGGGCGCGGAAGGCATCTTTGAGTATGAAATCAACAAGTTGATTTATTGAGCGAGCGCCTCGCGCCGCCTTCCGCCAAAACGTTCTCGCAAAGCGCGAAAGAATCGTATATTCGGAACGCAACGCAATGAAGGAGTAAGGTCATCTCTGAACCGCAGTATAAAACCGTCGCCAACCGTGAATAGCCAAGAAGCAAATGGGAGTTCAACGAAAACGACGCAGGAAAAACGCCTGATTCGCGTCGCCGTCATCACCGTCAGCGACCGCGCCTATCAAGGCATTTACAAGGACGAATCGGGTCCGAAAGTTGCCGCGACTTTCCCTTCGGATCAGTATGACGTGGTGGTCAAAAGAATCGTGCCCGACGAGGTGTTTGCGATTTCCAACGAGATTGTTCGATGCGTCGATTCGGAGCGCGTCGATGTGGTCGTAACGACGGGCGGAACGGGCTGTTCGGCGCGCGACGTAACGCCCGAAGCGACGCGCAACGTGATTCAACGCGAAGTGGTCGGCATCTCGGAAGTCATACGCCTTGCGAATCGAGACAAAAACCCAAATATGATTCTCTCGCGGGGCGTGAGCGGCATACGCAATCAAACGCTGGTGTTCAATTTGCCGGGCAATCCCGAAAACGCGCAGATGGCGCTGGAATCGGTGCTGCCCGCGATTCCGCATTGCATCAAGACGATGCGCCAACAACGACCGATGAAAAAGTCCGCCACGCAAAGCGCGAGCGGCGCGGCGCGAGCGGGCGAAACCAAGTCGCGCGCGTCCTCGAAGCCCAAGCTGCGCCACTAAAAAGCGCGACGTTCTTCGTAAATTGCCTCGGCACAAAAGCGAAAGTTCCTTGCATCAAGCAGTTCCTAACGCGCCGAAAAAATGAGAATCCTCGTCTTCACAGGCAAAGGCGGCGTTGGCAAAACGTCGGTTGCCGCGTCCACAGCCCTGCGCGCCGCTGAAATGGGCTATCGCACGCTGATTATGTCCACCGACCCCGCGCACAGTTTGGGCGACTCGTTGGATAGGGAACTTGGTCCGTCGCCGATGAACGTCGCGCCGAATTTGGACGCGCAAGAAGTGAGCGTGTTCAGCGACCTCAATCACAATTGGGAGGTCGTGCGCGCCCATTTCGCCGAACTGATGCGCAACAAAGGCGTTGAAGGCGTCTACGCCGAAGAAATCGGCATCCTGCCCGGAATGGAAGAACTCTTCTCGCTCTCCTACATCAAGCAATACAACGAATCGGGCAAATACGATTTGCTCGTCGTCGATTGCGCGCCGACGGGCGAAACCTTGCGCTTGCTCTCGTTGCCCGAAACGTTCGGCTGGGTGATGCGATTGATTCGCAACGTGGAAAAATACGCCGTCAAACCCATCATTCGCCCGCTCTCCAAAGTCTCGAGCAAGACGGAAAAAATGGTCGCGCCGCCCGAAGTCTTCAACGCGATCGATAACCTCTTCACCGCCACCGAAGGCATCATCGATTTGCTCGGCGACAACTCCAAAACCACCGTGCGCCTCGTGATGAACCCCGAAAAGATGGTCATCAAGGAATCAATGCGCGCGCTCACCTATCTCAACCTCTACGGCATCACGGTCGACCGCGTCATCATCAACCGCGTGCTCGCCGAAGACAAGGATTCGGGCTACCTCAACGAATGGAAGAAGGTTCAGCACAAATACGTCGACGAAATTCATCACGCCTTCTCGCCGATTCCGATTTCAAAAGTGCCCTACTTCCCGACCGAAGTCGTCGGAATGGATATGTTGCGCCTGATGGCAAACGAAGTCTATGGCGACCAAAACCCGATGGAAATTTTCTTCAAGGAAAATCCCATCGACATCAAGAAGATGCCCGAAGGGCATTTTCAGATGCGCGTCAAACTCCCCTTTCTGCACGACGTCAATATGAGCATCGCCCTTCAACAACAAGGCGACGACATGACGATTCGCATCGGCGACAATCAAAAGACCATCACCTTGCCCGTGTTTCTGGCGGGAATGAAATCCGACGAGGCGTATTTTGAGGGACAATGGCTCTGCATTGATTTCAAAACGCCAGAGCGAATCGCCGTCTGAACGTCATAGCGTTATTTTCCAAAAAACCTGCTTGCGCAGTTCGCCAAGCCATGCCTGATAGAGTTCGCTCTGACGCTTTTGCAAGGCGAGGTTTCGGATTCGGGCGTAATCTTGCTTCAAGTTCATTTTGTGGGCTTCGGCGCGATATTTCAGCCACACGATTCGATACGCATATTCGCCCCCTGAAATTTGATAGCGTTGCGGCTCGGAAATTTCCCCGACGTTCATCGTTTCCAAGAGGCGTTTGAGTTCGGGGTCGCCCTTGATTTCGTCGAAGGCGACGCGGTTCGAACCCGTTTGCGGCGAGATGATGTCGCCGCCGTGTTGCGCCGATTCTTCGTCTTCGGAAAAAAGCCGCGCTTCCAATCCGAAACTCGTTTTGCCCGTTTGAACGCGCTCGCGGATGGCGTTCAGTTGCGCGATCGCGTCCGCGTCGTTGAGCTTGGAGCGATCGAACTTGACGAGAATGTGTCGGACGCGGACGGATTCGCCGCGTTTTTCGAGCAGTTGAATGAGGTGATAGCCGAAGATGGTCTCGACGATTTTCGAGATTTGACCTTCGCGCAGAGAGAACGCCGCCTCTTCAAAGGGCTTGACGAATTCGCCGCGTTTGGCGAAGCCCAAGTCGCCGCCGTTCTGCGCCGAGCCGTCTTCGGAATAGCGTTTCGCCATCTCGGCGAAATCCGCGCCCTCTTTGAGTCGGCGCTGAATGTCGAGAATCTTCTCGTAGGCGGGCTTTTTCGCCAAGGAATCGACTTTCGGACGAATGGCGATGAAGGCGGCTTCGAACTCGGCGGGAATTTCGGGCAGAGAATCCTTGTAGGTTTCGTAGAATCGCGCCACCTCCTCGTTTGAAACCGTCAGGTTGCCAAACTTTTTGCGGCGCAACTGCTCGACCATCAGCCCCGCGCGAATTTCCTCGCGCATATCGGCGCGCAACTGCGAAATCGATTTGCCGAAGTATTCGCCAATCGCCTCGTCGTTGCCAAGCCGCTGACGAATGAACTCCATTCGGCGCTCGACTTGCGCGTCGATTTCCTCGCTTGGAACATTGACGCTATCGATTTTCGCCTTGGTGAAAAGAATTTTCAGATTGATGGCTTCTTCCAAAATCTGCCGCCACATCAACGGCAGACGCTCGTCGTCGGGCGGAATGCGGTTTTGGTAGGCGTAGAATTTGAGTTGCTCGTCAATTTCGGATTTCAAGATGACTTCGTCTCCGACGACGGCGACGACGCCATCGAGCAGTTGCGAGCGAGCCGACAGAGCCATCGTCAAAAAAAACGCAAGCAGACAAAGGCGCTTCATCGTTTCAGAAAGATGGTTTCAAGAGCGACGCAAGGCTATCGATGAAACGCTTTTGCTTCATCGCGTTCAGGCGAGCGACGATTTCAGGATAGGCTTGCGCCAGCGTTTTGGGTTGATTTGGCAAGGCGATTTCTTCCAAACGCATCACGACAAAGAGCGAATCCGAAAGTTTCATCGCGGGCGAAACGTCGTTGGGCTTCATGCGCTCCAAAATCGCTCGCAGATTTTCGGATTCCAAATGCAACTCTGGCAACGTTTTGAGCGTCATCGCGCTCTCGAAAGCGCGTTGATTGAGTTCGGCGGTTTCGGGCGAGCGCGCCAAGGCGAGCGCGAAAAGCGAATCGAGCGAAAGTTTCATCGTCAAGAACTGACGAAAACGCAACGCCGTGTCGGCATTGGCGGCGTAAAGGCGCGTAAGCTTGAACGTCGGCGCGGAAAAAAGCAACGTCGAGCCCAATTTCTCGTAGTAGGCTTCGACTTCGGCAGAATCGACGAGAAACTTCCCCTGCGTCAAGGCTTCGCGGAGTTTGCGCTCGACGAAACGCTCGGCGATGATGCGTCGGCGCGATTTCTCGACGATGATGCGCGTTTCTTCGTCTTGGTCTTCGCCCTCGGCGATGGCTTGTTCGTAGAGCGACGTGGCGCGTCGCCAATCTTCAATGAAAAGCGCGGCGACGGTCGCGCTGTCTTTGGGCGAAAGGGCGCGCGTGGCGCGAGCCAGTTCGGACGGCAAAAGACTGCTGTTGCCAATCGTCAAGATGGGCGTTTCCTTCGGCTCCGGCCTTGCGCAACCGCACAAAAAGAGCAAAGCGGCGAGCCAAAGCCATCGCCTTTCGCTCGCCGCCTTGACCCCATCAAGAGTCCAAGAAATCGGCAACGTTTGACGGAGGCTTAATTTTGGGTTTCAAGAGCCGCCGTCGCGCTCGAGGCGCTCGATTCGCGCGATTTCGGCTCGACGAATCGGAACGCTTTGGCGAGATGCTCCTCGTAGATGGAGATTTCCGTCTTGGCGCGAAGCGACGAAATCCACTGCGATTCCAAGCGTTTCGAGGTTTCCTCTTGATACTGCGAATAGACTTCGGGACGCGCCTCTTCGAAGGTTTTGGCTCGAGGAGCTTCTCGTTTGTCGACGCGCGCGATGACAAACGCGCCGTCCAATTCCGTCGGCGCCATCACGTAGCCAACGGGCTGATTGAACGCCAAATCCGCCGCTTTGTTCTCGCCTTTTTGAAACAAGCCCACGTAGCCCGTTTTGAGCGTGTCGTCGTCGGCGAAGCGTTGACCGTAGCGTTTCGAGAGTTCCTCAAAGGTTCTGACCTTGTCATCGACTTTCAGCGCGGCGAGTTTGGCTTCGAGTTCCTCGCGCTTTTTGGCGTAGTCCTTGTCCTTGCGCTTCAAGCGCGAGAGTTGGCGTTTGAGTTCGGCGGTTTGCTTCTTGACGTCTTGCGCCGTTACGACGTCAAGCGAGCGTTTGCCTTGCGTAATTTCCTCGTAAAGCTTATCGGCAAGTTCTTTGTTGCTCACGACGATCTGCGAGATTCCGACGCGCTCGCCGAATTGGTATCGCTCTCGGTGAGCTTCGTAGTAGGGACGCGCCACCGTGTCGTTGGGCATGGCGGGACCCCAAACCTTCTTCTCCGATGCGTTAAAAAGCAAGATGCCGTCAAGATAGTCGCGCATCAGACGGGCAAATTCAGGCGAGCGATTTTCCAACTGCGAGATTTCGTGGTTCTTCAAGGCTTGCTTGGCGTAGGCTTTGAGTTGCTCGGCGACGCTTTCTCGCGTGATGGGAACGCCGACGCTGTTGTCCTTTATGTAGCGAATGAGGCTATCGAGCGTGAAGACGCGATTGGCGAAAGAAAAAATGACGGCGGATTTTTCCTTGTCGGAAAGATTGAGGCTATCGACCTGGGCGAAGGTCGTTCCGCTGTCGGCTTTGGCGGCGAGAACGAGCGCGTTGGCGGGGGTCTCGACATAAAGATATTCCTTCTTCAAGCGCGCGATGAGTTTGTCGTCTTCGGCGTTCATTTTTTCGGGGTTGCGCTTCAAGAGCGATTTGAGCGTCTCGCGTTCTTCATCGAGCGACTTGAAGCCTTTGTGCGTGAGTTGAATGAGGTGATAGCCGTAGTTGGTGCGCACGATTGGGGAAATGTCGCCTTTCTTTTTGAGGGCGAAGGCGGCTTCTTCGAATTCGGGGGCGATGTTGGCGAACTGCCCGCGTCCGACCGCTCCCAAGTCGCCGCCGTTGACGGCGGTTTGGCGGTCATCGGACATATCGCGCGCCACGTCCGCGAAAGGCTCGCCCTCCATCAAACGTTTTTGCGCGTCGAGAATTTTGTTGTAGGCTTTGAGCGTGTCGTCGGGCGAAGATTGCGGCGTGCAGAACGCCATAATGTGCGAAACGAAAATCTGCTCTCTGGGACGGCGGTCTCGAACTTCAATGAGATGATAGCCGAAGCGCGTGCGCACGGGTCCGACCAAGTCGCCTTTCTTTGCCTCGTAGCAAGCGTCCTCGAATTGATGCACCATCACGCCTGCGGTGAAGTAGCCCAAGTTGCCCTTGTTTTGTTGCGCGCTGGGATCTTCGGAGTATTTGACGGCGGCGGAATCAAACGAAATGCTCTTGGAAAGAATCTCGCTCTTGATGCCCATAATTTTTTGATAAGCGGCAAGCGTGTCGCTTGGCGGGCTGTTGAAGCCTGTCCGAATCAAGAGATGCGAGGCGTTGATTTCTTCTTGGCGACGCTTGTAGAGCGTTCTGATGGCGTCTTCCATCACTTCCTTTTCGGTTAGATACGCCGGCGCCATGGTTTGGCGATACTGCTCCAACTCGCTTCGCACGTCGGACGATTTGTCCAAGCCCATGTCGCGCGCGTCTTTGACCTTCAAGCGAAAATCGATGTAGCGTTCCAAAAATTCGCGGTATTGCGGCAAGGAATCGCGCTTTGCGGATTCGATCGTCCGATTGTTTTCGGCGTAGCGTTTTTCAAATTCTCCGAGCGTAATCGTTTCTTTCCACTCGCCCTGTTTGAGTTCGGCGACGAGGGGATCGCGCGAGCTGCCGCAAGAAACGAGCAGGAGAGCAAACGTGGAGGCGACAAAGAGGGCAGGCGCAGAGAACAGACGTTTCATTTGGGTTTATTCCTCCTTTTTTGATGGTTAAAAACGAAAGTTACGGCGCGAGAACGAACCGCAATAGTAAGGAAAACCCGCTCGAAAAACAAGGTAGATTCAGGACGTTGCGAGCGACGACGCTCACAAGCCCCACCGTTTGCGAATGATGCGCTTTGGCTTCGAGGCTTGCTTTTGTTTTTTGGTCGGCGGAGGCGGCTCTTCGGGCAGTTCGTCCATCACGACGAGCGTTTGGGGCATTTGAGCCAAAATGCGTTTGCGCTCCTTCGGCGGAATCGGATTGCCGCGCAAATCGAGCACTTTGAGCGAGGGCGGCTCTTTGTCGTAGTAGGAGTCGTAGTAGAGCCTATCGGGCAGAAACTCAATCTGATTGTTGCGGGCGTAGATGGTATCGAGATGCGGATTGCGCACCAAGTATTCGCCGAGAGTTTTGAGCTTATTGTTGCTCAAATCCAAGACGCGAAGCGATCGAGGCAGAGCCGCGCCGCTATCGGTTTCGATTTTGTTGTTTGAAAGGTCGAGATAGCGAAGGTGTGGCAGCGTCTCCAAGCCCGTCGGAAAGCGAGAGAATTTGTTTTGCGAAAGGTTCAATCGGACGAGCGATTCGGGAAACTTGAATCCTCGCGGAATTTCGGAGATGAGGTTGTTGCTCAAATTGAGGACTTCGAGGTTCGGGAATCGTTCCAACTCTCGCGGAATGGTCTGAAGCGTGCGCCACGATTGATCGATTTGATAGACGCGCTCGCGCTTGCGGCTGGCGACTTCAATCGAGTAGTTGATTGTCGATCGGTAGACCTTGATGGCTTCGGGGCTATTGTCGCGTTGCCAAAGCACGTAGTATCCATAGAACGTCAACGCGCTCAACGCGATGAATGTCAAAGAAAAGCCGCTCAAAAACCTGCCGCGCTTCAGAGCGGAGTCCGAATAAATCAGGGGATTGTAGTAGACGACGATTCGGGATTCGGGCGCGTAATCGGTTGCGAATTTCCGCGCCTCCGCCTCGGTTTTGACGACGTGGACTTTCTCGCCGGTGTAAAACGAACGTCCCTTTTGAATTTGTCCCTCGACCTCGTATTCATATTCCATCTCGATGTGATAAACCGTTTTCGGCGAGCGGGAAGAAGAATTTTCAGAGACGGGCTTTACGGCGAGCCGCGTCATGCGCCCAATCGCGCTTTTCCAGCCCAAAACCCACAGCCTTCGAAACGACCCCAAAACCGCAACGAACAGAAAAACGACGCCGAGATAAAAGACATAATCGATGTCAAAGAGTTTGTCCATAGTTTGAACGACAAGTTTGATGGACGCGATATTGACGAGATTAAAGATTTTCGCGTCGTCGCTTTGTGGCGGAGAGCAAATTCCGGAATCAAACTGGCTCTATGAGCTTATGAGGAATTTGCTGAATAAAACGAGACGGTTTTTGCTTGTAATCTTTCTCGTTTCGGGCGAAGTAGGAAATGTAGAGCCGGCGTTTGGCTCGCGTCATCGCAACATACAAAAGTTTGCGTTCTTGTTCAACGCCCTTCGGGTCGTGATTGAGCCAGTGCGGGAACTCGCGGTCGGTCGCGCCCGCGATGAAGACCACCTGAAACTCCATTCCTTTGGCTTGATGCGCCGTCAAAATGGGAAGTTTCGTCGGGTCGCTCCACGAGCCGCCGAATCCGAGCGTCGCGTTTTCGAGGATGAATTTGAGGGATTCCTTCGGGTTTTCCTTGCGATCAAGATCCAAGACCGAAAACCGTTGCGAGAGCGCGTTCAAGGCTTCGACGCGCTCGTTGCCGTCTTTTTGCCTTCGCCAATGTTCGCGCAATTCTCTGTCGGAAAGCACGCGCTCCAAAAGGACTTGCGGACGAGAGTCTTCCAGTTGTTTTTGCCATCGCTCGAATAGTCGAGCGAGCGCGTCGAAGGAAGCGCGATGCTCGAAGAGATGTTGCTCGCGGAGCCTTGCGCCTTCTTGAAGCGTTGGGGCGAGGGCGCGAACAAGTTCCGCGACGGCGTTGGCATCGTCCATCGCGCGATGCGTCGGAAGCGAAATGCCGTAGTGGCGGCAGACCGTCAGAAGCTTATAATCGCGCAGTTTCGCGTATCGGCGCGAAAGATCGAGCGTATCGAAGGCGACGAAATCAATGAGGTCGAGCTCCAATCGGCGCAGATTGCTCTTGAGCAGGTCGAGGTCGAAGCCGATGTTATGTCCGACGAGAACCGAATCGCCGATGAAATCCAGCAGCGCGCCAAAGACGATTTTCGGGTCGCGCCCGTTCTCTTGCAAGAAAGCGTCGGAAATGCCGTGCACCTTTTCCGAATCGCCGACGGGCTTCGTGGGCTTGATGAAACGATGAAATTCGGCGACCTTTCCCGATTTGCCGAACTTGACCGCCGCCACTTCGATCGCCTCGTCTTGATAGGGATTAAGCCCTGTCGATTCCATATCGATGGCGACGAGACCATCGCGCTCGAAGGCATCGAGCAAGGGCTTGAACACGTCGCCCTCGCGCGCTTGGGGATTGAGAAAGTCGCGCAAGCGCAAGCCGCTTTCCTGAATCGCCCGCGAAATGTCGTCGAGCGCGTCTTCGGACATCTCGCTGGGAACGGCGAGCGCGACGCGCCGAAAGGCTTGCTCGTCGTTGGGGTTCAGCAGAAGGCGCAAGTGCGCCAGCGCGTCTTTGACTTCGGGACGAGCGAAAAACTTGGAGTCCTCGACGAGATAGTGCGGAATTTGGCAGAAGCGCAAGCATTCGGCGATTTTTTCGTTGAGTTCGTGTCGCCGCGTGATGATGGCAAAATCGCTATACGCGACGCCTTCGTTCTCGTGCAGCCGACGCACTTCGCCCGCGATCCAATACGATTCGTCGGCGAGAGATTGCGCCATGCGAAGTTTCACCTTTTCGCCGCGTCGCTTGATTTCGCGCTCCGAAAGGTCTTCGAGAAGGCGCGCGATGTCGGGGTTCGTGATGGAGAGCGCAGCTTGAAGAATGTTCGCCGTCGAGCGATGATTGTGCGAAAGCTCTACCTTTTTGATGGGGGCGAAGTCGCGCTCGAAACGCAATAGCACCGCGCTTGGGTTCGAATCGCGCCACTCGAAAATGGTTTGATGCGCGTCGCCGAAAAACGCAAGGTTCTTGTGAACGCTCGCCAGCCTTGAAAGAATCTCGTATTCGGGTATGGACGTGTCTTGAACCTCATCGACCTGAATCCACTCGTAAGTTTCTTGCCAACGGGAGAGCGCGTCGGGATTGCCTTTGAAAAGGTCGAGCGTTTTCGCAAGCAGGTCGTTGAAATCGAGCGCGTCGCTTTCGCGGAGCGCGCTGTGGTAGCCATCGAAAATTTCTTGCGCGAAAAAGTTTTGGCGGAGATCGATTTCGTCTTCTTTCAGCCCCGACGAGTTCAGGCAACGATAAAGAATTTTTTGGAGAGGTTCGGGCGAATCGGTTTGATAGGGTTCGATTTTAGCGCGTTGAATGGCGTGGAAGAGCGCGCGGTCAAGTTTGCGCTCGGCATGCGGCGCGACGTTCAGCGCGAATCGCTCGCGCTCGCGCGAAACGACGGCGATGGAATCCTCTTCGTCGTAGATGAGAAAGTCGGGCGATATCGCAAGCGACTCGGCTTCGCGGCGCAGAATTTTGGCGCAAAGGCTGTGAAACGTGGAAACCGTGACGTCGCGCGCGCGGTCGCCGTAGCCCGAATCGCCAAGCAGTTTTTGAATGCGCGCTTTCATTTCGCTCGCCGCCTTGTTGGTGAAGGTGAGGCAGAGTATTTTTTCGGGCGCGACGCCGCTCGAAATCGCAAACGCCGCTCGGCGCGCGATCGTCTCCGTTTTGCCCGTGCCGACGGGCGCAAGCGTCAGCAAGCCGCCGCGAAGATGCTCCGCCGCCTCGCGCTGTTCTTCCGTCAAGCCATCGAGAATGCGGTTCATTGGCGCGGTCGGATTGTCATCGCTCTTTCGGTTCTGGCGTCGCCATAACGGGCTTTTCGAGCCAAACCGTTTTGTAATCGCGTCTGTCCATCGCGTTCACGGCGTAATCGCGGACGTCTTTGCGCACGATGCGCTCATCGATGTCGTAAATCAGAAGCAAGAGCGGCGCGTCGTCGAGCGCAAGTTGTTCCGCTTGCAAATAAACCGCGTTGCGTTGCGCGTCGTTCATCGTCGACAAGGCTTTCTCGTAAAGCTCGTCGAACTTCGGGTTTTGATAGCGCGCCGAGTTGGGATAACTACGCTCCTCCAACTTCGCGGGGACGAGTTTGCCGTAGAATTGATTGAGGAAACTTTCCGCGTCGGGATAATCCGCCACCCAACCGAGCCGATAGAACGGCGCTTTGCTCGTCTCGACCGTCTCCAAGTGCATCGACCACTCGACCTGCGCGAGATTGACCTTGACGTTCAAATTTTGTTGGAGCATTTCTTGAATCGCCTCCGCCATTTTGAGATTGCGTCCGCCGCCCGCGTTGAGTTGAAGCGTGGTTTCGGGAAAGCCTTTGCCGTTTGGATAGCCCGCTTCGGCGAGCAATTGCCGCGCCTTTTGAACATCGAACTTGTAGCCCTTGACCTTTGACGGGTCGTAGTTCGGCATAAGCGGCGGCACGATTCCTTTCGTGGCGGCGACGCCTTCGCCTTTGAGGACATACTTTTCAATCTTCTCGCGATCGATGGCGTAATTGAAGGCGAGACGCACGCGCCTGTCGTTGAAGGGCGCAACCTTGCAATTCATTCCGAAAAATTGCGTCGAAAGCGCGGGCAAGCGATGCAAGACGAACTCGTTGCGGTATTTCTCCGCCAATTCGTTTTGCTCCGTGAGCCATTCGCCGCGCATCGCCGATTCAATGCGATACGCTTCCGAAACGCCGCCTTGCTTCAAGGTCATCAGTTGCGTCGAAAGGTCGCGGATAAAAACCATCTTCACGTGGTCCAAAAACGGCAACGGATTTCCGAACTCGTCTTTTTGCCAATACTTCGGATTGCGTTTCAGCAGCAGATATTGTCCGTCCTTGAACTCTTGAAACTGAAACGCGCCCGTGCCAACGGGACGGACGCGAAAATTCTGACCGTAATACTTGACCGCTTCGGGCGGCACGACATAGCAGAACGCCGTCGTGAGCAACATCAAAAACGGCGCGTAAGGCTTGATTAAACGAATCCGAAATCGGCGTTCATCGAGAACCTCGAAGCCCTTGACTTCGGTGATTTTGGGGTCGGCGGATTGTTGCGCCTCGAAGTATTCGTTTGCGCCAACGACCTTGTCTTTGAACACCCAAAAGCCTTTGGTTTGCGTTTTGGGATTGCAGGCGCGCTCGAAGGAAAACTTCACGTCGTCGGCGGTGAATTTGCGACCCTCGCTTTGCGGAAAGCACACGTCGTCGTGAAAATAGACGCTGTCGCGCAGATAGAACGTGTAGGTTAAGCCATCGGGCGAGATGTCCCATCGCGTCGCCAGTTCGGGGACGATTTGCAACGTCTTCGGGTCGAGGTCGACGAGCAGTTCGTAAATTTGATGCGCCGCATGGTGCGACGCCACGTCGCCGATTTGAACGGGGTCGAGCGTGGGCAAGTCGGAGGTTTCGCTATAAACGAACGTGCCGCCGTAGGCTTTGCCGCCATTTGCGGAACGAAATTCCGTTTTGATTTCTTTTTTGCCGCAAGAAGAAAGAACGACCGACGCGAAAAAGAACGCCGCAATGAAACGAGCAAGCCGCATTCGTCGCTTGAAGTTGAAGTTGATGCGTTGAAAGGCGCGGCAAATATAACGCTTTCGGAAACGACTTTCGCCGAAACTTTCTCTGATTCCATGCTGACGCTCGAACAAGATCTGTCGTTAGACGCGCTGCTGGCAAACGCATGGCGGTCGCTGGAAGAGGGGGCGCGAAATCGCAAGCACGTGTTCCACTTGGGCGTGGTGGCGACCGTTCGAGGCGACGCGCCAAGCGTCAGAACCGTCGTGCTGCGCAAAGCGATCGCCGAAACGAGAACCCTCGTCTTTCACAGCGACAAACGCTCCGAGAAAATCGCCGAACTTCGAGCCAATCCCAACGTCAGTTGGCTATTCTACGACCCAAACCTGCGCGTGCAACTGCGGCTTGCGGGCGTGGCGACGCTCCACTTCGACGACGAACTGGCTGACTTGCAATGGAAAAATTCCAAACTCACGAGCCGACGCTGTTACATTTCGCTTCCGCCGCTGACCAAACTCGATAAAGCCGCGTCAGGCTTGCCCGAATGGCTATTGCATCGAATTCCAACCCTCGAAGAAAGCGAAGCGGGACGCGAAAACTTCGCCGTCGTCGAGACGCGCATTCATTCGTTGGATTGGCTTTGGCTAAACTCGACGGGGCATCGGCGAGCGAGGTTCGTTTGGCGCGACGGCGAACTTGACGCGAGTTGGGTCGCACCGTAAGTCATCGGAAAATTTCCCCGATGCTCGTTTGCCCGCGAGAGCCAATGGCTCAATTGGGCGAAAATCGTTGATTTCGGTAGACGAGCGACAATGCGAGCAGATTCTCTTGGAGGCGACTGCGCTTGTAGCGCGGCGCGGGCTACCCTCAATCAATTTCGCATTGCGAAACTTTCGTCGCCTGCATAAAGGGGTTAGGCTTTTCCGTTCTGCACGAGGGCTTCAATCGACGCGGTAACTTCCTCGACGGGCTTTGCGCCATCGACATCGACGATCGCGCCTTTCTTGCGATAGAATTCCAAGACGGGTTCGGTGTTTTTGTGATAAACTTCGAGGCGATGTCGGACGGTTTCTTCTTTGTCGTCGTTGCGCTGAACCAGTCCGACGTGTCCGCATTGGTCGCACATGTCGGGGGTTTTCGGCGGTTGATTGTATTTGTGATAAATCGCGCCGCAGTTCGGGCAGGTCATTCGCCCCGACAGCCGACGAACAACTTCTTCCTCGTCGACGACGATGTTGATGGCTCTGTCGATGGGCACGTTGGCCCGCCAGAGAATCGTCTCCAACGCTTCGGCTTGGGCGACGGTTCGCGGAAAGCCGTCGAGCACGTAGCCTTTGCGGGCTTTGGGCGACGAGAGAACTTCCTCAATCATTGCGATGATGAGATGGTCGGGCACGAGTTCGCCTTTGTCCATATAGGTTTTCGCCATCGCGCCGAGCGGCGTGCCGTTTTGAACGTTGGAGCGAAGCATATCGCCCGTCGAGACGTGAATCGCGCCGTGCTTTTGCGAGAGGATTTTGGCTTGCGTGCCCTTGCCGACGCCGGGCATTCCAAACAAAATCAACCTCATTTTTCGGGCGTGGATTGTTTGATGGCGATGCGTTGCGCGCCGCCTTGCTTGATGGTAACGCGAGGACGGGGCGCGGGTTGTTCAGACGGTTTTGCGTCGGCGCGAAGCGGTTCGGGTTCGCTTTTGGGCGCGGGTGCGCTGACAGGCGCAAAAGCGTCGTCGAGCGCGAAGAGAAAGAAGGCGATGTTGCGCCGACATTCGCCCAAGTCGCCTTTCGTCGGGGCGCGCGAAACGCACTTGGCGTTGACGACCGTCGCAACGCCGCCGCTCGCGTCTGGCTCTTCCATCATCCAAACCGAAAGTTCCAAGCGATTGCCGCCGAGCACGGCGGACGTGATTTCGCACTTGAACGCCGACATTCCGCCCAAGTTTTTTTCGCGCGAGACGACGCGCCAACCGAACCAACGCGGCGGAAGCGACAAGGCGACCTCATATACGTCGCGCATTGCGGCGCGGTATCGGCGCGTTTTCAGCTCGATGTATTCGGGGTTTTCGGACGTTTCGGCTTCGTTCTTCGTGAAGGCTTGGAGCGTTTTGCGCCAAAGCGCGTCGGGGCTAATGTCAAACGGAAGCGGCATAATCGCAAACGATGATTTGGCGATGGTTCAAACGGGCTTCAAGGTCTTCTTGGAAATCGAGCGCGTCGCCAGTTGTCCGCACGCCGCGTCGATGTCTTTTCCGCGACTGCGCCGCACCGACGCGAAAAGCCCCGCTTGACGCAAAATCTCGCGGAATCGCGTCTTGCGCGCCTCGTCGGAGCGGCGGTAATCGATATTAGCAATCGGGTTGTAATCTATCAAATTGATTTTGCTCGGAACGCTGCGAGCGAACTTGACGAGAGCCGTCGCGTCCTCTTCGCCGTCGTTGACGCCATCGAGCAAAAGATACTCAATGAAAATTTCGCGCTTCGTTTTGGCGTAGTAGGCGATGAGCGAGCGGCGCAACTGCGCAAGCGAAAACTCTCGCGCGATGGGCATCAAGGCGCGTCGCTTTTCTTCGATCGCCGAGTGAAGCGAAACGGCAAGATTGATTTTGAGGGGCGATTCCGCCAAGCGATCGATGCCCGCAACCACGCCAACGGTCGAGAGCGTGATGCGTCGCTCGCCGATTTGGAACGGGTAGCGATGCGCCGAAAGAATGTAAGCCGCTTCCATCACGCGCTCGTAATTGAGCATCGGTTCGCCCATTCCCATAAAGACGACGTTCGTGATGCGTTGATTCCAACGCTCGCGCGCCCACTTCGCCGCGCATTCGACCTGCCCGACGATTTCGCCAACCGTGAGATTGCGCGTAAAACCCATATAGCCCGTCGCGCAAAATTTGCACGCCATCGCGCACCCGACCTGCGAAGAGACGCAAACCGTGAGCCGTCGTTGCGTTTCGCTCTTGAAATCGGGAATCAGCACGGTTTCGATTTCCTTGCCGTCTTCCAACGCGAAGAGAAACTTGACCGTCCGCGCCGTCTCGATTTCCGACGAATCCGAAACCGACTTGGGCGAAAGGGTCGAGACGAAGAAACGCTCGGAGAGTTTTTGGCGCAGGGCTTTGGGGAGATTGGTCATTTGCGAAAAATCCGCGACGCCGCGATACGCCCATTCCAACGCCTGTTCGGCGCGAAAGGCAGGTTCGCCAAGCAAGACAAATTCGCGTTGCAGCTCGGCGATGGCGAATGATTTGAGGTCGCGCGCGTTCATTGCGGTCAATCTCCAAGAAAACAAAAAAGCCCGCTCGGAAACGGGCTTGGCTCGCTGGGGTGCTAGGATTCGAACCTAGGAATGTCGGCTCCAAAGGCCGATGCCTTACCGCTTGGCGACACCCCAATCAACCGCGTCAAAAGCGGACGCTCGCTCGCGGCGACGTCGTTTTCTTCCTTCGGAAGCGTCGCCAATTGCTGCGCAAGTAGAGAGTCAGGATTGTTTTTCGCTGTTCCCCGCGAATGAGGGGCGAGCGGTCGCGTCCGAACTTCAAATCGTGGCGCAAAGATAAAGCGATGAACGCGAAAAATCAAAACCCGCTTGAACCGCGAGCGCGCGTCGATTCCTTTTCGTAGATTTGCGCTTCATTTGAAATGTCACCGTCGCTTCAAAATGTCGCAATCCACGCCGTCAAAAGCGCAAAGCGGAAAAGCGTTCTCCGCCAAAACATCGAAACCGAAAAAATCGCTCGCGCCCGAAACCGACCTGATACCCGAAAGATATCAAGACCTCGCCGCCGTTCTCTTTCTTTTGATTCTCGCGCTCGCCTTTTTCGCGCCCGTCGTTTTTCAAGGCAAGACGTTCGTCGTGCCCGACAACACCGCGTCGTTGGCGATGCGCACGTTCGTCGAAGACGCGAAAGCGCAAGGCGTTCAACCGCAGTGGACGCCCTACATTTTCAGCGGCATGCCATCGCTCGGAAGTTTGTTCGTGCAGGGCGACCGATGGTATGACCTCGTCTACGCAATCGTTTGGAAAGGCGTTCTGAAAGTCCTCGCCGCGCCGCTGCCCAACCCCGAAGGCTCTTCGCTCGCGTTCTTCTATTTCCTCTACGGCGCGGGCGTTTATTGGCTCTTGCGATTGAAAGAATGCTCGCCGTTTCAAGCGCTCGTGGGCGCAGTTGGCGCGTTGCTTACGACCATCTCGGTCGTGTGGATTACGGTCGGACACAACACGAAAATCGTCTCCGCCGCATGCTACCCGTATTTGCTCGTTTTCGCGGAGCGTTTGCGGCGGTCGGAGAATTGGAAATCGCTCTCGCTCAACGTCGCGCTCCTGTCGTGCGTCCTCTCGATGCTTTTCGGCGCGACGCACGTGCAGATGATTTACTACGGCGGACTTTTCGTGGCAATCTGCCTTTTGGTCGAGCTTCTCTACGCGCTCGTCAAGAAAGAGCCGCTCGCGCCGTGGCTGCGCTCGGCGGGCGGATTTGCCGTGGCGGCGTTGCTTGCGGCGGCGATGTATGCCGACACATACCTTGCCGTCGCCGAATACTCTCCCTACTCGATTCGCGGCTCGGCGAGCGTTACGACGCTTTATCCCGAACTTGCGAGCGAAAAACAGCCCCCGCAAAACAAAGCCGACGCGAAGGGCGGATTGAGTTATGACTACGCGACCAGTTGGTCATTTGGCGTGGAAGAAGTTCTGACCTTTTTCGTTCCGTCGTATTTCGGCTACGGCAACGCGAGTTATTGGGGACCGCAACCGTTCACGGCTTGCCCGCAATTTTTTGGCGCGACGATTCTCGTCTTGGCGCTCATCGGCGCGGTTTATTGGCGGCGCGACAGGTTCGTCCAAGCGCTGTGCATCGTCGGCGCGTTCTCGCTGCTCGTCTCGTTTGGCAAACACTTTCCGCTTCTCTACGATTTGCTCTTTTACTTCGCGCCGTTCTTCAACAAGTTCCGCGCCCCGTCGATGATTTTGATTCTCTTGGCGCTTTCGGCGTGCGCGCTCGCGGGCTACGGCTTGAAAGCGATTGGCGACCTGCGCGAAAACGCGAGCGAAGAAGCGAAATCGATGTTTCGGAAGTTCGCTTACGCCAGCGTCGCCGTCGCGCTCGTTGGAATCTTGGGCTTTTCGGGGTGCAAGCAAAGTTACGTGGAGCAAATCGCAAGGAGCGACAGAGGCAAGGAACTCGTGGCGCAATATCGAAATCCCGCCGTCATTCAAGCCTACGAATCGCAGTTCAAAATCTTCGAAATGGCGAAATCGGACATGACGATTTCCCTTCTGATGCTCGGCGCGCTGATGACGCTCGCGCATTTCTTCATCGAGCGCAAACTCCCGAAGAACGCATTTCGAGGCGCGTTGATGGCGATGGTCGTCATCGACTTTTGGCGCGCCGATGCGCAACTGATGCAAGGCGCGCAACCGAAGCGGGAAGAGAAAAAAGTCTTCGAGAAGCCCGACTACGTCGCCTTTCTTGAAAAGGACTCGACGAAGTTTCGAATCTTGCCGCTGCTGCGCGACAACGACGCGAATTGGCACGCCTACTTCCGCTTGGAATCCGTCGGCGGCTATCAAGGCGCGAAGATGCGGATTTACCAAGACCTCATCGAACTCTTCGGCAGCGGCAACGCCGAAACGCCAACATTTTTCACGAATCCCGTTTTGATGGATTTGCTCAACCTGAAATACGTCATCGTCGATAAGCCCACGTCGCTCGAGGGCTTCAAGACGGCGTTTGAAGGAAGCCGAATCGTGTTTGAACGCGAAAATCCAACGCCGCGCGCTTGGCTCGTCAAATCCGTCGAGAAGGCGAGCGTTCCTGAAATTTTGAACCACATTCGGAATCAAGATTTCAATCCGCGAGAAAAAGCCTTCGTGGAACAAGACGCGCCAAAAATCGACGCGCCTGATAGCCTCGCCAGCGTCGCGCTCAAAAGCGCAGGGATTCATCATCTCGATTTCATCGTGAAGGCGAGCGGCGACAACTTCCTTTTCGTGAGCGAAATTTTTTACGACAAAGGCTGGAAATGCTTGATTGACGGGCAAGAAACGCCGATTTACAAGACCAACTATGCGTTTCGCGGGGTCGTCGTGCCCAAAGGAACGCGAGAGGTGAAGTTCATTTACGAATCGCAAGCGTTTAATGTTGGCAGAGTTCTGGCGATCGTCGCCAACGCTTTGGTCGCGCTGGCGTTGGTCACGTCGGGCGCGATGGCGTGGCGAGAACGCCAAACGAATTGAGCGAGCAAAAGAGCTACGGCTTCCACGCTTCCAAGCGATAGGCGCTATCCCAAAACAGCCACTCCAAGCGCGAACTGACGACGAAAGCGTCGCGCATT
The DNA here is from genome assembly GCA_025055975.1 of Chloroherpetonaceae bacterium. Classification (GTDB taxonomy): domain Bacteria; phylum Bacteroidota; class Chlorobiia; order Chlorobiales; family Thermochlorobacteraceae; genus JANWWM01. Next base: position 5,336 of record JANWWM010000063.1, on the reverse strand, counting down.
TTGGCTCGCGTTTTCTCCGTCGCGTCGCTAGCGACCTCGTCGGTTATGGCGATCATTTTGTCGACGACCGCGCTGAATTCGGGACTGGAATACTGCTCAATCCATTTCCTGTAAGGGTTCTTGTCGTATTCAGCAAGCGCGGAAGCGCGAGCGAAGACGTGATTTCCGACTTCGCGGTAAATCCAAAAACATGGCAGAAGCGCAGCGACGCCTTCCTCGTAACTGCGCAGCGCGGCTGTCGCTAGCATATAGTTCGTATAGGCGAAGCAAGCGGGAGCGTAACTCACGTCGAGGGTTGTGCCGTAAAACTCCAAATAAAACTCGTGCAAGCCGCGCTCGGCGACGATCGCCCCCTCCGCAAACTTGACGAAATCCACGATGCGCGACGCGCCCTCCGACTTTGCCGCAACGATGGAGAGCGCTTTGGCGAAATCCATCAAGTAAAGCGCGTCTTGCTTGATGTAGAACTCGAACCGCTCCTTCGAGAGCGTTCCGCTCGTCAGTTCTTGGTTGAACGGATGCGCCAAAATCGCCTCGTAAATCGGCGCGATGTCGTTCCAAAGCGTCGTCGCAAAGCGCATTGTTGGAGAAAAGCGAAGGTTTGAATTGGAAAAGTTAGAAAGTTTGGAAAAGTCGTTTCGAGCGCGGGAGCGTCATTTCACGAACAGAAAAACGTATTCGTGCTTGAACACGTAGAAACCGCCAACGAGCGCGCGGTATCGCCACAGTTCTCGCTGATTGCGCTTGCCTCTGGTTTCCTCAAAATTTTTGACGATGATGGATTTGAGTTTATAGCCGCGCTTCAAGGCTTCTTGCATCGAATAAAATCCGAGCGGAATCCACTCGCCGCCCGAATACTTGTCGCCGATGACGAGCGCAAAGTAACGACCGTCGTCCAAGACGGGATAAGTTCCGTCAATCACCTTGCCCAACATCGCCAAGAACGCATCGAGGCTTTGGGCGTTGGAAAGGTCGCGCGCGTCGTCGCTGAACTTGATGATGTCCCAATACGGCGGGTGCATGATGAGAAGTTGAACGCGCTTGATGCCGATGCGCGCAAGTTCCGCTTCGTAATTCAGCGCTGCGGCATCGCCCACGATGACGTGCGTTTGAATGCCGCGCGGATTCGGCTCGCTCGCAATCGCGGATTCGGCAAGAGACGCGACGCGAGGTTGCAGTTCAACGCCAACGCCGTTTCTGCCTTGCCTGCGACATTCAATCAGGGTCGTGCCGCTTCCGAGAAACGCATCTAAAACCCAATCGCCTTTCTTCGTGTAGCGTTTGAAAAATTGGCGCGGAATTTCAGGAACGAAATTTCCCCAATAACCCGCGTGGTGCGCGCCCGACGAATCGCGCTTGCCGAGCAACCACAGGCTGTCGGTCAAAACGTCGTCGTATTCCTGCCATTGATTGAGATTCAAGTCGTTGATGGCGCTCGTCTTGACTTCGGTGAGCGATTTTTTGAGGCGTTTGAGATAATAGCGCGCGCGTTCCAGCGTTTGCGCGTCGAGAATTTGGTCGAGTTGCGTCAGAAGAACGCTCGGACTGACGCTCGCGTCGGCGAGTTCAGACGCGCCGTTCCGCGCGCGGTCGCAAGCCGATTCGCATCGCTGACGCAAGTTGGAAACCTCGCGCTTGACATGCGCCAAACTTTCTTGCGACAAAAGCCGCTCCACGAGCGATGAAAGGCTTTCGCCGTTTTTGATCGGAGGGTCGTCGCAGGCGTTCAATGCCGCGTCATTTTCAAAAAGCGTCGGAGTTATGGAGTCCATTGGCATGAAGCGTTGCGTTGATGGCAATATCGCTTGCGATGTCGGAAAGCTCAATCGTCTCGACGCGAGAGATGGAATCGGCGAACAATCGTTGTTGCGCGGCGAGTTCGTTCAGGCGCGAACAAGCAAGATCGCAATAGGTTTTCGAGTTGTCGATCAAAATGAATCGTCGTTCCAAGAGAAGCGCGGCAACGCCCGTCGTGCCGCTTCCCGCAAAGGGATCCAAAACGATTTGACGTTTGTATGAATAGAATTGAATCAATCGGCGCGGAAGCGCGACAGGAAACGGCGCGGGATGTCCGATGCGCTGGCGGCTTTCCGTTCCAAAACTCCAAACGCTGCGCGTGCTTTCCATAAACTCTTTGCCGTCGCTATCGAGCGTGTTGTCGCTCTCTTTGCCATCTAACTTGTATCTGCCCTTCGAAAAAACGATGATGTATTCGTGTCGGGGAACGAGATGCGGATTCGACGGGCTGTTCCAACTGCCCCACGCGCAATGTTTGGCGGCGCTGTTCTTGTTCCAAATGATCGTGCCACGGTAGAGCATTTTAAGCTCGACGCATTGCTGAATGAACGCGCTGAACGTGGGGACGCTGATGTTCTGCCGTTTGTTTTCGCCGATGTTGATGCAAAGTCTGCCGCCCTCGACCAGAACGCGATGACACTCCGCCCAGACTTTTGCCATCCACGCGAGGTATTCTTCGTAGGGGAGTTCGTCGTGATGATTGGCGTATTGAACGTTCAAGTTGTAGGGCGGCGAGGTGATGATGAGGTGGACGGAATTTTCAGGAAGGAGCGCAAGCGTTTGAAGCGCGTCGCCACAGATGATTTTGTTGAGAAACTTGTTGAGCATCAGTAGTCCTTTCTCGAGAAACTAATTTGGTAGTTCGGCAAGATCGCATACTCAATTAGGATAGGCTTGCGACCGCTGATTCCATAGCATTTGCAACGCGCAATCGCTCGCTCGTTAACTTTCTTTCCAATAAGCACAGGTTGCACCATTTCAACGTCATTGTTGGCAAGATGTTCGCCTGCCCACTTGACATATTCCTCAATCTCAATAACTGCGCTCTCGTCAATTTTTCCTTTCTTTAACTCTATGACTGATATTTTGTAGCGCATCTCTACGCCATTCATTGCGCGTTTGTGATAGACTATCACGTCAATGTTGCCGCCTGCGATGTTGGTCGGAACATAGTTTGCAAAGGTTTCTATGTCGTTCAAATCCCTAAGAAATAAATCACATTTGAATTCGGGCTTATCAATGTGCTGCATCAACCAACCCTCCAAGATTTTTTCGTATTTCACCTCGCCGTTTTCGCTTGGCTCTAAATCGAATGTGATAGGAGGCTTGTCGTGAGGCTCATACAAACTCACTGCTAATTTGGCTTCTCCATCGTTTGCTTTCAAGAGAAGTTCCGTGAGTTTCCTTTCCTCTTCAGGAAAAAGATGCGTGATGGCTTTTCCTCTTTGCAGAGCTTTTTTGTAGAAAAGCGAACGGAGTTCGTTTGCTGAGTTTTTCAGTCCCAACACCCGAAGTTCAGAGACAGGATTTGGGAAGTAATGAAGCGGCTCTATCAAAACGCGGTATGGCGCGTCTGCGCCTACAGAACCGAATCTTGTCTCGTCAGTAAATGGAAGGCTACGCACGCGGTAGATGCCATGAAAGCCTCTGTTGGTTTCATAGAAAAAAATCCTGTCCCCGATTCTCAAACAGCATAAATCCGCTAAAATATCGGCGCGAGTTTTCTCCCAAAGATCTCTTGTTTGGTCTTCACGATAAACGGCAAGAAAGCCATTATCACGAAGAATTGGGAATGTTTCGCTATCTGCGATAAAAACGTGCGCTCCCATTTTCACTTGTCCGCTTCGCCCATCACGGGATCAATGGAGCCGATGTTGACGACGACGTCCGCAATCAAGCCGCCTTCAATCAGGTGCGGCAAGGCTTGCAAGTTGCAGAACGAGGGACTTCGAATTTTCAAGCGCCACGGAAAACCGCTTCCGTCGGATTGAATGTAAAATCCAAGTTCGCCTTTCGGGGCTTCGATGGCGTGATAGACTTCGCCTTTCGGCAGTTGCAAGCCTTCGTGCGTCATCATAAAGTCGTGAATGAGGGCTTCCATCGAGTGATAGATTTCGCCCTTCCAAGCGTAAGCCTGCTTGGCGTTGTCGACGCGCACGTCGCCTTTGGGCATCTTGCGAAGGCACTGCTCAATGAGGCGAAGGCTTTGCTCCATTTCTTCCATTCGCACGAGGTAGCGCGCGTAGCAATCGCCGTTTTCCGCCGTTGGCACATCGAATTGCAAATCTTTGTAGGCGAGATAAGGTTCGGCTTTGCGAATGTCGTAAGGAACGCCGCTGGCGCGCAGGTTTGGACCTGTGAGTCCGATGTCAATCGCGTCTTCTTTTGAAATCACGCCAATGCCTTCCATTCGCTCGATGAAAATGCGATTGCGGTCTAAAAGTCCGCGCCACTCTTTGATTTTCGGACGGAACTGCTTAACCCAATCTTTGACGAATTGAACGGTCTCGGTCGAGATGTCGCTCGCCACGCCGCCGACGCGACAGTGCGAAATCGTGAAGCGCGCGCCCGTGAGCATATCGAAGAAGTCGTAGATTTTTTCGCGCTCTTGGAACGTCCAAAGGAACATTGAGACCGCGCCCGTATCCATCACCATCGTGCCGAGCCAGAGCAAGTGCGACGAAATGCGCGCCATCTCGCAAGCGAGCGTGCGAATGTAAGTGGCGCGTTCAGGGACTTCAATGCCCGCGAGTTTCTCGACTGCCAAACACAGCGCGGTATTGTTGGAGTAGGGCGACATATAGTCCAAACGGTCGGTGTAGGGCATCCATTCGTAGAAGGTTTTGTTCTCGGCGAGTTTTTCCATCGCGCGATGCAAGTAGCCGAGTTCGGGCACGGCGCTTACGACCGTTTCGCCGTCGAGTTTGAGCGCGACGCGCAAAACGCCGTGCGTCGCAGGGTGTTGCGGACCCATGTTCAGAATCATCGTGGATTCGAGCGGGTCGTCAAGCAAAGTCGTATCGCGGTCTTCAAGCGTTTGATAGATTTTGCGCTGACGCTCGACGAGACGCTCTTGCGCGTCTTTCTTGGGCTTCGGCAGTTGCTCAACGCCGTCGACAAATTCGGAATTCGCGTGCAAGGACATACCGCTTCAAGTTTAAGAGGTTGAAATAAATCGGAGCGTTATTGAAAAATCGCGTTCAATTTGAGTTCGAGAATTTTCCCGTTTCCGAAGTCGTGTTTTAGGGTTTCGTCGCTGGAATAGACGGCGGTCATATCGTAGCCGTCTTTGGCGAGGCGATAGAGTTCAACTTGCTTGGCGTCGGGCGAGACGAGCCAATACGACGGAATCTTCGCGTCTTGATACAAACGAAACTTCGTCTGACGGTCGCGCTTGACGCTGGTTTTGGAGAGAATCTCCACGACCAAATCCGCGTAGCCGACGATTTCCAGTTCTTTGACGCGGTTCAAGTGTTCGGTCGCCACGAAGACGATGTCGGGCTGAACGACATTGCCCCCAAGCCTCAAATCCGTCGGCG
>JANWWM010000045.1 GCA_025055975.1 Chloroherpetonaceae bacterium | reverse complement strand
AGCGCAGCGAAGTGAAGAATCCACGTGTGGATTCCTCGCTTTCGCTCGGAATGACAAGCCGTGAGGCAAAATTCAATTCGTCGGGGGTTTTCAAAGCCGTGTTATCGATTGGAGTCATCGGGGTTGGGAAGTTGGGCGAGTTGCATTTGAAGTTGCTCAAAGAACTCGTCTTGGAGCGGCGCGATCTTTCGATTGCGGGCGTTTGGGACATTAGCGAGGCGCGTTTGAAGGCGGTCGCTTCGCAGCATGGGGTTCTGGCGTTTGGTTCGCTCGAGGAGGCGATTGAGTCGTGCGACGCCGCCATCATTGCCGCCAGCGCGAGCGCGCACTACGATCTTGGCAAGGCGTTTCTTCAACGCGGCGTTCATCTTTTCATTGAAAAGCCCCTTGCGGCGACGATTGCGCAAGCCGAGGAGCTCATCGCGTTGGAACGACGGACGGGGGCGAAGATTCAGGTTGGGCACATCGAGCGGTTCAATCCCGCCCTTGTGGCGGCGGAGCGCCATCTTGGCGAGCCTGTCTTCATTGCGGCGGAGCGCTTGTCGGGCTTTTCGCGGCGCGTGAGCGACGTTTCGGTCGTTTTGGATTTGATGATTCACGACATTGATTTGATTCTTTCGCTCGTCAAGTCGGAGGTCAGGAGCGTCGTCGCGTCGGGCGCGTCGGTTTTTTCGGGCGACTTGGACATTGCCAACGCGCGCTTGGAATTTCAGAACGGGGCGGTGGCGAGCGTAACGGCAAGCCGCATCAGTCGGAGCAAGTTGCGCAAGATGCGTTTCTTCTGCAAACATCCGAACAGTTACGCCTCGCTCGATTTGAGCGCGGGCAAGGCGGAAATTTTCCGAATCGTCGATGCGCCGTCGGCGCGCAAAGCGTCGCTGAAAGAAGCGGCGACGCAAAAAATTCTCAACCTTTTCGGCGACATAGCCGAGACGCTGAACGGCAAGACGATCGAGTATCTTGCGCCCGAACCGCCCAAGCTCAATCCGCTCAAAGAAGAGCAGAGAAGTTTTTTCGACGCGATTCTGGGCGGCGCGCCGATTCGCGTCGATTCCGAAGCGGGACGGCGAGCGTTGGAAGTCGCCGAGAAAATCACGACGGAAATTCGCTCGTCGCTGGCGCGATGAGAAACGCCGTTCTTTTGAGCGATGCGCAGGCAAAAAATGTCGTCATTCTGAACGACTCGCAAGCGAAGCGAAGAAATCCATTGTGGATTCCTCGCAAACGCGCGGAATGACAAGTCGCAAATGACAAATAGCAAGTCGCAATCGTTATTGATTCCGCGCGACCCGCGGAATGACGAGGCGTTTCGGCTTGAAGGCCAACAAGAACGAGGCGCGCAACGACGGCAAGGAGCAAGGTCATTCTGAACGGAGCGCAGCGGAGTGAAAATCCACGTGTGGATTCCTCGCTGTCGCTC
>JANWWM010000030.1 GCA_025055975.1 Chloroherpetonaceae bacterium | reverse complement strand
GGAACGATTCTGACGCAGTCAAAATCGGGGACGAGGCTTCACCGCGTTCCATCTGCTCGCTTCTCTGAAAATGGATTCTTCACTCCGCTTCGCTTCGCTCAGAATGACAGAGGGACTTCGCTACTCCGAACTTTTCCCTTGTCATTCCGAGCGTTGCGAGGAATCCACGAATGCGAATCAAACGCCCGTGATTCTTTCGCTTCTGGCTTCTCTGAAAATGGATTCTTCACTCCGCTTCGCTTCGCTCAGAATGACAGAGGGAATTCGCTAATGCGAACTTTTATCTTTTCATTACGATCTTTTCGAGTAATCCACGAATGCGAAACGAACGCCAGTGATTCTTTCGCTTCTGGATTCTCTGAAAATGGATTCTTCTCTCCGATTCGCTTCGTTCAGAATGACAGAGGGGATTCACTATCGCAAACTTTCTCTCTTGTGATTCCGAGTTTTTTCCTTTGTCATTTCGAGCGTCAGCAAGGAATTCGTCGGCGTTATCCGACGTTCATCACGTAGCGCGAGTAGAGAAACACGACGGGAGCGATGAAGCAAAGCGAATCGAAGCGATCGAAAAATCCGCCGTGTCCCGGAATGAGTCCCGACGAATCTTTCACGCCGCTATCGCGTTTGAACATTGATTCAATCAAGTCGCCGATGGGGCTTAATAGCCCGATGAGCGTTCCGACAATGAGGACGTGATGTTTTGGGAACAATTCCGACAGTAGCGCGCCGTAGAAAATCCACGTCGTAACGACGCTTGCGACAAGCCCCGCAAAAAAGCCTTCCCATGTTTTCTTTGGGCTGTATCGCTCCGAAAATTTCGCCGTGATGATTTTGCCGCCGATGAACTTTCCGCCGAAATAAGCGAAGGTGTCCGACATCCACACGGCGAGAAAAATCATCGTGATGAATGCGCCGTCCTTGTCGTAGCCGCGCATATCGAGCAGGGAAAGAAACGGAAACGAGATGTAAAACAGGCACAGAAACGACGCGCCAATGTTCTGAATGGGCGCGCCGCGTTTTCGAAACAACTCAATGGAAGGAAAGAGAAAAACGGCGAGCAACATAAAATCCAGCGTCGAGACGATGCCGAAATCGTGATTGACGAGGATTGCCGCGCAAAACAGCAACATCAGCCATCGGATTGGATAAATCTGCTTGCGATGCAGCATTGCGGCAAACTCGTAGAGCGACATCAGGGCGATGAAGAGCATCGCGCCAAGAAAAACGACGCCGCCCAAATGCACGCAGAGCAGAATCGCAGGACCCGCGACGAAAGCCACCACGACGCGCCAAAAGAGATTCGATTGAAACGAGCTTGTTGGCGCAGTCGCGGACGCGGATGTCGTCTCCGCTTGGTTCGGGTTCAATTGCACTGCTCTTTCGTCAAGGCGTTGATAGGGGCGTTTTGCCGATGGTAATCGGCGACAAGGCGCGTCGCTTCCTCAAAGTCTTCGGCTCTGACCCACACTTCTATGGGTTGCGGACTTGCGAAAAACGAGAACATTCGGTCGCGCTTCGTGAAAATGACGGCTTCAATGCCCGCGTCGGAAAGCGTCGCTTTGAGAATCTCGGCTTCAAAATCGACCGTCGTTCTGAACGCGACTCGCCAATGCGTCGGCTCAATGTTTTGGCTGAAAAAGACGCTCTTGAACAATCGTCTCATTCGCTCTGGCAATCGTCGAGGTTTATGCGTTGGCGGTTGAGACCTGACGCTTCAAAGCGCTTCGATAGCGACCGAAAATCAGAATGAAAAGCGCCAGCGAAATCGCCGCGCCCGTCAAGGCGACGGGCGACGAAAGATTTGGCTCGCTCGCCTTGATCGTCTTCGCAAACGCTTCGCTCAACCCAAACCAACTTGGGTGATTCAAAATAAAAATTCCAGAAACCGAGAAAAAATTGAACGCGAAATGCGCCAAGACGCATGTCCACAGCGCGCCCGACGTTTGGCGCAAATGCGAAATGTATGTCCCAATCGCAATCAGCGGCAAAGTTTGAACGGGGTTCAGGTGATACAGCCCGAAAATCGTTCCCGTCAGAATCGTCGCTTTGGCGGGCGACATCGCTCGCGCGAAGTTGCGCTGAACGAATCCGCGAAACGTCAATTCCTCGCAAATCGCGGGCGTGAGCGCCAGCGCCAACGCGACGACGACGAACTCGCCAACGCTATCCGCCGACGCTAATTTTTCAATCGCGTCGTCAAAGAGTTTTTTCCACTCCGCCGTTTCTTCTTTCAAGCCCAAGACGTCGGACATCACGACGAACTGCAAATCGCCGATGTAGCTCAAAAAAGGATTCAGCGCCATCGCGCCCAACGCGCCCCACAACGCCGCCTCTTTGTTGAACGGCTGATGGAGCGCCAAAAACGCTCGATTCTCGGAATCGCTTGGCGAGAACTTTCTCGTGTGCAGTCCGACAAGAAGCGTTACGGGCAAGGCGAGAAAAAGAAATTGAAACAGGGTTTGAAGCAAGCGATGCGTTCCGACGTTTTCCTCCGTAACGCTCGCGCCCGCCACGACGAAGGCGATCGCGCCTCCCGCGACTTGATAAAGCAGAAACAGAATGGCAAGCGCGATGAAGTTGACGACTGTTGGCGAAAAGCCTTGTCGCTCCCAAAAGCCGTCGTAGATTTTCTCGTTTGTCTCGTTCATCAAAAAAAGCGTCGCGCTTTGAAAGCGCAAACTTTGAAACTTTCCGTTCAATTCCAAACGCGCTCGGCGCGAAGTCGCTAAACTTGGCTTCCATCATCTTCGCAATGACCTACGACGGCTGTTTTTTGTTCTTCGGCGACGTTCGTTACGATTCGCGTTTGCAAAACTTGATTCATTCGCTTTCGGCGACGTTCTCGCGCCTTGCGCTCGTTCAAGTTTGCGGCGCGGCGGAGCGCTTTCGTTTCGAGTCGTGCGACGTCTTTTCCGCGGCGGTCGATTCGAATTTGCGCGGAGCGAAAAAGTTTCTCGCGTCCTACTTTGCGCTTTTGCCGCTTGCGCTTCGCATCGAGGCGAATTTCTACTGCGCCGAAGACGTCTTCTCGCTTCCCGTCGCCGCTCTGCTCGCAAGGCTCAATCGCGCTCGGCTTTTTTACGATTCGCGCGAGCTTTACTTCGCCATTGGCGCGCTTTCCAACAAGAAGGCGAAACAAGCGATTTGGTCTTTCTTGGAAGAGCTTTTCATTTCCGACGCGAAGGTTTTTGCGACGGGCGAGATGGATTGCCAACTGCTCCGCTCTCGCTACAAGATTCCGCTTCCCGCGACGATTCGCAACTACCCGCGCCGTCTTTCGATTCCGCGCAATTCATCGCTCCGCGAGCGACTGAATCTTTCTCCCGACCAAATCCTTTTGCTCTATCAAGGAATGATGGGCGAAGGGCGCGGCATTTTCAAGATGCTCGATGCGATCGAGGCGTTGCCCGAAACGTTCGCGTTGGCGATGCTTGGCGACGGCGTTCTGCTGGAACGGACGCGAGCGGAAATCAAGCGGCGTCACCTTTCGGCGCGCGCTTTCGCTTTGGGCTCCGAGCCGCATCAATCGCTTTTGCGCTACACCGCGTCGGCGGACATCGGACTTGCGCTCATTGAGCCAATTTCGAAAAGTTACGAACTCGCTTTGCCGAACAAACTTTTTGAGTATATCCTATGCGAAACGCCGCCCGTCGTGAGCGCGTTGCCCGCAATGACGCCCATCGTGGAGCGTTACAAGGTCGGCGTGGCGACGGAATTGAGCGTTCCCAAAATCGTCGAAGCGATTTTGCGCGTTTCGGAATCGCTGTCGTTCTACCGCGCCAACTGCCGTCAGGCGCGAGAGGTTTTGAATTGGGAGACTCAATCGGAAAAAGTTCGGTCGCTTTTTTGCGAGCGCGCGACATAAACGACTTTCGGCGTGGCTGAAAACTCAAAAACTCCGATGCTTCTCAAAGTCAAGGAAGGGTTAGCGAAAGACGTGGGGCGCGCCCTTGCGCGATTAGACCCCGAAGACATGCGCCAAATCGGCGTTCAGGGGGGCGACATTTTGCTTCTCGAAGGCAAACGCAAAACGCTCGCCAAAGCGATGCCTTGCTACGCCGAAGAGCGCGGCAAATCCATCATTCAACTCGATGGCATCATCCGCGAAAACGCGGGCGTTGGGCTCGACGAGAAGGTCGCCGTCAGCAAAGCCGACGCGCAACCCGCCAAGAAGGTCGTTTTGCAACCTCTGTCGGGCGCGCTGAAAACCGAGCGCGACGCTCCATACATCGCCTCGCTTTTGGACGGCATTCCCACGATGCAAGGCGACAGGCTTCGCGCGGTCTTCTTCGGCGTGAAACCGTCGGAGTTCAAAACGCTGGCGACCGTTCCCGACGGCGCGGTCATCATCACGTCGCAAACGCAAATCAAACTCGAACAAGAATTTTCAAAAGAGCGTCCGCTCGGCGTGTCCTATGAGGACATCGGCGGTTTGGGTTCTCAAATTCAGCGCATTCGGGAAATGATCGAACTGCCGCTGAAATATCCCGAACTTTTCGAGCGATTGGGGATTCGCGCGCCGAAAGGCGTTCTGCTTTACGGACCGCCGGGCACGGGCAAGACGCTGATTGCGCGCGCCGTCGCCAACGAAACCGACGCCTACTTTGCGAGCGTCTCCGCGCCCGAAATTATGGGCAAACTTTACGGCGAATCCGAAAGTCGCCTGCGCTCGATCTTCGAAGAAGCCTCGCGCAAAGCGCCCGCGATCATTTTCATCGATGAAATCGATGCCATCGCCGCCAAGCGCGAGGATATGGGAAGCGAAAAGCAAGTCGAAAAGCGCGTCGTGGCGCAACTCTTGACCTTGATGGACGGCTTGGCTTCTCGCGGTCAGGTCATCGTCATCGGCGCGACGAATCTTCCCAACGCTCTCGACCCCGCGCTTCGCCGACCGGGTCGCTTCGACCGAGAAATCACGTTGCCCATTCCTGACCAACGCGCGCGCTTGGAGATTCTGAACATTCACACGCGAGGAATGCCGCTTGCCTCCGACGTTTCGCTTGAAAAAATCGCCGAAATCACGCACGGCTTCGTGGGCGCGGATTTGGAAGCGCTCTGCCGCGAAGCCGCGATGAGCGCGATTCGCCAACTCCTGCCCAGCATCGATTTCGACAAGCCCGACATCCCGTTCGAGAAATTGTTGTCGCTCGAAGTAACGATGGACAATTTCCGCGAAGCTTTGCGCGACGTGGAGCCATCGGCGATTCGGGAAGTCTTCGTCGAAGTCCCCAACGTGCAGTGGAGCGACGTGGGCGGCTTGGACGCGGTCAAGCAAGAGTTGATTGAAGCGATCGAATTTCCGATTCGCTACAAAGACGCTTTTGCGAAACTCGGCGCGAAATCGGTCAAGGGCATTTTGCTTTATGGACCGCCGGGCACGGGCAAAACGATGCTCGCCAAAGCCGCCGCGTCGCAGACGGGCGTGAACTTCATTTCCGTCAAGGGCGCGGAACTTCTCTCGCGCTACGTGGGCGAATCGGAGCGAGCGATTCGACAGATTTTCAAGGTCGCCAAGCAAGCCGCGCCGTCGCTCGTTTTCTTCGATGAAATCGATGCCATCGCGCCCAAGCGCCAATCGAGCGATTCGGGCGTGAGCAATCGCGTCGTCGCGCAGTTTCTTGCCGAAATGGACGGCATCGAGGAACTCAACGGCGTTCTGGTTCTCGCCGCCACGAATCGCTTGGATATGCTCGATGACGCCTTGCTTCGAAGCGGGCGATTCGACCTTGCGCTTGAAATTCCGATGCCGTCGGAAAAAGCGCGCGAAGAGATTTTCAAGATTCACCTCAAAAACAAGCCCGTTCAATGCCTCGATTTGCCCGCGCTCGCTCGCGCCACCGAAGGCTGTTCGGGCGCGGACATTGAGTTCATCTGCCGAAGGGCGACGACGCTCGCCCTCAAAGAGTTCGTTCAACGCCCCTCAGGCGAACCCGCGCTTTCGCAACGGCACTTGGAAGAGGCTCTGAAAACGTTTCAAGAACGGCGTTTGCGGCGTTAAATTCTCGATCGTTTGACAAAAAACGCAACCGATTATGTTAGCTCGTTCGCTCGCTCTTTTGGAATCCGCCTTTGACGCTTTCGAGCGGCTTTGGGAGCGCAAGGAAACGCAGCGCGTCGTGGGCGCGATTTTGATCTGCGTGTTTTTGGCGTTGCTCGTCGTCGTTGAGCTTTCGCGTCGGCAAATTTTGACGGAGCTTTTTGGCGTTGAGATTCCGAAAAATCATTTCTACGCGGTCAATTGGGCGTTTACGATGCTCTTGGGCGTTGAGGTGTTGAGCCTCGTGTTCGCGCTCGCGCACTCGATTTCCGACGCGCTTGGCAAGCAGTTCGAGATTCTCTCTTTGATTTTGCTTCGGCAATCGTTCAAGGAGTTCGTCTATTTCAACGAGCCGCTTCAATGGCAAGAAGTTTCGGAGCCGATTTGGCACATTCTTTCGGATATGATAGGCGCGTTGCTGATTTTTGGCGCGCTGACGATTTACTATCGAATCCAAAAGCATCGTCCGTTCATCAAGTCGGAAAAGGAGCGCAAGCAATTCGTGTTGGCGAAGAAAATCGTCGGGCTGTGTTTGCTTGCGATTTTCGTGTTCGCGGCGATAAACGACAGTTTGCGCGCGCTTCGGGGCGAAGAAACATATGATTTTTTTGCGACCTTCTACACGGTGCTCGTTTTCAGCGACGTGTTGCTCGTTTTGATTTCGCTTTTGTTCAGCTCGACGTATCAGGTGGTTTTTCGCAATTCGGGCTTTGCGGTCGCAACGGTGGTGATTCGTTTGGCGCTGACGGCGCCGCCTTTCGTGAACGTGGGCTTGGGTCTTGGCGCGGCGCTTTTCGCCATTGGCGTAACTTGGGTTTACAACCTCTCCGAAAAAACGACGAGCGTTTCGTTTCTTTCCTCTTCCGATGCGCAATGAGCCTCATCAAGAAAACCGACGCCATCGTTTTGCGCTCGATTGATTATCGAGACCAATCCAAAATTTTGACGCTTTACACGAAGGATTTTGGGCGCATTTCCGCCATCGCCAAAGGCGCGCGCAGCGCGCAGAGCAAGTTCGCTTCCGCGTTTGAACTGGGGTCGCACGTCGCCATCGTGCTTTACAAAAAATCCACCCGCGACATTCAAAACATCGCCGACGCGACGCTCAAAACTTCTTTTTTCAGCCTCGTTTCGTCGATGGAAAAACTCAACGCGATGCATCAAATTCTCGAACTGGCGCGGATTTGCACCGAAGACGACGAACCGAATCTCAAACTCTACAACTTGCTTTTGGGCGCGCTCCAACGGCTTGAACGCTTCAAGAAGAACGCCTTGAATCTGGCGTTTCATTTTCAAGTTCAACTCATTTCGCTTTTGGGCTTCGCGCCAAGTTTCAAAGAGTGCGTCGTTTCGGGCAAACCGATTTGGGAGTCGGTTCAGCGAAGCGGCGAAAAAGAACTTCTGCTCGTGCCCGAAATGGGCGGGCTTGCGCTTCGCTCCGAAGCCATCGCCAAAGGCGTTTCGGGCAAGCCCGTCTCGCTCCAAGTTTTTCGTCTGATCGATTTGCTCTCCACATCGAACCCCGACGAATTGGAATCGCTCGTCATTCAAGACTACGTGATTGGCGACGTGGCGCAAACGCTCGATGCGTATTTCCGTCATCACATCGAGGGGTTTCCGCAGTTGCGCAGTCGAGAAGTTTTCGCGCAAATCGCTCGATCGGGCGGTTAAGCGCGCGACTTGCGAAGGAAGGCTTTTTCGCGTCGCCTTTCGCTCCTTTTGCGCACGTTTTTAACTCTCGTTTGAAATGCGATTTACGCTCATCGATTGGCTCATCGCGTCGCTGTATGTGGGCGGCGTCACGCTCTTTGGCGTGTTCAAAGGCGGAAAGCAAACGTCGGCGAAAGATTACTTCCTTTCCGAAGAAAAGGTAAGTTGGTGGGCGGTCGCGCTTGCCATCGTGGCGACGGAGACTTCCGCGCTCACGTTTATCTCGGTGCCAGGCATCGCTTACAAGGGCAACTTCAACTTTTTGCAGTTGGCGATTGGCTATTTGATTGGGCGCGTCGTGGTCGCCTATTTTTTCCTGCCCAAATACTTCGCGGGCGAACTGACCACCGTCTATGCGTTGATGGAATCGCGTTTTGGGCTTCGGCTTCGCCGCCTGACGTCCGTCGCGTTCATCGTTACGCGCGTTTTCGCCGACGGAGTTCGGCTTTACGCCACGGCGATTCCTCTCGTCGTGATTTTTCGCGGATACGATTTGTTCGGCGGCGTTTCCGACGCATCGCTCTACGCGATATCGATTGCGCTCATCTCCCTTGCCACGCTCGTTTATGTCCAACTTGGCGGCGTGCGCGCGGTAATCTGGACGGACGTGGTTCAACTGTTCATCTACCTCTTGGGCGGCATCATCGCGGTCAGCATTTTGTTTTTTTCTGTTTCAATAACGGAATTAAACGCGCAAGGCAAATTCAATCTCTTCAACTTCTCGTTTGATGACTTCTGGTCGTCGCCGTATCAGTTTTTTCTCGCGGTGATTGGCGGCGCGTTTTTGACGATGGCTTCGCACGGAACGGATTACATCATCGTTCAGCGGCTTTTTGCGACGAAAACGCTTCGGCACGGTCAGAGCGCTTTGATTGCGAGCGGTTTCGTCGTTTTTTTTCAACTCGCGTTGTTTCTCTTTTTGGGCGCTTTGCTCTACGGCTTCTATCACGATCCTTCGCTCAAAGGCGACGAAGCGTTTTCAAAATTCATCGTCGAAGCATTGCCGACGGGCGTTTCAGGCTTGATCGTGGCGGGACTTTTGGCGGCGGCGATGTCGACCCTTTCAGGCTCCATCAGCGCGATTTCCAGCTCGACCGTCTTCGACCTCTACGCCAACGCCGAGCGCGGCAAACGCGCGAGCGAAGCGGAAAAACTCGCGCTCTCGAAGCGGATTAGTCTCGCTTGGGCGACCTTGCTGGCGGTTTCGGCGATGTTCTACATCGGCTTGGGAAAGGCGGTCGTGGAAGTCGCGCTCTCGATCGCTTCCTTCACCTACGGCGGATTGTTGGGCGTTTTTCTTTTGGCGATGTTTTTTAAGCGCGTCTCGTCGCTCGGCGCGAGCGTTGGATTCGTTGCGAGCGTTTTGACGATGATTTACGTCGTTTTGCAAACCAAACTCGCTTGGACGCTTTACGCCATCGTGGGTAGCGCGACGGCGATCGCGGTTGCGTCGCTCGTTTCGCAGTTTGAACGTCAGCCCTCGCTCGAAAACGAAAAAGGCGAGTCATAACTCGCCTTTCGTTAAACCAATTTCTCGGTTCAGCGACCGAACCCGCTCAGCTTTGCGATGAGATTTCGCAGGTTCATTCCCGCGCGATAAACGACCGTTCCGATGCCGTCGCCCGTTTCTTTTTTGCCTTGCTCGTAGTCCTCAATGTCCAAATCGTCGAGCTCGACGGTTTTGGCGATGTCGGCGTTTGTTCGGAATTCAAGGTCGTAATAGCGTTCCAAGTCGCTTTTTTCTTTTTGGTCCGTGGTCAGATAGTCAAACATTTTGGATAAATGTTCAAAAGTTCAAATTGGGGTTTGTTATTCGTGAGGCGGGGGCGCAAGTTTCATTGGCGAAGAAGCCTTTTCCGAGAAGCGAGTTCGCCACTCGCGGATTCCTCGCTTCGCTCGGAATGACAAAGGAAACGACTCGGAATGACAAGGGAGAAAACTTGGAATGACAAAGTCCCTCCGTCATTCTGAACGGAGCGACGCAGAGCGAAGAATCCACATTCAGAGAATTCCGCGCCAACGACGCGATTCGACGCGAGTCGTTGGCGCGGCATCTTTGGCGTGTCGCAATCGGATTAGGCTTCGGTCGTCGTTTCCTTTTCCTCGCGCTCTTTAACCTTCGTAGCGGCTTTGCCCGTGCGCTCGCGCAGATAGAACAGTTTGGCTCGACGCGCCTTGCCTTTCTTGACCACTTCGATTTTGGCGATGCTCGGCGAATGCAGCGGGAAGATGCGCTCCACGCCCACGCCGTTTGAAATTTTGCGAACCGTGAAGGTTTCCGACATTCCCGACCCTCTGCGGTTAATCACGATGCCTTGATACTGCTGAATGCGCTCTTTGTCGCCTTCCACGACGCGCACGTGCACATTGACCGTGTCGGCAGGACCGAAATCAGGAATGTCCGTTTTTTTGAATGCCGCTTCAACGAGTTGAATCTTGTCCATAGTTGAAAGTGAGTTAAGCGTTATTCCTTGACGCAAAGCGTTAAGTTGCCGTTTTGGCGTTTGAAGTCTGTCGTTCTTTGGCGTGGTTCGCCGCCTCCCACGCTTTGAGCAAATCGGGTCGTCGCTTTTGCGTGCGCTCGATGGCGTTTTGAAGTTGCCATTCGCGGATTTTGGCGTGATGTCCCGAAAGCAGAATGTCGGGCACTTTCATTCCGCGAAACTCGGCGGGGCGCGTGTAATGCGCGCAATCCAAAAGCCCCGTTTGGAACGAATCGAGCAGCGCCGATTCGGAATCGTTTATCGCCCCTGGAATCAAGCGCGCGACTGCGTCAATCAAGACGAGGGCGGGCAATTCGCCGCCTGAAAGCACGTAGTCGCCGATTGAAACTTCTTTCGTTACAAGCGTTTCCCGCACGCGCTCGTCAACGCCCTTGTAATGTCCGCACAGAAGCATCAGGTTTTTTTTGAGCGACAGTTCGTTGGCGAGGGGCTGAGCGAACTTCTCGCCATCGGGCGTTAGAAAAATCACCTCGTCGTAGTCGCGCTCTCGCTTCAATTTCTCGACGCAAGCGAAAATCGGTTCGGGCTTCAAGACCATTCCCGCGCCGCCGCCAAAGGGCGCGTCGTCGACTTGCCGATACTTTCCAAGCCCGTAATCGTGCAAGTTGTGAACCACGACTTCCAACAGCCCTTTTTCCTTCGCAATCCTAACGATGCCGTTTTCGAGCGGACTTTTCAGATATTGCGGCATCACGGAGAGCACATCGATGCGCATCACAGAAACTCCTCGTATCGTTTGACTTTCACGAAACCGTTGGTCAAGTTTACTTCCTCAATGAATTCCGCGACCGCAGGCATCAAAATTCGTTTCTCGTTTTCGCCATCGAGCGCAATCACATACACGTCGTTTGCGGGCGCTTTGAACACATCGACGAGTTTGCCGATGGGTTTTTCGTCGGCGAGAACCATCAGCCCGATGAGTTCGTGAATGTATGCGACGTCGCCCGACAGTTTTGGCAGGTCGTTTTCGCTGACGAACAACCGCTTGCCCACCAATTTTTCCGCTTGTTCGGGCGTTTCAACGCCGACGAAGCGATAGAGCGCGAAAGTTGGCGCGACGACGACGGACTTGACCTCGATCTGAACGATGTCGTCGGGCGTTTTTCCAATCCAAAGTTTTTTGCGCTTTTTGAGTCTTTCGGGGAAGTCGGTTGAAAGCGTCGCTTTGACTTCTCCTTTCAAGCCTCTGGTTTTGACGATTCGCCCGACCTCGAGCATCGCGCGCCGTTAGGGGTTGGCGTTACGAAGCCGATTCTTCTTTCTTGGCTTCGGCTTCCTTCTTGGCTTTTCGGCGACGGGCTTTGCGTTCGAGATTGCGCGCAAGGCGAGCGTTGCGAATTTCTTCCCATTTTTGCATCGCCGCGTTGATTTCCTCTTCGCTCTTGCCTTTCTTTTTGAGGTAGAGGCGATACAAAAGCCCCGTGCCGCGAATCAGACTGCGCGCCGTGTCGGTTGGCTGCGCGCCAACGCTGAGCCAATAGGCGACGCGGTCTTCTTTGAGCGTAACCTTGTGCGGACGCGCTTTGGGCGAGTATTGTCCCAAAACTTCCAAGAACGCGCCGTCGCGCCGAGCGCGAGAATCAGTCGCTACGATTTGATAAATCGGCAGTTTCTTTCTGCCCGTGCGTCTCAATCTAATCTTGACCAATGCCGTAACGAGTTTGCGTTAAGCGAGTTAAGTGGTTGAAATGAAACTCATTTGCCGTTCATCGTCGCGTCGCCAATCGATGCAAGGGAATGTTCTCGGCGGTGATGCGCCGTCCCGCTTTGTCGAGCTTGGTGAGCGATTTCATCATCTTTTTCATTTCGGCAAATTGTTTCAGGAGGCTATTGACTTCCTGAACCGTCGTGCCGCTTCCTTTGGCGATGCGCAAACGTCGGCTGCCGTTGATGATTTCGGGCTTGCGGCGTTCTTCTTTCGTCATAGAGCAGATGATGGCTTCCACGCGCTTTAACTCCTTCTCGTTGATTTGGTCGGAAGGAATCATTTTGTTCATTCCCGGAATCATTGAGATGAGGCTTTGCAACGACCCCATTTTTTTAATCTCTTGGATTTGCGCGTAGAAATCTTCGAGGTTGAAGTCGTTTTGGAGGAGTTTCTTTTGGAGTTCTTCGGTCTTTTTGAGGTCGAGCCGTTCTTGCGCGCGTTCTACGAAACTGACGATGTCGCCCATTCCGAGAATGCGTTGCGCCATTCGGTCGGGGTAGAAAATGTCGAGGTCGTCGACCTTTTCGCCGCTGCTGACGAACTTGATGGGTTTTTGAACGACGCTTTTGATGGAAAGCGCCGCGCCGCCGCGCGCATCGCCGTCCATTTTGGTCAGAACGATGCCGTCGAAGTCCAATCGCTCGTTGAAGGCTTTTGCCGTATTGACGGCTTCCTGCCCAATCATCGCGTCGACCACGAACAAAATTTCTTCGGGGTGGAGCGACTTTTTGAGCGTCTCGGCTTCTTGCATCATTTCCTCATCGATTTGCAGTCGACCCGCGGTGTCGATGATGGCGATGTCGCGCGCGTTTTGCTTGGCGTATTCAACGCCTTGCTTGGCGGCTTTGATGGCGTCGTTTTCTTCGATGGAAAAAACGGGGACGTCGATTTGCGCGCCAAGCGTTTTGAGTTGATCGATGGCGGCGGGGCGATAGACGTCGGCGGCGACGAGGAGCGGATTGCGACCGCGTTTTTTGAGATGCAGCGCGAGTTTCGCCGAGAAGGTCGTTTTGCCCGACCCTTGCAAGCCCGCCACCATAATCACGGCGGGAATGCGATTGGTTTTGAGATTCAAGTCGACCTGCTCGCCGCCCAGCAATTCTTTGATTTCATCGAAGACGATCTTGACGATCATCTGCGAGGGCGTAACGCTCTTGATGACCTCCGCGCCGAGCGCCTTTTTGCGAACTTGCTCGATGAAGTTTTTGACGACGGCGTAGTTGACGTCCGCATCGAGCAAAGCGCGCTTGATGTCGCGCAGCGCGTTGCCGACGTTAACCTCGTTGATCCGCGCTTGTCCCGACAGTTTTCTCAGAGCGGAATCGAGTTTGTCGCTGAGCGTTTCGAACATTCCGAACTTTGCAAAATCGTCTTAAAATTCTCAAAGGGCGGCAAAGATAAGAAAAGATGCGTCGCCCGCAAAACTCGCGGCGAGCGTTTTTGCTTCGTTTTTGAACCTTCACCCCGTTTTTGCCTTTGTGGCGAAAACGCCCGCGCCATTGAAATGAGGAAAGTCTCCTGGGCGAGATTGCGCATTATTTCCCGTCGCGCAATTTGCTTTCGACTTCCTTGAAATCGGCTTCTCTGACCTCCCCGCCGCGCAGGTCGGACTTTGTTTCTCGATAGATGTAGGTCGGTTGATTTGGCGCGCTCAACGCGCGAGCGATGAACCTGATGAGAAGGTAAAACAAATATCCGAGCGCGATAAGAATCAAAAAGCGAATCATCGTCGTCTCCTTTCTTGCTTTTGGTCAAAAGTATGGGTTGCGTTGGCAAAATCAAATAGCCGCGATTCACAAGCGCTTCGTGGTTCCCTCGCTGGCGCTCGGAATGACAAGATGAATTTTTTGCTCGGAACGACAACAAGAGGCAATATCATTCTGAACGCGCGCGCGCATCGCTTTTCGTCATTCTGAACGAAGCGAAGCGGAGCGAAGAATCCATTATTTTCAGAGAAGCGAGAATTGAGGAGCGGGAATGGAGAATCGCAGACGCTCAATTCGCAATCCGTCGTGGATTCCTCGCTGGCGCTCGGAATGACAACGAAAGAGGGATTGACTAAATGAGCGTTCTGCGTTTTTCGGGCGCGAAGTATTCCGTTCCCGCGTGAGGCTTGTTGCAGATGAGGTCGTAGAGCAGTTCGAAGTCTTCCGCGCTGTTGGCGAAATCCAATTCCGTCACGTTGACGATGAGAAGCGGCGTTTTCTTGTAACGAAAGAAGTAGTAGTTGTAGGCGTCGTGCAAGTCTCGAATGTAAGCCTCTTTGATGCCGCGCTCGACGGGGCGGTTTCGCTTTTTGATGTTTTCCATCAAGCGTTCGGGCGACGACTGCAAGTAGACGACCAAATCGGGCGTCGTGATGGATTTGTCCATAAAATTCACGATGGATTCGTAGAGCCGCAGTTCGTCGTCTTGCAAGTTCAAATAGGCGAAGATTCGATCCTTGTCGAAAATGTAGTCGCTGACGAGGTAGTCGTGAAACAGGTCGAAGTTTCGCAGTTGTTGTTGCTGTTTGTAGCGGCTTGTCAGAAACGCCATCTGCGTTTGAAAGGCATAGCGCTCGGGATTTTCGTAGAAGCGTTCCAAGAACGGATTGTCCTCGAATTCTTCCAGCACGACGCGCGCGTTCAGCTTTTTGCCAAGCAACATCGCAAGGGTCGTTTTTCCGACCCCGATGACGCCTTCGATGGCGATATACTTCGGCGTTGATTGCATATCCGATTTGGCAAGCCGCCCGGTTTTTTACGTTGGAAATTTTCGCGGTTTCGTCATTGCGCCGTCAGCGCGCCCGCTCGTCGCAGTTTCTCTTTGAGCTCGAGTTCGTAGACGTGATACTTGAACGCCATTCGCCCGTTGATGAAGACGACGGGAATCTTCGCGCCGTATTCCCGCATCAAATTTTCGTCGTCTTGAATTTTGATTTCTTGCAGTTCGAACGGGATTTCTTTCTGCACTTTGAGCAAAACGCTCTTGGCTTCGTCGCAGAGACAGCAATTGTCTTTCGAGAAAATTTCAACCAACACCATTTGTTAGGGCATTTGAATGTTTTAAGCCGCTGTTTTGCAAAAGCGTTTTTGCCGCGCCGTTCATCGCTTTCGTTCCGCGCGTCAGAGCACTTTGCTTGCGCGCTCTTTCTTGCGCTTTTCCGCCATCGCGCTTTTCGGGTTCCCCTGTTCTTTTGGCGGCGCGTCGATTGGCTCTTTGGAAACGCGCCACAATCCAAACGCTCCGATGAGCGTCATTGCGAGCGCGATCGCCTGCGCTTCCGAAAGTCCAAACAGCACGGGCGGATTGAGCCGAATGAACTCCACGAGAAATCGCCCGACGGCTTGCAAAATCAAATAGACGAAGAACAGCCAACCCATCGGACGCGGCGCGAGCCGAAGTTTCCACAAAATCGCAAAGAAGAGCATCGAGTAGAGAAACTCGTAAATCGGCGTTGGGTGAACGGGAATGTCGGTCGGAACAGGCTCGTTTGGAAAGAGTTGTCTGAAACGCATCGTCAGTTCGGGGTTTTCGGACGAGAGCGTCGGAACGTAGCCGTTTGGAAAGGTCATCGCCCAAGGCAACTTGCACGGTTCGCCGTAGCACCCGTCGCCCGCAAGCAAACAACCAATTCGCCCGATTCCGTATCCTATCATCAGCGATGGGGCGGCGGCGTCCATAAAGCGTAGCGGCGGAATGTTCTGCGAGCGCAGATAGACGATGTTTCCAAGCGTGGCGAGAATCAAGCCGCCGTAGAACGTCAAGCCGCCCGCGCTGAACGCTTCGCCAATCGGATTGCGCAAGAAGCGATCGAAATTTTCAATCAGGTGGAACAGTTTCGAGCCTGCCACGCCAAGCACGATGGAGAGAAGCGTTACGGCGGAACTCACGTCGGGGTAGATGCGCTTGCGCTCGATTTCTTTCGTGAGCAGGTAGTTCGCAACCAGAAACGCCAGCGCGAGCATCGCGCCAAAACTGTGGAACTTGAACGGTCCAATTGAGAAAAGTTCGGGATACACCTTTGCTTCGTTTTGTGATGCGCTTCAAGTTGCGATGCGCAGAAATTAAGTCTCAAATCCGCTTCTGTCAACTTGCATTTGTCGGATTTTTTCATTAAGCGCGGTTGACAATTCTTCTGGGTTCCTCGCTTGCGCTCGAAATGACAAGGCTTTTCGGCTTGATAGCGAACAAGAACGAGACTTGAATGACGGAAAAGGCAATGTCGTTCTGAACGGAGCGAAGAATCCATTTCAGAGAAGCGCGAGCGTTCAATTCGCAATCTTTGTGGATTCCTCGCTTCGCTCCGAATGACAAACGCAAGACGCTCGCGCGCTTTCGCTTGGAGCGATGCGCGACGGTTCGGAAAGCGAGTCGATTTCGGGGTCAGAGGCTTTCAACGACTTGCGCTTTGATGGCATCGAACAGGCGCTCTTCCTCGACCTCCGTTTGTTCCGACGAGCGCAAATTTTTGAGTTGGAATTTTCTCGTTTGCAATTCGCTTTCGCCCGCGATGACGGCGAACTTCGCGCCCAAGCGATTGGCTTCGCGCATTTGGGCTTTGAGACTTCGTCGGAGCAAATCGACCTCCACCACGAGTCCTTTGCGTCGCCATTCGTTTGCGGTTTTCATAATCCAAGTTTGCGCTTTGGTCGATTGCGCCACGAGCATCACGTCGGGCTTTTTCTGCGGAATGTTTCGCAAGAGGTTTGCTCGTTCCATCGCAAGCCAAAGCCGCTCAATGCCCGAAGCGAAGCCGACGGCGGGAATGGGTTTGGGCGAGCCGAGTTGTTCGGCAAGTCCGTCGTAGCGACCGCCGCCGCCGAGCGCGTCTTGCGCGCCCAGATCGGCGCTGACGAGTTCAAACGCCGTGCGCGAGTAGTAATCCAATCCTCTCACGAGCCGATGGTCGATCGAGTATGCGATTCCAAGCTCATCGAGGTAGGTTCTGACGGCTTCGAAATGCGCGTTGGATTCTTCGTCGAGGTAGTCCAAGATGCGCGGCGCGCCCGCGATGATTTCTTGCAGATCGGGATTTTTGGAATCCAAAATGCGAAGCGGATTTTTTTCGAAGCGTTCTTTCGAGACGGCATCGAGCCTTTCGTAATGGGGTCGCAGGTAGTCGCGCAAGGCGGCTCGGTAGCGCGTTCGCGTTTCCGCGTCGCCGAGGCTGTTGAGCTTCAGCGTTGCGTTTGTTACGCCAAGTTCGTCGTAGATCATCATCATCATCGCGATCATTTCCGCGTCGGATTCGGGGAGCGCGCTGCCAATGCATTCCGCGCCCAATTGCCAAAACTGACGATACCGCCCTTTTTGCGGACGCTCTTTTCGGAACAGTTCGGCGATGTAATAAACCTTGACGACGGGAAACTGTCCGCCAAGCCCGTGTTGCAGATAGGCGCGCATCACGCTGGCGGTCATTTCGGGGCGAAGCGTGAGCGATTCGTCGCTATCGGGCGATGGCTTGAAGGTGTACATTTCCTTGCCCACGATGTCGGTCGTCTCGCCGATGCCGCGCAGAAAGAGGTTGGTGTCTTCGAAAACCGGCGTGCGAATTTCGGCGTAACCAAATCGCTCGAAGACGCTTCGCGCCACGTTCTCGATGCGTTGCCAAAGGAAAGATTCAGACGGGAGCAAATCTTTCGTGCCCGTGACGCTCTGGAATTTCATGGATGGCAGGCTTGGAACTTTGCGCGTTCAAATGTCGGGATAAACTTTTTCCTCTTCTTTGAAGAGCTCGACGACCTCCGAGACTTCCTTTGCGGCAACGAGCTTTTCGCGGACGGCTTCGGCGGCGACGAGGCGCGAGATGCGGCTCAACAGTTTGAGATGTTGGGTAAGCATCGCTTCGGGCGTGGCGAGAAGAAACACGATGTTGACCGGCTCGCCATCAATCGATTCAAACTCGACGGCTTTTTTCAGCGTGGCGAAGGCGAGAACTGGCGCGCCGACCGCGTTGGTTTTGGCGTGCGGCAAAGCGACCTTTTTTCCGATTCCCGTCGACATTTCCTTTTCGCGCTTCCACACGTCGTCTCGCAACTTGCCCGCATCCGCAACGCTGGGGTGCGATGAAATTAGGGTTAACATCTTGTCAATCACGTCGCCTTTGGACTTGGCTTCCATTCCCAACGCGATGTGTTTGTCCGAAATGATTTCGGTCAGTCTCATGTCGCAGCTTTTTTCAAAGGGCGCAAATATACGCAAACGCTTTCCAAGAACGCTCCCAATCGCAGAGACGACGCCAGTCTCCAACGCGCTTGAAAAATCGGCATTCGCCATCGCTTCGCTCGGAATGGCAAGAAGAAACGCTCGCCAGCGCTTTGGCTCGGAATAACGACGAAGAAGCAACGTCATTCCATTCGAGAGAAGCGAGGAGCGAGAATTGAGAATCGCGGAAGCGCAATTCGCAATCCCAATCCGAACTCCGCAATTCGCAATGCGAGGATTCCTTGCGCGCGCTTGGACACGTCGCAACCCCTTGCCGCCGCGTCGCTGCGAATTCAGAAGAAAATTCGTATCATTGCCGCTCAACGTTTCAACCTTTCTTTCTCGCAATGAACAAGAAAGACAAGCTCGTCGCCAAAAAGCATCGCAAAGCCATCGCCCGAATGAAAGCCAAGCGCAAAGCCGCGATGGAGCAAGCGAAAAGCAAAAAGAAGTCGAAGTAACGCAGTTTCAAACTCTGCCACGACGCAGAGTTTTTCGTTCCTTTCGCAATCGTCAAACGAACCGTCGCAATGCTCGATTACAAATCGCTGCCCGTCGGAAAGCGAGTTCCGAAAGAGGTCAACGCCGTCATTGAAGTTCCCAAAGGCGAGAGAAACAAATACGAATACGACCCTGAACTTGGCGTTTTCAAGCTCGATCGCGTTTTGTATGCGTCGGTGCATTATCCGACCGCCTACGGTTTCATTCCGAACACGCTTGCCGAGGACGGCGACCCGCTCGATGTGATGGTGATGACGCATGGCGCGACCTTCACGGGTTGCCTGATTGAAGTGCGCCCCGTCGGCTTGCTCAAAATGCGCGACGACAAGGGCATCGACGACAAAGTGCTTTCCGTGCCCGTCAACGACCCGATTTACAACAACGTCCGCAAACTCGCCGACCTGCCGCCGCATCTGCCGAGCGAAATCGAGCATTTCTTCACGGTCTACAAGCAACTCGAAGGCAAGCACGTCGAGAGTTTCGGCTGGCACGATTTCTTCGTCGCCGAGCGCGCCATCATCACGGCGGTCGAGCGTTTGAACGACGCGAAAGCCTTGCTGAAAAAGAATCAAAACGGAAAAGCGACGAAACCTTCCAAGCCCAAACCGCTCAAAAAAGCCACGGCATAATGTCGGAACCGAAGCGCAAACGCTTTGAAGATCTTTCGCCCGAAGCGCAAGCCATCATTCGCAAAAAGTCGCTTGGCGCGATTTTCTTCGCCTCGCTCATTATGGGCATCATGGGTTCGGCGTGCGTGATTGAAGGCGCATATGTCCTCTTGCGCGACGAAGCGTTCTTGGCGGAACGATTCAAGGACATCGATTTGGACAAGGCGAAACTCTCGTCTCTGATGCTGGCGGGAGTCGGCGCGCTCGAAGCGCTTTGCGCCGTCGGCACGATTCGCCTTTCGGAAACGCCGTATCGAGCGGGGTTCTACGTGACGCTTCTCGTCGCGGGCAATCGTTTCGTCGACGCGATGGTCTTTCACGGCACGTTCTTCACGTTTGGCTCGCTCCTGAATCTTCTGCTCGCGCTCTTTGCCCTAATGTTTCTCTTCGCGGGACGCTATGCGATTCTGACGCCGCCTCCGCAAGCGTAAACTCTTCAATTCATCTCGTCTCAAATGTCCGCAAAGCACGTCTACATCTCGCATCTCAACGAATGCGTCGGAGAAACCGTAACCATCAAAGGTTGGCTCTACAACATTCGCTCGTCGGGCAAACTGATGTTTCCCGAACTGCGCGACGGCACGGGCATCGTGCAAGGCGTGGTCTCCAAAAAAGACGTGAGCGAAAAGGTTTGGGAAGATTTCGGAAAACTCACGCAGGAAAGTTCCATCATCGTAACGGGAACGGTCGCCAAGCACCCGAAGCAAGAAGGAGTTTGCGAACTGCACGTGAGCGACTTGCAAATCGTTCAAATCGCCGAAGAATACCCGATTACGCCGAAAGAACACGGCATTGAGTTTCTCGCCGACCGACGACATCTTTGGCTTCGCTCCAAACGCCAATGGGCGATCATGCGAATCCGCCACGAAGTCATCAACGCGATTCGGGATTTCTTCAACGCGCGCGATTTCACCCTCGTCGATTCGCCCATCATCACGCCCAACGCCGCCGAAGGCACGACGACGCTTTTCGAGCTCGATTACTTCGATTTGGGCAAAGCCTACCTGACGCAATCGGGGCAACTCTACGGCGAAGCCAGCGCGATGGCGTTTGGAAAGATCTACGTGTTCGGTCCCGTCTTTCGCGCCGAAAAATCCAAGACGCGCCGACACCTGACGGAGTTCTGGATGGTCGAGCCTGAAATGGCTTACTACGACCTCGAAATGAATATGGACTTGGCGGAAGAGTTCGTCGAATACATCGTGCAACGCGCGTTGGAACGCCGAAAAGAAGAACTGAAAATTTTGGAGCGCGACACGTCGAAGCTCGAAAAAATCACGCGCCCGTTTCACCGCCTTTCCTACGACGAAGCGGTCAAGTGGCTGAACGAAAACGGCGTCAAACTCATCAAGAAAAACGCGGACGGAACGGAAACGCAAATCGATTTTCCGTGGGGGGAAGACTTCGGCGCGCCGCAAGAAGAAGCCATTATGAAACGCTTTGAAAAGCCGTGCATCATTCACCACTATCCGACGGAAGTCAAGGCGTTCTATATGAAGCGCGACCCTCAAAATCCAAAGGTCGTTTTGGCAATGGATATGCTCGCGCCCGAAGGCTATGGCGAAATCATCGGAGGCAGTCAACGCGAGGACAACTTGGAACTCTTGTTGGAGAGAATTCGCCGCGAAAAGTTGCCCGAAGACGTCTTTCAATGGTTCTTGGATTTGCGCCGATACGGCAGCGTGCCGCATTCGGGCTTCGGACTTGGCTTGGAACGCACGGTGGCTTGGATTTGCGGCACGGAGCACATCCGCGAGACGATTCCCTACCCGCGAATGATTTACCGCAACACGCCGTAAAGTCGCCTTTGACGCGCTCGTCGTGGCGAGCGAGCGCGAAGCGACGGCGAAAACGCCTGCGCTGGACTTTTCGTCGCGCGCTAATCTTCCCCGCGACGCAGTTCGCGCTCCATGTCGCGTTTCTTGATGCTTTCGCGCTTGTCGTGAAGTTTCTTGCCGCGAGCGAGCGCCAGCTCGATTTTCGCCTTGCCCTTGTCGTTGAAGTAAAGTTTGAGCGGAATGAGCGTCAAGCCTTTTTCGGAGACTTTGAGGCGCAGTTTCTCGATTTCTTCACGATGCAACAGCAATTTGCGCGAGCGTTTCGGGTCGTGATTTTCCACTGTGCCGAGTTCGTACGGCGTGATTTGCATATTCTCTAAGAAAACCTCCCCGCGATGAATGATGGCGAAACTTTCGTCCAAACTCGCCTTGCCCTGCCGAATCGATTTGACCTCCGTGCCTTTGAGTTCAATGCCCGCCTCGTACACGTCCAGAATTTCATACTCGAATCGCGCCTTGCGATTCAAGATGGATTTGACGTAGGCGGCTTTGCGCGTCGTTTTTTGAGCCATTGCGATGCGTAGAAAAACGTTCAGAGCGGTAAGAATTTTCTCCGCAAAAAACGTTTGCGCGACGTTGAAAATCGTCAATGATAGCGAAAATCAACGGTTTTTGAAGAAAAACTTTTCCCGTCGTTCATTGGCATAAAAATTGACGTTTAAATTGACAGTCTTCATTCACTTCTCTCCAGCCGCAGTGGGTAGCCTAGTTAGGGGGGCTACCCACTTTTGTTTTGCGACGAAGTTTTTTCAACGCAAACGCTTAAACCGAATCTTGACTTGGCTTTTGTCGGCGCCTGCGCTTTGCTCGCGCTCCGCGCGTTTTCTCGTTGATTTTCTTTTTTGCGAGACGTTTATGTATTTTCCGCCTCAAATTTTTTCACCAAACTCACGCCAATGCAAACCGCTCATCAACAATCCGTTTTAACGCAAGACGAATGGAAGGAATTGCGAACGCAAATCAACGAACTGTTTGACATTACGTTTCGCTACGCGGAACTCGTCGCGCGCGAAAGCGACGCGATTTGGGATCGAGACCGTCCGAAATTTTACAAGCCCGCTTCCAAGAGCATTGACGAAGCGATCGCGGAGTATGAAGTGAGATTAGCCGCCTTCGAAGCCGAGCGCAAAAAAGCTTATTTGGAAGTTTATACCAAACTCAAAGCCGATAGCGTCGATCGCGTCGCCATCATCGAGAAATTGGTTACGAAACTCGCTCAATCGCAAGGCGTGGACTTCAAATCGCAGTAGGGATTGACTGGACATTGAACGCTTTGGCATGACATCTTCTTCATCTTGTTCGCCTAACAGAGAGACTGCTTTTTCCTTCGACCAAGCGAGCATTCAGAAGTTTATTGACGCGGCAAAGGAGAAACGCTACGTTCCAGAGGAATCTTTGTCTCTTGCGCAAGAAGCGGAAAAGATCGCTCGCTCGATCGCGGATTCTTTGGGAACCGCCACCGCGCTGATCGTGCAATCGCATGCGCATTTTCGACTGGGTCAGTATGACCAAGCGTTTGAGAAAGCGCAAGAAGCGCATCAGTTGTTCTCCGCGCTCAACGACGATTTCGGAAAAGGCGACGCGCTGAAAACGATTGGTTGCGTCTACATTGTCTTGCAACAACTCGACCAGGGCATTCAAACGCTTCAAGAAGCGCTTTCGCTGCTGACGTCCGCGCCCGACGGGCATCTTTTGGGCGAAAAACGCTACGCCATCGCCGTTACGCTGATGAACATTGGTTCGGGCTACTTCTACAAGCGAGATCCTCAAAACGCTCTTTTGTACTACCTCAACGCGCTCGACCAACAAGAAAAGCTCGGCAACGCACATAGCGTCGCGGATTGTCTTGCTAATGTCGGCACGTGTTATTCGGCTCTGAACGAAAAGGAGAAAGCGATCGAGTGGCTTGAACGCGCCATTCGCGCGGCAAAATCTTCTCAAAACGTCGGCGCGCTTTCCGCCGCGCTCGTCAACCTTGGGGACATTTACTTTTCGCGCAACGAGCTTGACAAAGCGAAAGCGTGCTATTTGGAAAGCGCAAGCGTTGCCGAAGAACGCAATTTCCGAACTTACTTGCCCAACGCTTATCGCTTTCTAGCGCAAGTCTACGAGCAGGAAGGCGACTACAAACAAGCCCTCGACTGCTACAAGAAGTTTATGGAAGAGCATCAGCGCCAGTTTGGAGCGCATGTGGATCAAAAAATCAAGTCGCTTGAAATTCAGTTCGCCGTCGAGCAAGCGCAAAAACAAGCGCAACTCGCCGCGCAAAGCGAAAAAATCAAGCAACTCGAAGAAATGGTAACGATTTGCGCATGGTCGGGGAAAATCAAGATGGGCGACAAGTGGGTGCGCGTCGAGGACTTTTTGAGAGAGCGTTTCGGCTTCAAAATCACGCACGGCATCACGGAAGAGATGGCGGAAAAATTGCGCCGAGAACGCGGCAACCCCAAAACGCTTTGAGCTACGTCGCCATCTTCAACGCCGTCGCCAAGTGAATCGCTTTCGTTTTCAATCCCGCTTCCCTCAAACCGTAGCGCAATTGCAATAAACAGCCTGGGTTCGCCGTTGCGACGTAATCCGCGTTGGATTTTCTAATCGCCTCGATTTTCAGAGCCAAAAATCGTTCCGACCAGTCGGGTCGCAAGAGATTGTAGATGCCCGCGCTGCCGCAACATTCGGGCGAATTGAGTTCGACGACTTCCGCAAACGCGCTTCGCAACAGCGTTCTTGGCTCGGCTTTGATCTTCTGCCCGTGCTCCAAATGACAAGCGTCTTGATACGCGATTTTCGCCTTGACTTTTCGCGTTGGAGAGAACTTTCGCTCGACCAAAAATTCGGACAAATCGCGGACTCGCTTGGCGACGCTTTCGGCTCTGCGTCGCAACGGACTTCCTTCTTCAAAGAGTTTCGGGTAATGCTTCATCATCGCGCCGCATCCAGCGGAGTTCAGAACGATGGGCGCATCGAGTTCTTCGAAGGCGCCGATGTTTCGCTCCGCCATTTGTTTCGCTTCGTCCAAGTAGCCATTGTGCGCGTGCAGCGCGCCGCAACAGGTTTGCGTTTTTGGCAATCGAATCGTCGCCCCGACTTTTTTCAGCACGGTCGCCGTGTCGAAGTGAATGTCGGGCATCGCCACGTTCATTATGCACCCCGACAGGAACAAGACGGGTTCGCCATCGGGCGCGGGCTTGTAGGTTTCGTCGAAGAAGCGCTCTGAAAATTCGGGCGCAAGGTCGCAAGCGCGTTTGAGCGACGCGGGCAGATTGTTCGAGAGCGGCGATCGCTGAAGCAGATTCAGAACTCTTGCGGCGGCTTTGAAGCGAGCGGGGTTTGGAAACAGTTCTTTCATCGCCACGTCTCGGACGAGGCTTGCGAGCGTTTTCTTTTCGAGCGATTGCACGCGGCTTTTGGCGGATTCAAAAATGGTTTCGTAATCCACGCCCGCAGGACACGCCGTAACGCATGCCAAGCAGCCCAAACACGAGTTTATCGCCTCGCTTACGTCTTGAATTTCCTTCGCGTCGTCGAGCTGGTTTTCGAAAATCGCTCTCGTCAGTTGAATGCGTCCGCGCGGCGAATGGCGCTCCAAGTTCGTGAGGTTGTAGGTCGGGCACGTGGGCAAACACAAGCCGCAATGCATGCAGTTGAGCAGAACGTCGTCGGAAAGAAGCGGCAGAACGGGATTGGCTTTACCGCTCGCCGTTGCGATGAAGGTTTCGTTCATAGCGGACTTTGGCGAAAAATTCTTTCAGGAGCGCGGTCGTCTTTTCCTCCATCACGCCGCCGATGACTTCGGCGCGATGATTGAGTTTTGGGCTATCGAGCAGGTTGAAGAGCGTGCCCGCCGCGCCCATTTTCGCGTCGTAACTGCCGAAGACGACGCGCCCGACTTTTGCGAGCACGATGGCGCCTGCGCACATTGGGCAAGGTTCAAGCGTTACGACGAGGGTGCAATCTTGCAGATATTTCGAGCGCATCGTCGCCATTGCCGCCGTGAGCGCGATCATTTCGGCGTGAGCGGTCGCGTCGTTCAGCGTTTCCATCTGATTGAACCCGCGTCCAACGACGATTCCGCTCGAATCGAGCACCACCGCGCCAACGGGCGCTTCGTTTTTTTCAAACGCCTTTTCCGCTTCGCGCAAGGCGAGCGTCATCCATCGTTCTATCATTTTGCTCAACGTTTTGTTCCGCGATTCTCTTCCGAGCGTCAGCGTGGAATTGGCGAGCGATTTCGAGTTTCAGACTGCGAGTTGCGAACTCAATCTCTCGCCAACGGATTCCGTCGGCGCTAATTCTGCTCCTGCGCTTCTTTGAACTTTTCTTTTTCTTTGTCAAGAGTCGAGACCACGAGTCGAATGGTTGCGCCAACGGGCGCCATTTCGCCCGCTTTCGGCGACTGCGAAACGACGGTGTTGGGAATGAGAGAGGCGGAGTATTTGTATTGCGGTTCGCCCGCCGAGAAGCCCGCTTCAATCAAAATTTTTTCGGCTTCGCCGAGCGTTTTGCCAACGACGTCGGGCACGTCGACCTGCTTGACCCCCGCGTCTTCGGGCAATCTGCCAATCGTAATCGAGACTTTCGTTCCCGCTTTGAGAACCGCGCCGACGGGCACGGATTGCGCCACGACCAGTCCTTCTTCTTCGCGCTTGTAGACGACGGCGTAGTCGACGCTTTGGAGTTCCAAGCCCAAGCGTTCCAGCGTGAGTTTCGCGTCGCCGAGCGTTCTGCCTTTGAGGTCGGGCATTGGGGCGTTGGGCTTTTTCGCCGCGTTGATGGAAAGATACACGTGTCGTCCCGCCTTGACCTCCGAGTTGGGCGTTGGATTTTGAAACACAATCGTTCCCAGCGGTCGCTTCGCGTCGTAGCGCTCGTAGCCGCGCATCGCGGTCAGGTTTCTTTCCGCCAAAATTCTCTCGGCTTCCTCGAACGTTTTTCCAATCACGTTGGGCACTCGAACGATTTCGCCGCCTTTGACGACAAGCGGCATAATGACTTTGTCGAGCAAGAACGCGAAGGCGACGAGCGCGCCAATCGTGAGATAGATTCTGACCGCGAAAGGCGACGTGAAAGATTTTGTCAAACGCTCTTTGAGCATCTCTCGCAACAGGCTCGCAAAAGGTTAGGTTCGTTGCGCCTTATGCCTTCGTCAATTCTTCCACTTTCCAGCATGCCGCCACGTGTCCCGTCTCGTATTCCGCGAGGTCGGGTTTTTCGTTCCAGCATTTGTCGTCGGCGAATTCGCAACGGGTGCAGAAGTGGCAGCCCTTCGGGAAGCGCGTCGATGGCGGCACGGAGCCTTCAATCACGTTGAGCCTTTCGGCGTGAGAGCCGATGCGCGGAATGGACTTCATCAAGCCTTGCGTGTAGGGGTGAAGCGGATTTTCGAAGATTTGATGAACGGAACCGTATTCGACGATTTTGGAGGCATACATCACGGCGACGTTGTCGCTCACTTCCGCGATCACGCCCAAGTCGTGCGTAATCATAATCACGCCCATTCCGAGTTCTTCTTGGAGCTTTTGAATCAGCTCCAAAATTTGCGCTTGCACGGTTACGTCGAGCGCGGTCGTGGGTTCGTCGGCGAGCAAGAAGGCGGGATTGCACGAGAGCGCCATCGCAATCATCACGCGCTGACGCATTCCGCCCGAAAGTTGATGCGGATATTCGCCAAAGCGTTGTTCGGGCGAGGGAATGCCGACGAGTTTGAGCATTTCGATCGCTTTGTCGCGCGCGTCTTTTTTGGAAAGCCCTTGATGCAATTCGATCGCCTCCGCGATTTGCGAGCCGCATGTGTAGACGGGATTGAGCGACGTCATCGGCTCTTGGAAAATCATTGAGATGCGATTGCCGCGAATTTTGCGCATCTCGGCTTCGGAGAGTTTGAGCAAATCTTTGCCGTCGAAGAGAATTTCGCCGCCTGCGAAAAAACCTGGCGGTTGCGGAATCAAGCGCATAATCGAGAGCGCGGTAACCGACTTGCCACAGCCCGACTCGCCGACAAGACCAAGCGTCTCGTTTTTGTCGATGCTGTAACTGACGCCATCAACGGCTTTTGCGACCCCATCGTCGGTCTTGAAATAGGTTTTGAGGTCTTTGATTTCCAAAAGTTTCGGCATGGTTGCGATGTCAAACGGAATTTTCCTTGCAAGGCGCGATGGCTTTGACTTTTTCCACTGGGACTTCGAGCTTGCGCGCGATGTCTTCGTCTTTCAAACCCAACTCGCGCAAAATCGGCACGGTCTTCGTTAGCATTTCTTCTCTGCCCTCTTCCAAAATTTCTTGGAAGGCTTTGGTTTCGCGCAAAATTTCTTCTTCAACGCCAAGCATTTTCATTATCTCCTTGCGACTTTTCGTTTTGAACTTGTAGAAGAGAATTTGCTGAACGACGTCCAAAATGTCTTTGCCTTCGCTCGCCAGATTTCGCGCCAACGCGGGTGCGGTCGATTCAGGCTCGATGAGCAGACGGAACGCGCCAATCGCGCCTTTCGCGTCGGCGGGCAATTCGTCCAAGTAGACGCGCCTCACTTGCGCTGATTCCAACAAGACGGAATAAGCGTCGGATTCTCTCGATTCAATCGCTTTCGTTGGGTAAATGACGACGGCGCGCCACTTTTTTGTCGGATATTGCCTCAAAAAAAGGAAAATTTCGGCGAAAAAACGAGCGTAAAATGCGTCGTCTGGCTGGAACTGCGCCTCGACGAAGTAGGTTTCGTCGTCGTCTTTTGGCAGAAAGACCGCATCGAGACGAAACGCGGTTTCTTTAATCTCAACGGATTTGAAGAGATACCTTTCCGCGTCGTTTGGATTTCTGCCAATGAGCGCGAAGAATCCTTGCGGCAGTCGCTTAAAGAGCAAGTAGACGAGTTTGTCGGTCTTCACGCGCCGTTTGGCTCACTTCTTCATCAATTGGCGAGCGATGACGAGGCGCTGAATTTCCGACGTGCCTTCGCCGATGGTGCAGAGTTTGACGTCGCGGTAGAATTTCTCGGCGGGAAACTCTTTGATGAAGCCGTATCCGCCGAAAATTTGCACGGCTTCGTTGCAGACTCTCACGGCGACTTCCGACGCATAGAGCTTCGCCATCGAGGATTCCATCGTCGTGGTTTTGCCTTCGTCTTTCATCGCGGCGGCGCGGAACGTGAGCATTTTGGCGGCTTCGATTTCCGTCGCCATGTCGGCGAGCTTGAACTGAATCGCTTGGAAATCGGCGATGGGTTTGCCGAACTGCTTGCGTTCTTTGGCGTATTTGAGGCTGGCTTCGAGCGCGCCTTCGGCGATGCCCAGCGAGAGCGCGGCGATCGAGATGCGTCCGCCGTCCAAAATCATCATCGCTTGTTTGAAGCCTTCGTTCAAGTTGCCGAGCAAGTTGCCGTAAGGAATGCGGCAATTGTCGAAGGCGAGTTGTCCCGTTTCGCTGGCGCGCATGCCGAGCTTGTTTTCTTTTTTGCTTGGCGAAAAGCCGGGCGTGCCTTTTTCGACGAGGAACGCGGAAATGCCGTGATTGCCTTTTTCGCGGTCGGTGATCGCCATCACGACGCAAACTTCCGCGCTATGCGAGTTGGTGATAAAATTTTTCGTGCCGTTGAGAACCCAGTGGTCGCCGTCCTGAACGGCGGTGGTGAGCATTCCCGCCGCGTCGCTTCCCGAATTGGGTTCGGTGAGCGCCCATGCGGCGAGCATTTCGCCGCTGGCGAGTTTCGGAACGAATTTGCGCTTCAATTCCTCGCTTCCGAATTGAAAAATGTGATTCGTGCCGAGCGAATTATGCGCCGCCACCGTCAAGGCGAGGCTTGGGTCGACTTTGGCAAGTTCCTCGATCGCCGTTACATACTCCAAGTATCCAAAGCCCGCGCCGCCGTATTCTTCGGGGAAAATGATTCCAAGCAAGCCGAGTTCGCCGACCTTGCGCACCAGTTCGATCGGGAAACGCTGTTCCTCGTCGTATTTCATTACGACGTTGAATGGCAGTTCGCGCGCGGCAAAGTTTCTCACGGTTTCCGCGATCATTTTTTGATTTTCCGTGAGTTCAAAGTTGATGCTTGAAGTTTGAAGCGTCTCCGACATAGTTAAGTTGGAAGGTTTGCGTTGATGCGTCGTTTGAAACAAATTTGAAGCGCGTTAAGTTAATGCGTCGGGCAGTCAATTGCAATTTTTGCGGCGAAATCTTAACCTTGAATTGACGATTCTGTAAAACATTTTGCGCATGTTTGCGACTGAGCGACATGCTTTGGGACTGAAAACTCTAACCACGATTCGTCAATGATGCGTCGATTCTTCGCCTTCTTGCTTTGCTTGGGTTTCGTTTTGAGCTTCTCGTTTGCGCCGTCTTCGAGCGACGACATCGAGACCGCGCTTCATCGCGCGCTCGGCAAACGAGTCGAACTCGTCTTGATTGAGTGCGGCATCAAGCCCAAATCTCGATACATCGTCAGCCGAATAGAAGACGGCTTTTGCCTCTTCACGAGAGCCGACTCGACGAAAATTTCTTCCGACCTCGACGCGATCACGCTTCCCATCGAGCGCATTCTCACCTTGCGCGAACTCACGAAAGACACCTTCAAACTGATGGCGCTCTAATCGCGCCGAAAAGCGCTATCTTCGCGCCTGTTTGAACGTCTTTGCTTTCATCGATGGATTACAAGCAAGCGGGCGTTGACATCGACGCGGGCGAAGAGGTCGTCCGACGCATCAAACCTCTCGTCAAGCCAACTTACACCAAAGGCGTCGTCGGCGACCTTGGCGCGTTTGGCGGATTTTTCGAGTTGGATTTGTTCGAGTATAAGCGACCCGTGTTGGTCAGTAGCGTCGACGGCGTGGGCACGAAGCTCAAAATCGCCGTCGAGCTTGGCAAATACGACACGGTTGGGCAGTGCCTCGTCAATCACTGCGTCAACGACATTTTGGTCTGCGGCGCAAAGCCCCTCTACTTTTTGGACTATTACGCCTGCGGCAAACTCAATCCCGACGACGCGGTGGCGGTCATTGGCGGAATGGCAAAAGCCTGCGTCGAGAACGAGTGCGCCTTGATTGGCGGCGAGACGGCGGAAATGCCGGGCGTTTATGCCGAGCGAGATTTCGACCTTGCGGGCGCGATCGTCGGCGTTGTCGAGCGCGACCACATCGTTTCGGGCGCGTCCATCGTGGCGGGCGACGCGCTCATCGGACTTGCCTCGACGGGCTTGCACACCAACGGCTATTCGTTGGCGCGCAAGGTCTTTCAAGGTCGCCTCAACGAATACTCCGAAACGCTCGGCGCGACGATTGGCGAAGCCCTGCTCGCCGTGCATCGCTCCTACCTGCGCGCGATTTATCCAATGCTTCGGCGATTCGAAATAAAAGGTCTCGCGCACATCACGGGCGGCGGCTTGGTCGGCAACGCGATGCGCGTGATTCCAAAAGGCTTGTCGCTCAACATCGATTGGGATTCTTGGTCGTGGCCTCCAATTTTCGAGATGATTCAGAAGGAGGGAGACGTGCCGCTTGCCGACATGCGACGCGCGTTCAACTTGGGCATTGGGCTTGTCATCATCGCCTCCCAACCCGAATGCGATCGCATCGCCGCCCACTTGACCACGATTGGCGAGAAATTCTGGCGCATCGGAGAGGTCGTTTCGGCGTAATCGCGCCCGACTTGAAACGACCTTCGCGCCGACGACCCGAATCCGTCGCGGGTTGAACTCAAACCAAACCGTTCCGACATGCAAACGCTTTCAAAAACCGTCTTTGCGTTCTTCTCGCTCCTCGCCCTTTCAGCCTGCTCCTCGCCCAACGCCGCTCTCAACGACCACAAAACGAATCCCGACTCCACTGCCGATGTGGTCTTGGAGCCGATTCAAATCGGCGCAAAGCGCGCGCCGCTCCACAACGAATCCGTTTTTCGTCGGCTCGATTGGACGCTCTCGCCGTATCGGACGGCTTCGGGCGCGCCGTCGCATCTGTATTGGCAAAATCGCGCCGATTACGTCATTCAAGCGCGGCTCGATACGCTCGAACACGTCTTGACTGGCTCGGAAATCATCACCTACACGAACTTTTCGCCCGACACGCTCCGCTACGTTTGGGTGCAGCTCGACCAAAATCTTTCAAACCCCAAAATGCGCCCGCGCCTCATCAAGCAAGCCGACGACCCGACCGAACCCTCGCTGTTTCGCTCGCCCGAATTCGACGGCGGCATCGCCATTTCTCGCGTCGAGGTCGCCATGCGCCAAACGATTCGCAAAGGCAAGCGAACCGCGAGCGCGCGAAAACCCAAAGTCGCCGCTCCCTACAAAATCAACGACACGATGATGCGGATTGATTTGCCCGAACCCCTCGCTCCCCAAAGTCAAGTCGACATCGAGATTGATTGGTCGTTTGCGATTCCCTTCACGGGACGAATGGGACGAGAACAATGTCAGCAAGGTTGGATCTATCAAATCGCGCAATGGTATCCAAGAATGTGCGTCTATGACGACGTTTCGGGCTGGAACACCGACCAATATCTCGGCGCGGGCGAGTTCTATACGGAATACGGCTCGTTTGACGTGAAACTGACCGTGCCCGCCAATCACATTTGCTTGGCGACGGGAACGCTTCAAAATCCGAGCGAAGTCCTCACGCCCATTCTCCGCGAGCGATTGGCGAGAGCGGCAAAGAGCGACTCGACGGTGATGATCATTTCGCGCGAAGAGGTCGGAAAATTCTTTACGCGACCCAAACAAACGGGCGAACTCGTTTGGCATTACAAAGCCGACAACGTGCGCGATTTCGCCTTCGCTTCGTCGGGCGCGTTCATCTGGGACGCGGCGCAGTGGAACGGCGTTTTGGCGCAATCGCTCTATCCCGTCGAAGCGCAAACGATGTGGAAAGAATCGACGCAATACGTCCGCTTCTCGCTCAAAGAGTTTTCGGAAAAGTGGTTTCCGTATCCGTATCCGACGATGATTAACGTCAATGGCGCGGTGCCTGGGGGAATGGAATATCCGATGATGATTTTTTGCCGCGAGCGATACAACGATTTTCGTCTCTTTGCGGTAACGCTTCACGAAGTTGGGCACACGTGGTTTCCGATGATCGTTCAAAACAACGAGCGTCGGCACGCTTGGCTCGATGAAGGCTTAAACTCGTTTATTTGCTACTACGGCGAAAAGGAAAAATATCCCGCTCGCAAGGCGCGACGCGGCGAGGGGCGCGACATCGTGCCGTATATGCGCTCGCCCGAACATCAGCCCATTATGACGCACCCACACGCGATTCTCGATCTCGGTCAAAACGCTTACGCCAAAACGGCGGCGGCGCTCGTGGCGCTCCGAGAAGTCGTCCTGGGCGAAGAGCGCTTCGATTTCGCCTTCCGAACCTACATCGAGCGCTGGAAATACAAACACCCCACGCCCGAAGATTTTTTCAGAACGATGGAAGACGCATCGGGCGAAGACCTCTCGTGGTTCTGGCGGGGCTGGTTCTACACGACTTCTCTGCTCGACCAAGCCGTCGATTCCGTTCACTCGTTGGATTCGCTCGACCAAGTCTATAACCGCGTGTTTCTGACCAATCGCAAAGAGATGGCGATGCCCGTCGAGATGGAGATCACTTACGCCGACGGAACGAAAGAGCGTCGAAAATTGCCCGTCGAAATCTGGCTTCAAGGCAATCTGTTTGTGGCGCCCATCTGGTCTCACGAGCGCATCGTGGGCGTGGAAATCGACCCCGACAAAAAATTGCCCGACATCGACCTTTCAAACAACGCGCTCTTCGACCCGAAGTGGCGGGAACGACAAGGCAAACGCAAAGGCAAAAACGACGCCGATTCAAACGCGCAATCCAACGACGAAAGCGACGATTGACGCTCGCGATTGATTCGCCTCTTCTTTTGCCGCGCGCTTCTTCTTGTCATTCCGAGCGCAGCGAGGAATCCACAACGGATTGCGAATTGCGAATTTCGGATTGCGAATCGAACGCGCCTCGTTTCTCGCTCCTCAATTCTCGCTTCTCTGAAAATGGATTCTTCGCTTCGCCCCGTTCAGAATGACATCGAGTCTTTTCCCTTCTTCCTCGTCATTCCGAGCGCAGCGAGGAATCCGGGAATTGCGAAGCTTTGTTGCCGCGTCAGGCAAAAAACTTGAAAACATTTCGTAAATTCGCGCCCGTCTTAACGAAACCGAATCGCCTTCCAAAAAACTCTGCGAATGGAAACCATCTCTTTCGCCCTGTTTTTGTTCTTGGGCGCGTTGATTATCGCAAGTTCCGTCGGGACGGTTTGGGCGAAAAATCCCGTTTCGAGCGCGCTATTTCTCATCTTGAATTTCTTTGCGCTCGGCGGCATTTATTTGTTGCTGGAAGCGCAGTTCATCGCCGTCGTGCAAGTCATCGTTTATGCGGGCGCGATTATGGTGCTCTTTCTTTTCACGATTATGCTGCTGAACTTGGACGATGAACGCGCCTTGACGGAAAAATTCGATTTGCAAAAAGGGTTTGGCGTTTTGCTTGGCGGCGCGTTGCTCGTCGAGCTTCTCTACGTGTTGGGAATGAAAATTCAGTTGCCCGAAAAAACGCCCGCGATTCCGCCCTCCGAAATCGGCGCGGCGAAAAACATCGGACGCGAACTCATCACGAATTTTCTCTTTCCGTTTGAAATCGTTTCCGTTTTGCTCTTGCTCGCCATCATCGGCGCGATCGTTTTAGCCAAGAAGAACTTTCCGAATCCGCCATCGGAACGCCAAACTTAATCCGCTGCGCAAGATGCCTGCTCGTTTGACTCGCTTGAAATTAGCTGCGGCGATTTTTTTGTGCCTCGCGGCAATCGGTTGCGCGCCGAAAGAAGAGGGGCAAAAAGCGGCATTCAAGTCGGGGCTTGTGTTCGACATTGGCGGGCGGGGCGACAAGTCCTTCAACGACGCGGCGTTTCGCGGCGTGGAAATGGCAAAAGAGCGATACGGCGTTGGCTTCGAATACATCGAGCCCGGAGAAGGCGCCGACCGCGAAGCCGCGCTCCGACAACTCTCTTCGCAAAGCGACGTGCAAATCATCATCGGCGCGGGCTTCATCTTCACCGACGACATCACCGCCGTCGCAAAGGAATTTCCAAACAAAAAATACGTCTGCATCGACTACTCCGTCGACCCGACGAAACCCATTCCCGACAACCTTGCCGCCATCACGTTCCGAGAAGAAGAAGGCTCGTTCCTCGTCGGCGCGCTGGCGGCGATGGTGAGCAAAACGGGCACGATTGGATTCGTCGGCGGAATGGACTCGCCCTTGATTCGCAAGTTCCAAAAGGGCTACGAAAACGGCGCGAAATACGCGCGTCCCGACATCAAAGTGCTCGTCGGCTACGCGGGCTTGACGGGCGAAGGCTTCAAAAATCCCGCCAAAGGCAAAGAATTGGCGCTTTCGCAATACGACAAAGGCGCCGACATCATCTATCACGCTTCGGGCATCACGGGCTTGGGCGTTTTCGAAGCGGCGCGCGAGAAAATGCGTTACGTCATCGGCGTGGATATGAACCAAGAAAACGAAGGCAGAACGCCCGACGGCAAAACTTTGACGCTCACCAGCATGGTGAAAATCGTCGACGAAATCGTCTTGAACGAAATCGCCGCCGCCAAAAACGGCACGTTCAAAGGCGGACACAAAAGTTTGGGCTTGGCGGAAAAAGGCGTGGACTACGTGTATAACGACGTCAATCGAAGTTTAATCCCCGATAGCGTTCGCGCTCGCGTCGAAGCCTTGCGCGAAAAAATCATCAAGGGCGAAATCAAGCCGATGTGAGTTTTGCAGTCAACTTTTCTTTAACCATAAACCATCTCTCGACAATGAAAAACCTCGTCTTTGTTCTTTTGGTCGTTGCGGGCGTTGCCGCCATTGGTTGCGGACCGAATCCCGAAGTCGTCAAGATGGCGAAGGAGCTTGACTCGCTCGCCACGAAGTTCAACCCTTCGTCCGATTTGGGCGTTGACCTCGACAAATGGGCGGGAGAAGCCAAAGCCAAATTGGCGGACATCAAGAAGTATGTCGATTCGCTTCAAGCCTCAAAAGCGGCGGATAGCGTGAAAGCCAAAGCCAAAGCCGTCTTGGAAGGCTATGAAAAAATGATGGCGGATTACGATGCGATGGCGAAAAAACATAGCCAACTTCTCGAAAACGAAAAGAAACTCGCCGCCGAAGCCGCCAAGAAAATGTCGCTCGACGAACTCAAAAAAGCGATGGAAACCATCAAGAAAGAGCGCGAGTCTATGAAGAGCGACGTCGACAACTTGGTCAGCTCCTACAACAAAGCGACCGAATCCTACAACGCGCTGACGCAAACGCTCGCCGCCGCCGCGCCCGCGTCGAAGAAAAAGTAAAATCTCAACCGATTTCCGATGGACTGCAAGAGCGACGAGCGCGATCTCGTCGCTCTTTTTTTGCCATCGAGCGATTCAACCGTCATCGTTCTTCGCATTTGCGACGTCGGTCGGAAAATTTGGAAATGCGAAACGCGCGCTCTATTTTTGCAATCCTTTTGTGATTCCGCCCGACAGCGCTGGCGGGCGGTGATTTCAAGCCAAGTCGGCGTTTGGGCTTGAAACAACCAGAATCAAATGCGTCCTGTCAAAAACGAAAATGCAAAACAAGCTCTACGAAACGACGGTCGTCATTGATGGCAATTTGGACGACGAGACCACGCAAGCCGTCGTTGAAAAGGTCAAATCTCTCATCGCTTCTCTTGGGGGCAGCATCAAGAACATCCTCGAGCCCGGTCGCAAGAAACTCGCCTACAAAATCGGCAAATGCGCAATTGGTTATTACGTTCACATCGAGTTCGTCGCGCCGCCGACCGCCATCGCCGAGCTTGAACGTCAATATCGCCTGAACGAGCAAATCATACGTTATTTGACGATCACGCTTGACAAGCGCTTGCTGGAAATCCGCGAGCGCGTCGCAAAGTATGGCGCGTCGCAATCCGCGCAGTCGGCGCAAGCCGAGACGGAGAAAGCGTAATTGCCCGTCCTTTGATTTTT
The DNA here is from genome assembly GCA_025055975.1 of Chloroherpetonaceae bacterium. Taxonomy (GTDB): domain Bacteria; phylum Bacteroidota; class Chlorobiia; order Chlorobiales; family Thermochlorobacteraceae; genus JANWWM01. Next base: position 5,900 of record JANWWM010000030.1, on the reverse strand, counting down.
TTCTTGACGCTAATAGATAGCTTTGCAAACCTTTATCCTTGGAGGATGATATGGCAGACCTAAAAATGCCAGAGATCAACAGCGTGGTCATCGCTGGCAATCTTACCAAAGACCCGATTTTCAGACAAACCACGACGGGAACGCCGGTGGTAAATTTCACCATCGCGTGCAACCGACGATTCCGCGACAGCAACAACGAGTGGCAGGAAGACGTCTGCTACGTCGGAATCGTGGCGTGGAACAAGCTCGCCGAGTCGTGCCGCGACAATCTGCACAAGAGCAGCGCGGTTCTCGTCGATGGCGAACTTCAAAGCCGCACTTGGAAATTGCAAGACGGCACGACGCGCACGGTCGTCGAAATCAAAGCGCGTCGCATTCAATTTCTCAACAAACGCCGCCGCAACGACGAAGACGTCAGCGTCGTCGAAGAAGCCAACGACGAATCCAACGTCAATACCAAAGACCTCTACGAATACAAGTATTTGGCGACCGACGGCGAACTTTCGAACAACGGACAATAACTCAAATCGCGCAACATGGGCGGACGCGGGCAATCCGACGATCCGCCCTTGCTATCTCCGACGAAACCAATGGCTGAACAAAAGGGCAACGCAAAAACGAAGCAATCCGCGCGGGCGCATCAAGCCAAAAAGCGCAAAGCGGCTCAAAAAAATCAAGTCGTCTTCTTTGACTATCGAGACGACCGCAAACTTCGCCGCTTCATCAACGAGCAAGGCAAAATCATTCCTCGTCGCATCACGGGGCTTTCCGCAAAAGAGCAAAACCTGCTCACTAAGTCAATCAAGTGGGCGCGGCACTTGGCGATCATTCCATTCGTTTCCGAAGAAATTCGTTAATCCTTGAAAGAACCGCTCGTTATGAAAGTCATCTTGAAAAAAGAGGTTGAAAAGTTGGGCGACATCGGCGACGTCGTAACGGTCAAAGACGGATACGCTCGCAACTACCTCATTCCGCGGGGCTTGGCGGTGCGCGCCACCGAAGGAATGCTCAAAGCCATTGAGGAGGAAAAGAAGCAAAAAGCCTTCAAAATCGAGCGCGAGCGCAAAGCCGCCCGCGAACTGGCGGAATCGCTTGAACGCCTGCTCCTCAACGTCAAAGCCAAAGCGGGCGAAGAAGGTCGGCTCTACGGCGCCATCACGACGCAAATGATCGCCGACAAGTTGAAAGACAAAGGCTTCGAAATCGATCGCAAGCAAATCACGATCGATCCGCCCATCAAGCAAGTCGGCAAGCACGAGGTCTCCATCAAACTTTACTCCGACGTCGTCGCCAAACTCAAACTTGAAGTCGAAGCCGAAGCGGCAGGCTAACGCGCCTTCTATTTCTGGACTCGCAAATTTTCAAAGCGAAGGTTATCCGCCTTCGCTTTTCCTTTTTCGTTACGCGCTTCGAGCAAGCAATTTCATTCGTCATTCACAGCCCGCGATTCGCAATTCGCGGATTCCTCGCTGCGCGCGGAATGACAAGGAAGAAACGACGCGCTCGGAATGACAAAAAGAGATGCCAACAAAATTTCTGCTTGGAATGACAGGGAAGAAACTCGCAATGAAAAAGTCATTCTGAACGGAGCGAAGCGAAGTGAAGAATCCATTGGAGAGAAGCGAGGAGCGAGAATTGAGGAGCGAGAAACGAGGCGCGTTCAATTCGCAATCCGAAATTCGCAATTCGCAATCCGTTGTGGAGTCCTCGCTGCACTCGGAATGACAAGGAAGAAACGACGCGCTCGCGGAATGACAAAAAGAGATGCCGACAAAATTTCTGCTTGGAATGACAGGGAAGAAACTCGCAATGAAAAAGTCATTCTGAACGGAGCGAAGAATTCGTTTTCAGAGAAGCGAGAATTGAGGAGCGAGAAACGAGGCGCGTTCAATTCGCAATCCGAAATTCGCAATTCGCAATCCGTTGTGGATTCCTCGCTGCGCTCGGAATGACAAGGAAGAAACGACGCGCTCGCGGAATGACGAGGAAGAAATGACGCGCTTGGAACGCAAGGGAGGAAACGCGCAACGAAAAGAATCGGCGTTGTTTTGAACGGCGCGCAGAATCCGCGACCGAATGCGTATTTTTCCGCCGTTTAGTCGCTTCCATCAATGACGAAATCCCAAGCCGAAATCGAACTCAAAAAATTGCGCGAGGAAATCGAGCGGCACAACTACGCTTACTACGTCCTTGCCGAGCCAATGATTTCCGATTACGAGTTCGACAAATTGTTGGAGAGACTTCTCGCCATCGAGAAAGCATTTCCCGACCTCGTTACGCCCGATTCGCCAAGTCAGCGCGTTGGCGGCGCGATCACCAAAGAGTTTCCGACCGTTCAGCATAAGGAGCGAATGATGTCGCTCTCGAACACTTACTCGCCCGACGAATTGCGAGAGTTCGTTGAGCGCGTCCAAAAGGATTTGCGCGCCGAAGGCTTGGGCGAACCTGAATTTTCGTGCGAACTCAAATTCGACGGGGTTGCGGTGAGTCTTGTCTATCGCAACGGGCTTTTCGTTCAGGGCGCGACGCGCGGCGACGGCTCGATGGGCGACGACATCACGCCGAACCTGAAAACCATTCCGACGATTCCGCTTCGCGCAAAAGAAAGTTCAAACGCGCTCGCTCGCGCTTTGCTCAATGCCGAGTTTGAGGTTCGCGGCGAGGTGTTTATGACGAAAACCGATTTCGCGGTTCTCAACGCCCAAAGCGAAAAAGCCTTCGCCAATCCGCGCAACGCGACCGCAGGCACGCTCAAACTTCAAGATTCCCGCGAAGTCGCCAAACGCAAGCTCGCGTTCACGGCGTATTTTCTTTCAAGCGATGCGTTGAGCGACGACGTCGCGCATGCCGAGCGAATGAACTTGCTCGAAGAACTTGGCTTTCGCGTGAGCCAACATCGTCGCGTCGCCAAAAGCCTCGCCGAAATTGAAGCCTTTTTGAGCGAATGGGAAAAACGACGCGACGACTTGCCGTTTGAAATCGACGGCGCGGTCATCAAAGTCAATTCCATTCGTCAGCAAAAAGCGTTGGGAGCGACATTGAAAGCGCCGCGTTGGGCGATCGCCTACAAGTTCTCGGCGCGTCAAGCCGAAACGAAATTGCTCGGCGTAACCTTTCAAGTCGGGCGCGTTGGCACGATTACGCCCGTCGCCGAACTGGAACCCGTTTTTCTCGCAGGCTCGACCATTTCGCGCTCGACCTTGCACAACTTCGACGAAATCGCGCGGTTGGATTTGCGCATCGGCGACGTGGTCGTTTTGGAAAAATCGGGCGACGTGATTCCGAAGGTGGTTCGCGTCGTCTCGGAAAAGCGTCCTGCCGATGCAACGCCCATCGAACTGCCGACGCGCTGTCCGTCGTGCGATTCGCCGCTTGTCAAACCCGAAAACGAAGTCAACTGGTATTGCCCAAACGAAGCGCGTTGCCCCGCGCAAATTCGCGGACGAATTTTGCACTACGCCTCGCGCGACGCGATGGACATTGAAAACTTGGGCGACGCCATCGTCGACCAACTGCTCAAAGAACGCCTCATCGCCGACGCGGGCGATCTGTATGCGCTTGAAAAATCGCGCCTCGTGGACTTGGAACGCTTCGGCGAAAAATCGGCGCAAAACCTTCTCAACGCCATCGAAGCGAGCAAATCGCGCCCGCTGGAACGCCTGATTTTTGGCTTGGGCATTCGGCACGTCGGACTTGCGACGGCGCGAACGTTGGCAAGAAAATTTCCCTCGATTGAACGGCTCGCTTCGGCGACGCTCGACGAGTTGGAACAGACCGAAGACATCGGCGACATAATCGCCAAAAGCGTTTATGATTTTTTCCGAAACCCTTTGAACATTTCGCTTTTGGAAAAACTCAAAACCGCAGGCGTGAATATGACGGGAGAGACTTTCGAGACCATTCAAAATCCGCGCATCGCGGGCAAGACATTCGTTTTCACGGGCGCGCTGGAAAAATTCACGCGAGAAGAAGCCGAGCGCGAAGTCGAGAAGCGCGGCGGCAAAGCGTCGAGCAGCGTCAGCAAAAAAACGGATTATCTCGTTACGGGTAGCAAAGCCGGCTCAAAACTTGAAAAAGCCAAATCGCTCGGCGTGAAAATTTTGAGCGAAGACGAATTTCTCGCGCTCTTGAATTCATAGGGCGCAATCGAGCGAATCGATGCCAAAACGGCACGTCATCGCTTCTCTGATCCGCGCCGTCGATTCTATCAACTTTCAAACGTTCAACGCTATGAGCAAAGTCGCCATCGTGATTCGCAAAGAATACTTGGAGCGCATTCGCAGCAAAGGCTTCATCATTTCCACGATTTTGATTCCCATCCTGATGGCGAGTTTCATCGTGGTTCCCATTCTCATAACGCTTCTTTCGCGCGATTCCGAAACGGTGGTCGCCATTCACGACGCGACGGGCAAATACAAAGCGACGATCGAATCGGCGTTCAAAGACCAACAATCGCTCTCGATGATTTGGGTCGATTGGCAAAACGAATCGGAGCGCGACGCTACGCTCAAAGGCATTGAATCGGGCAAACTCGCGGGTTACGTTTTGCTCAAAGAGAACGAGGGACAATTGGAGGCGATTTACGCCGCCAAGAACGTCGCCGATTTCGGAGTCAATCTCAAAATCGAGACCGCGCTTCAAAAAGCCATCAGCCGCTTCGCTTTGAAAAACAAGGGCTTGACGGACGAAGAAATCGCGGCGCTCGAAAAACCCATTCGGCTCAAAACGCAAAAAATTTCGGGCGATTCGCAACGCGACAAGGCGGGATTTGCGGAGTTCGCGCTCGCCTACGTTTTGGCGATGCTGATTTATGGCACGTTGCTCACCTACGGTTTCGCCGTGATGAGTTCGGTGATGGACGAGAAGTCGAGCAAAGTGATGGAAGTGCTTCTCTCTTCCGTGAAGCCGTTTGATTTGATGGTGGGGAAAGTCGTAGGGATTGGTCTGGTGGCGTTCACGCAATATCTCATTTGGGTGATTGTCGGCGTGGGGCTTTCGGCGCTGTCGCTTCAATACAACCCGAAGTTTCAGCTCGATCTGTCGCCGTCGTTGCTTTTTTGGTTCGTTGCGTATTTCATTTTGGGCTACTTGATTTACGCCGCGCCATACGCCGCGATTGGCTCGGCGTTTGAAAACGCGCAAGACGCGCAGTCGCTCACCACGCCGCTCACGTTTCTTGTCGTCATTCCCGTCATTGCGATGAACTACGTGATTTCAAAGTCCGACTCGATCGCGTCGGTGATTCTTTCGCTCGTGCCATTTTTCGCGCCGATTTTGATGATGAGTCGGTTGGCGGTTGGCGACGTGCCGTTTTGGCAAATCGCGCTCTCGATTCTTTTGATGCTTGGGACGTTCTACGCGATGATGTTCGTTTCGGCGAAGATTTATCGCGTCGGCGCGTTGATGTATGGCAAAAAGCCGTCGCTCGCGGAGATTTTGAGGTGGTTGAAATACGCATAAGTCGCGTCGTGAAATCGCGTCAAAGCCCGTCGCAAGCGCGGCAATCGCGCTTTGCGCTTTTTTCCTTCTCACGAAAGCGGATTCTTCGCTTCGCTCCGTTCAGAATGACATCGTGTCTTTTCCCTTCTCCCTCGTCATTCTGAGCGCAGCGAGGAATCCACGACGGATTGCGAATTGCGAATTTCGGATTGCGAATTGAGCGTCCGCGATTCTCCATTCTCGCTCCTCGCTTCTCTCCAATGGATTCTTCGCGCCGCTTCGTTTCGTTCAGAATGACTTCTTCGCTCGCGCCTTTTTCCCGTCATTCCGAGCGCAGCGAGGAATCCACAACGGATTGCGAATTGCGAATTTCGGATTGCGAATTGAACGCGCCTCGTTTCTCGCTCCTCAATTCTCGCTTCTCTGAAAATGGATTCTTCACTTCGCTTCGCTCCGTTCAG
>JANWWM010000016.1 GCA_025055975.1 Chloroherpetonaceae bacterium | reverse complement strand
TTTGGGCGCATTGGTTCGACGACGGCGTTTGTGGTTGAAGCGTTATTTTCGCCGAGATTTACGGTTTTTTATGCGCCTTTCAAAATGCGTCGTTCTCGCCTTTGTCGCCATCGCGCTTGCGCCGAAAAGCCTCGCTCAGAGCGGCTTTGAAAGCGATTCGCTTCGCGCCAAAGCGGCGCTCGAGTCGGCGAAAGCCGAACTGCGAAAGGGCAAACAACTTCGCGCCGTCGAATTTGCCAAAGAAGCCCATCGTTTCGCGCCCGATTGGTTCGAGGCGAATTTTCTTTTGGGACTCGCCTACGCCGACGCGTTTCAGCACGCCGAAGCGGAGCCATATCTCTTGCGCGCCGTCGAACTCGACCCGACAAACGTGGAAGCGCGAATGAAACTCGCCGCCACGTCGCTCAAACTCGGCAAACCGCGACAAGCCCGCGACGCGCTCGAAAAGTCGCTCGCGCTGCTCAACGCCGCCATCGCCGCCAATCCCGATTCGGCGGAAGCCATCGAAGCGCTCGGATTGGCGCATCTCGTCTTCGGCGAGTGGGAAGAAGTCGAGCAGGCGATTCAAAAACTCTACGCCCTGCGAAGTCCGCTCGCGTTTGATTTGTCCAAGCGCATCGAAGCCTTGCAAGCGCAAGCGCAAGAGGAAATTCGTTTCCTCAAAGCCTTGCATCGAGCGCGCAAAAAAGACGCGCAAGTTTGTCGCAACGTCGCCAGCGCTTATCTCTACCTCAAAGATTTTCCCAACGCGGAAGAGTGGCTGAAAAAAACGCTCGAACTCAAACCCGACGACGCAAACGCCCGCCAAAATCTTGCGATGATCTACCTGCGCCAAAAGCGATACGACGACGCCATCGCCGCCTTCAGAGACGCCATCCGACATTCGCCGAGCGATTCGCCCGAACTCGTCGGATTGTTCGCGGGACTTGGCAACGCTTGGCTCAACGTCTCGGCGTTGGAAAAAGCCATCGAAGCCTTCGAGACCGCCATTGGCTACGGCAACCAAGTTCAGCCGCAACCGCAAACGGAGATGGCTTACGCGCACTACGGCTTGGGCGTCGCGCTCTTGCGCTTCGAGCGCGCGATCGAGACGAAATTGCTCGCCAAGCCTTCGTATCAACGGCTCGATGCGTTGGAATCTCCCTCGCTCTTCGAAAAGCCGCCGAGAGCGAAACGTTACGACGCCATCGTCAATGCGTTCAAAAACGCCGTCGCCCGCAAGCCCGATTTCGCCGACGCGCACATGGCGATGGGCATGGCGTATTTCGGAATGGGCGACGCGCGCAACGCCGCTTGCGCCTACCGCGAGGTCATTCGCTTGAAGCCCGACGACGTCGAAGCCTACAACGCCTTGGCGATCGCTTACGCCGAACAAGGTTATTACGAATCCGCCGCGCAAACGCTCGAAAGCGCCATCAAATTGAAGCCCGATTTTCTCGATGCGCGCGCCTCGCTTGGCAGAGTCTACGAGCGGCAGGAACGCTGGCGCGACGCGCTCGCGCAATACAAACTCATCTTGGAACTCGACGAGAACAACGCCGACGCGCACTTCCGAGCGGGAATGATTTACGCTCGCTTGAAGGAAAACTTCCTCGCGTCCGTTCATTACGGCGCGCTCAAACGGCTCAACCCGTCGCTCGCGTCACGGCTCTACCTTGCGATGCAAGAGCGATGAGGCGAGAAGAAAAACGACCGAACCGAGCAATTGGCAAGGGGCGTTAGAGTTCAACGCAAAATGCCTAACTTGCGCCGCAACTTTTTCAGCGCACCAATGAGCACGGGCACGCTTCGCAAAAACGAATTGATTTACGAAGGCAAAGCCAAAAAGGTCTTCGCCACCGAACACCCTGACCTCATCATTCAAGAATTCAAGGACGACGCGACGGCGTTCAACGCGCAAAAAAAGGGACAAATTCGCAACAAGGGCGTCATCAACAACGAACTTTCCGCGCATCTGTTCGAGTATCTCGAAACGTTCGGCGTTAGAACGCATTTCGTCGAGAAAATTTCGGAGCGCGAGATGATTTGCAAAAAGTTGGACATCATCAGAATCGAAGTCGTGATGCGCAACGTCGCCGCAGGCTCTCTCGTCAAACGCTTCGGAATGCGGGAAGGGACGGAACTGCCGATTCCCGTCGCGGAACTCTACTACAAAAACGACGCGCTCGGCGACCCTTTGATGAACGACGAACACGCGGTCGTTTTGAACCTCGCCACGCTTGAAGAAGTTACGCTCCTCAAACAAACGGCTTGGAAAATCAACGCCATTCTGCGCGAATACTTTTTGAGCAAAGGCTTGAAACTCGTGGACTTCAAGTTGGAGTTCGGTCGGCACGATGGGCTTATCTTGGTCGGCGACGAAATTAGCCCCGACACCTGTCGCTTGTGGGACTTGGAAACGAACAAGAAGTTGGACAAGGACAGATTCCGATTCGATTTGGGCGACGTGGAAGAAGCGTATCTTGAAGTGCGAAATCGCCTGTTGGGTTCGCCCGCAAATGCTTGAAGAATTCGTGAGGATCGCTCAATCGCTCGATAGCGCGGCGATTTACCTGTTCCTCTTCGTCATCGCATACCTTGAAAACGTGATTCCGCCCATTCCTGGCGACTTGCCCGTCGCTTTCGTCGGCTCGCTTTTGGCGACGAGCGACCTGTCGTTTTTCGGGTGCGTGTTTTCGGCTTCGACAGGCTCGGCGCTCGGATTTTTCACGATGTATGGCGTTGGGCGATTCATCGGCGAACGGCTTTACGACGAGGGCGACGGAGCGATTCGACGCAGATGGGTTCGCTTGACCAAGAAGGTTTTTCCGCCCGAACAATTTGCCGTCGTGAGCGAGCAATTTTCGCGCTATGGCTACTGGCTCATCGTGGCGAATCGGTTTCTGACGGGGTCCCGCGCCGTGATTTCCATCGTCGCGGGAATGTCGCGTCTCAACGTCGTCGCCGCGCATGCGTGCGCTTTCGCAAGCGCGGTTCTGTGGAACGTCTTGCTCGTCTACGGCGGCTATTTGCTCGGAACGAATTGGAAAAAACTCGGCGACTACATCTCCGCTTACGGCGGAGCGCTGACCGTCGTCGTCTTGGTCGTCTTCGCGCTTCTCGTTTGGCGAGCCATTCGGAAGCGTCGTCAACCGTCAAACATGTAGAAATCATCGTGTTAGCGTGGTTGGGTCTCGCGTTAGGCGCTTACCTGTTCGGCTCGATTCCGTTTGCCTATCTCTTGGTGAGCATGTTTTCGGGCAAAGACATTCGCAACGAAGGAACGGGCAACGTGGGCGCGATGAATGCGTTTGACGTGACGGGTTCGAAAGCGCTCGGAATCGCCGTGATGATTCTCGACGCGTTCAAAGGCGTGGTCGCGGTTTTGGCGGCGAAGGATTTGTTCGACGCAAACGACTACGCGATGCAACTCGCCACGCTTTCGGCGACGCTTGGGCATTGCTACCCGATTTGGCTGAAATTTCGGGGCGGAAGAGGTCTTGCCACGGCGGCGGGAGCGACGCTGATGTTCGTTCCGTCCGTCTTCGTCGCGTGGTGCGTCGTTTGGAGTCTGGCTTGGCTGTATTCAAAACGGCTTCATTTCTGCAACATTTCGGCGACCATTTCCCTTCTGCTCATTGAGCCGATTTTTCTGCCCGTCAATTTTTACCCGTTTCTCGTCTTGCTCGTGGGACTCGTTTTGCTTCGCCACCGCGACGTGATGAAAACCGCTTTCAAGGGCGGGTAGCCTTTCGTTCAATCGATGGCGGTCTCCGACATCGATTGCAAAAGTTCTCGCGCCGCCGCCGTTGGATCCGCCGCCGCGCAAACGGCTGATATGACGGCGACGCTTGGCGCGCCCGCTCGCGCCACTTGCGCGACGTTGGACGCATTGATGCCGCCAATCGCCATCACGGGAATTTTGACGGCGGCAAGAACGTCCTTCAACCCCTCAACGCCTTTGGGAGCGGACGCTTTGAGCTTCGTCGTCGTGGAGAAAACGTGCCCGAAGCCGACATAATCGGCGCCGTCGCGCTCGACTTGCAGGGCTTCTTCGAGCGTGGAAGCCGAACCGCCGATGATTTTCTTGTCGCCCAAGATTTTTCTTGCGACGGGGATTGGCAGGTCGGTTTGTCCCAAGTGAACGCCATCGGCGTCGGCGGCAAGGGCGACATCGACGCGGTCATTGACGATGAACGTCGCGCCGAACTTGCGGCAGACGAGTTGCATAGCGACGGCAAGCGCGTAAAGGTCTCGCGTGGAAGCGCTTTTGTCCCGAAGTTGAACGACGCTCGCGCCGCCGCGAATCGCCAGTTCGCACAGTTCAAGATGAGAATAGCGAGATTGAATCACGACGTCGGTGATGACGCAAAGTTTGCCAATCGGCTTTTTCATCGTGACGGAAAAATTCAATGCCCGTGTCGGACGAATTTGCCGTCGTGAATGTAGATGACGTCTTCGGCGATGTTGACCGAAAGGTCGGCGATCCGTTCCAAATTTTTGCAGACGCGCGCGACCTCCATTCCCGCTTTGACCTCAATGGTTTGCGCCGACATTCCCTCGATCAAGTTTTGCGTGATGAGTTTGTTGTATTCGTCGACCTCGACGTCGGAATTGATGACCCCGCGCGCGATGACGGCGTTGCGCTCGGAAAAGCATTCCGTTGCGGCAAGGAGCATTTCTCGCGCGAGCGCCGCCATATAGAACAAGTTGTCGGATTCGGGAATGATTGGAAAAGAAGAGAGCGTGATGGCGGATTCGGCGATGTTGACGGCGTGGTCGCCGATGCGTTCAAGGTCGTTGGCGATTTTCATCGCGCCGATGACGAAGCGCAAATCGCTGGCGACGGGCTGTTGACGCGCCAAAATGGTGGAAGCGAGCGAATCGGCGTTGATGTCCATTCGGTCGACTTGCTCGTCGCGTTCAATGACGCTTTTGGCGAGCGCGACGTCGCGCTTTTTCAAAGCCTCGATCGCGTCGATGACGCAATTTTCGGTTTGCGCGGCGAGCCGCGACATCACTTCTTGCAATTGGTTGAGAGATTGTTCGAAAACTTTGTGCATGTCAAGCGAGCGTTAAGCGTTGAAGCCCATCAGCCAAAGCGTCCCGTGATGTAATCTTCGGTGAGCTTTTGCGAGGGCTTGGTGAAGATCACGCCCGTTTCGTCATACTCGATGAGTTTGCCTTGCATCATAAAGGCGGTTCGATCGCTCACGCGGGCGGCTTGTTGCATGTTGTGCGTTACGATGATGATCGTGTAGCGCGACTTCAAATCTTCGATGAGGTTCTCGATTTTCTGCGTGGAGATGGGGTCGAGCGCCGAGCACGGCTCGTCCATCAAGATGATTTCAGGCTCGGTGGCGAGCGCGCGCGCGATGCAAAGGCGCTGTTGCTGTCCGCCCGACATTCCGAGCGCGTTTTTGTGCAATCGGTCTTTCACCTCGTCCCATAACGCCGCTTGTTTGAGACATCGCTCGACGGTCTGGTCGATTTGCGATTTTGAAAATCCGCCCACGATGTTTAGTCCGTATGCGATATTGTCGTAGATGGACTTCGGGAACGGATTGGGTTTCTGAAACACCATTCCGACGCGGCGACGAAGCAAGGTAACGTCGGTATCGGCGTCGTAGATGTTTTTGCCATCGAGCAGAATTTCTCCCTCGATGCGCGCTTCCGTCGAGACCTCGTGAATGCGGTTGATGGCTTTGAGCAACGTGGATTTGCCGCAACCCGACGGACCGATGAGCGCGACGACTTCGCCCTTGCGAATGTCGAGGCTCACATCGAACAACGCTTGGTTTTGCCCATAGTAGAAATTCAGATTCCGAATCGAGAGCGCGACGGGCGGCTCGGTTGCGGGTTTGGGCGGCGGCGACGCAGGGGCTTCCTGCGGCAACTCGGAAGTTTTCGGCGCGTCGGCGACTTTGGTCGTTGCGGCGTTTTCTTGCGAGGTCGGTTTCATTCCGTTGTCAGTGAAATCGCGTTTGCAAAAATTAGAAAAGAAAAATAAAAAAGCCCGCGTTGAACGAGCGTTAAAAAATTGTTTCAATTATTTTGAACGGAGAGATGGCGCGTCGATGCAAAGAAAAGCCACGCCGTTCAGGCTTTGTCGCTTCGTGGCGATTCAAGAGCCTTTGCGGCGACGTTTGCGCGGATTAGCGTTCTTTGAGCGGCAGATGAAAGTCCAGCGCGGAAAGATGCCGCGGAATCGGACGTTGAACGCCGCGAAATTTTTGGCGTTCTTCCTCGACTATGAACGCCGCAATGCGCAGAACGCCGACGAGCGCCAAAAGAAGCCAAATCGCCCACATCGCTCGATCCTCCCAATCGTTTGCTTTCCCTCAATTTTTTCATCGCCAAAGGCGCGAGAATGTTTCAGAGTTTTTCGGCGAAATTCTGCGCGCAAAACCGTAAATTCTCGCTAAAAACTTTAACAACGCAAACCTTGTCAAGAATGAAAAGACGCGCCATTTCAGGCTCCGCCGTCGCCCTCGCAACCCCCTTCAAACGCGACGAATCGATCGACGAAGTCGCCTTGCGCCGCCTCGTGAAGTTTCACATCGAGGGCGGAACGGACATCGTCATTCCTTGCGGCACGACGGGCGAAGCGCCCGCGCTTTCCGCCGACGAACAGCGTCGCGTCATTGAAATCGTCAAAGAAGAAGCCGACGGAAAAATTCGCGTGATGGCGGGCGCGGGAAGCAACTCGACTCGCCACGCCATTGAACTTGCCAAAGCCGCCGAGAAAGCGGGCGCGGAAGCCATTCTCTCCGTCGCCCCTTACTACAACAAGCCCACGCAGGAAGGACACTACCGCCACTTTCGCGCCATCGCCGACGCGGTGTCCGTGCCCGTCATTCTCTACAACGTGCCCACGCGCGCTGGCAGCAACGTCAACGTGGAAACGATGCTCCGATTGGCAAACGACGCGCCGAACATCATCGCCGTCAAAGAGGCTTCGGGAAACATGACGCAAATTATGGAACTCCTGCGCAACCGTCCCGACCACCTCGCCGTGCTTTCGGGCGACGACCCGCTGACGCTCGCCATGATGGCGATGGGCGCCGATGGCGTGATTTCCGTTGCGGCAAACCAAGTCCCGAAAGCCGTCAAAGCCCTCGTCGAAGCCGTCTTCGCGGGCAATCTCGCCGAAGCGCAACGCATTCATCATCGCTACCTGAACCTCTTTGCGATGAATTTTCTCGAATCGAACCCGATTCCCGTCAAATACGTGATGTCCAGAATGGGCTTGATTGAGGAAGTTTATCGCTTGCCAATGACGGAAGCCTCGGCGGCGACGAAAGCCAAGCTCGACGCGGAAATGAGACGCTTGGGCTTGCTCAGTTCCGAAGTCTTGGCGTAACGATGCCAAAGAAAAAATCGCGGAAGGACTTCTACGCGAAGGTCTACGCGCTCGCGCGCCAAATCCCGAAAGGGAAGGTTTCGACCTACGGCGCAATCGCGGAAAAACTCGGAACGAAGAGCGCGGCGCGAATGGTTGGCTACGCGCTGAACAAATGCGTCGGGACCGACATCCCCGCGCACCGCGTCGTGAATCGCTTTGGCGCGCTTACGGGCAGACATCATTTCGGACATCCCGACTTGATGAAGCGACTCCTGCTCGACGAAGGCGTAACGTTCAACCCCGACGACACCGTGAAGATGGAACGGCACTTCTACGACTTTTCGAGAAAAACGCCAAAGGAGCCCGCGCGCGAAGAACGGCGAAAATCAAACGAAGAACGAGCAAATTCTCCGAAACTCACGAAGCGGCAACCGCGAGCGTCGCGATCGTGATGCGTCCCGCGCCCGCGCTTTTGAGAGTCTTCGCGCATTCCATCATCGTAGAGCCTGTCGTGAAGACGTCGTCAATCAAGAGAATCGACTCGCCGTTCAAGGCTTCGTCGCATTCGAAGGCGTTTTTGACGTTTTGAAGCCTGCCCGCAAGGTCGAAGCTCGTTTGCGTTTTGGCGTATCGAGCGCGTCGGACAAGTTCTCTGACGGGCGTTCCGATGACTTCCGAAACGCCTTTCGCCAAACGCTCGGCTTGATTGTAACCGCGCTCGATTTTGCGAATCGGGTGAAGCGGCATTGGCGCGATGAAATCGAAGCGCGCGCCGCGTTTCTCTCGCAAAATGGCTTCGCCCAAACGCCGACCTTGTTCGAGCGCAAGACGCGAAAGCCCCTCATATTTGAAGGCGTGAATCAAGGCTTGCAACTTGCCCTGCTTGTGAAAATTGTAGAGCGCGACGGCGTCGCTGATGACGGTTTGTTTTGGAAAATGCGCTTCGAGCGTCGCCATCATTTTTTCGGCGGATTCGTTCGGCAGGAGAAAGGCATCGAAGTCGTTTTGGCAGGCGGCGCAAACGTAGGTCTCGTTTCGCGTCAGAAGGGATTGGCAAACGACGCACACGTTGGGGTAAGCGAAATGCAAAATCGGGCGGAGCAATCGTTCAAGCGTCATGGCTCGGAGAGGATTTGCGTCACGCCCCGAAGCGGAATCATCACCCAATCGGGGCGGTTGTTGAGTTCATACAAAAGCTCATACATCGCCTTCGAAAGCAAGAAGGATTCAAGCAATCGCTCGCGCTCGTCGAGAGATTTTGGAATGAACGAAGCGTCGCCCGCCGCGCGCAGATACGCCTTCAAGAACGCTCGGCTCGTTTCGTAGAACCACAGTTCGCCAAACGTCGTCAAGCGATTGAGCGCTTCTCGCGGTCGCGTCGGGTCTTGCAAGAGCGCGGCATAGACGGCGTAATGAAACGAGCGAATCATTCCCGCAAGATCTTGAAAAGCGGGTCGTTTCGCGCGCCGTTCTTCGATGGGGCGCATCGGTTCGCCCTCGAAATCGATGATGACGAAATCGTTGCCCGTGAAAAGCACTTGCCCCAAATGATAATCGCCGTGAACGCGGATTTTGCGAGCGACGATGGGCGAGCGCGTCAGCGCGTCCAAGCGAGCGAAAATCGACTGGCGATTGCTCAAAATCGCTTCGGCGTAAGGCTTCGCGTCGCTTGGCAGTTCGGACAATTTTTCTTGGAGCAGTTTCAAAGTCGCTTTGGCTTCCGCGCGCAATTCGGCGCGAAGGCGATTTTGGTTCTCTTCCGTGAACGGTTCGGGCTTGAAAGCGGCGCGATTCGACGAGGCGAGCGCGAGATGAAGTTCCGCCGTGCGTTTGCCCAAAAGCGACGCATGGTCGAGAAACTTGCCCGCGTTTTTTTTCACGAGCGGCAGAACGGGCGCATCAAGACGAGCGAAGAACGACGAGGAAACCCGAATCGTCTCTTCGGGCTTGCGCGAAACTTTGTCGTAAAAACTTTTGACTTGCGCCAGAGCCAAATTCCACGCCGAACTTTTGTTCTTCGTGAAAGTTTGCAGAAGCGCGAGCGCGGTTTGCGACGAGCCTTCGCAAAAACGAACGTCGCCCACGTATTTGGGGGCTTGTTCAAACGCGCTTTCTTTGGTCAGAAACGACAAAATTTCCGCGTCGGGATTCAAGCCCGTTTCCAGCTTGCGATAAACCTTCATAAACAGCCCGTCGCCGTAGCGAATCGAGGAGTTGCTTTGCTCGACCGCCAAGACCTTCGAAGCGGGAATTGACTCGAAAAACGCGCCGTCTCTATGCGCGAACTTGAAGCGACCGCGCGCGCCTTTGAGCGAAAGATTGTGCGCCAGAGCGGAGAAGAAGAAGGCGCGAAAGTCGTCGTCGTAAATCGCATCAATGAGCGAGGCGGGTTCGCCGCGAAAAGAAACGTCGCCAATGAGGCTTTGAGGAAATCGCCGAAAAATTTTGTCGCGCTTTTTCGAAGGCGCGAGCGAAATCGGAACGAAGTATCGCTCGGCGCTTTTCCCGACGAGTTCGACGTCCAAGAGCAACAGCGCGAAAAGAGAATCGCGCGGAATCAAACGCTCCGCGATTCGCAACCGCTTGATGCCGCTGGCTTTCGAGGCGAACCACCGACGCTGTTTGAGATAGTTGGGGAGAAGATGTCGTTCAAGATGGACGATGTTTGGTTCTTCAAAAAGTTCGGCGAGCGCGTCGAGAGAGAGGCGCGAGACGGCGTTGCTCATTTTGATGTTTTGGTTTTCCAAAAATACGGCTTTTGCGATGGAAAGAGGTTACGAGGGTTCAAATCGCGCCAGCAGCGCCTTGCAGATTTCGTCGATTGCGCTCACGCATTGGAACGACGACGCGCCCTGCCCCGCGACGAGCAACGGCACGGGATTTCGCGTGTGATGCCTCGAGCCGCCGTCTTCGAAGTTGCCGTGGTCGCTCGTGAGAACGAGCGTCGCGCCGAGCGGCAGTTCGGAGACGAGCGTGGCGAGAAACTCGTCCAGTCGCTCAATGATGTCGCTTGCGGCGGTTTGAATTCTGCCGTGAGCGCAAAGATCGGCGAGAAAAAACTCGTAGAAGGTCGCGTCGGCTTCGGTCGAGAGCGCGAGCAGATGGCGCGCCGCTTGGGTCGGCGAGATTTCTTGAACCGATGGGTCTCCGTCGCGCTCGTTCAAACGCCACCATCGCGCGATGATGTCGCCCGAAATGGCTTTGCCTCGCTTCAACTCTTCGGCGCCGCGAAGGCTCACGCCTTCCAGCAAAGCCGCTTCAAAGAGAACGGAACTGCGAACTTTGCCCTTCGCGCGTTGGTCGCAACACCACTCGATGAAGCGTTTCGGATAGGCGTTGGCGTAGAGCGCGGATTTGCCGAGCGAGCGCAGTTTTCGAAAGATGTTTTCTTCGGCGAGAATCGGACGCAGGACGGACGGAAGGTGCGCGCCATAGTGTCGCCCAAAAAGTTTTGCGCCGTTCAAGCCCGCGTAGATGCTGAACTGCCCCGTGCCGCTTTCGCCCGCGCCTTCCACGCCAAGACAAGCGTCGATAGGAAGAAAAAGTTTGTTCGGCTCAATCACGTTCGCGTCTTCCAAAAAGAACTCTCGCCCGAAGACTTGCTTGAATCGGCGCATCGGGGTTGCGAAGAAAGGGTTGAGAGGCGAGCGCGGCGCAAGCCCAACGCCATCGAGGAAAATGAAAATCAGGCTCATTGAAATTTTGAACGAAACGCTTTTGGCAAAAATCGCGTCGCGTTGGCAAATGAAGAACTCGCGTTAGAACCCTTCAAGTTGGCGCGAGTCGGGCGAGCGGTCGCGTTCAACTTTTTTGGCGTAAATTGCGCGAAGACTTCCCAATGGTCTCGAAACGACGATGAAAAAAACGCAAACGCCAAAGAGGAAATCTTCAACTTCGTCTCGCGCTTCCAAACCCGACGCGCAAAAAAAATCGCCCGTTTTTCCTTTCGCCGCCATCGTTGGTCAAGACGAGCTGAAGCTTTGCCTGCTTCTGAACGTCATTGACCCGCGCATTGGAGGCGTGTTGGCGATGGGGCATCGCGGAACGGGCAAAAGCACGACGGTGCGCGCTCTTGCCGACGTGCTCCCGATGATTGAACGCGCCGAGGGCGACCGTTACAACCGCTCCATCGCGGAAATTCCGAAATCCGAACCGCATTCGCGCAAAACCGAGCTGATTCCCGTGCCCGTCGTCGACCTGCCGCTCGGCGCGACCGAAGACCGCGTCTGCGGCACGATCGACATTGAAAAAGCGCTCACCCAAGGCGTCAAAGCCTTTGAACCCGGTTTGCTGGCGCAAGCCAATCGCGGCTTTCTCTACATCGACGAAGTGAATTTGCTCGATGACCATTTGGTCGATGTGCTTTTGGACGTCGCCGCGTCGGGCGTGAATGTCGTCGAGCGCGAAGGCGTGAGCGTCCGACACCCCGCGCGGTTCGTGCTCGTTGGTTCGGGCAATCCCGAAGAGGGCGAGTTGCGTCCGCAACTCTTGGACAGGTTCGGCTTGCATGCGAGGATCACGACCATCACGAGCGTCGCCGAGCGCGTTGAAATCGTCAAGCGCCGCCGCGAATTCGACGCGAATCCCGAAGCCTTCTTGGAAAAGTGGAAGCCCGAACAAGACGCGCTGCGGGAGAAAATCGTTCAAGCGCAGTCGCTCGCGCCAAAGGTCGCAATGCCCGACGAAGTGTTGATGAAAATCGCAACGCTGTGCATGCGCTTGGGCATTGACGGGCATCGCGGAGAGCTAACCATCACGCGCGCCGCGTCGGCTCACGCCGCTTTTGAGGGCAGAACGGAAGTCTCGTTTGGCGACGTGAGAGCCATCGCCGTTCCCGCGCTTCGTCATCGCTTGCGACGCGACCCGCTCGAAACCATCGACGCGGGCGAAAAAGTCGAGCGCGAACTCAACGCGATTCTCAAAGACGAAGCCCTCGTCTGAACGCTACGGACGCGCAAGCGACGGAATCAAAAAAATGTCGAGAATCATCGATATCATCGTGAGCGAGTGTAGCCAAACGCCCGCCCACACGTTGCGCGTCTTCAAAACCAAGTAGCCGCCCGCGATTCCAATCGGCAGCGCCATCATCGCCATAAGCGAGCGCTCGTAAAAGCCGACGGGCGCGACGGCGTAGTGATTGAGCATATAGAGCAAGGTCGCAACGCCAACGGCAAGATGCGCGTTCATTCCGCGCCGCAACAACGCCGAGAAGAACACGCCGCGCCACAAAAACTCCTCCGCCACGATCAAGACGGGAAAGAGATACAAAAAGCCCATATCGACCAAAATGGTCTGCATTTCCTTCATTGGCTCGCCGCCGTTCTTGTAGTAGAAGTAGGTATTGCCCACGTCCATCGCAAACAGAACTCCGCCAACGACGCTCGACCACAAAAGCGCTTTGCCGAGGTTTTGGCGCGAAATGAAAATGCGCTCGAAAGCGTCGCATCGCTTGCCAAGCCAAAGCGCGAGCGCAATCGAGCCAATCACGTAGAGAAACAGCGCGCCCCACTCTTTGAGCGGCGTAAAATGCCCGATGAATCCGAGCGTCCAAATCGCGCCAATCAAAGTCAGCGAAAGCGCAAGGTCTTTTTCGCGCAAGGCTTGTTCAGAGGAAGTTGGCGCGATGGAAGGCGAAGACGATGACGAGTTCATGGTTTTCTCCCAAATGTTCGTTGCGAAAAGGTTTTGCTGCGCAAATTTACGACGAAAAGCTCAAACGCGCGGGACGATCCTTTCAAAAAGTTTGTCGTAACTTCGGTCAATTCAAGACGTTGAACGAAATGAGCCTTGCGGATTTTTTCGGTCATTTCGCGTTTGCGCTGATTGCCCTGTCGTATCTCGTCAAAGAAATTTTCTACCTGCGCGTTTTGTCGATCTGCGCCTGCGTCGCGGGCATTTCTTACAACTATTTCGCCCCGCCTCAACCGCTTTGGACTCCGATTTTTTGGAACGGCGCGTTCATAGCGGTCAACGCGGTGCAACTTTACGTCATCTGGCGCGAGCGCAGAGGCATAGAGTTCAGCGAGGAAGAGAAGGAAATTTATCAGATGATTTTCAAGAGTTTCTCGCCGCTTGAATTCGCCAAATTGATGCGGCTTGCGAAGTGGCTGAGCGTTGAAGAAGGCGCGACGCTCATCACGGAAAGAAAAGAGACGAAGTTCGTGCATTTGATTTACAACGGCGAGGTGAGCGTTTCAATTGGCGGCAAAGAGGTGGCGCGATTGAAAGACGGCGCGTTTGTCGGAGAGATGAGCTTCATCACGGGCAATTTGCCATCGGCGACGGTGAAGACGACGAAGCCCACGCGACTGGTCGCTTGGTCAAAAGACGAACTGCGCGAACTGTTGCGCCGCAATCCCGCGATGGAAAGCACAGTGCACGCCGCGCTCAGCGCCGACCTTTCTCGAAAACTCGCCCCCTCCGCATCGAGCCTCGCCAATTCCGCGCAAGCGCGCTGACTGACGCCGTCATTCTGAACGGAGCGAAGCGGAGTGAAGAATCCATTTAGAGAAGCGAGTCAACTCGCAATTGGCAATTCGCAATTCGTGGATTCCTCGCTGCGCTCGGAATGACAAACGAAAACGCTTGACGCCGTCATTCTGAACGGAGCGAAGAACCCATTTTTAGATTGCTGGCGCAACCTAATTTTTGCGCTCGCCCCAGATGTCTTCGTCGTCGTGGTCGCGTCCGTTGTGGTCGTGCCCGTTGTGGCTATGGTCGTGAGGGACGTTTTCGTCGCCTTCGCTCTCGTCGCTCTCGGAAACGCTTTCTTGGGCGAAGTGTTGGAAGCCCGAAAGGTTTTGAAGGTCGATTTCCGCGCCAAAAAGGTCGCGCATTTTCACGCCGTCGGATTGCGGCTTGATTGAGCCGATGACGCATGCGTCTTTGAAGCGCGAGAGCGTTTCGAAGTCGCTCGGCGAAATCGTGAAGAGCAGTTCGTAGTCTTCGCCGCCAAAGAGCGCGTAGGTGGTCGCGTCGTCTTCGAATTCGTCGGAGACTTCGCGCGTTTCGGCGAGAATGGGCAGTTTGGTTTCCTCGATGAGCGCGCCAACGTTGGAGTTGCGGCAGATGTGTTTGAGTTCGGAGCATACGCCGTCGGAGACGTCGATCATCGCCGTCGGCGAAATGCCCGCTTCGTGAAAGAACTTGACGGCATCGACGCGCGCTTTGGGGAGCAAGTGTTTTTCAATCGCCTTTTGATAATCCGAAAAGTCGGGCTTGTAATCGGAGAGTTGCATGTCGGGATTTTCTTTGAGCATATCGAGCATCGCTTGACGCTCGCGCATCAAGACTTTCAAACCCGCGAATGAGCGTCCGACGTCGCCCGTCAGACAAATCAAATCGCCGACCTTCGCGCCGCTTCGGTAAGCGATTTTGTCGGGGTCGGCTTCGCCCACGATCGTAACGGAAATCACCAGTCCCATCACGCTTGCCGACGTGTCGCCGCCGACGATGGCGACGCCGTATTGCTTGGCGGCGTTTGCCGCGCCTTGATAAATCTGTTCAATCATCTCGACCGAAATCGCGTTTGAAAGCCCAATGCCAATCGTGGCGTAAAGCGGCTTGGCGTTCATCGCGCAGATGTCGGAGACGTTGACGCTGATGGCTTTCGCGCCCAAGTGCGCAAGCGGCGTGGTAAGCAAATCGAAATGAATTTGCTCGATGAGCAGGTCGGTCGAAACGACTTGCAACTTGCCGTTGGGCAGTTCAATCACGGCGCAATCGTCGCCGACGCCCTTTTTGAGCGTGGGGAGCGCAAGTTCCGTCGGTTGAACCAACTTGGCAAGTCGGTCAATCAAGCCAAACTCGCCGATTTCAGAGACGCGCGTAAAGGACATTGCAAAAGGAATTTTATATTCCGACAAAATACAAAAATGACGAGCGCGACGATTAACTAACGCCTTGCGCCAAAAGCGAAGCGCGAAGACGGACGAGAGTCAACGGCGATTCAGCGAGAAATTTTGGAGACGATCGTGCGTTTGACGTCGCCGATAAAGGTGGCGTTGTGTGGGTCGCGGGCGCGAGGGGACGTGCGCGCGCCGAGAAGGCGAAGTTGCAGAAGGCATTGTCGGGTTTTGGGACGAGGGTTCAGGCGTTGGCGAAGCGGTGGTCGGAGCATGCGGCGACGGAAGGGATAACGGTGGGATTGCGGGAGAACATTCGTCGCGAGGGGATTGCGCTCTACGAGCGAGAGGGAGCAAAGCGAAGCGTTAGCCCCGTTGAAATGAAAACCAATCAAGACATCGCAAAAACCCTGTTGGAGAAAGCGCGAATCGATTTGCAATCCGCCCGAATTTTGAGCGAGCGTTTGAATCAGATGGAAGTCATCGGGTTTCATTGTCAGCAAGCGGCGGAGAAGGCGTTGAAGGCGGCGTTGGCGCATCGTGGGGTTCATTTTCCGAGAACGCTCGATTTGGGGGGAGTTGATGCGATTGCTATCGGCGAATGGAATTGAATGCGACGAGGGGTTGAGCGAAGCGACGCGACTGAACGATTTTGCGGTCGAGACGCGCTACGACGAAGCGGAGCCTGAGATTGACGCGCAGACGGCTCTGCGACTTGGCGAGCCATCGCCTTCGCCGAAAAACTCTTAACGCAAAAACTTAACCAAAGTCAATGGGCTTTTTCGATGCCTTCAAACTTTCGCGTCTCAAAGAAGGTCTTGCCAAAACGAGAGAAAATTTGTTCGGCAAAATTTCTCGTCTCGTCAAGGGCAAGACGAAAATCGACGAGGAATTTTTGGAGGAACTCGAGCAGATTTTGATTTCGGCGGACGTGGGCGTGCCGACGACGCTCAAAATCGTGGAGGCGATTTCAACGCGGGCGAAAAAGGAACGCTACGCCAGCGAGCAAGAGCTCGACAGCATGCTCCGCGAGGAAATTCGGAAACTGTTGCGCGACGCGAGAGAAACCGCCATCGTGGATTTTGACGCGCCGCTTCCGCAAAAGCCCTACGTGATAATGATCGTGGGCGTAAACGGCGTGGGCAAAACGACCAGCATCGGCAAAATGGCTTACAACTACAAGAACGCGGGCAAGAAAACGCTCATCGCCGCCGCCGACACGTTCCGCGCCGCCGCAACCGAACAATTGGAAATCTGGGCGCAACGCGCGGGCGTGCCCATCGTGTCGCAAGGGCAAGGCGTCGACCCTGGCGCCGTCGTCTATGACGCCATCAGTTCCGCCATCGCCAAGCAGGTTGATGTCGTCTTGGTCGATACGGCGGGTCGCTTGCACAACAAAACGCATCTGATGGAAGAGCTTGCCAAAATCAAGCGCGTAATGAAGAAGAAACTGCCCGACGCGCCGCACGAGGTCTTGCTCGTCTTGGACGGCTCGACGGGGCAAAACGCTCTGAACCAAGCCAAAGAGTTCGCCAAAACCGTCGACGTAACGGGGCTGATTCTCACCAAACTCGACGGCACGGCGAAGGGCGGCGTCGTCATCGCCATTTCCAACGAGCTGAACATTCCCGTCAAGTATATCGGCGTGGGCGAGAACATTGAAGACCTGCAACCGTTTGACCGTCAAAAATTCGTTGACGCGCTTTTCGAATAATTTGGAAAATCACGTGCGCCAAATGAGCATTCAAATCCTTCACTTCGAGCCGTCGCTGTTGGACGCGCAACTGGCGTGGCTGACGCTCAAAAACGACGAGCTTCACCCCGAAATCGACCACGTCGAAACCTTCGAAGAATTTGAAGAGGCTCTCGAAGAACGTCGTTTCGACATCGTGCTGTGCGAATACGCGCTTCACAGGCGCAAAACCGCCAACGACGTGCTTGCCTATCTCAAATCGAAAGGCATTCAAACGCCCGTCGTCGTGCTGTCGAACGTCTCCGACCAAAAGATTATAGCGGAAGTGTTGGCAAACGGCGCGTCGGATTACCTGTTCAAGTCGCACCTGCGATTTCTTGGCTCCGCGTTGCGCGAAGTTTTGAGCCGCAAACCCGTCGCCAGACCCGCGCCGTCCGCCGCGCCCTCTCTCGATGCGGAGTTCCTCAAAAATCTCGAAGCCATCAAGGCGCAACTGACGAAGTTGCAGTCGCCTTTCGTCGATAGCGCGCCAACTTCCGCCGCGCGCGCGGGGCAAGCCGCCGCGTCAAGCCCAGCAAGCTCCTCCGACGCGCTCGAACAGATGCAAAAACGAATCGATGACCTCACCGAAACCATCACCACCCTCAACGCCAACAACTTCAACCTGCAAAACGCCCTCGAAGAAGCCCGCGCCGAAATTCAAGCCCTCAAAGAGCAATCCGCCGCCGCCTCGCAGCTCGAAGAAGCGCGCCAAGCCTTGCTTCAACTCGCCAATGAATTGAAAAACGCGCAAGAGCGAGAGCGATTGACGGCGGCGGCATACGAAGAGGAGCGGCAAACCGCCAATCGCCTCAAAGCTGAAATTTCGGAAAAGGCGGAGCGCGAAAAAGAATTGATGGACGAGATCGACAAAGCGCAAGAAGCCGAAATGCAACTGCGCATTGAGCTTCAAGACGCCATCATCACGGGCAACGAACTGCGCGACGCGATCGCAAAAGCCGAATCGCAACTGGCGCAATTCGAGACCATCTTCAAACAGTATGAGGCAGCGTTGAACGCGCAACTTTCAAACGCGAGCGCGCTTTCCGAGCAAGCCGAATCCGCCAAAGCCGAACTTGCCACCGCGCAAGAAGAAAAGAGGTCTCTCGAATCGAAGCTCGCCGCCGCGCAAGAATCGGCGCGCGCCCTTGCCGAGCGATTTGCGATCCAACTCGACGAGCTGCGCGCCAAGCTCGCCGAAGAAACCGAAAACAGAACGCGCCTCGAACAAGAACTCGCCGAAGCCAAACGCGCGATCGAAATTCTTGAATCAACTCCGAAAGGCAATCCCGAAAGGGAAGCGAAGCTCGAAGCCGAACTTGCCGAAGCGCAAAGAGCGCTCTCGCATCTGCGCGCCGATTGGGAGCAAGCCAACCGCGAAGTCGAGCGACTCGAAAACGACGTCAAAATCGTCGAAGCCAGTTTCCAAGAAAAATCCGCCAAGCTCCTCGACTTGCAAAAACGTTTGAAAGCGAAAGAGAAAGAATTGGCGGAAAAATCCGCGATGCTCGACGCGCTCAATCTCGCCATCGTGATGGTCAATCCGTCGGGCGAAATTTGCTACTGGAACGAGAGCGCGGCGGTCTTTCACGGCGTTCCCGCAGGCGAAGCCTTGGGCAAAAAATCCGACGACATTATGAAATACAAATACGCCTCCGCCAAAGAGCGCAAATCGGCGATGGAGTCGCTCCAAAGCGTTGGTCGTTGGAACGGCAGAATCAAATACGCCACGCCCGATGGCGAGCAAAAGACCGCGGAGGTCTTCATCTCTCGTCTCGATGACGAAGTCGGCAATCCGCTCGGCGTGCTGACGATCCTCAACGACATCACGAAGCGAAGCGCGATGGAAGCCGACTATCATCGGTTCAAGCAAATCATCGAGCCAATGCTCAACGCCGTTCCAATCGCGCTGCTCGCCTTCGACGACGCGGGCGTGATTATGGGCGTTTTCGGAAAGACGGACGAACTGCAAAAACTCAATCCGACCATCGCAAACGGCAAATCCATCTACGAACTCTACGGAAAATATCCGCCCCTGCTCGGCGCGTTTCGTCGCGTCTTGTCGGGAGAATCGTTCTCGACGACGATCGCGGCGGGAGAAGCGTCGGTCGAATTTCATTTCTCGCCGATCGTCAAAAATGGCGCGATTGCGGGCGCGGTCGGCGCGTTGCTCGAAGCCGAGCAGACGGTCGAGCGCTCGTGAAAATCGCCAACGCCCCCGAACCGTTTAGAGCCTCGCTTTTTTGCCGTCTCGACGCTTGGCGCTAACTTCCCGCGCTTCTCACGAAGCGCAACCCTAATTTCTTTCAATTAACTATCCGCGAAAGGAGCAAACAATGAGCAAGAAAATCTTGATGCTCGTCGGCGATTACGTCGAGGACTACGAAGCGATGGTGCCGTTTCAAACGCTTTTGACGGTCGGTTGCCAAGTGCACGCCGTTTGCCCCGACAAAAAGGCGGGCGACGTGGTGCGCACCTCAATCCACGATTTTGAAGGCGACCAAACCTACACCGAAAAGCGCGGACACAACTTCAAACTCAACGCCACGTTTGCCGACGTCAAGCCCGAAGACTACGACGGGCTGTTCATCTGCGGCGGTCGCGCCCCCGAATACATCCGCCTCAATCCGAAGGTGATTGACATCGTCAAGCATTTCGCTCAACATAACAAGCCGATTGGCTCCATCTGTCACGGCGTTCAAGTGCTGACGGCGGCGGATGTCGTGCGCGGCAAGCGCGTTTCGGCTTATCCCGCATGCGCGCCCGAAGTAACGCTCGCGGGCGGCAAATACGAGAACATTCCGATGGATTCCGCCATCACCGACGGCAATCTCGCCTCTGCGCCCGCATGGCCCGCGCATCCGGCGCTCTTGTCGCAATTTATGCAACTGCTTGGCGTAAAGGTTGAAATCGGCGAAGTCGTAACCGCCTGAAATGAATTCGGCGACGAATGGGGCGGAGCGCTTCCGCCCCTCGTTTTTTCGAGAAAACCGATAACCGAGAATCGTTGTTGAACTGCCGCTCAAACGGTAAATTGCCGCAACGAACGTCGTGGTCAACCGCAATTCCGCATTTTGAATGAAACGCATCGCTTTGCTCGGATCGACGGGCTCGATTGGCAGAAGCTCGCTCGATGTGATGTCGCGCTTCCCCGACCAATTCAAAGCCCAATACCTTTCGGCAAACGACAACGTCGACCTGCTCGCCGAACAAGCCAAACGCTTCAAGCCTCGCGGGGTCGTCATCGCCAACGAAGCGTTGGAGCCCGTTCTGCGCGAAAAGTTGCGCGGCGAAAAGATTGAAGTGATGTCGGGCAAAGACGCGCTGTGCGAAATCGCGCGCCGAAGCGACGTGGATTTCGTCATCGGCGCGATGGTCGGCTTCAGCGGCTTGAAACCCACCATCGAAGCGCTCAAAGCGGGCAAAGACGTCGGATTAGCCAACAAAGAAACTCTCGTCGTCGCGGGCGAAATCGTTACGGATTTGTCCAAACGCTTTGGCGGGCGATTGCTCCCGATCGATAGCGAACACTCCGCCATTTTTCAGTGTCTTGCGGGAGAAAATTCGAAGCGCATCGGCAAAATCATTCTCACCGCGTCGGGCGGTCCGTTCCGCACGTTGCCCAAAGAGAAATTCGCCGACATCACGATCGAGAGCGCGCTCAATCACCCCAACTGGAAGATGGGCAAGAAAATCACGATCGACTCGGCGACCTTGATGAACAAAGGGCTGGAAGTCATCGAAGCCAAGTGGCTGTTCGGCGTGGCGATTGAGCAAATCGAAGTCGTCGTGCATCCGCAATCCATCATTCACTCGATGGTGGAGTTCTGCGATGGAAGCGTCAAGGCGCAACTGGGCACGCCCGATATGAAAATCCCGATTCAATACGCGCTCACTTACCCCGACCGTTTCGAAGCCGATTACCCGCGCATTGATTGGAAAACGCTGACGCGGTTGGACTTTGAGACGCCCGACACGGAGCGCTTTCGCTGTTTGACGCTCGCGTTTGAATCCATCAGGCAAGGCGGCTCGCATCCGTGCGTGTTGAACGCCGCCAACGAAGTCGCCGTCGAGCTGTTTCTGAACGGGAAAATTCCCTTCGTGAAAATTCCCGAACTCATCGAGCAAGCGTTGGAGGCGCATTCGTTCAACGACGAATTGAGCATAGACGCGCTCATCGAAATCGACGCGCAAACGCGCCAACTGACTTACGAGCGCGCCAAAGCCGTCGAAGCGGCGTAAAAAGAATCTCGCGCAATCAATCAACTTTTCGGAAATGGACATTGGGGGATTTCTGCAAACCGTCTTCTACTTCATCGTGGCGATTTTCATTCTCGTAACCGTTCACGAGTTTGGGCATTTCGCCGCCGCCAAGCTGTTCAAAATGCGCGTGCTGAAATTTTATGTCGGCTTTGATTTTTGGAATTTGAGGCTATGGCGAACTCAACGCGGGGAGACGGAATACGGCGTTGGCGCGATTCCGCTCGGCGGCTATGTGCAAATCGCAGGAATGGTCGACGAGAGCATGGATACCGAGTTCGCTTCCAAGCCGCCTCAACCTTGGGAGTTTCGTTCAAAGCCCGTGTGGCAACGGCTCATCGTCATCTCTGCGGGCGTGCTGATGAATATGGTTCTTGCCGCCGTCATTTTCATCGTCATCGCGCTCGCTTACGGCGAATCCAAAACGCCAATCGTGACGGGCGTTTATGTGCCCGAAACGTCGGTCTTCGCGCAAATGGGCTTCAAGACGGGCGACAAAATCATCGAAGTCAACGGCAAGCCCGTCAAGCATTGGGAAGAGGTTTTGGATCCTGAACTTTTTGCCAATCCCGTTCTGACCTACACGATTTTGCGCGGCGACGAGCGGCTCAAATTGGACGCGCCCGCCAATATGCTCACGCGATTGGGCGAAGAAAAAGGCGAAACGATGCGACCCTTGATGCCCGCGCTCGTCGGCGAAGTCATCGTCGGAATGCCCGCCGAAAAAGCGGGCTTGCGCCAAGGCGACTTGATTACGAAAGTGGGCGACAAGGAAATACGCGATTGGGCGGAACTCATCGCCGCCGTTGGCGCAAACAAAGGCAAAGAAGTCCGAATCGAGTGGCGCGCCGCAAACGGCGCGATCCCGAAAGATTTGGACGCGCTCGAACGCTTGGCGAAAAACGGCGCGACGAAAACGGCAATCGTGGCGCCAAACGACGACGGCAAAATCGGCGTGCAACTGTCGCAAATCACGACCCGCGAATACGTGTCGCTCGGCTTCTTTGAAGCCATCGGCGCGGGCTTGAAACAAACCGCGAAAATGACCGCGCTCACCATCAAGGGTTTTGGCAAACTCATCACGGGCGAAGAAGACTTGCGCAAAAACTTGGGCGGACCCGTCAAAATCGCAAGGCTTGCGGGGCAAAGCGCCGAGCAAGGCGCGGCGAGTTTTCTCGTCTTTCTGGCGCTGTTATCGATTTCGCTCGCGTTCATCAACATTCTGCCCATTCCCGCGCTCGACGGCGGTCAATTCGTGCTCATTTCGCTCGAAGGCATCATCGGCAAAGAACTGCCGCTCAAAGTCAAAATGGCGGTGCAACAAGCGGGAATGTATGCGCTTCTGGCTCTAATGGCGTTCATCATCTACAACGACATCGCCAACCCATAAGGCAATCCCAAAAAACTCGCGCTCGAAAATGAGCATCAAATTCGGAACGGACGGCTGGCGCGCCGTCATCGCCAAAGACTACACCTTTGAAAATCTCAAACAAGTCGCGCTCGCAACGGGAAAGCATTTCCTCGCTCACCCAAACATCGAGAACGGCGTTTGCGTCGGCTACGACACGCGCTTTATGTCGCGTCAATTCGCCGAATACGTCGCCGAAATTTTTTCGTCGCTTGGGATCAAGGTCTTTCTTTCAAACTCGTTCTTGCCCACGCCAGCCGTCTCGCTCTTCGTCAAGAAACGTCGTCTTGCGGGCGGCGCGATGATTACCGCGTCGCACAATCCGCCCTTTTACAACGGTTTCAAGGTCAAAGCCGATTACGGCGGCTCGGCGCACCCCGAACAAATCGCCGAGATAGAGAAACTGTTGCCGACCGTCGATAAAACCCAAAGCGTTCAAAAGAACTCCGCGCTCATCGAACTAGCCGACCTGAAAAGTTTTTATCTCGACGCGCTCAAAGCGGAACTCGACCTCGACGCGATTCGCAACGCCAATCTCAAAATCGGACACAACGCGATGTTTGGCGCGGGACAAGGCGTGGTCAAAACGCTTTTGGGCGATTGCGTCCGCGAATATCATTGCGCCGTCAATCCGACCTTCGATGGCATTAATCCCGAACCAATCCCGAACTACTTGCAAGATTATTTCCCCGTCTTCAAGGCGGAAAAATTGGACGTGGCGATTTTGAACGACGGCGACGCCGATCGAGTCGCAATGCTCAACGAGAAGGGCGAGTATGTCGACTCGCACAAAATTTTCGCCGTGATTTTGAAATACCTCGTCGAAGAAAAAAAGATGACGGGCGACGTGGCGCGCACCTACGCGCTCACGCAGGTCATCGATAAACTTTGTCAAAAGCACAACCTTCCGTGCCACAACTTGCCCATCGGCTTCAAGCACGTGGGCAAATTGATGACGACGAACAACGTCTTGATGGGCGGCGAAGAATCGGGCGGCATCGGCGTTACGGCGCATCTGCCTGAACGCGACGGCGTTTATGTCGGCTTGCTCGTCTTGGAGATCATCGCCAAGCGACGAAAAACGCTGAGCGAACTCGTTGAAGAACTTTACGACGAGTTCGGATTTTTCGCCTACGATCGCATCGATGCGCATTTGACCGAAGACGAAAAACGACGCGCCATTGAGCGCGCCAGCCGAGGCGACTTCAAAGACGTCGCGGGCTACAAGGTGATTCGGTTCGAAAATCTCGATGGCTACAAATACTTCTTTGAGGGCGGCTGGCTCTTGATTCGTCCGAGCGGCACGGAGCCCGTGCTGCGCCTGTATTGCGAAGCCGATTCGGAAGCGAAGGTCAAGGCGGCGTTGGCGTTTGCGCGGAGTTTGGCGAAAGATTAACCCTTCACGGCGGAGGCGATTTGCTCGGCTTTGGCGTTTGGGAGATAGACATATCGTCCGCCGAGTTGTTCCGCCAAGCGTTTGGCTTCGCCGCGCGAAAGGTATCCCGTTTGCGTATCGATGACGACCGAATCAATCCCTTCGGCGCGAATCGTTTGAGCGAGCGCGGAAATTTCCATTGCGATTTTTTGCTTGTCGCTCGCGTCCGTTTCGCTTGGCGCGAGCGCGACGTTGCCCCGACCGTCCGTGATGAAAACGAGCATCGTTTGCGAGATTCCCTTCGCGCGCATCTGCTTTGCCGTCTCCAAGCCCAAGAGCATCGCCGAAGCCAGCGGCGTGCCGCCCCCCGTCGGAAGCACGTCCAAGGCGCGTTTGGCTCTGTCGACGCTCTGCGACGGCGGCAGGAGCGTTTCGGCTCGTTTGCCGCGAAACGCGATGAGCGCGACTTGGTCTCGATGCACATAGGCTTCTTGCAAAAGTTTGGCGACCGCGCCTTTGGCTTGTTGCATTCGGTTGAGCGCCATCGAGCCAGAGGCATCGACGATGAAGATGAAAAGCGTTCCCGCCTTGTCCCGAAAGCGCTTGATGCGGATGTCGTCTTTGGAGATGACGAGAGGCGACGAGCGACGAGACGACGTTTGGCGCAATCGTTGAAACGGCGCGGCTTGAATGAGCGTCGGCACGAGCGCGAGTTTGCCTTTGCGCAAAGAGCCTGGTTCGGCGCGCACGTATCGCCCTCGCCGAAGGTTCAAGGCTTCGCCGCGACTGCCCGCTTTGCTGCGGCGTTTGGCGGAAGAAGCGAGATTCATCAAGTTTTCGGGCAGCTCGGCTTCGATCGCGTCGAGCAAAAGCTCCTCGATTTGGTCGGGCGTTTGCTCCTGAGAACTCTCGTTGGAGTTGTGGGCGGAATCGTTTTGAGATGACGAGGGAGGCGATTCGGCGGGCGGAGGCGGCGGTCGTCGCTCCGTTTCTTCGCGTTCAGGGATGCGCGTCGCGCGCGGCAAGAGAACCAATCTCGCGGCAAGCTTCAAATCGTCTTCGTCGACATCGAGCCTGCCCGCGAGCGCGGCGGAAGCGAGCGCGGCTTTGACGGCGAACACGTCGGCGCGATTGCCCTCTACGCCCAGCGCGAGCGCGGTTTGAACCAAGCCCGAAATTTCCTCGTCCCGAATCTCCACGCGAGGCAACGCTTCTCGCGCTTGCAAAATCAAGCCTCGCAAAAGCGCGTCGCCATCTTCGTCTGCCTCGCGCTTGAGGTCGACCCTGCGCACGACTTCGGCGCGGAACTTTTCGTCGTCGGTCGGCTCAAACGGCGCGATTAAGCCGATGCGGTCCAACAAGCCCTTGCGCACGTCGCCCTCGGCGGGGTTGTATGTGCCCACGAGAATGAATCGAGCGTCGTGCGCTTCGCTCGCGCCGTCGCGCTCGACAAGAACTTGCCCGCGAGACATCGCGTCAATCAAATGCGCTTCGCTCGCCGAATCGAGCAGATTGAACGAATCCACGTAGAGAACGCCGTTGTGCGCTTTGGCAAGCAAGCCCTTCTCGATGACGCGCTTTCCCGTCGCCAGCGCCACTTCCAAATCCAAGCCGCCAAGCAATCGATCTTCCGTCACGTTGAGCGGCAGTTCGACGAAAGGCGTGCCTTCGGGCAAAATTCGCGCAAAGGCTCGCGCCAACGTCGACTTGCCCGAACCAACCGTCGCGGGAATCAAAACGCCGCCAAGCGACGAATCAACGGCGACGAGCAGCAGGGCTTTTTTGGCAAGTTCCAAGCCCAGAACATTCGTGAAAGAGAGCATTTGACGAGAATTTGTATCTTCAAACGAAGTTAAACCTTGCGACGCGATGAACGAAGAGACCAATCGGCTGTTGGAGGCGATTCTCATCACGCTTCAAGATCAAGCCAAAGACATTCGCGCCCTCAAAGAAGACGTGCGCGTCTTGAAAGAAGACGTGCGCGTCTTGAAAGACGATGTTCGCGTCTTGAAAGAAGACGTCCGCATTTTGAAAGAAGAAATGCAAGTTCTGAATCGGCGCGTAACGAATTTGGAAATCGTCGTAATTGATTTGAACGCGCGACTCAACGCCACAAACGAGAGAATCGCGGAATTGGCGCAAGCCGTCGAGAAAAACACGGCGCAACTGCGCGAACACGCAAACGAAATCAAGCGTCTTGCCGAAACCGTGCGACTCAACTCGTCGGAAATTGGCTTCATGCGCGAACTGCACTTAAAAGACATTCAAGACTTGCGCGAGCGCGTCTCCCGATTGGAAAGCAAAGTCGCTTGACGCTGATCCTCCCAAATCATCGGGCGCAAAAACTTCGCAAAAAGAAAAGTCGGCTCAACGCGCGTCGAGCCGACTTAACCAACAAAGGAACAAAGAACGAAAGAACAAGGCTAAAAGAGTTTCACGCCGACATTCACGCCCACCTGCAAGTGATTGCGCCCACGTTCCGTTTCCATTTTCCCGACGAGGTTGTTGAAGCGATACTTGGCTTCGAGGTCAAACGAAACGGGGAACGCGGGCGGATTGAGTTCCGCGCCCAACCCAATGCCGCCGCCAAAGCGCGTCGCGCCGTGCGCGTCTCGCGCATTGGTCGTGAGAAGGTTCATCGCCGCATCGAGCGCAAGGTATGGCGAGACGACCCCAAACGAAATCGGCGAGTATTCCGCGCCCGCGCCAAAAGTCAAAATGCGATTTTTGAGCGCGATGCCGCTACGCGAAAATTCGTTGTAGCCCGCAACGACGACGGGGCGGAGCGGAACGGCAGGAAGCGAAAGTTTCGCCTTCAAGCCGAGATTGTAGCCCGAAAAGTCGCTGAAATCGCCCTGACCCGTCGCAAGCCCGCCTCCGAGACCCGCCGAGAGACCAACGCCCGGAACTTGACCAAAAGCCGACGCGCAAAGAAAGAGCGTCGCCATCAAAACGCTGATTCGCTTCATTGCTTTGTGAGTTTTATGGTTGGATAAATGGATAAAGTTTAGTTCGAGGCGATCGCCGACGCGCCAATCAAGACGGGAAAGGTCGCATCGATGTCCGTGTCGAAGATGCCCGCGCTTTTGTCGCCCGTGTCGTGATGTTCGAGCGTGATTCGAAGCGAACCTTGCGTCGCCGCGCCGCTCGTAATTCGCAAATCGAAGCGCATTCCGAATTCTTGACCTTTGGAATCGCGATCAAGATTGGAAACGATGACCCTGCCTTGCGCGCCGCCCGAAACGGAAAACCGAAACCGATGCGTATCCGCGTCGCGTCGGATTTCTTCGGTGCGCGATTGTGGCGGATTCTTGCTCTCATCGAGGAGTTCAATGCGACCCGAAAAACTACGCCCCGCAGGCAAAAAGAGCGAGTCGACGCGAGGCGGATTGCCCCCATCGCCATCAAGGTCGACGGCTTTGGCGCGAATGGTCGTCGAGCCATCGGTCAAGATGACTTCGAGCGTCGTGATGTTGCCGTGTTTGTTCTCGTCGTGTTCGTGTCCGCAGCCGATTTGCGCGAGCGAAAGGCTGGCGACCGTCGCAAGCGAAGCGAGAAAAGAAACGAGTTTTCGCATAGTCGTCGTGGTTTAAGTTGAAGAAGAAGCGTTGAAAGAACGTTTATGAACTTCCAAACGGCAGTTGAACGCGGGCGATGACGTTGCGCCCAATGTCGTCGGCGTAGAGCCGAAATCGGCTCAAATAGTCGCGGTAGCGAGCGTTGAAAAGATTTTGCGCGGAGACGATGATTTTCAGCGACGTTCCGCCAAGCCGAATCGTCGCGCCCGCGTTGAGTTCCCAAATCACGTAGCCCGGCGGCGCGAGCGTCAAAAGCCGCAGAATGCGGTCGTATCGCGCAAGCGCGTCCGCTTCGGTCATTTCGGGAAACAAGCCTGCGATGAGGCGATTGGGTTGCGCGATCGAATCTCTTGCGACAAACGGAACGAGGGTTTGTCGGCGCGCCGCCGTCGCGCCAAGTTCCAAGTAGAAATCTTTGACCGATTCGGTCTCGAAGAGATGAACGTGCGCGATGGCGCGAAGTCGATCTTGCGGCACGTTGATGAGCGGCTCTTCGCGGTCAAGATTGCGTCCGCGAATCAGGGAGAGCGTCGCGTCGAGGCGAAGAAACTCAAACGGCGCGTAGCGAAGCGTTCCGTCAAAGCCCAACAGGCGCGCGTCGGATTGCGCGTAGCGATGCGCGGGAAAAAATCCGCGCAGGCTTTGAATCAAGCCCGTCGGTTCAAGAAAAATGAAGCCCGAAAAGCGATTGTAGAACGCCGACGCTTCGAGTTCAAGGCGCGCGCTTTGACGCCGAAGCGTCGCATCGATGCCGTAACTTTTCTCGACGCGCAAGTTGCGATCGCCGACTTCGTATTGACCCGTGCCGTGATGCACGCCATCGGCGTAGAGTTCGTTGATGGACGGCGGTCGCCACGCCGTTCCGACATTCAAGCCAATCGACCACGAGCGCGAAAATTGATAGACCGCGCCCGCGCTCGCCGTAATCGCTTGAAACAAACGGCGTTCATTGATGAAAATCTGTCGCTGAACGCTTTGGTCAAAAACGCGCGGCGACGCCCAAAGCAAGCGCGCGTCGTAGCGAAGCCCAGCGTTCAAACTCGCTGCGTTCATTGGGATTTCCTCTCGAATGAACGCCCCAACGCTGAACGCGCGAAAGCGCGGAACGAGATACGCCAAACTGCGCCCGACATCGTTGAATTGCGCCGACGTTGAAACGCCGACCGTTCCAATGAAATCGCCGATTGGCTTGTGACGCAGTTTCGCATCGAGCGACGTCGTCGCCAGCGTCAAGTTCAACGACGGAATGCCCAAGCGGGCGACGGCGGAGCGTTGCGCGTCGAACTCCTTGCGTCGGTTAAGTTGAAACCCTGCGTCGAGGCTGAACGCGCCGAAAGAAAACGGAGCGAAAGCGAAACGAAGCGAAACCAAATCGTGCGCGACTTCCTGACGTGGCAAGCCAATGGCGTAAGCAAACGAAATTTGTTGAAGCGCGGTCGGCGGTTCGCCGCGTTCAATCGCTCGCGCAAGGTCGGAGAAGTTGCCCAAGTGCGCCCCGCGAAAAATGCCGAGTTCCGCCGCGAAACGACTGCAATAGAGCGTCGCCGTTCCCCACTCGCGTTTCAAGCCGAGCATCAGCGAGCCGCTCAACTCCGAAAACGCCGTGTTGGCGAGAATGTAGTTGGACGCAAACGAATCGCCCGCCTTGCGCCAACTGCCTTGCAGACGAAAGCCAAAGCCGCTTGAAAACGAATGCTCAACATAGCCCGAAACCGCGCCTTGACGGTTGTTGGCGAAAAGATTGACGAAAACTTCGCCGCGCAACCCTTCGCTCGAAAAGAGCGGTTTGGGTTCGGAGCGAATCACGCCGCCAATCGCGTCCGCGCCGTATTCGACCGACGCCGCCCCGCGCAACAATTGAACTTCCGACGCGGCAAACGGATCGATTTCGGGCGCATGCTCTTCGCCCCATTGCTGACCTTCTTGCTTCAAGCCCGCGTTCATAATGGCGATGCGCTGACCATGCAAGCCGCGCACGACGGGCTTGGCGATCGAAACGCCCGTTTGCAACAAGCTCACGCCCGCAAGGTTTTTTAGGCTCTCGCCGAACGTCTGTCCGCGATGCGCGTCCAAATCTTCTTTCGTCATCACATCGAGCGATTGCGTCGACTCCAAGAGCCTGTCTTTGTCTCTGTCGGTCGAGACGGTGATTTCTGGCGCCTGAATCGCGTCGGGTTCGAGCGCGATATCGAGGCGCATGTCCGACGACAACTCGATGCGAATTTCTTTGGCGCGATAACCCACGAAGCGCGCTCGAATCAAATGCGCGCCTTTCGGCAGAAGAAGCGAATACGAGCCATCGAGCTTGGTCGTCGTTCCGCGTTTCAACCCTTCCGCGAAGACGCTCGCGCCGAAAAGCCCCTCTTGCGTCGATGCGTCGACGACGCGCCCGTAAAGCCTTTTTTCGTCAGGCTCAGTCGAGGCTTTCGCCGAAGAGAAAAGCGACAATGCGAAAACGATGAACGCAAACAAACGCATCGAGAGCGACGCGGAAAGCGATTTGAGTTGGATTTCAAGACGAGCGCGAATCTTTCGCGCCAAACGAAGCGAACAGAGAGCGTCGCTTTCGAGCGATCAGCCGTCGGCGCAAATCGCGTTATGAAAGGCTTTCGCTTGCGGAAGGCGACGCGCAAACGCGCTTTGCGGGCGGCGCGCGCGAAGAGGTCGGAGAAGAAAAAAGAGAAACGAGAGAGGACGAAGAAACTCCGAAGAAATGGCGAAACGACAAAGGCGCGACGGCTTCAAGTCGAGGCGACTCGTCAAAGCCTTGCAGAGCCGATTTCATCGCGCAGAACGCGCAACCAGAGTCGTCGACCGAAGCGTCGGCAAAAGCGATCACGTCGCGTCGCTCGTGATGATGCGACATCGCCAGCGACGCAACCGCAAGAAACAGCGACAGAAAACTATGAAGCAAAATTCTTTTCATCGGGCGGCGAAACTCGCGCAAACTCAATGCGGACACTCTTTTTCGTGTTTCATCAAGCGATGGTTCAAAACATGCGAAACGGCGACGCAACTCGCGCCGAAAAAAACGATGAAAAACTCAAATCGCTCCAACGCTTCCAAATGTCCAAGCGCAATCAACCCAAAACCCGCGCTCAAAATCGCCATCGGCAAAAGACTGCGGTGATGCTTCGAGTAGCCGTGCCAAAGCGAAAGCGCGCCAATCAACAAGCCTGAAACGATGAGAGACGCTTCAAACGCGGGATGCGCCAAAAAACTCAATCCAATCACGGGCAGGAGCGTGATGACAAACGGCATGGCAAGGCAGTGCAAAGCGCAAATCGCCGAAGCCGAAAACCCCAGCGCGTCCAAATTGACGATGTCAAACAGATGTCGCTTCATTCGCCTTGCAAGTCGTTTGCATTTTAAGATCGCTCAAAAAAGAAGGCATTGAAACTCAATGCCTTGCGAGAAGTTACGCTTTCTTCAACTCTTGTTCAAGGAACTTGATCTCGTCCATCTCGACGGGAATTTTGACGAATTTTTCGTTGAAACGCCATTGACCCGTTTTCGGAGAGCGAGTGGAAACGACCATCTTGACGGATTTGAACTTGATGTCCGCTTTTTTCTTCGCCGCTTTGTCGCCGAAAGATTGTTGCTTTGCCATGCGCGTTGAAGGTTGCGATTTGGAAAATTGAGCCGCAAATATACGCTTTTCAAACGAAGCGGCAAGCGAGCGAGATCAGTAGAAGGAAAGCAATTTGCGAAGGATTTTGTAGAGCAATTCGCGTCCGCGAAAAATATGCGCTTTAACCGTGCCCAAGGGCAAGCGCAGTTCTTTGGCGATTTCTTCGTAGGTAAGCTCTTGCAAATGTCGCATCTCGATGACGACGCGATATTTGTCGGGCAATTGCGCGATGGCGGCTCGGACGATCTCGTCGCGTTGAGCTTGCATCACGTTCCTCGCGGGTTCTTGGCGCGAATCGGGGACTTCGAGATAGTATTCGTCGTCTTTGGTTTTGATGGGATTGTCGAGCGACGTGGTTCTAATTCGGCGCTTGCGAAGAAAATCAATGCTACTGTTCGTGGCGATGCGATAGAGCCATGTCGAGAACGCATACTCTTTGTTGAAATTGCCGATGGAATTGAAGGCTTTGGAGAAAGACTCTTGCACCAAATCCTCGACTTCTTCGGCGTCGTGAACGATTTTCAAGATGAGGTTGTAAATCTGACCGCGGTATTTGTCGAGCAAGCGTTTGTAGGCGTTGTCGCGGGCGAGCGCGTTTCCTTGTCGAATGTCGTCGATGAGCCTATAATCTTCTTCGCGCGAATTAGGCTTGTCCTCTTTGGCAATCTCGGCTTCGACTTGCTGAATTTCCTGCTGGATTTCTTCGGGGAGTTCTTCGGGTTCTTCAATGTCGTCTTCGGGCGTTTCGTCGAAAGGTTGTTCGGCGTCGTCGAACTCCTCGTCGTAATCGCGGGCGCGCTTTCGGGACGGCGTTTCAATGAAATTGGTTTCGGCGGACGGCGACTTGCGAGGAGACGGTTTCGCTTCGGACGGACCTTTCTTCTTTGCCATTTGAAACGCCAAAAAGGTTCGGGGCGCGGTTTCTCGCGGAGAAGGGGGGATTCGAACCCCCGGTAGCGCCTTTCGACACTACATCGGTTTAGCAAACCGACGCCTTAAGCCACTCGGCCACCTCTCCAAACGGTCAAAATCAGAGGCGTGAATATATCACTTTCGCGGCAAAGCGCAAGAAACGCGACTTGGGTTGACGCAAGGCGTCGCCAGCCCGCTACGACAAACGAAAGCGCGAAAGCAATGCGCGCGTGATGTCGTCCGCCGTCAATTTTTCCGCCTGAGCTTTGAAATTCAAAATGACGCGATGACGAAGCGCGGGCAACGCCATTCGCCGAATGTCGCTCGGCAGAACGGAAAATCGTCCCTGCGCGAGCGCAAAGGCTTTCGCCGCGAGAATCAAGGCTTGTCCCGCTCTCGTGCCCGCGCCCCATTCCAAGTTTTGCCGAATGAAATCGAAGCTCGTCGTCTGCGGTCTGGTTTCTCGAACAAGGCGATTGACGAGATTGAGCAAGTCGGAACTGATGACGACTTCGCGCGCAAGGCGTTGAATCGCGCGCAGTTCTTCGGCGGTCAAAACGGGCGAAAGTTCTGGCGTTTCCGCGCCCGTCGTTTGCGCCAAAATCCGCGCCTCGTCTTCTTCCGACGGATAGTCGAGTTTGAGATGAAGCAGGAAGCGATCGAGTTGCGCTTCGGGCAAAGGGTATGTGCCCGCTTGCTCGATGGGGTTTTGCGTCGCCAAAACGAAAAAAGGCTGTTCGAGCGAATAAGTTTTCCCCGACAGCGTAACGGAGCGTTCTTGCATCGCTTCGAGCAAAGCGGATTGCGTTTTGGGCGGAGCGCGATTGATTTCGTCGGCGAGCACGATGTTGGCGAAAATCGGACCTTGATTGAATTTGAAAAATCGCCTGCCCGTGGCGCGCTCTTCTTCCAAGACTTCCGTGCCGAGAATGTCGGCGGGCATAAGGTCGGGCGTGAATTGAATGCGTCGAAACGAAAGGGAGACGGCGTTGGCGAGCGAGCGAATCATCAAGGTTTTCGCAAGCCCAGGAACCCCCTCCAAAAGCGCGTGCCCGCCCGCGAAGAAAGCGGCAAGCAGTTCGTCGAGCGCCTCGTCTTGACCAACGATGACCTTCTGAATTTCTTTTTTGAGCGCGGGAATTTTGTCGAGAAGCGAGCGAATTTCTTGTTCGGTCGTCAAGTTTGAGCGCGGTTGGAACAAGGTCGGTTTCGAGCGCGTTGGCGGACGGAATTTAGTTGCCGAGAGCGCTTTGTTCGAGCGGTGGTCGTTGCGCCTGTTTGGCTTTGATGAAATCGTTGATGTTGTAGGCGTGCGCGCCTGAATGTCCAAGCGGAAGACCGCAAGAGCATCGCAGTTGCGAAGGTTTGCCGAGTCCGCCGCTCGTGGCGCACCCCGCGAAAAACATCGCGCCGAGAAGAAATATCGCCAGTCTTTTCATTGTTGCTTCGTTCCGCTTTTCCGAAAGGTAAGAACGCTTCGTCTTCGTCGCAAGCGGCGCGAGTTTAAGTTTTGAGCTTGAACGCCGTAACTTCGCCGCAAAATTTTTGACGCAGAACTTTCAAACGAAGCGATGACGACTCTTTCCAAGAAAATTCAACTTGTCGATCTCGTTAGCCTTCACGAGCGCTTGAAGCCTGAAATCGACGCGGAGATGGAGAAGGTCATTTCCACGGCGAGTTTCATCAATGGGAGCGTCGTTGGAGAGCTGGAATGCGCGCTCTCGAAATATCTCGGAATCCGCTTTGCGATTGGGTGCGCCAATGGCACCGACGCGCTTCAAATCGCGTTGATGGCGCTTGGCGTTGGCAGAGGCGACGAGGTCATCACCACGCCCTTCACGTTCGCGGCGACCGTCGAAGCCATCTTGCTCGTGGGCGCGACGCCGCGCTATGTCGACATCGACCCGCGCACGTTCAATCTCAACGCCGATGCGCTCGCGGACGCGATTACGCCGAAAACAAAAGCCATTATGCCCGTGCATCTTTACGGACAAGCCGCCGAGATCGACCGCATCGCCCGAATCGCTTGCGAAAACGGGCTTGACGTGATTGAAGACAACGCGCAATCCTTTGGCGCAACCTACAAGGGCAAGAAGGTTGGCACGTTTGGGCGCGTCAGCGCGACGAGCTTCTTTCCCGCGAAAAACCTCGGCGCGTTTGGCGACGCGGGCGCGCTCTTCACCGACGACGAGGAACTCTTCTGGAAACTCAAAATGATCGCGCAACACGGCGCGAAGGTTCGTTACTCGCACGAACTCTTGGGCGTCAATTCGCGCTTGGACTCGATTCAAGCCGCCGTGCTCAAAGTCAAACTCAACTATCTCGACGAGTTCAACGCTCGCCGCCGAGCCGCCGCCGACCTCTACGACAAGCATCTCGCCAACGCCAATCTTCAAACGCCATACCGCGACCCAAACGGAACGCACATCTTTCACCAATACACGATCTTGCTCGACGAAGCGGGTCGACGCGACGAACTGCAAAAGTTTTTGAGCGCGCGCGGCA
Organism: Chloroherpetonaceae bacterium; assembly: GCA_025055975.1. Taxonomy (GTDB): domain Bacteria; phylum Bacteroidota; class Chlorobiia; order Chlorobiales; family Thermochlorobacteraceae; genus JANWWM01. The sequence continues at coordinate 156,489 of JANWWM010000016.1, read as the reverse complement.
TACCCACATCCGTGCATTATCCGATGCCGCTTCATCTGCAAAAGGCGTTCAGAGACGAGCGATATCCGAAAGGCTCTTTGCCCATCGCCGAAAGCGTCGCCGAGCGCGTGCTGTCGCTGCCAATGCACACGGAGCTTGACGAAGAGCAAATCGCTTTTATCGCCGAAAACGTGAAAGAATTTGTTGGAAGAAATGACGAAAGCCGAAATTCAAACCTATCTCGGCGCGCTTAACGAAGAAATGAAGGCGAAAGGTTTGAAAGGAGAAATTCGTCTCTATGGCGAAGCGGTAATGCGCTTGGCGTTTGACGCTCGACCCGCGACGAAAGACATAGGCGCCGTCTTTCAACCCGCGAGCGAAATCAGAGAAGCGGCAAGTCGCGTAGCGGCAAAATTCAATTTGCCTGCGGACTGGATAAACGACGCGTCAAAGGCTTTCTCGTTCCGCATCGCCAAGAGCCGCTTCTGGAAATGGAAGACTTGTCCGTCTTCGCGCCGAGCGCCGATTGCCTTTTGGCGACGAAAGCGTTGGCGGCGCGCTTGGACGCGAGCGACAAGGATGACGCGATTTTTTCTCATCAAACGCCTGAATCTCAAATCGCCAAACGAGGTTTTCGAAATCGTCGAGAAGCATTACCCGAAAAATCAAATCAAACCCGCGACGCGATTTTTCATCGAGGAGATTTTTGATGACGCTCGCTGAAACCAAGCGCAAAACGCTCGCCGACGAGAAAAACCGAATGGTCTATTTGATGGATTTCGTTCAAGAGTTTCGACGCAACCCAAGCCTCGACACGCTCAAAGAGCCGTTTGAAAGTCCCGTCCGATTTCGCAAACGCCACGTGTTCGCGCTGAAAAATTTTTTGGACAGAGTTTAGCGAAACCGTTGAGCGAAGGCGCAATCGTCGGCGAAGACGCAGGCGAGGCAGTTGGGCTTTTGCGCTTTGCAAACGCGCTTGCCGTGCCGAATCAAATTGACGTGAAGCGAATAGGCTTTGCCTTTCGGAAGCAAAGGTTGAAGTTGACGAAAGGTCTCGTCGGCGTTTTTCGTTTTCATCAAGCCCAAGCGGTTGAGAATGCGATGAATGTGCGTATCGACGGGGCAGATGTCTCTCCCAAGACCGAACATCATCACGCATGCCGCCGTTTTGAATCCCACGCCTTTGAAACGTCGCAGATAGGTCATCGCGTCTTCGGTCGTCATCGCGTCGAGATGCGCGAGCGAGAGCGCGCCCGTTTTAACAAAGAGTTCGGAGAGGATTGCCTTGATGCGCTTGGCTTTGACGTTTGAAAGACCGCCGACTTTGATGGCGTTGGCGAGTTTTCGCGTCGGCGCCTTGAGGACGTCGCGCCAAGTCGGAAACGTTTTTTTGAGCGACTGAAAGGCGCGAGAGGAATTTGCGTCGCTCGTGTTTTGCGAGAGAATCGTGCCGACGAGTTCATCAAGCAGGTCGGGTTGAAAAGGAACCGCGCCTTGCGCCTCTTGCTTGACCCGACGCGGAACGCCGTAAATTTTTTCGAGCCGCGTTGCGATTTGCGCCAGAGAGAGACCCATCGTTGCGAGTTGAAACGCTTGCGAGACGGTTTCGGTTATGAAGCGCGATTCGTAATTCAAAATCCATTCAAACAATTCCAATGAAACTGCAAAACAAGGTCGCCGTCATCACGGGTGCAAGTCGCGGCATTGGCAGAGAATCGGCGCGGCTCTTTGCGCGCGAAGGCGCCAAACTCGTCTTGGCGAGCCGAACCAAATCCGAGCTGGACGCGCTCGCCAAAGAATTGATGGACTATCACGACGCGGACGCGCTCGCCTTCCCGTGCGACGTGACGAAAGCAAACGAGGTCAAAGCTCTCATCGACAAAACGATTGAGACCTTCGGACGCATCGACATTCTCTTGAACGCCGCAGGCGTTGGATATTTGAAACCGATTACTGAACTCGCCGTCGAGGAATTTGACGAGATGATCGACGTGAATTTGAAAGGCACGTTCTATGCGTCCAAGTTCGCGGCGGAAGCGATGGCAAAGCAAAAGAGCGGGTGCATCATCAACATTCCGGGCATTTTGGGCAAAGCCGTGATGCGAATGTCGTCGGGGTATTCCGCGTCGAAATACGGCGTTACGGGCTTATCGAAGGCGATGACGCAAGATTTGATGCGCGACGGCGTGAAGATAACGCTTCTGCACTTTGGCGGCGTGGATACGTCGTTTTGGGACAAAATCACGATGCGCGTTCAGCGCGAGAAAATGCTCACGGTTCAACAAGCGGCGGAGATGGCGTTGCTCAGCGCGGTTCAGCCAAGCCATCTCGTCTTGGGCGAACTCGTCTTGCAACCCGAAAGCCATCAACTCTAAGTTCCCTTCGTCGTTTGGAAGGGATTAAACGGCTCTTTGCTGGCGATTTCGCGGACCTTGGCGAGCATATCGCTCACGTTGAAAGGTTTGCGAATGATGGCTTCGGCGCGAAGTTGCTGAAAAGAAAGTTCCATTCCTTTGGTCACGTGAGCCGAAACCAAGATGAATCGCGTTTTCAAGCGACGGTCGCGCGCGAATTGAAGCAACTTGAAGCCGTCCATATCGGGCATATTGAAGTCGGCGATGACGAGATCGAAGCGTCTTTCGGCGAGCATCTCTTTGGCTTGTCTGCCGCTCTCGACAACGGTGAGGTCGTAGCCCGCTTCGCCGAAAATCATTTTGTAGACATTGCAAATCATCACGTCGTCGTCGACGGCGAGAATGCGAAGTGGAGACGTCATGCTGCGATGAACCGATGAAATTGACGAGACGAAAAAAGATTAGCGTTTGTCAAAAATAGAAGTTGTGCGTCATCTCACAAGTCAGGCGTGTTCTTTGGGGTTCGGATACTGAACCGACCACAAGAAAAGCCCTTCGGGAGGCGCAACCGCGCCCGCGCAATCCACGTTCCTTGCTTTCAAAACTTCGGCAAATTCCGCGACGCTTCGTTTCTTTCCGCCGACTTCCAAAAGCGTTCCTACGATTAGGCGCACCATCGAGTGCAGAAAGCGATCCGCCGCGATTTCAAACATCAATTGACCGCGTCGCTCGACCCAACGAACCGACTTGACCTCGCAAATCGGAGAGCGTTTGCGCGCGCCGACTTTGGAGTATGAAGTGAAATCGTGTTCGCCCAAAAGCGTTTCGCTCGCCTCGCGCATCGCGTCGACATCGAAGCGATGAACGCCATACAAGCGCGGATTGACATAGGTCGCAAAGCGCTGTTTGATCGCCGATGGCTCGGTGATGATGAAGTAGCGATACGTTCGAGAAAGCGCGTCGAATCGGGCGTTGAAATCGAGAGGCGCTTCCTCGACGCGCTTGACGACGATGCCTTTGGGAAGCATTCGAGAGCAGGCGTAGCGCAATTTTTCAAGCGGAAAGGAATCGTTTTTCGTGATGAAATTGGCGACTTGCCCGACGGCGTGCACGCCCGCGTCGGTTCTGCCCGCGCCCGTGATTTCAACGGGTTCGCGCAGAAGTTGCGAGAAGAGTTTTTCGAGTTCGGCTTGAATGGCGCGCTGATGCGGATTTTGGGGTTGGCGTTGCCAGCCGGCGTAGTCCGTGCCGTCGTATTCAATGAGCAGCTTGAGATTTCGCATGGCGACCTACAACTTTGCCTTTAATGCGTCAATCATAATTCTCATCTCCTCTTTGTTGCGGATTCTGACTTCGTAGCGCTCAGAAGCAAGACTGCCTTTCTTTCTCCCGTCCGATCGAACCCTGTCTTCGACCAACAAGCCCGCCACGCCCGTCAGGTCGATGTTCGTGTTGATTTGCAGAATTTGTTTGCTCGCCACTTTGCCCGCATAGCCAATCGCAGAAAAAGTTTGATTCTGGAAATAGACTTTTAGAAGCACCTGTTTCGGCTCTATTCTGACTTCGCCCAACGATTTCAGCCAGTTATAGAAGATTAAAAACGCTTCTTTGCCCGCCTGTTTGAGATTGAAGAAACGGTCGATTTCATATAGGTCAGGGTCTTGATTGACGATTTCTTTCACGAGGCGAACTTTTTTGCTGTCGACGGATTCTATTTTCTCTTCGTCGGGGTCGTTATTGAGGTAGTCAATGAAAATAAAATCGTCTTCAAACCAAAAATACTTTATGAGCGTGACGTTCTGCTCTTTGTTTTTCTTGATTTTCTCGAGATGCGTCGGGGAAAATTTTTTGGCGACGATGACAACCTCGACTTGCTTGAAATCCATTTCTTGAAATTTGGGCAGAGGTATGCCGTATTGCTGCAGGGAGCGCAAATACACGTCGGCGAAATTTTCCTCGATATAATCTCGATAATCAGCGACTTGCTCGGCGATGTTGCGGTCGTAGTCCCGTTTTAGTTCAAAAATAACGAAGCGTTTGGAGGCGGGATTGTAGGCTAAAATGTCCAACCTGCCGCTTGAGCCAACGCTTCTTACATGTCCTTTGAGCGAAAATTCGCTTGCTACGAAGGTAAGATGAGGAAATAGAGATGACCAATGCTCGCAAATAAACTTGTTGAGCGCGCTTTCAGGCTTTGACGCTTGTTTGAGAAACTTCTTGCTTGCGGAAGAAAATAGTTTGGGCATGGGTTCGCACGTTGATGTGGCTCACGACGCTAACGATTCGATTTGCGAATTTTTCATCGCGTCTGACGTTTGCTTTTCTTTCCGTCCGCTCCCGATGGTTTGCCTTTGGACACAAACGGATTGCCTTTGATAAAGTATCGCCACGGCAAATGCGTTCCCTTCGTGATGCCCACGCGCGTCGAGTTGCCAATGTATTTTGGCGCGACGGGCGGCGCGTCTTCAATCCAAAGCGCGTCGCTTTGCAAACTGATGGCGTTCAGCGAGCGGTCGATTTGAAAGGCTTGCGTGAGTTTGCCCGGACCGTTGGCAAGCTCGACAAGCGGAACGTCGCCACGACGCGATTTCAAAAACTCAATGTGCGAGAGGGGTTCGAGGGCGCGAATCAAAACGGCGGCGGCTTCGCCTTTTGGCTCGGAAACGACATTGAGCATAAAGTGATTGCCGTAGGCGAAATACACGTAAGCCGTGCCCGCCTCGCCAAACATCGCCTTGTTGCGCTCCGTTACGCCGCGATAGGCGTGACAGGCTTCGTCGGCGTAGCGCGGATGAGCGAGATAGGCTTCGGTCTCGACGATTTTGCCTTTAAGCAAAAGTTCGCCGCTGGGCGAGGACAAACGGCGAACCAAAATTTTTCCGAGCAAAGCTTGCGCCAAAACGAGCGTCGGTTGAGCGTAGAAAGAGGGCGGAAGCTTTTTGGACATTACCCTTTGAGCTCGTCGAAGTCGTAGCGGTAGATGTCCTCGATTTCCGTGTCGGGCGTGAACAGATAAAGAGGTTTCAAGTAGCCCGTTTCCAAGTCATAGACCCAGCCGTGCAAGTAGGGTTGGCGATGCGTTTTCCACATTCGTTGGACGATCGTGGTTTCGGAGATGTTGCGAAGTTGCTCGTAGACGTTGATTTCAATGAGGCGATTGAGCCGCGCCGTTTCGTCTTGAATCGTCATCAATTCGTGCTTGTAGAAACGATAGATGTCTTTGATGTGCCGTAGCCACTTGTTAATCAAGCCAAAGTTTTGATGCGACATCGCCGCTTTGACGCCGCCGCAATTGTAATGCCCGCAAACGATGACGTGCTTGACTTTCAGAACCTCGACGGCGTATTGGAGCACGCTCATCATGTTGAAGTCGGTGTGAATGACGAGGTTGGCGATGTTGCGTTGCACGAAGAGCTCGCCGAGATCCGCGCCAACGATTCTATCGGCGGGCACGCGGCTATCGGCGCACCCAATCCACAGGTAGTCGGGCTTTTGGTCTTTCTTCAGTCGCTCGAAGTAGTCGGGGCGAATTTGCAAGCATTCTTGCACCCACGCCTTATTGGCGAGCAGAAGTTTCTTGTAGCCGTCCATTCCCGTGTCGTTGGACGGGGGCGACAGAGTCGGATTGGCGACGGTCGTTTGTAGGTCGTTCATTGTTATCCTCCTTCTTTGTTGAAAGCGCGGTTATGGGCGTTGCGATGGACGAGACGTTGAAAATGGGCAACTTCTTGCCGTGAAAGTTTTTCAGTTCAACCGTGATGCCGCGCAGCGCGGCGGAAGATTGAAAATCGTTGATGATGTCGTAGATGTCGTGGTCGATGAACATCGAGCGCGTGCCATCGATGTAGAGGCGCACGTTGTCGGGCACGCGAGAAAGCGCGTCTTTGAGTTCGGCTTTGTTCACGAAGGACATATCCTTGTTGAACTTCAAGAGATACATATTGCCTTCGCTGACGAGAATCGTCGCCGAGTGATGATTGGCGCGCAAGACGAAGAACAAGCCCACGAGCGAGCCAATCGCGATCCCAATGAGCAAATCCGTGAAAATGACGGCGACGACCGTAACGATGAACGGCAAAAACACGTCCCGCCCCGCCTCATACATTCTGACGAAGAGCGAATAGTGCGCCAACTTGTAGCCAACCATAATCAAGATGCACGCCAAGCTCGCCAACGGAATCAGATTCAAAATTTCGGGAATGAACAGAACCGAGAAGAGCAGGAGAACGCCGTGCGAGATGGTGGAAACGCGCGTTCTGGCGTCCGCATACACGTTTGCCGACGAGCGCACGATGACCGCCGTCATCGGCAAGCCGCCGAGCAAACCCGAAATGATGTTCCCAACGCCTTGCGCTTTGAGTTCCCGATGCATGTCCGAAATGCGCTTGAACGGGTCTAGCTTGTCGACCGCTTCAACCGTAAGAAGCGTCTCCAAACTTGCGACGAGGGCGAGCGTGACGGCGACGATGTAAACATCTTTTCTTGCCAATGCCGAAAAGTCAGGCAAGATGAGATGGCTCGGCAGTTCGTCAATCGGAACGTCAGGAAGCTTGACGAGATGACCATCGTCGCCTTTGAGCGCCAGTTCGGGCGCGTAAAGCTTGAAGAGTTCGTTGATGAGAACGCCCAAAATCACCGCCAACAGCGGCGCAGGCACGAGTTTGAGAACCTTGTGCTTTTTTATTCGGGGCGTTTCCCAAAACGCAAGCAGAGCGATGGAAACGATGGCGATGAGAATCGCCACGGGCTCGACGGCTTTTGCGGCATGAAACAGCGTCGTGAAAGTGTTTCCGTCTTCGCTTAGAAAACTGATGTTGCCTTCGTAATCCTTGTCCCACCCAACCGCATGCGGAATCTGTTTGAGAATGATGACGATGCCAATCGCCGTGAGCATTCCCGTGATGACGCTATTGGGAAAGTAATTGCCGATGATGCCCGCCCGAAGATATCCGAGAACGAGTTGAAGGATGCCCGCCAAAACGACGGCGAGCAAAAAGACCTCAAACGAGCCGAGTTTCTCGATGGATGTCGCCACAATGACGGTGAGTCCCGCCGCAGGTCCCGTAACGCTAAGTTGAGAACCCGATAAAATGCCGACGACGATGCCGCCCACGACCCCCGCTACAAGTCCCGAAAAGAGCGGCGCGTTTGAAGCAAGCGCGATGCCCAAGCATAGCGGAATCGCAACGAAGAAAACGACCAAACTGGCAGGCAAGTCGTAGCGAAGATTCGGGAGAACGCCCGACTGAAGAGATGAATCCGCTTTCGTCATACTACCGAAAGTTTAGGCGGTTAAAAGCGATTGCTGAAAGACGACTAAACATAAACAAATCGCGCTCTACAAACAAGCGAAAAAACGCTACAAAGAGCCGATTTGGTCGATTGAGACAAGCTCGATGCCGAAGAGTTTGGCGCGTTTGAGATTGTTGGGGTTGGTGGCGGAACTTTCTTTCATCAAGAAGTGAATTTTCGCCGTCAGGCCCTCAAAGCGTTGGTGAATGGCGAAAAGCTGCTCGAAGATGCCGCCTCGGATGTTCGGGTTGCCGCGAGAGACGATGATGTGCAGCAATCCGTCTTTGAGAAACGCAAGGTCGATGTCGCGCGGACTGCCGCCTTCGCGCACGATGCGAAGCGCAAGTTGAATCGCTCCCTTGTATTTGGGTTGAAGTTGCTGATACATAAAAATTTCCACGAGCGACTCGGCGGAAACGAGCTTCTGAAACCCCGACGTTTTAATCGCAACTTTGCGTTCCGCGCCTTCGGGCGCGTCGATTTGAATCTCCAAGCGACCAGGCATTCTGACCAAAAACTCTTTGTCCGCCGCGCTGTTGAGCTTTTGAATGTGCGTCGCCGTCAGATAGCCGCTGAGCGCGCCCATCAGTTTTTGCGCCGTCGCCAGCTCTTCGGAGTTTTTGATGATTCTGAACCCGTGAAGCTTGATGTATTCCTCGATCGTGAAAAACGAAGGCAGGTCGGATTTTGCGACGCCGTTTTCGTCAAAGCGCGTAACGGCGTTTGGCTCGAAACGGTAGGCTTTGAGATTGGTTCGTCGCGCGAAATGCAACCCGCATAGTTGCATCAAGTCCGTTCCGCCCGAAAGGTTCAAATGAAGTTCGTCGTTTTGGTGCGCGGCGAAAATCTCGTTCAACGCATTTATGATGGAATCCTCTGCGTTGGCAACGGTTTGAAAAGACGCTTCCGCGCCAAAGCGCTTGGCGAGATTGATGGGCGTTTCAAGGTGCAGAACGATGTGCTTTTCGGGCGCGAGATGCTTGATGCCTTGGTGAACGGGAAGAAAATGTTGGTCGCTGAAAAAGGAAACGAGAACCCTCATTAGAATCTGCCGTAGTTGGCGTGGATTGACTGCGATTTCGTTTCCAAAGATAAAACTTGTTTCGCATTTCCGCGTTGACGCGCTCCACGACGCAAGATTGAATCATTCGAAAATCCTCCACATTCAGTTCAATTCCCGTGCGCTCATCTTTGATGATGCCTGTCGTGAAAGGCTGGGGCTTGGCGTTGGGCTTCAGGACGAAGACCGTTTGCGCAGGCGGCACGACAAGCCAAACCGAACTTGTCCCCGCGTCCAAATACGCTTGGGCTCTGGAAAAAAGTTGCTCCATCGTTTGACTTTGCGAGAGAATCTCGACTGCCAAAAGCGGTGGCTCGCGCATCGGACCTTCTTCGCCAACCCAACTGACCTGTTGCTTCGGATAGACGCACACATCGGGCACGAAAGGCTTGCCGCCAAGTTCAAGGTCAATTTCAGGCAGCACTTCAAGATTCGTTTCAAACGGCGCGAATTTGTTTATCAAGCGCTTTTGCAAAATGCTGTGTCTGAGGCGCGGCACGGGCTTCCCCCTTTCCAATTCGTACTGCGAAATCGTCAGCGTTTCCATCTTCGTTGCGGACTTGGTTGAATAGCGTTTGAAGATAGCGATAAAACTTTCTTGAAGCCGCATTTAAGGTTCGCTTCAAAGGCTGTTGCGAAACTCGATTTGGTCGTAAAATTTCTCAATTGGAAAAGCGCAGTCGTCAAGCGCGAGCGCGTCGCTTGCGGAAAGTTCGGAGACGAGCCATTGCGTCGGCGAGACGCGCTGATGATGCTCAACGAATTTGCGCTCGCTCTCAACAAAAAGAATGTGGCGCGCGCTGGGCATTTGCCGATAACAAGGCAACTTTCGCTCACGGTCGTCTTTCGCCGTGCTTTCGGAGAGAACTTCAACGAGAATCGTGGGATTGGTGGTCGCTAGCATCTTGCCAATGAAGGTTCTATATTGAGGTTCGCCGCAGACGACCACGACATCGGGATACACGAAGGCGTTGCAGGCTTCGATGTATACCATTCGCTCGCTCGGATAAACTCGGCAACCTTTTTTCCGAAAGCAGTCAAGCATCACGTCAATCACATTGACGACAATCAAGCCGTGAGCGTCGCTTGCATAGCCCATCGCTCTGACTTCGCCATCGTAGTATTCGTTCTTGTATGGCGAGTGATATTCCATCTCGAGGTAGTGTTCGGGCAAAATATAGGCGGATTGTCTTGCGGAGCTCATCGGTCGGAATCGGTTTGATTGATGAAAGCCTAACGAGCAAAAGTAGGCTTTTCGAAATCGTCAAGAAAATTGGCGTAACGCGAAAGACGGTGCCGATAAAGCATCTCGTTTCCGAACTTGCGAATGGACGATTTGGACGATTTGACGTCGCGCTATCGCAAGAAAATATCGTCGCTTACAGCCGTTTGACTTGGGAGAAAGAGTTTGTTTTTGGAAAGGCGCGGGCGTAAATTGATTGCGAAAAATGAAACGATTGCGCCCGAATTTTGCGGCGTTTGCGGCAGAAGCGGGCGCGTTGGAGAGCGGGCTTGGTTTCAAAAAACGCAGTTTTTTCGCTAACCACATTCAAGAGGAGAATCAAACTATGCCAGAATCAACCGCAATGGCGCCCACCGCAGGCGACGCGATTCGCTTGCTGCCGACCGCGCTCGTTTATCACTACACGCTTCCGCACACGATCGAGTTCCTGCCCGAAGTAACCGAATCGCTCGGAATGCGCGTGAATTTGAAAGACACGGGCAAGAACGTCTTTGAAATGTTTGGCGATTACATCAAAGGCGACTTGAAATGGGAACACATCGATAACGACGAGCAACGTCGAATGAACGACTGGCTGACGGCGTGGATCGTGCTCAGCACCAGCTGGCCCTACATCCCGATTCTCGGCATTTACAGGGGCTTCAAGATTGGGGCGGATATGGTCAAGGGCGACGAATCGCAAAAATGGATGGCGGGCATTCTCTCGCTCATTCTCACCGCGCCGTTCAACGTGTTCATTGGCTTGTATGAAGCCGCCAACTACACGTCGGCGAGAATCCGCGAAGAAGGTTTGGACAAAGCGTTCTTGGAAATGGCGGACAAAATTCCGCAAGTGCTCAGCGCGGGCATGTCGGAAGAAGAAAAGAAATACCCTGTCAATGGCTTCGCCGACGGCGCGACGAAAGCCGTTACCAATGTGCTGATGACCCCGTTCCTGCCGCTGATGGGCACGTATCGCGTAACGGCTCTCATCAGCGACCTGACGCACCGCGATCGCCTCGTGCAATACATCGCCATGCTCATCGGCGCGCCCATTTTGGCGACGATTGGCTTGCCCTACTTTGCGCTCGTTCAATCGGGCGACGTGGCAAGGAAAATCGCCACTGAAGGCAAACTCGTCAATTGGGTGTCCAAATTCTTGGGCGACGCAGGCAGCGCGATTAAGTCGATTCGTCAATGAATCCTCGCTCGGCTTCGAAAGCCTCGCCGCAAAGCGAGGCTTTTTTGTTTTAGGATTGCAATTGAACCGAGTCTTGCACGCCGAGCGACTCGTAAATTTTGAGCGTCGCTCGCGAATGATTGAGCGTGTAGAAATGAATGCCTCTCGCGCCGTTGCTGATCAAATCGCTCACTTGTTCCGTCGCCCAATGCACGCCCACCTTCTCGACGTCCTCGTCGGTTCTGACGCGATAAATCGACTTCAAAAGCCGAGCGGGGAAGCGCGTGCAGGGCGAAAGTTCCGCCATGCGATGCATCCCGCTCCGACTCGTGATGGGCATAATGCCCGCGATGATGGGAACCGTGATGCCCGCCAATTCGCATCGCTCGACGAAATCGTAGAACTCGTGATTGTCGAAGAAGAGTTGCGTGACGATGTAGTCCGCGCCCGCGTCGACCTTCATTTTCAGGTATTCGATTTCTTTCAACCGATTCGGCGTTTGCGGATGACCTTCGGGAAAGCCCGCCACGCCCACGCACATCTTCGGAAAACGCTCTCGAATGAAGGCGACGAGTTCGGCGGCGTATTTGAAGTCTTGATGCAAGGGGTTCCAATTGGGAACGTTTTTGGGCGGATCGCCGCGCAGAGCAAGAATGTTTTGCACGCCGTTTTCGTCGTAGCGTTTTAGAATCTCGTAGATTTCCTCGCGGCTCGAGCCGACAGTCGTCAGATGCGACACGACGGTCAAGTCCGTTTCTTTTTGGATTCTCACGACAAGGTTGTGCGTGCGCTCGCGCGTCGTGCCGCCCGCGCCGTAAGTAACGCTCACGTGCGAAGGTTTGAGCGGCATCAAATCTTTGATGGTCTGAAAGAGTTTTTCCCAATCCGCTTCTTGCTTGGGCGGGAAAAATTCGAAACTGAACGTCGGTCTCTGTCGCGCCAATAAATCTTTGACGAGCATCGTTGAACGAGGTTGATTGACGAAAATCGTTAGAGGCTCTCGACGGGTTTGTCTTGAAGAAGATCGAAAAACCGCTTCGCGTATTGCAAAAACGACAAAACGAACAACGCGCTGGCGACATAAATCGTTGCGGCGACCGCCGCTTTCAACTCGTCGGATTGAAACGGAAAAATCACGCCGCCAATCGCGCCCGCCAAGAAGCCGACCGCCCACTTGCCCGTGGGCAAAGAGGTCGTGATGACGTGTTTTTTGCGCTTGGCGTAGATGCCGCCCGCGAAGATGACGACGTCGCGCGTTACGACGAGCAGAACGAACCAAAGCGGCAATTCGCCCCGTTGCAACAGATACAATCCGACGAGCGCCGCCGCGAGTTTGTCCGCCAACGGATCCAAAACTTTCCCCAAATCCGACACCGTGTTCGTCCATCGCGCCACTCTGCCATCGAACCAATCCGTCGAAATCGCAACGAGAAAAATGCCGAAGGCGACGAGCCTTTCGTCGCGCTCGTAAAAAAAGACGAATGGCGCGACCAGCGCGACGCGAAGCAGAGAGAGGGCGTTGGAGAGCGTGAAAATTTTTTCGCTCGAAACGCTCCGAATTGAACGCTTGGTCGCGTCCGCTTGGTTAAGGTTTTCGTCGCGCAGCATCGCAAAACTTCAAACGAATTCACCGATGATTCCAAATAAATATACGGCTTTGGAGCGACTGCAACTCTTTAAGACCGTCGCGTCGTGGGGCGTGTTGAAAGCCGCCTTGATTGAAGAATGCGAACTTTCGGGAGAAGCCCTCGCCGAAGGACCCACAGACGAGCAGGTTCTCGAATTCGCCGAGCTTATCGGATTTCAAAAATGCCAGAACGACGATTGCGACCTGTGGTATAACGCTTTGAAGGGGTGGTTCGCTCGCCACGAGGGACGAAACATCTGCCGAATGTGCGCCGTCGCCGAAGGGCTTGACATCGACTTTTGAATTTGGCGACGTTCATTTTTATTGTCGGGAAAGTGTTTTAACTTCTCTCGTCAAGCGTTTTCCTTCTATCAACTCGCAACGACGTTCGTGATATGCGATTGTTTTCGTTTCGATATCTGCCTCTGCTGGCGTTTGCGTTTGTCTCGCTCGTTGGTTGTCGCTCGTCGGAGCCGATGAACGCCCCGTCCTCGATACGCGCCGAAGTTTCCGAGATAGCCAAGCAACGCGCCAAGAACTTGCTCGTTTCGGGCGAGCTTTTGGCTCTCAAAGAACAACACGCGCAAGCGATTTTGGAATTTCAAGACGCGCTCAAACTTCTGCCCAACGAAGCGGCGATTTATTTCTCGATAGCCAAATCCTATCGCGCCTTGCGCAAATCCGAATCCGCGCTCTACTACGCCAAAAAAGCCGTCGAGCTCGATTCCTCGAACAAGTGGTATAACGAACTGTTGGGCAATCTTTACTTCGACGTTCAAGACTACGACCGCGCCGCCGAGCAGTTCGAGCAGTTCTCGCTCAAAGATCCGCAAAGCTCCGCCGCGCTCTATCAGCTCGCCGCCGCGCAAGTCGCGGGCGGAAAGCCCCGCGAAGCTCTCAACACCTACTCGCGCTTGTTGGGATTGGTTGGGTTGGACATCGACGTGCTCTACAAAAAACTGCTTCTGCAAATGCAACTCAAAATGGACGACGAAGCGGTTTTGACGTTGATTGAAATGATCGTCTCCGACCCCGAAAATCTCGATCTCTATCAGATGCTCGGCGAATTGCACATCAAGTTGGGTCGCTACGACGACGCGCTGCGCGCCTACCACGATTTGCTCGAGCGCAATCCCAACGATTTGCGCGCCCTCGTCGCCTTCTGCGAGATCTACGCCAAGAAAAAAGATTGGGCGAGCTTCGAAGCGACGGTCGAAAATCTTTTCGTCAATCCCGCCTTCTCAAAAGAAGACAAGCTCAACATCGGCTATCTCTACATCGAGCGCGCCGAAAAAGACTCCGCGATGACGAAGCCGACGGAAATCGTAATGCTTCGCCTGCAAAAAGAATTTCCGAACGAGTGGCAACCCTACTGGTTTTTGAGCGTCATTTATCTGCGCGAGCGCAACTACGCCGCCGCCATACCGCATCTAAAACGCCTGACCGCGCTCAAGCCCGACTTTTCGCCCGCGTGGGAAAACTTGGGCATTGCCTATCTCTCCACCGACGAGCATTCGGCGGCAATCAACGTGTTCAAGTCCGCCTTGGAAAAATCGGCGCGACCCTCGTTCAGAATGAAAGTCTTGCTCGGAATGTCGCTCGCGCAAGCCTACCGCGACGAAGAAGCCGTGCAAGCGCTCTCCGAAGCCTTGAACGCGGGCGAAAACGAAGACACTAGCACGATTGTTCAAGCCTATACGACGCTCGCCCTAAGCTACGAACGCCTGAAACGCTACGACGAAAGCGAGCGAAGCTACGAGATGGCGTTGCGCTACGAGCCGGACAACGCGCTGGCGCTCAACAACCTCGCTTACTCGTATTCGGAGCGCGACAAAGAGCTCGAGCGCGCGCTCGAAATGGCGAAAATCGCCGTCGCCAAAGAACCCAACAACGGCGCGTATCTGGACACGATGGGCTGGATTTATTTCAAGATGGGCAACTACGAGGAAGCGAAAAAGTGGATTGAAAAAGCCGTCCAAGCGGGACGCGAAAGCCCCGCCGTGTTGGAACACTTGGGCGACGTGTATTCCAAACTTGGCGACCGCGAAAAAGCGATGCATTACTACGAAAAAGCCTTGCGCATCAACCAAACGAGCGTGTCGCTCCGACAAAAATTGAACGCAATCAAGTGAAATCGCAAAGCGTTTCAATGCGGATTCTCAAACGCAATCAAGTCTGACGAACCAATGAACGCCGATTCAGCCGCCACCCAAGCAGTTGAACGGAAGCGCGTGGATATGCACATGCACACCACGTTCTCCGACGGCGCGCTTTCTCCAAAAGACTTGGTTAGAAAAGCCAAACAAGCGGGATTGTCCGCCATCAGCATCACCGACCACGACAACCTCGCCGCTCTCGAAGAAGCCAAGCCTCTCGCCGACGAACTCGGCGTGGAGTTGATTCCGGGCGTTGAAGTCAGCGCCGTCCGCGAAGAACGCGACATTCACATCTTGGGCTACTTCGTCAAAACGGAACAGTCGCCGCTCAGCGACTATCTTTCGCACTGTCGCAAGTTGCGCCTCTCGCGCACCGAGCGAATGATTGAACGCCTCAACAAACAAGGCGTGAAAATTCGCATCGAGCACGTGCTCGAAAAAGCGGGGCAAGGCTCCGTCGGGCGACCGCACATCGCCGCCGTTCTCCAAGAACGCGGCTACGTGCAAAGCTACAACGAAGCCTTCCTGAAATACATCGGAACGAACTGCCCCGCTTACGAAAGAAGCATCGAAACCGAACCCGCCGAGGTCATCTCGCTCATCAATCAAGCGGGGGGATTGTCGTTTCTGGCTCACCCGGGTCGCCAAGTGCCCGACGACATCGTCCGCCATCTGATTGACAACGGACTGGACGGTTTGGAAATCGTGCACCCCTCGCACGACGAGCATCGTCAGGAGTATTATCGCGCCATCGCCAACGAGTATTTTCTTTTGATGTCGGGCGGCTCGGATTATCACGGCGTAAAGCCGCAAGACGAAGAGCTGTTCGGCAAAATGCACATCTCTTACGATTGGCTTTGCAAAATGAAAGTTCGTTTGCGCGTATAGCCTTCCGAAACGCCACGTCGCCATCGCCAAAAAAATCTCCATTTCGCGTCTTGCCCAAATGATTCTCATTCTCGACTACGGCGCGGGCAATTTGCGCTCCGTTCAAAAAGCCTTCGAACGTCTCGGCGCGCCCGCCAAAATTTCCGACGACGCGCGCGACGTCGCGCGCGCGGACAAACTCGTGCTTCCGGGCGTTGGCGCGTTTGGTCAAGGAATGCAAGCCTTGCGCGCTCGCGGTCTCGACCGCGCCATCGGCGAGCATCTTGCCGAAGGAAAAATGCTTCTTGGCGTGTGCCTCGGAATGCAACTGTTGCTCTCCGAAAGCGAGGAAATGGGGTTGCATCAGGGGCTGAACTTGATTTCGGGAAAAGTTCGACGCTTCGACGCGAAAAAAGACAAAGTGCCCCAAATTGGTTGGAATCGCGTTGGCGAGATTCGACGCGAAAGCGCGCTGTTCAAAGGCATCGACGAGGGAACGCACTTTTATTTCGTGCATTCGTATTACTGCGAAGCGGAGGACGAAAACGCCACGAGCGCGCGCGCCTTTTACGCCGGCGAAAATTTCGCCGCTGCGATTGAAAAAAATGGTATTTTTGCCGTCCAGTTCCACCCCGAAAAATCGGGAACGATGGGACTGAAAGTGTTGGAGAATTTCGCAAAACTGTGACGACGATGCTCGTCATTCCTGCCATCGACATTCGCGGCGGAAAGTGCGTCCGTCTCACGCAAGGCGATTACAAACGCGAGAAAATCTATCTCGATTGTCCTTGCGACATGGCAATCGTGTGGCGCAAGCAAAACGCCAAGATGCTCCACCTCGTCGATTTGGACGCGGCGAAAACGGGCAAACTGGAAAACTTCGCCGAAATCAAGCGCATCGTGGAAACGCTCGACATTCCCATTGAAGTTGGCGGCGGCATTCGAAGCCTCGACAGCGCGAAAGCCTATTTCGACATCGGGGTCTATCGCGTCGTGATAGGGTCAGCCGCCGTTACCAATCCCAAATTGGTCGAAGAGTTGCTTGCGCTTTACGGACCGAAAAAAGTCGTCGTCGGCATCGACGCGGAAAACGGCGTTCCCAAAGTTCACGGATGGCTCGAAGGCGCGGCGATGAGCGACGTGGAACTTGGCTTGAAGATGAAAGCGCTCGGCGTTGAGCGCGTCATTTACACCGACATCTCCAAAGACGGCGCGCTCGCGGGCGTTGGCTACGACGCCATCAAACGCTTCGCCGAAAACGCCAAACTGCGCGTAACCGCGTCGGGCGGCGTGTCGTCCTACAAAGATTTGACGCAACTGGCGACGCTCGCTCCCCTTGTCGACTCCGTCATCATCGGCAAAGCGCTTTACGAAGAAACCTTCCCCTGCCAAAAGCTCTGGCACTTGTGCGAAAAAGAAATGTCGATTGACACGAACTTCTCGACCGCGTCGATGCGCCCGTGCGCCTCGGCTTGAAATCAAGCCTGCGACGCGGCGCGAAACAGAAGCCGCGAACAAACGTCGCTAAAAAACGAAAACCGCGTCCGCAATGCTCAAATCGTCGAAGCCAAAATTGCCGCCGTTTCAAAACGAGCCGCCCACCGATTTTTCCGACCCCAAGCGAAAGCGCGAAATGTTGCGCGCCATCGAGAAAATTCGCGCCGAACTCGGCAAAGATTATCCCGCCCGAATCGGCTCCCAACTCGTTGCGAAATCGGAGCGGAAACTCGTCTCGACGAATCCGTGCGATCATCGGGAAGTCGTCGGCACGTTTGCGATGTGCGACAAGGACGATGTCGAGCACGCGATTGGAGCGGCGACCGAAGCGTTTGAATGGTGGAAAAAAACGCCCGTCGAAAAGCGCGCCTCGTATCTTCTGAAAGCGGCGGACAAAATGCGCAAGCGCAAGCGCGAGTTTGCCGCCATGATGATTTTCGAAGTCGCAAAAAATTGGGCGGAAGCGGATATGGACGTGAACGAGGCGATTGACTTTATGGAATTCTACGCCCGCGAGGCGATGCGACTGTGCGCGCCGCAACCCGTCGTCAAGCCGCCAAAATGGCTTGGCAAGGAAACGAGCGAGTTCGTCTATCTGCCGCTGGGCGTAGGTGCGATTTTGCCGCCTTGGAACTTCGCGCTGGCGATTATGACGGGAATGACCACTTCGGCTATCGTCGCGGGAAACGCGGTCGTCTTGAAACCTTCGCCCGACGCGCCCTTCGTGGCGACGAAATTCGCCGAATTGATGGAAGAAGTCGGCTTGCCAAAAGGCGTTCTGAACGTGATTTACGGCGGCGCGGACGTCGGCGAAGCGATGGTCGAACACCCCAAAACGCGATTCGTTTCCTTCACAGGCTCGAAAGCCGTCGGACTGAAAATCAACGAAGCGGCGGCGAAAATGCGCGAAGGGCAACGATGGATGAAGCGCGTCATCGCCGAAATGGGCGGCAAAGACGCGATTATCATCGAACCCGACGCGGACATTGATGAAGCCGTCAACGCCACCATCGTCTCGGCGTTTGGATTTTCGGGGCAAAAATGCTCGGCGTGTTCAAGAGTCATCATCAACGAAAAAATTTACGACGACGTCGTCGAGAAACTCGTCGAGCGTGCGGGCGCGCTAACGCTTGGCGACGCGGTCGAGAACCCCTCGATGTCCGCCGTCGTGAGCGAAAAAGCCTTCAAAAAAATTTGCGAATACATTGAAATCGGCAAGTCCGAAGCCAAACTCGTCTTTGGCGGCAAGGTGGATTCAAGCAAAGGTTGGTTCATAGAGCCGACGATTTTCGCCGATGTCGAGCCAACGGCGCGCATCGCGCAAGAGGAAATTTTCGGTCCCGTGCTGGCGTGCGTCAAAGCGGCGAACTTTGACGAAGCGCTGCGCATCGCCAACGACACGGAATATGGCTTGACGGGCGGCGTTTTCACGAAAAACAAAAAGAAGTTGGAACGCGCCAAAGCGGAATTTCACGTGGGAAATCTTTACCTCAATCGCAAAATCACGGGCGCGCTCGTGGGCGTTCACCCTTTCGGCGGATTCAACCTGTCGGGAACGGACAGCAAAGCGGGCGGACGCGACTACCTCTTGAACTTCCTGCAAGGCAAATCCATCGGCGAGCGCCTCGCGTAAAGTTTGCGCGACGAAAAAGAGGAAGCGATTGAGAGCGGAACGAAGCGCGTTGGTTGCCAAGCCCTGCAAAAACCTGCCAACGATGTCGAAAGCGGTTTGTGTTTCGATGATCTTGCTCGTTTCCCCCTTTCAAACGCTTCCGCAAGAAGCTCTGTGGAGAACATATAGCGCGTCCGATGGCTTGCCAAGCCGTTACGTCAACTGCGTCTTTCAAGACGCGGAAGGAAAAATGTGGTTTGGCACGGACAAAGGCGTCGCAACCTTCGACGGCGCGACCTTCACGAACTACGACATCGACGACGGCTTGCCCGAAGACTTCGTCATTGAAA
Organism: Chloroherpetonaceae bacterium; assembly: GCA_025055975.1. GTDB lineage: Bacteria > Bacteroidota > Chlorobiia > Chlorobiales > Thermochlorobacteraceae > JANWWM01. Next base: position 137,293 of record JANWWM010000016.1, on the reverse strand, counting down.
TCGCGCAAGACGCAAACGGAACGATATACGTCCAAACATTTGAAAAAGGTTGGGCGAAATTCAATGGCGCGTCTTTTCAAACCGTCCGCCCCGACGAACTGCCGCCACTCAAAAGCGAGCGCAAAAAAGGCAACGCCCGATTCCACTATGCCTACGACAAATCCCTCGATTACATGGTTAAATGGAATCAGGAAAAATGCCGAGCGGAAAAAATTCTGTGCAAAGACGGCTCGGAGCCTTTCGCCATCAATGAAATCTTCGTCGACAAAGAAGGCGGGCTTTGGCTAGGCACGTTTGGGCAAGGGGCGAAGAGAATGCGCTCCGACATCGTTACGCTTTACTCCAAAGCAAGCGGCTTGCCGAGCAATCAAGTCAACGGCGTTTTCAAAGACTCTCGCGGGCGCGTTTGGCTCGGCACGTCGGAAGGAATCGCCTTCATCGAAAACGACCAACTTCAAACGATTCCCTGCGACGTCAAAGACAACGAAAAGCGCAACGTGATGGGCTTCGTCGAGCAAGGCGACGCGATCGTCGTCGCCTCGTTGCATTATCTCTTTCGATTGAACGCCGATTTGAGCAATCGACAAACGCTTTTTCAGCAAAAATCGCCTCGCGTCACGAGCGGCGTTTCCGCGATCGCGTTGTCCAAAAAAGGCTTCTCCAACAACAAAACCAGCGCGCTGTGGGTGGCGACATATGGTTCGGGAACGCATTGCGTTTTGCCCGATTCGCAGCGAACGTTTCTCGCGTCCGACGGCTTCGCAAGCGATATGATGGAAACCATAGACGAAGGCGTTGAGGGGCTGTGGTTTTCGTCGCGCAACGCGGGCGTTACAAGATTCGCAAACGGAGTCGCGCAAACCTTCACGACGGCGGACGGATTGCCTTCCAACGTCGCGCTCTCGGTCTTCGAAGAAACCGACGCGAATGGCGACGCGACGGCGTGGATTTGCACGAACAAAGGACTCTTCAAATGGAATCGACGCGAAAAGAGGGTCTTCACGACGCGGGACGGATTAAGCAGCGACGGAACGCGATTCGCCTTTCGCCAAAAAAGAACCAAAACGCTCTGGGTCGTAACCCAAAACGGCTTGTGCAGAATGGAAAACGAGCGTTTCGTCGCCGTCGGCTCGATTCCCATTCGACCCAAAAAAGAATCCGAGATGATGAACTTTTTGTATGACGACGCGGAAGAAACGCTTTGGATCGCGACGAGCGACGGCGCGCTGAAAATCGAGCTCAAGTGGTTTTCGCCAATCGCGCAAAAGCCAACCGCTTGGATCTCGAAAGTCGAGATTGATTCGTTGCGCTTTTCAAACCCTGCGACGCTCGGCGAACTCGAACATTGGCAAAACACGGTCGCCTTCACCTTCGCTTCCAGCTCGCATTGCGAGCCGCAAAACGCCAAGTTTCGATTTCGTCTGAAAGGTTCGGACAAAGAATGGTCCATAACGAGCGAGAAGCGCGTTGCGTATCGCAACCTGCCCAGCGGCGACTACGAGATGGAGGTTTTCGCCATCAACGCCGACGGCGCAGAGTCCGAAAAGCCCGCTCATCTCGCCTTCACGATCGCGCCGCCATTTTGGAAGTCCAAGTGGGCGTTCGCCGCGTATCTCGCAACGCTGTTGGGCGTCGTCTTGCTTGCGCGTTGGGTCGCTCAGAATTGGAGCGTCATTTTGGAAAGTCGCAGAAAGCGTTACATCGGCAACTACGAACTCAAAGAAACGCTTGGAGAGGGCGGAATGGGAAAAGTCTACAAAGCCATCGATCGAAGAACGAAGCGCGTCGTCGCCGTCAAAGCGCTGCATTCCGCCTTGATGAACGACGCGGAAAATCGTCGCCGATTAGCCAACGAGGGACAACTGCTGCTCGAATTTTCGCACCCGAACATCGTCAAGGTTTATGAAGTCGGCGAAACCGACAACGAAGGCTATCTCGTGATGGAACTTTTGTCGGGCGGCACGCTCAAAGATTATCTCGCCAAGCATCACCCTCTTCCGCTTGAAAAAATCCGACGCTTCGCGTTGCAGATTTGCGACGGGCTTGCGGAAATCCACAAGCGCGGCATCGTGCATCGAGACCTGAAAACGACGAACCTAATGCTTGACGAGAACGAGACGGCGCGCATTATGGATTTCGGGCTATCCAAATCGTCGCTCGTATCGATGAAGACGACGCTCGGCGCGGTTCTCGGCACGCTCGGCTATGTCGCGCCCGAACAAATTATGGGCAGAGACGTCGACGCTCGAACCGACATCTTCTCTTTCGGCGTGGTTCTCTATGAACTCTGCGCCAATCAACTGCCGTTTTCGGGCGAAAACGAAATGGCGGTCATTCACGCCATCTTCAACAAAACCCCAACGCCCATCTCCGCGCTTCGACCCGACTTGCCCAAGCGGCTTGGCGAGATTATCGAAAAGTGCCTTCAAACCGACGTCAAATCGCGCTATCAAACCATTGAGCAGGTCGGAGACGACTTGCGAAATCTCGTGGCGGAAAGCGACGCTTCTCTCGTTTGAAGAAAACAAAAAAGCGACCGCAAAGGGTCGCTTTCCGCATCGCGTTCGATGCGCCTTACTTTTCTTGCTTCGAAATTTCGCGTTCCAAATCGGCGAAGGCTTTGGAAGCGCGATAGCGCGTATAGGCTTGCTCGTTGCGTTTGATTTCGTCAATCAAGGCTTTCTTGGCGGCTTCGGTCGAGTATTCGACGAGCACATAGGCGCGATACAAATTGCCGTCGCGGACGATGTGCTGTTTGGCGATGCGCGCGCCAGAAAGCTTCGTATTGACGATGGTCTTTTCGACCTCGGTCGACATTTGCAACAGTTGCGGATCTTGTCCCGTGCCCGTTTCTTCTCGGAACTTCGCCATCAAGCCCTGAATGGTGGATTCGAGCTGACGAGCGACATTGGAGCGCGCGCCCGTTTCGGCTTTGTTGATGGCGAACTGCATATCTTGGGAGGTTTCGGTCGCCGTGCCGTAGAGCATTTTCGGATTGTCGGGATTGGGGTCGCGCGGAGGGTTGGCATACCAATCGGGAATGTCGCCCAAATCAGCCTTTTGAAGCGCTTTTTGTCCGCCGCAACCAATGGCGAAGAGCGCAAGAAGCAGAGCGGCATAAAGAGGAATGCGTCGCATGGTTTCTGGTGAGTTTCGGTTTGTTAGGAAGTTCTTTTCTCGCAAAACGGCTCGAAGTTACGCTTTTTTCGCAAAAGAAGTTGCGCTCAAACGGAGGGCGAAGAGGGTTGCTCGGATTCGCTTTCGCGGCGGCTGGCGGTTTCGAGCATCTCCAAAATTTCGGAAGCGTCGTTTTGCGAAATCGATCCTTTGTGAATCGCCACGCGAGCGGTCTCGATGGCGAGCGCGGCATAAACGGGAAGCAGATGCGGAATTTGCTCGGAAAGTTCGCGCAAGTGCCGCTCGATGATTTTGGCGTCGCCGCGTTCAATCGGACCCGTGAGCGCGTCGGCGATGGTCGGCGCGGAGGCGATGTTGCTGAGCGTTTGACGCATAATCGGCTCGATGACTTTGGCGGCGTCTTTGGGCGACAAGCCCAACGCGGCAAAAACTTCCGACGACAAACTCGCCAGCGTTACGAGATAATTGCTCGCCATCACGCCCGCGATGTGATAGAGCGTTTTGGCTTCTTTCGGCACGAGCATCACTTTGCCGCCCAAGTCATGCGCGAGTTTCTTGCCAATCTCAACGCCTTCCAATTCGTCGGCTTGCAAGCCGAAATAACATTTGAACGATTGCTCGACCTCTTTTTCGGAAATGCCTTTCGGAAACGTTTGAAACGGGTGAAGCGAGAGCGCGATGGCGCCTTTTCGAACGAGAGCGCCAAGCGCGTCGGTCGTCAGCGCGCCTGAAAACTGCGCGACCGTCAAGCGATGAAAGGGGAGATGAAGTTTTGAAACCGCTTCGGCGACGCTTTCAAGGGCGTGGTCGGAAACCGCGAGCAAAAGCAAATTCGTCTGCGGCGAAAGATCGCTCAGATTGTCGGAATAGGTCGAAACGCCGATCTCGTCGGCGAGCCGACGCGCGTCGCTTAACGTGCGATTGACGATGGAAACGAAAGGATAGCCTGCGTTGGCAAGCCGCTTTGCGAGAGCGGATCCAAGCGCGCCCGCGCCCACGAGCGAAACGCGAAAATCCCGTGCATCGAGCGCAGTCGGCGGCGCGAACATTGAAATCCAAAAACGCAGGTTAAAAAAGCCCCAAGCCAAAAATACTCATTCGCGTTTTGCGCAACAAACCCGACGAAACCAAAAAAAATTTCGCTCGGCGGGAACTCTTTGCGCCAACCTTCGTAAAGAGAAGCAAAAGTTCTTTTAAGCGTCTGACGACACGCACTTGCCGAAAGGACTTTGACATTTCCTTCCGACATTTGCCTCTATCTGCCAGACTTCCTGAGAAAATTTTAACCGTATTGGGAGGTCATTATGAAACGCATCGCCAAACTTCCGCTTTTTCTCGCGTCGCTTGCCTGCGCAATGCTGCTTTCCGCCGCGAGAACGTCCGAATCTGCCGCTTGGAGCGATTGGATTCCCATCAAAGACGGTCATCAAAACCTGCTCTCGTATCGCTATCAACATCTGAGCGATCGAGCGATGCAGTTTGAAATCAAGAACGATTACGACCAAGACGCGAGATTCTACCTTGAAATCAACACTCGTTGGGATTGGTTGCCATATGGAAAGGAAGTCGATTATGTCTATGGCAGTTTCAAGGTCGATGCGCGTCAAATTTTCACGCAACCCATTCGCGGCAGCGAAATCATCGGGGTGAAGGTCAAGAATCTGGTTTTGAAAGAAACGGTCAATCCGCCGTTGTGATCCCGTCGGGACGCATAAACGGATAAACATCAGCGACGCGATGGACGTCGCCCTAGCGCGCGGAATGATGCCGTGCGCTTTTGTTTTCGAGCGCGCCCCTTTTCACCCTTTTCAAAGGAATCGGAAAAATCCTTACGTTGATTCGCCAAAACGCGAAAACCCAAATCGACGATCGAGGACGCGAATGGAAAAAAACGTGTCGGAAGTTCAGGAGCCGACGTCGTCGAAGGAAATTGAGCGAATCGACGCGCTCAACGAGCGGAGTTGGGCGCTGCGCTTCCAGAACGCGCGTCAAGCGTTGCGATGCGCCCAAGAGGCGCAAGGCTTGGCGGAAACGGCGGGGTATCTGAAAGGCGAAGCGTATTCCTTGCTCAATCAAGGCGTGGCGCATTGGATTTTGGCGGAATTTGGCGAAGCCAAAACGCTCTTGATGGAAGCAAGCAAGAAAATGGCGCAATTGGGCGACGAACTCGGCGAAGCCAAAGCGATTAACTGGCTTGGAAACGCCTACGAGCGCCTAAAAAACGAAATTGAGGCGCTCAACTGCCACCTGCGCGCCCTCGAACTGCGCGAAAAAAACGGCGACCGAGAAGGCGTTGGCATTAGCCTCAACAACATTGGCAACTTGTATATGCGCTTGGAAGATTATCCAACCGCGCTTTCCTACTACTTCAACGCCTTGAAAATTCGCCAAGAAATCAGCGACGAAGAAGGCGAGGCGGCGACTCTCACGAACATCGGCATCATTCATTACTATTGGGGAAAATTCGCCGAAGCCCGCGACTACGCCTTGCGCGGCGTTGAGGGCTTCCGTCGAAGCAAGAATTTGCAAGGCGAAGCCAACGCGATTAACAATCTTGGCTTGGCGCTTGAAAGACTTGGGGAAGAGGACGAGGCAATCCGATGCTACAACGAAGCGTTGCGCATCCATTCCGAGCTGGGCGACAAACAAGGCGAAGCCAACGCGCTCAACAACCTCGGCTTGCTCTTCGCAAAAAACGGCAGTCGTCGACGCGACGCGCTCGAGTGTTACCAAAAAAGCCTTCGACTCTCTCAACAAACTGGCGACAAACTCTTCGAGACTGAAACCCTGCTCAACATCGGCATGTTCTTCAAGCAAGAAAATCGAGACGAAGAAGCGATTGAATGGCTCTTGAAAGCGCGCGAACTGGCGACGGAAATTCGCTCCAAAAAATATCTCGCCGAAGCCTGCAAAAGTTTGGCTGAACTCTACGAAGCCAGAGGCGACATCGAGCGAGCCTTCGATCTCTTCAAAACATTCCAACAAGCCCACGCGCAAGCCCTTGAAGAGCGAACCGAAGAACGCTTGCACGCCTTGATTGCCCGAAACGAAGTTCAGAAAGCCCGACAAGAAGCCGAGATTTATCGCCTCAAAAACATTGAGCTCGCCAAAGCCAACGAAATGCTCGCCGAAGCCAACGCCGCGCTCAAAGAAGCCAATCAGCTCAAAAGCGAGTTTTTGGCGATTGCGGCGCACGACCTCAAAAATCCGCTCGCAGCCATCTTGGAATTCGCGCAAAACATTCTGGCGACATCCGATAGGCGACAGCAAGAACGAATGGTCGCGCTCATCGGCGAGTTCACGGAACGCATGCTATCGATCATCCGTCAGGTTCTGGAAATGAGCGAAATCGAGAGCGGAAACATCGCGCTCAATCGCAGGAAAGTCGATGTCGGGCAATTGGCGATGCTGATGGTCGCCAGTTACGAACATCGCGCCGCCAAAAAATCGCTTCAAATCTGCGAGGACATCGAAGACGGAGCGATCGCCTACGTGGACGAAGACAGATTGCGCGAGATTCTCGACAATCTTCTCTCCAACGCGATTAAGTATTCCTATCCCGAAAAAACGATTCGCGTGCGCGTCAGAGCGTTGGAGAAAGGCGAGAAAATTTGCGAACCCGTCGTTCAAATCGCCGTGCAGGACGAAGGGCAAGGCTTCACGGAAGAAGACAAAGCCAAACTCTTCCGACGCTTTCAGCGACTTTCGGCGAAACCAACGGGGGGAGAATCGTCGACGGGATTGGGGCTTTCCATCGTCAAACAACTCGTCGAACTGCATCACGGAGCCATCTGGGCGACTTCCGACGGCAGAGACAAAGGCGCTACCTTTGTAATCGAGTTGCCCGTTGAAGAGAGTTGAAGAGAGTCAACTTTACCAACGAAGAAACACATGACGCAGCAGGTTTCATCTGACATCAAAGAGCAAATCGACGCGCTAAACGACCAAGCATGGTCGATGCGCCACTCCGACACGGCGACCGCGATGGAGCTTTCGGGAACGGCTTATCAACTCGCCCAGCAAGAAGAATACAAACGCGGGTTGGCGTATAGTTTGCGCAACGAGGGCGCGTGCAGTCAAATCCTCGCCAACTACGAAGACGCGCTCATTAAGTCGATCGAGGCGACGCGGATTTTCGAGGAAATAAACGACGCGCATGGACAGGCCTCGGCGTTGAACACCATCGGCGTGTCCTACGAAAGCTTGGGCGCGTTCGCCAACGCGCTCGACTACTACCTCGAATCGCTCCGTCTTTACGAAGAAGTCGGCGACGAGGCGGGAATGGCGGCGGCTTGCAACAACATCGGCAACGTGTATCAAAAGTTGGGGGAGAACGAAAGCGCGCTTCAATATCACCTCAAAAGCCTGCGTCTCAAAGAAAACATCAATGATTGCATGGGGCAGGCGCGCTCGCTGTCGAACATCGGCGGCGTTTATGAACGCTTGGGAGACGAAGGCAACGCGCTCGATTGCTACATTCGCAGCATGTCGCTCGCCGAACAGACGGGCGACAAATTGGGCTGGGCAAACGCCGTGCTCAACATCGGCACGTTTTATCATCAAATCGGCGACTACGAGCAAGCCCTGAACTGCCTGAATCAAAGCCTTGAAATTTTCGAGCAATGCGACGACAAGCCAAGCGTCGCGTTCACGCTCAACAACATCGGCACGATCTATCATAGCCTCGGACACTATGTCGAAGCCGCGCAATTCATTCAGAAAGCTCTTGAAATCGCGCAAAAAATCAACGCGCTCGAGCTCATCTGCGACGCTTACAAGTCTCTTTCCGCCGTTTGCGAATTGGAAGGAAATCTCGTCGATGCCATCGAGTATCGCAAGAAATACGAAGTCTGCCGAGAGGAGATATATAGTCAAGAGACGGCGCGGAAAATTCGCAGTTTGCAGATGAAGTTCGAAACCGAAAGAGCGGAGCGCGAAAAGAAAATCTACCAACTTCGCAACATCGAGCTGCGAAAAGCCAACGAAGCGCTCGCCCACGCGCTCCGAGACGCGGAACGATTGCGGAAACTCGCCGACCTGCAACGCGAGCAAGCCGAAGAACAACGAAAAATCGCCGAACAAGCCAACGCCGTCAAGACCGAACTGCTCGGCATTGCCGCGCACGACTTGCGAAACCCGCTTACCACCATCGCGGGCTTTTCGGAAATCATCGAAGAAAACCTCAACAACTTGGAAGGCAAGCCTAACGCGCCGTCGCAACTAAACGAACTGCGCGAGATGATTTCCGCCGTCAAACGCAGCGCGCAACGCATGACGAAACTTATCTCCGACCTGCTCGAAGTCGCCGCGCTCGAACAAGGCAAGTTGGAACTCGTCATTCAACCCATTGACCTCTCCGTCGTCGTCTCCGTCGTCGCAAACCATCAGCGTCAGAACGCCGAGCGCAAAAAACAGCGCATCAAGCTCGAACTCGCCTCAAACTGCCTTGCCCGTTGCGACTACGACCGCATCTGCGACGTTGTCGATAACCTCGTCTCCAACGCCATTAAGTATTCGCCAAACGGAAAGAACATCTGGATCAAAACCGCGACCGTCCCCGAAAAGAGCGTCGCCATCATTGAGGTGAAAGACGAAGGATTGGGATTCACCGAAGAGGACAAAGCCAAAATGTTCGGAAAGTTTCAGCGTCTTTCGGCAAAGCCAACGGGGGGAGAAAGCTCGACGGGCTTGGGACTGTCGATCGTCAAACAAATCGTCGAGTTGCACGGCGGCAGAGTCTACGCGCACAGCGACGGACCCGACAAAGGTTCTCTCTTCGTCGTGGAGTTACCCCTTGCGACCGAGCAAGAAAGTTGAACGACCAAACTTGACGCGGAAATTCGGTTGCGCGCGAGCTCTCGTTTGAAACCGATGACCTGCGACGTTCTACGCGCCTTGAAGTTGAGCGGGAAAAGCCGACAAGGCTTCGCCCGCGAGGTAGAACGAGCCTGTTATCAAAATCAAGTCGGAGCGTTGAGCGGCGGATTTGGCGGCGGATAGGGCATTGGCGGTCGAGCCGCAGGCTTTGCCATTTAAGCGGAGTTCGCAGGAAAGATTTTCAAGGCTCTGCGCGTCGAGGGCGCGCTCGGTTTGCGGCGTGGCGAAGAAAAACGACGAAGCGAGCTCGCCAAGTTTGAGAAGCATTCCTTTCGCGTCTTTGTCGCGCATCGCGCCAAAAACGACGAGCAGGCGCTCGAACTCCTGGCGATGCTTTTTCAGAGCCTCGACCGTCGCCTCAACGCCATGCGGATTGTGCGAGACGTCGAGAATCGTGAGCGGATCGCGCGAAACGACCTCCAATCGCCCGCGAAGCCCCGAATTTTCAATCACATGCAGAACGCCGTTGCGAATCGCCGCTTCCGAAAAGTTCATTTGTTCCGCCACGACGATCGCCGTCCTCAAATTTTCCTTTTGATACTCCGCCCAGAGCGGCGTTTCCAAGCCGTAGTAGCTTTGACGGTCGGTGTGCAAATGGAAACGCATTTTCCCGATGGAACTCGTCGCCGAGCCGACGCGCGTAATCGCCGGCACGATCGAGAGTTTGGATTTTTTTTCTTTGGCGGCGCGAGCGAGGACTTCCATCGCGTCAAGGGTTTGATGCGAAAGAATCGTTCTCGCGTTTGGCTTGATGATGCCTGCTTTTTCGAGGGCGATGGAGGGAATGTCGGGACCGAGCCACTCGGTATGGTCAAGCCCGATGGGCGTGATGACGCAAAGGTGGGGTTGAACGACGTTGGTCGCATCGAGCCGACCGCCCATTCCAACCTCCACGACGGAAAGGCTCGCGCCGCTATCGGCGAAGTATTTGAACGCCAACGCGGTCGTAACTTCAAAAAAAGTCGCGCCCGTCGATTCGGCGAGCGGACGAAGAAAGCGGACATACTCGGCGACGGCTTCTTGCGGAATCGGCGCGCCGTTCAAGCGGATTCTTTCGGCAAAATCGACCAAGTGCGGCGACGTGTAGAGCGCGACCTTTTCGCCGCTTTCTTTGGCGATGGACGCGATGAGCGACGAGGTCGAGCCTTTTCCATTCGTGCCCGCCACGTGAATCACCTTCCCCAAGCGACGTTCAGGATTGCCCAACGCTTTGCAGAGCGTTTCCATCGTCTCCAAGCCGAGCTTGATTCCAAAGCGATGAAGCGGAAAGAGAAAATCGAGCGCGTCTTGATAGGTCAGGATGGACATTGGCGTGGCGCGTGATTAGGCTTGCGCGTGTCGCAAGGCGAGTTTGATGAGTTCGTCGACTTTTGCGTTTGGCGATTCGGCGATGGCGGCGCGCAGAGCTTTTTCGGCGACGGGTTTTGGATAGCCAAGCGCCAGAAGAGCCGAATAAGCGTCGCTGCGCGCTTGTTGCGTTTCGCTCTGAACGGGAAGAGCGGGCGAGGACTTGAAATTGAGCTTCGTGATTTTGTCGCGCAGGTCGACCATAATGCGCTCGGCGGTTTTCTTGCCCACGCCCGAAAGGTTCGTCAGCGCGCGCAGGTCGTTAGCGATGACGGCTTCGCGCAGTTCGCTGGCGTTCATTCCCGAAAGAATCGTCTGCGCCGTTTTCGGACCAACGCCCGACGCGGTGAGCAGAAGCTTGAACATTTCGCGCTCTTCTTCGGTCGCAAAGCCGTAGAGCGCCAGCGCGTCTTCTCGCAAATGGAGATAAGTGAAAAGTTTGACTCTCTCGCCCAGCGGGGGAAGTTGTTGATGCGTGCTTGCCGTTACGCTCGCCGCGTAGCCAACGCCGCCCACATCGACGACGACTTCAAGCGGCGATTTCTCGACGAGAGTTCCGACAAGATAAGCGAGCATCGGATTACGGGAGCGCTTGCGATTCGAGAGCGATTCACGCTGAAAGCAAAAAGCCGAAGAAACTTCGGCTTTCGATGGCGGTTAGGCTTGCGCCGACGAGCGCGCCGCCGCAAGAGACTTGACGAGCTTGGTCAGTTTGGATTTCTTGTTCGCCGCGTTGTTCTTGTGAATGACGCCTTTGGTCGCCATCTTGTCCAACTTCTTGAACGCTTCGCTCAACGCCTTTTGGGCGTCTTCGAGCGAGCCTTTGCTGGCGACGATGCGCTTGACGTTCTTGATGAGCGACTTCATCTCGGCTTTGCGCTGACGATTATACGCATTGCGCCGCTTCGATTGGCGGACGCGCTTTTCGGCTGATTTGTGCTGTGGCATTTCGCGCTGTCTGAAATTGTCGTTCAAAAGAGCCGCGAATATAAGCAAGCGCAAGCGCTTCGCAAAAGCAAACGCGGAAACTCAATCGAAGAACTTGTCGACGACGCTCATCATTTGGGTCAGTTCCGACACGTTCTTTTCCGCGAGCACGGCGCGCAGATTGGAGAGCAAATAAGACTCGACGCTATCGCCGATTTTCGCGCTCAACGGGTCGTTTGCGTCAAGCGCGAAAATGAGCTTCTTGCCGATGTGTTGCCTAACGCGCTCCAAAATCGCGCTGCGCATATACTCTTCGACGAGCTTGTTTTGATTGGCTTCGTTGATGAGAATTTGCTCCATGTCGCGATCGAGGTCGGGAAATTTGCCTTCTTTGAGATTCCTAAGAAAGGGTTTGTTCTTCGTGTCCCATTGCAAGTTGAGAATCTGACGTTCGGCGTTTGGGCTAAGGTAGCCATCGAATTTGCCCGTCGGCTTCGTAATGGGCTTGACGTCCATTCTTTTGCCAAGCGAAAGATCGACAAGTATCGCGTCCGCTTCCTTGGGGTTGGCTTTGATGACGCTGTCAATGACTTGGCTCACGCGGTTTTGGTCGTAGCCGAGCTTGACATACTCGGACTCAATCGCGTTGAGTTGCTCAATCACATGGCGATAATAAAGCCCATGCAGCGTGGCTTCTTTGCCTTTCGCCGAGAGCAACAAGCGCAGCGAATCGGGAGAAATTTCAGGTTCGGGTTTTGGACGGCGTTGCGCGTCGAGATTGGAAGCGTCCAAAAGAAAACAGAACAGTAGAGAAATGCGTAGCGCGAAAAAGGCGCGATGTCTCATTGCCAATGCGGTTCGCTTAGTTGAGATTGCTTCGGAAATTAAACGCGCAAATTTATGAAAAAAGCCCAAGCGTTCAGACGAGGCTAATCATCGAAAAGGGGAGCGACGCTTCTGCGCGCCGAGCTTGGCGGAGATGGGAGGCTTTTGACCTTCCCGTTGCGGCAAAAAATCGGCGTGGTTTCAATCGCTTCAATCGGTTCGGGAATGACGAAATGCCTTGACAATTCCGCCCAATCGCAATCACGAATCGTTGCGATTTCATTCAAGCAGGTGAACGGGCAGTTGACACGGGTGTTCATCACGATACTTGTTGTGTTTGATGCGATGAATTGCGACAACGCCTGTGTTGATAGCGGACTTCGTAGAATTTCAGTCGCTTTGCGTCTTTGGCGTAGAAAAGAATGCCGTAGTGCGCGGGTTGCAGGGTTTTGCCCATTGGCGCGGTTGGCGCGTCCCAAAGCGATCTAATGCTTGAAGTCGGCTTTGGAATTGAGAAACGCGGCGTAGTAGGTAAGCCACTTTGGAATGTTGTGCAGAAAAATCGAGCCTGTGGGCTTCGTGATTCGAACCGCCTCTGAAATCCAAGTCTCGCGCCAAGCGAGATATTCCGCAAGTTCCAAGCGGTCATTGTGGCTGTTGTATTTCTTGCGAAGGTTGAACGGCGGGTCGGCAAAAACAGTAAGCCTTCAATCCAAAAACTCCCAATTCACGCCCAAGCGAAACCCGCGTTGATACGCGGGGAAGAACGGCGCGCGAAAGATGGGCGCGCTCAAAGCGTTCTCGACGAAAAAGAAAATCATTCCGCTGCCAATGCCCGCCCAAAGTTGCAGGTCTATCGAGGCTTTTGGGCGAAGCGTTCCGAATTGCAGGTTGTTGTCGCGCAAAGCGCCGTTTTGCTCGATGAGGTTGAAAAAGAACGTGGCTTCTCTCTCGGCGTTTCGGAGCGCGGCGGCAAGGTCGGTTTGGAAGTAGCCCATCGCGCCGAGTTTCAAATCGAGCGCGCCCTGAAAAAGTTTGCCGCGAAAATAAAGGCTGGCGTTGGCGTAGAAACGCGGCAAATAAAAGACTCGTCCGCTGCGAGCGTCGATCGTGTCGCCTTGCGCGCGCAAGCCGCTAACGAAAGGGCGGTCGGGATTTTCAAGCAGGGAGTAGTCCAACACGAGCGTCGCGTTGAGGGTTGATTCGACGAAGCCGATTTTGCTGTGCGCCGCCAAGCCCAAGCCCGAATACGAAAGCGTTTGGTCGCGCAAGGATTGATAACGCAGAGCGAGGGTCGTGTCGCTCGTCCGCGTTTGAACGATGGCATAGGGCGAAGAGACGAGGCTCGTCAGCGAGGAAAGCCTGATTCGGAGCGCGTCGGAATGGCGCAGTTCCGCGCCGAGTTCGGCTTGGCTGACGCGCTCGTTGCGCCAAACTTGCGCGCCTTGAACGTCGGTCGCGGAAAAAACTTCGCGCAGCGAAGGAACGCGGCTCGTCGTCGAAATCGAGACGAACGTTTTGAGAACGCTCTCGCCCGAAGGCGACAACGGAAAATTGACCTCGCCGCCAACGCCCGTCGAGAGAAAACTCGTCGCGTAGTTCTGTCCGAGCGCGTTTGAGACGATTCTCGTCGTCGAACTCAAAGACGCGCTCGCTTCCAACGCCTCGCCGAAAACGAGACGCTCGAACGTCGTTTTCGCGCTCGCGGAAAGTTCCGCCAAGCGAGCGATGGGCTTGATGCGTTGAGACGACGAATTGGCGAGAGTGTTGTTTTCGCCGACGGATTCGAGCGAATAAACGCCGCGCAACGCGAGCGAAAAGAAAAAAAGTTTGAGCTTTTGAGTCGCGCCGAAAGAAAGACGAGAAGAGGTTTCGCGATCGAGAATCGTCGCGCGCCGCGTTTGTTGGAATTCGTTGGAAAATCGCGCCAGAGCGATCCACGCCTTGAACACGTTGAGCGAGTCGGCGCGAAAGCGTTTGGGAATGAAGGGAAGCGCGGTTTGAAGCTCGACTTTGGAGAGCGTCAGCGCGTTTTGGCGACGGGCGAACTCATTGACGATGAGGGCGCTAAGTGGGGAGAAAACGTCGCCGCCGAGCCGCGTCGTCTCGATGAGATTTGCGCCGCCAAACGGTTTGAGATTGAGCGAATTGCGCTCGATGGCGAAATTGACGTAGGTTCTCGCGCCGCTTTGGTAGCGAAGGCGCAGGCGAAATTTGTTGGCTTCGCTCGCCGAGCCGAATCGCTCCGCGCCGAATCCGCCCGAATTTCGAAACAAGCCTTCCGCGCCTTCTCGCGCGTAACCGCCGTAGAAACTCCATCGCTCCGAAAGGTTCAGCGCGAACGTGACATCCATTTTGTTCGTCGATCCTGAAAATTGGTAGTAATGCGCTTTCGCGTAGCCTTTGGCGGCGACGATGTTTTGCGTCTTGGATTCAAACGCGACGGGAAAAGCCGAAAGGGCGAGCGCGCCAAAACCATTGAAGAGATTGAGTTCCGAGAACGATTCGCTCGAAAGATGAGCATAAATCGCTTGCGAGGAAATCGGGTCGTTGAGCAAAACGTCGTCGAGAAAAATCGCTTGATGACGCGCGCCCAATCCGCCCGCGAGCAATTCGTTTTGCTGACCGAGCTCGACTTTGTCGCGCAAAAAAAAATGCGGCTCGAAAGCGAAGAAATCTTCCGCGTGGCGATGATAGACGAAATCGCGCAGGCTATCGACGACGCGACGGTCGGTTGAAAAAAGCGAAGGAACGGGCGGGAGAATTATGTAGAATTTCGCGCTGTCGCGGCGCGGCGCAAACGTTGTCGGCGATTTGCGCGTTGAATCCAAACGCGAAACGACGCTTTGGGCGAGAAGCGAAGCGTCGCGTGGCGAAAGAGCGGAGGCTGCCAAAATGCCTGCGGCGGCGAGCAGGAAAGTTGGCAATGCGGCGAAATTACGTTTCATTTGCAAAGGTTCGGCGTTCCGCCTATTATCGCTTTGCGGCTGTCAATATACGGAAATCGCCCAAACGGTTTTCCGCGCGAAACTTTGTCTCGCTCGAACGCGAATCGACGAAACTAATTTTCATTCTCACTTCGAAACGCAAAGGCAATTATGGCAGAGAACAATTTTTTTGACGAGTTCAACCAAGACGACAAGAAAAAGAAGAACGGCAAACCAAAATTCACGGCGATATACTATGTCTTGGCGATTTTGATTCTGATTGGGATTCAAATCACGTTTTTGTGGTCGGGCACGACGGCGGAACTGCCTTACAGCGAGTTCAAGCGAATGCTCGACGAGGGCAAGATCGAGTCCGTCCAAATTTCTCCCTCGCGCATTTACGCCACGCTCAAGCCCGGCTATCAACTCGAAGAAAAAAATCGGCAAACGAACTCCTTTTTCCGTCCGAAAGTCGAGGCGCGACGCTTCTACACGCTCGTCACGTTCCGCGACGACAAGCTCATCGAAAAGCTCGAAGCGCAAGGCGTGAAGATTCAAGGCATTTCCGACAGCAATTGGTTCACCGATATGTTGCAGTGGGTATTCCCAATCGCGCTGCTCATCGTCGTCTATTTGTTCATCTTCCGACGAATGAATCCGAATTCGCAAGTGATGAACATCGGCAAAAATCGAGCCGCGCTTTACGAGCACGACGAAAACAGTCCGCGCATCACGTTCAAGGACGTCGCGGGCTTGGACGAAGCGAAAGAGGAAGTGATGGAAATCGTCGAGTTTCTCAAAGACCCCAAGAAGTTCACCAAGCTTGGCGGCAAACTTCCGAAGGGCGTGTTGCTCGTCGGACCGCCAGGCGCGGGCAAAACCTTGATGGCGAAAGCCGTCGCGGGCGAAGCGGGCGTGCCGTTCTTTTCGCTGTCGGGTTCGGACTTCGTGGAAATGTTCGTCGGCGTGGGCGCGGCGCGCGTGCGCGACTTGTTCAAAACCGCCAAAGAAAAAGCCCCGTGCATCATCTTCATCGATGAAATCGATGCCGTCGGACGCTCGCGCGGCAGAGGCATTATGATGGGCGTCAACGACGAGCGCGAAAACACGCTCAACCAACTGCTCGTCGAAATGGACGGCTTCGCCACCGACAAAGGCGTCATTATGATGGCGGCGACCAATCGCCCCGACGTGTTGGACCCCGCGCTCTTGCGCCCCGGTCGCTTCGACCGCCAAATCGTCATCGACAAACCCGACCTCAAAGGACGCATCGACATTCTCAAAGTCCACACGAAAAACATGCCGCTCGCAAAAGACGTGGATTTGAAAATCATCGCGTCTCAAACGCCGGGCTTTGCGGGCGCGGAACTCGCCAACGTGTGCAACGAAGCCGCCTTGCTCGCCTCGCGTCGCAACAAAGACGCGGTGGAGATGATTGATTTTCAAGACGCCATCGAGCGCGTCATCGCGGGCTTGGAAAAGAAAAACAAGGTCATCAATCCGAAGGAAAAAAAGGTCGTCGCCTATCACGAGTGCGGGCATGCCATCGTCAGTTGGCTGATGGAAGGCAACGATCCGCCGCAAAAGGTTACCATCGTGCCGCGCGGCGTAAGCGCCTTGGGCTACACGCTCAACATGCCGCTTGAAGACCGCTACTTGATGACGAAAGAAGAACTCTTTGCGCGCATCTGCGGCTTGCTTGGCGGGCGAGTCGCCGAAGAACTCGTCTTCAACTCCATCTCGACGGGCGCGCAAAACGACTTGGAGCGCGTTACCGACATCGCTTACAGCATGGTCGCCATCTACGGGATGAGCGACAAACTCGGCTACCTTTCCTACGCCGACTCGAGCAATATGTATCTGCAAGGGCTTGGCATCGAAAAGCGTTACAGCGAAGAAACCGCCAAGCTCATCGACGACGAAGTCAAGCGCATCGTGAGCGAAGCGCATCAAGCCACGCGCGATTTGCTCGTCGCCAACCGCGACAAACTCGAACAAATGGCGAGCGAACTTTTGAAGCGCGAAGTGCTGAACTACAAGGACATCGAGGAAATTCTCGGCAAGCGTCCGAACATGGACGACGCAAACACGAATCGAGAACTCGCCGTCGCCGAATCCAAGCCAACGATGAGCGAAGAAGAGCGACGCGAACTCGAAGCCGCCGTCGAAAAACTCAAAGCCGCGCGCGGCGCAAGCGAGAATTAGGTTTCAACGGCAACTTGGGCTATGCTTCAACGATTGCACGCGATCGCCAACGGGCGAGTTCAAGGCGTGGGCTATCGATGGTTCGTTCAGCGAGCCGCCGAACGACTCGGCGTCAAAGGCTGGGTGCGCAACTTGCCCGACGGAACGGTGGAACTCGAAGCCGAAGGCGACAGCGAAGCGTTGGACGCGCTCGTGACGGAACTCAAAAAAGGACCCATCGGCGCAAGCGTGCGAGAAGTCAAAGAACGACGCTCGACGCTTCAAAGCGACGCGGAACGCCGATACGCCGTCTTCGAAATTCGACCTTGACGCTTCATCAACGCGCAACTTTAACCGTTTGAGCCTTGAAGCCAAAAAACGCAACCGCGAAAACATCAACCGCCCGCCAAACCAAAGCGACGGCGACCAAATCAAAGCCCGCGAGAAAAACGACCGCGAAATCCGCAAAAGCCGCCCCGACGAAAAAAACGACGACCACCACGCCCATCGTCGTTCATCTCGACGAGGGCGAATTGCTCACGCGCCGCATCGCCGAACTGATGTTCACCAAAAAAGCCTACGACGTTACCATCATCGACGTGCGCGGCTTGACCGACATCACCGATTACTTCGTGTTGTGCTCCGCCGACTCCGACAAGCAAGTCAAAGCCATCTCCGACGCGGTGCGCGACGGATTGCTCCTCGACGATGAACGCCCCATCTACGTCGACGACAAAGAAATGACTTGGATCGTCTTGGACTACGTGAACGTCATCGTTCATATTTTCACCAAAGAGCGACGCGAATTCTACGGACTCGAAAAACTGTGGGGCGACGCGAAAATCACGCGCGTCAAAGACGAAGCCGAACTTCGACTCGCGCCGCCCAAGAAAACGCGAAAAGTCAAGACCTGACGCGACGTGTCGCAAAGCGTTCATCGCGCGCCTTGCGACGAAAACGGTTTAGCCGCCTTTGCGCGTTTTCAGCGGAAAAGCGCGACGGAAAAGGCTTGTCGTTCCAAGCGCGAGCGAGGAATCCGCGACGAATTGCGAATTGCGAATCGTGAATTGCGAATTGAATGCGCCTGCTTCTCTGAAAGCGGATGCCTCGCTCCGCTGCGCTTCGTTCAGAATGACGCAGAGGCTTTGTCGCGCCGAGCGTTTCGCCTCGTCATTCCGAGCGGAGCAAGGAATCCATAGCGAATATCGACCTAAATCTAAACGCAACGATGAAAAACGAACTTACGGACGTTTCGCGCCGAGAGTTTTTGAAAACGGCGACGGCGAGCGCGCTCGCTCTCGTTGGAAGCGCGACGCTCGTTTCAGCCCTTTCGGGATGCGGCAAAGACGACCCAACGTCCTCTCGCACGGGCGAAAAAGTTTCGTTCAACCTGAACGAATCGGGGTTTGAGGCGCTGCGAACCGTCGGCGGCATTTTGCGACGCAATTTCGGCGCCAATCGCAACGGCGGCAGAGACGTGATTATTCGTCGCGTCGCCGAAACGGAATTTCGGACGGTGTCCGTCGTTTGTCCGCATGCGGGGTGCGACGTGGGAACGCCAACGCAAACGCAGGTGGAATGCCCGTGCCACAACTCCGTTTTCAGCATGCAAGCCAGCAACTTCGGCGCGCGCATCGGCGGAATCGCGCCGCGCGGACTAACCGCGTTTGAAACCGCCTTCAACGCCGAGACGCAAGTCGTAACCATCACGTTTTGATGAAGCTCATTTTGCTTTCGCTCGCTTTGCTTGGCGTTTCAGACTGGCTTATGGCGCAGATTGCCGCCCGCGAAACGAACTCCGTCGTCTTTCATCGACAAGAAAGCAAACAAGCGCGCTATGAGGCGACGCGGCTCGAGACCGACTCGCTCGAATTGGCGCGTCGGCGACGATTGCTTCCGAAAAACGTCAGTCTGATGGAACGCGCGTTTTGGGGCGAAAGCGGATTGTTCAGAATCACGGGGGTCGCGCCGCTCACGCCCGAATCGCGCAAACGAGAGTTGGAAGCGCGCCGCATAATGCTCACGCTGCATCAAGCGTCGGGCATTGCGACGCTGGGCTTGATGATTGCGACCATCGTCGCGGGCGAGCGTTATCTCGGAGGCGACGTCGCGCTCTACGACGCAAAGCGCGCGCTCGGCAGAGCGACGGTCGTGGCGTATATGACGACGGCGGGCTTTTCGCTCTTTTCGCCGCCGCCCGCGATTCGACGCGACGAATGGGACGCGATTTCCTCGCACAAACTTTTCGCCACGATTCATTTCGCGGGAATGATTCTCACGCCGATTTTGGCAAATCGCATCGCAAGCCCAAACGGCGATTACTACCAAAAGGCTCGCGCGCATCAAATCGCGGCATACGTGACCGCCGCCGCGTTCAGCGCGTCCATCATCTCGCTCGCGTTTTGAACGATGATGAACATTCTCTTCGTCGGACTGCTCGCGTGTCTTTCGCTCAACATCGAGACGAAAAAAGTCTCCGCCATCAAGGGCGAATCGAGGCTGACGTATTCGCTCGCGCATCCGCTTCACAACGTCGAAGCCACGTGCAAGGAATTCCTGTGCGAAATTGAAGTGACCGAAGCCAACGAAATCAAGTCGGCGCGGGTCGTCGCCGACGTGATGAATTTCGACAGCGGAAACTCCAACCGCGATTCGCACGCGATGGAAGTCATCGATGCGTTCACGTATCCCGAAGTCTCTTTCGCAAGCGAGCAAATCACGACGAGCGGCGACGAACTTCACGTGTCGGGCAAACTGACCTTTCACGGCGTTGCGAAGCCGATTTCCTTCGTCGCAAAGAAAGAATCGCAAAACGGCAAAACGACCATCGCGGGAAAAATGACCGTTAAACTCGCCGACCACAACGTCGAGCGACCGAAATTAGCCTTGATTCCGACCGACGAATTTCTCTACATTTCCTTCGTCGTGGTTTTCCCGCTCTAACATTGCAAGCGATGTCGCGTTGGGGTTTCGTCGGATGGCTTCTTGCGCTTTCGCCCGCGCTTTTGGGACAGGAGTTGCAGGTCGATGTGCGCGTCAATGTCGAGCAGTTGCCCGCCGAAGCGCGCGTGCGGCTCGTCAATTTTCGCCAAACGGTGATGGACTATCTAAACCGCCATCGCTGGACGAACAACCCTGAATTTGAAACGGACGAGGACAGGATTCAATGTCAGATTGAATTCACGTTTCTTTCGGCGAACGTCAATGTCGCGCCCGCGCAGTATAGCGCGCAGATGTTCGTGGGCGCGTCGCGTCCGATTTATCGCTCGTTGCGCTCGTCGTCGCTGCTGCGAATGCTCGACGCGAACGTGAATTTCGCCTACGACGAGCGTCAAAACGTTCTCATTCACAACGAGTTGGTCTTCACGCCGCTGGGCACGTTGCTGGATTATTACGCCTACCTGATTCTCGCCTTCGATGCCGACACCTTCGACAAGCACGGCGGCACGCCGCTCTTCACGAAAGCCTTTAACATTCGGCAACTGGCGCAAACGCAAGCGACGGGCAACTTCGCGCGGGGCTGGCGCGCCGACGACGGCGGCGGCGACAATCGCGCTCAGATGATTCAAGAATATCTCGACCCGCGCTTCCTGCCGTTCCGCGAGGAATTCTACAACTACCACTACAACGGACTCGACGAGTTTCACAAAGATCCTGACAAAGCCCGCCGACGCATCGCCGACGCGCTGAAAAAAATCGCCGAAATCGACGCGCGTTTCCCGCGCAGTTTGGTCGTGAAGCGCTTTTTCGAAGCCAAAGCGATAGAAATCGGAGAAATTTTCAAGAACGCTTCGCCCGAACTGAAGCAGGAAGTTTATCTCGTCTTGCGGCGCGTCGACCCTTCGCGCGGCAACGTGTATGAGCCATACTTCGCAGGGTCGGGCGGAGGCGCGTCGAGCGAAGGAAGCCGATAGGCTATCCGCGAAATCGAATGGAAAGATTTTTCGGCGATTCCGAAACGCGCTCGAAAATGGAACGGGTTTGAAGCAAAAGTTTTTCGCGCGCGTCGTTCAAGATGCCCGAAGAATCGGCGGCTTGAAGCGCGCGTTCTTTGTTGCGTTTGAGCGCCGCTTCTTGCACGGCTTGCTTCGAGGTCTTCTTCCAAAAAACGCTCAGCGTTCCGCCTTCGCCAAGAATTTCGTAGTTCGTCAATTCCGCCGAGAGAATTTGCGGTTCGGGAAACTCGGCGGAAATGCCGCCTTCCGCAACTTCGATGCGAAACTTCTTGCGCAAATCGTAGCCCGCCTTCACCACATACTCGCCCCTGACGACGACCGAATACGAGGTCATCGCGTCTTTTTCGCCGTAAGACGTTTCCACCGTAAGCGGCTTGGAAACGGTGGCAAGTTCCAAAATCGGAGTCGCCGCTCCGACGATGACGCAATCTCGCGCGAGGATTTCAGGCGAAAAGCCAAAGGCTTGCTGAAACTCCGAAGCGATTTTGCGCGCCGCTTCTTTGCTTTTTTCAAACGCCCGTTCCGAACGCTCGATGGGAAGTTTGAAAAGGAAGTAATAGACGCTGAACGCCGCAAGGGCTATGGCAAGAAAGAGAAGAGAAAGCCGCGTCGTGAATGTCATCGTGGAATGAAGTCGTTGTGATTGCGAATGCTTCGCCCCGTTCAAAAATGGCAAAAAGCATCGCATCTTCCTCGCCTCGCATTCCGAGCCAAACAAGGAATCCGAAGCAGAGATTCTTCCCCTCGTTCAGAATGACGGCGCGTTTTCGTTGTCGTTCCGAGCGGAACGAGGAATCGCCCGCCCGTAGCCTCTCTCCCTGTGCGGAGAGAGGCATTCTGACGAAATCAGGCGAGGGCTGAATCCTGCTCGCGCCGCTTACCTTACGAGCATCATCTTTTTCGTTTGAACGAAGTCTTTGGCTTGCAGGCGGTAAAAATAAACGCCGCTGGCAAGTCCTTCCGCGTTGAACGAAACGCTGTATTCGCCCGCGGCTTGCTTGGCATCGACGAGCGTGGCGACTTTTCTGCCCAAGACGTCGAAGACTTCCAACTTCACGTCGCTGGCGACGGGCAATTGATACGCGATGACGGTCGTCGGGTTAAACGGATTCGGATAGTTTTGCGCCAAGCGATACACATTGGGCTTGGATTCGTTTCCAGCGGGCGCGCTGAGGAAATTTGAGAAATCAATCACGAGCGGCTGAGTGGCGCCGCCGCTGGGATTGACGGTGTTGACCGTTCCCCAAACGCCATTGGCAGACGTGGCAAACGCTAACCGATTGCCATTCAAGTCAAGCAGTTCGAGACGGCGAATGCCATTCGGCGATTGATTGAGCAGCAACGTGCCGAACCGACCATTGACGCCATTGACCGAAGTCTGATAGAAAGAAGGATAGTCAGTCGGCGCGGTGCCATCGTCTTCCGTGTAGGTCGTGGAGAGCGGTCTGCCCGTGCCTTGAACGTTGTCGTAGAGCGCGACGATCTTTCGTGCGGTTGAAATTGAGCCAATCGTGGCGGGCAGAATCCCGACAACGCCCGTCGCGCGAAGCGCCGTCGTTCCAAAAAAGTTCGTGCTGATGGGTTCTGTAAGCGAAATGTTGTAGGCTATCTGCGAGCCGTTGGCGCCATCGTTGATTTGAACGCTCCCCGCCAAATTGCCCGATGCGATCATTTCCGCGATAAACCAACCCCTGTAAAAGCCATTTGCGTCGGTCGTAAACTCGCCGAATTTTTGAGACAGATCATTCGGATACGGCGGTTGATGACGGACGAAACCGTTTGGGCTTGGCGCGATGAAGTTCGAACTTGCCGTCGTTACGAACCGATAGCGATAGGTCGCGTTTGGCGTTAGCCCCGCGATTTGAAACAAGCGACAGTGCGGCAAAATCGAAGGCTCCGCTGACGCGGGAATTTTCGCATACTGCGGCGGCGTGTTGGCGAGCAAAGGAATGACGGCGAAAGTTCCAACGTTTAACGGAGGCAAATTTGCCGACGACGCGCGAAGCGTATATGTGCCGGCGCGCGGAAACGCAACGTTGAAAGTCGCAACGCCATTGATCGGCAAAACGGTGGTCTGACCCGCCAGATTGGTTGGACCGCTCACGACGCTCAGCGAGACAGGGCGAGAGTAGTTTGAATCGAGAGAACTATCGGGAAGAATGGCGGCAATGCGAATGTCTCTGAATACGGTTGCGGGCGAGGAAGACGGCGGAAACGAGAGAGATTGAACGGCAAGAGCGGTCGCCGCAGGGCGAACATTGAAGCGAATCGTTCCCGGAACAAGGTTGTTGCCCGAAACGCGAGAAGCCGTTATCTGCACGCCGTTCTCCGCTTGGTTGTAGGCGAGGTTGTCTATAACGGCTTGGCTTTGCCCCGCCAAGACGATGGCGGTTTGCGTGCCTGAAAGCGTGCCCGAACCTGCCGTCAGCGAAAGATTGATGACCGTGTTCTGCGTTACGGGTCGCGCAAAGCCAAGAGAATCTTGCGTCTCAATCGCAATTTCAAAAGGCGTATTGACGGTTGGATTAACGCCGCGATTGAGATAGAGCGCAATGCGATATGGAGAAGCATTCGTCGCATTGTAGAACGAGCGAATGAGCGACGCATATTGCCTCAGAAGCGTTACGCTGTTAAGGTTGCTCGCGCCACGCGCGATGACGACGGCGTAAGTAACCTCGACCGTATCGCCAGCGCGCACGTCGAACGGTCCTGCAGCAAGCAAACTGAGCTTGTCGCCTAGTTGCGTCTCAATGATGCCTTGTCCTGTCGCAGGGTCGCCAGGGAACATAAAGCGAGAACCGGGGACGGTGTGGCTAAGAGGGTTGCCATTCTTATCCAAGCCACGCATAAGGTTGTAGACGTGATTAGGGTAGCCTGTTGTGGGGAGGCTGATTGGTCCACCTGCGTTGCCAAAACGCACGTGCGCGCTTGGCGCGATGGGCGTAGAGCGAACTCTGCCTTCCAAGAACACAAAACCCACCGCAGGAGGCGCAGGGCCATAGACGATATCGTTGTTTGTCGCATTGTAAGTGTATGCCAATCCGTTGAGCGTATCGCATCCCACGAGATCATCGCCTGCGTCGCCCACATTGGCATCGTTAAACATGGCGATATAAGCGTTCTTCCAAAGCCCGCGATTCGGATTTTGAGGATCGGGAATGTTGCGATTGATGAGGCGCATCTTGATGAAAATCGTCTGATTCAGAATCGGGCTTGAGCTTGGAATGCCATACATATATTGTTGCAATTCGCATCCGAGCGGTTGCGCGCTAAATCGGCGCGCGCCAGGAACCATATCGTTGGCGACATACCACATCGATTCGGAGCCTGTTACGAGCGGTTGACCGTTGGCATTAACGGGCGCGCCATCGGCAACGGGCCACTCGGCGTAGTCAGGATTGACGAGCGCGTCGTCGCCGCGCCGAATGTGGTAGAGACGGTAGCGCGGCAGGTTTGGATCGTCGGCGACAATGGAATTGCCAACGCGAAGAATTTTGCCAGGGCGATATTCCGTGCCGTTGCGTCCGAGGTTTTCGACAGCAGCAGTTCTGATTCCAGCGAAAGTGGTATCGCCCTCAAATTGAGCCGCAACCCACGGCGCCGCCAAGAAAATAGCCGCCCGACCCGACCCTGCAGGCCAGAAGAAGCCTGCGCCATCAAGCTGTGTCTGGAAACTTCTTGCGTCGTTGACAAACCAAGCCTCTACGCTATTGGGGCGCATCGGACGATAGGAAATAACTTCAATAGACGAAGGTTGCGCCGAGCCGCCGGCGGTTTTGCTTTTGTCTTCTTTTGCGACGATGGTCGGCGATGTCAGAAGCAGCAGGAGCGAAAGCGCAAGAGATTGACGCATTGTTAGAACCGTTTTGAGTTGATAGAAGCGATCGCAGAGCGCAGCAGAATTGGAAAAATGTTACGTCATTTACGCTTTTTTACAAAAAGTTCGGTTTTGAAAACCGCGAAGAAATCCGCTTCTTTGCGCGTCTTAAAAAAACCGCCAAGAATGAAGATTCTCAAGTTTGGAGGCACGTCCGTTGGCGCGCCTGAACGCATCGAGACGGTCATCGCGCTCGTCCGCGAGGCGAGGGAAAAATCGCCCGTTGCCGTCGTCGTCTCCGCCTTTGGCGGCGCGACGGATAGGCTCATCGAGATGGCGAAAAAAGCCGCCGATGGCGACCTTGCCTACAAGGAACTTTTCATCGAGTTTGAAAAGCGTCATCTTGCCGCCGTTCACGCGCTCGTGCCCATCAAGTCGCAAGCGCCCGCGCTGGCGACCGTGAAGATGATGCTCAACGAGCTGGAAGACATTTTGCACGGAACGTATTTGGTGGGCGAATACACGGAGCGCACGTTGGATTTCATTATGAGCTTTGGCGAGCGGCTCTCGGCGTTCATCATCGCCGAGGCGTTCAAGGCGAAGGGAACGGACGCGGAGTATTGCGACGCGCGCGACTTGGTCAAGACCGACAATCGCTACGGCGCGGCGGGCATTTTGCAAGAAGAGACCTACCGCAACATTCGCACCTACTTTCTCAATCGCGGCGCGCTTCAAGTCATCACGGGTTTCATTGGCTCGACGCTCAAAGGCGAGACGACCACGCTCGGACGCGGCGGCTCGGACTACACGGCGGCGATTTTCGGCGCGGCTCTGCATGCGTCCGAAATCCAAATCTGGACCGATGTCGATGGCTTTATGACCGCCGACCCGCGCAAAGTCAAGGACGCTTTCCCGATTCCGCAGATGAGTTACCGCGAGGCGCTCGAAATGTCCAATTCGGGCGCGAAGGTCTTGTATCCGCCGACCGTTCAGCCCGCGATGCTGCAAAACATTCCGATTCGGATTCTCAACACCTTCAACCCGTCGTTTCAGGGCACGCTCATCACGGCGAGCGCGCCAGAGCGAAAAGTCTCGGTCTGCGGCATTTCGTCGCTCGACGACGTGGCGGTCTTGCGCATCGAGGGGAGCGGACTGGTGCGCGCCATCGGCACGGCGAAGCGCGTGTTTTCGGCGCTCGCCAACGAAAACGTCAACGTGATTTTCATCTCGCAAGCCTCGTCGGAGCATAGCATCTGCTTTGCCGTCGCGCTCAAAGACGCGGAACGGGCGAAAGCCGCCGTCGAAAAAGAATTTCACTTGGAAATCGCCGCAGGGAAAATTTATCCGATCGATGTCGAGACCAATCTTTCCATCGTCGCCGTCGTGGGCGAGAATATGAAGCATCGCACGGGCGTGGCGGGCTGGTTCTTTCAAACGCTGGGCAAGAACGGCATCAACGTCGTCGCCATCGCGCAAGGCTCGTCGGAAATGAACATCTCCGTCGTCATCAATCGCGCCGACGAAGAAAAAGCGCTCAACGCCTTGCACGAGGTTTTCTTCCTCTCCAAGCGCAAAACGTTGCATCTCTTTCTCGTTGGCACGGGCTTGATTGGGGGCACGTTTTTGCGACAACTCGACGAACACTCCAAAGCGCTGCGCGAACAGCAATCGCTGGAAATCAAAGTCGTCGCGCTGGCGCGAAGCAAAAAAATGGTCTTCAATCCCAACGGCATCGACCTCAAATGCTGGAAAACCACGCTCGAAGAGCGGGGCGAGCCGAAAGATATGAAGGAATTTGTGCGCCGAATGAAGTCGCTCAACCTGTCGGGAAGCGTGTTCATCGATTGCACGGCGGCGGACGAGGTCGTCGAGCATTACGAGGAAATTCTCTCTTCGAGCATCTCGGTCGTAACGCCAAACAAACGCGCCAATTCGGGCAAATACGAAGACTACAAGAAACTCAAACTCGCCGCCATTCAGCACGACGTCAAGTATCTTTACGAGACCAACGTCGGCGCGGGCTTGCCCGTCATCAACACCTTGAACGACTTGCTATCGAGCGGCGACAAAATCCTCAAAATCGAAGCCGTGCTGTCCGGCTCGTTGAGCTACATCTTCAACAATTTCAAAGGCGAGCGCAACTTCAGCGACGTCGTGCGCGAGGCGATGCGACTGGGCTACACGGAGCCCGACCCGCGCGAGGATTTGAGCGGCTTGGACGTGGCGCGAAAAATTTTGATTCTGGCGCGCGAGACGGGCTTGCCGCTCGAACTTTCCGACGTCAAGGTGGAAAACATCTTGCCCGACCCGTGCCTTGCCGCCAAGACGGTCGAGGAGTTCTTCGTTGAGCTGGAAAAAGCAAATCCGATGTTCGAAGAGCGCAAGCGCCAAGCGGAGGAGCAAAAGCGCGTTCTGCGCTTCATCGCCTCGCTCGAAAACGGCGAAGCGCAAGCGAGATTGGCGGCAATCGATGCCGAACACCCGTTCTACGCGCTGTCGGGAAGCGACAACATCATCGCCTACACGACGGAGCGCTACCGCGAGCGTCCGCTCGTCGTCAAAGGCGCGGGCGCGGGCGCGGAAGTAACGGCGGCGGGCGTGTTCGCCAACGTGATTTGGATTTCAAACTACCTGTTTTGACCAACAACCTAAAACCAAACCTCAACTATGCTTTTTCAACGAATGCTTCGAGCGGCGAAATTGGACGTGTCGCTCTACGAAGAAGTCGAAGCCGACCAAACGGCGTTGGGTCAAGCGATGCTCGTCGTCGTTCTGCACGGAGTCGCGGCGGGAATCGGCAGTTACGACGAAGCGGGCGCGACGGGACTGGTGTTCGGAACGATTGGACAGCTGATAGGCTGGTTCGTTTGGGCGCTCGTAACCTACTTGGTTGGCGCGAAACTCTTGCCCGAAGCGCAAACGCATGCGGATTTGGGGCAACTCCTGCGCACGATTGGCTTTTCCGCTGCGCCCGGCTTGTTGCTCGCGCTTGGCGTCATTCCGTTTGTCGGAGGCATCATCGCGTTCATCGCGCAGATTTGGATGCTCATCACGTTCGTCATCGCCGTGCGTCAAGCGCTCGATTACAACTCGACCGTAAGAGCCGTCGCCGTTTGCGTTTTGGGCTGGCTCTTGATGGTGGCGATAACGGCGGCGTTGATGCTGATTTTTGGCGGATTTTTGACGAAATAACCTCGCCAAAAGAACGCGAAGCGTTCCGCGCCCTCGAAAGCGAAGACGAAATCGTCGCTCGCGGCAAAACGCGCAATCTCGAAACTCCGCCGCCCTGAATGCTTGCCGATTGGTTCAACCGATGGACATGGCTAATGGCTTGGCGCGACAGTCGCAGAAGTCGTCGTCGCTTGGCGTTGTTCGGCGCGTCCATCGCGTTGGGCGTGGCGGCGCTTGTCGCCGTCAATTCGCTTGGCGAAAACTTGGAACGCGCCATCAAGCGTCAAGCCAAATCGCTTTTGGGCGCGGATCTCCTGATTGAATCGCGCCAACCCTTCCCGAAAGACTTGGAACGCGCATTGGATTCGCTCGCCAAAGACGGCGAGATCTCCCGCGAAATCGCCTTCGGCTCAATGGCGCGTTTTCCAAAAGCGAAGAGCGCCAGGCTCTCGCAGATTCGCGCCGTCACGGGCGACTTTCCCTTTTACGGCGAAATCGAAACCGAACCCGCAGGCGCGCGCCGCCATCTCAACGGCGCAAACGCCATCATCGACAACGCGCTTGCGATTCAATTCGGCGTTCAAATTGGAGATAGCGTCAAAATTGGCGAGGCGACGTTTCGCGTAAGCGGCATTCTGAAAGAAATCCCCGGCGAAGCGGCAATCGCGTCCGTCATCGGTCCGAAAATCTACATTCCGCCCGCGTTTGTGGACTCGACGAAACTCATTCAGGTCGGCAGTCGAGTCTCTTACAAAGCCTATCTCAAATTGCCCCGCGACGCGAGCGCGAAAGCCATCGCGGATTCCTTGAAGCCCATTTTGGATCGAACCTCTGCGACGGCGACGACGGCGGAAGAGCGACAAACCGCATTAGGCAGAACATTGGAAAATCTCTATCGCTTTTTGAATCTCGTCGGCTTTATCGCGTTGCTATTGGGGAGCGTGGGCGTGGCGGGCGCGGTGAATGTTTACGCAAAGCAAAAACTGCAAACCATCGCCATTTTGCGTTGCGTCGGCTGCTCGTCCTCGCAAGCCTTTGCGATTTACTTGATTCAAGCGTTTGCGATGGGGTTGATTGGCTCGACGCTTGGGGCGGGACTTGGCGTTCTTGTCGGAGCGCGTCTGCCCGAAACGCTTGGCGATTTCCTGCCGATTGAAGTCGAGTTTGAAGCGTCGCTTTCGGCGATTGGCGCGGGCGTGGGGATTGGTCTGCTGACCTCGCTGGCGTTTGCGCTTTTGCCGCTTCTTTCCGTTCGAAACGTTTCGCCGCTGTTGGCGCTTCGCGCGTCGTTTGAAGAAGAGCCAATCGGGCAAGAAAAGTCGCGCTACGTCGTTTTCGCCGCGATTGCCTGCGTCGTTTGGCTGTTTGCGGCGATGCAAACGAGCGCGACGCTTGCGGTCGAAGAGCGAGCCGCGCAAGGCTTTGTTCTCGCGCTCGGATTGGGCGTTTCGCTCGGAGCGCTCGCGCTTGCGGCGAAATTGACGATATGGGCGGCGCGAAAATTTCTCCCGAAACGCGCCAATTACGTTTTGCGGCAAGGCGTGGCGAATCTTTATCGTCCCAACAATCAAACTCTCGTTCTGACGCTCTCGCTTGGTTTTGGCGCGATGATGATCGCGCTCTCGCATCTGCTCGGCGCGGCGCTTCTCCAACAAGTGGAACTCGCGGCAAAGAGCGATCAGCCCAACCTCGTCTTCTTTGACGTGCAGAGCGACCAATTGGATGGCGTGAAACGTTTGCTCGAAGCGTTCGATGCGCCCGCTCTGCAAACGATTCCCATCGTAACGATGCGCATCGCCGCCGTCAAAGGAAAAACGCTCGCCGAAGCCCGACGCGATTCGAGCGCGAAACCCGCGTGGTTTTGGGAGTATCGCGTCTCGTATCGAGATTCGCTCAACGAAACCGAAACGCTCCTCAAAGGCGAACTCGGCAAGCCCGTCCAATCGCCAAACGACAGCGTGAAAATTTCCATCAGCGAATTTTTGGCGCAAGCGCTCGATGTGGGATTGAACGACGAAATCGTCTTCGATGCGCAGGGCATGCCGATAAAATGCTACGTCGGAAGCCTTCGCAAAGTGGATTTTAGGCGCGTTCAACCGTCGTTTTCGGTCATTTTCCCGACGGGCGTTTTGGAAAGCGCGCCTCAAATTTACGCCGCGCTCGTCCGCGCCGAAAGCGACGCGCAATCCGCCAAACTCCAACAAGCGATGCTCGAAGCGTTCCCAAACGTGTTGGCGATCGATTTGCGCGTGATTCTTGCGACGGTGGATTCCGTTTTGGAAAAAATCTCGCTCGTGGTCGAGTTTATCTCGCTGTTCAGCGTCGGAACGGGCTTGGTGATTTTGGCGAGTTCGGTTTTGGTAAGCCGTTTTCAGCGAATCAAAGAGAGCGCGTTGCTGCGAACGTTGGGAGCGACGCGCTCGCAGGCGATGGCGATAATGATGGTCGAGCATGCCTTTCTTGGCGCGCTCGCGTCGTTTTCGGGAATTGGCTTGGCGACCGCGGCGAGCGTGATTTTGGGCTACGCGCTGTTCAACGTCGCTTTCGTTCCAAATCCGTTGCCGCTCATCGTTGAAACGCTTGCGCTTGCGGCTTTGACCGTGGCGATTGGCGCGTTAAGCAGCCGAGGAATTCACGACGCATCGCCGCTGGAAATTTTGAGGCAAGAGGCTTGAGACAAACTCTTCAATAATTAGGAATCTAAATTTCACCGTGAGCGCAATTTTCTTAAAGCGCGGGCAAAACCGCTCTGCGAAGCGTCTTTAATCGCAATCAAGTTCAAGTCCGCCAAGTCCTTCAAAAGTTTTGTGGCTTTGGGGTTGAGAATTTCAACTTGTATCGTTTTCATCGTTTGAGTGGAATTTGCATTGAGAAGCGAAGATAATAAGCGTCAAGATAGTTGCCCTATTGCTACTTCACGGGCATTCCGTTGATGCCGTCGCCCAGTGGCTCAACCACATAAACCTTGCCGTCCAAACCCGTTACGGCTAAAAGCATTCCTTGCGACTCGATGCCGCGCATTTTGCGAGGCGCAAGGTTTGCCACCACAATCACGTTCTTGCCAATCATCGCTTCGGGCGCGTAATGCTCCGCAATCCCTGAAAGAATCACGCGCTCTTCGTCGCCAAGTTTCAGCGTGAGTTTCAAGAGTTTGTCGGCGCGAGGGACTTTCTCGGCGGCAATCACGGTGGCGACGCGCAAATCAAGTTTCTCGAAATCCTCAATCGTAATCGTTGGCTTGATGTCGGGAATGGAAGTCTTGTTTTGCGCTTCCGCTTGCGCTTTTGCTTGCTCTTTCTCGGCGAACTCTCGCACCAGCCGCTCAATCTTCTCCAATTCGGGCGCGATGTCTTTGTCCTCGATTTTTTTGAACAACGCTTCGGAACTGCCCGAAAGCCTATGTCCCGCTTGAAGTTTCGGCTGTTTGGCGTTGTCCCAGTTGCGCTCCGCGACGTTCAGCATCTTGAAAATTTTGTCGCAAGCGTCGGGCAAAATCGGCGAGAAGATGATGGCGAGGCTATGGCAGAGATTGAGCGAAATCGCAATCGCTTTGGCGGAGCGCTCGCGGTCGCTCTTGTAGGTTTTCCAAGGCTCCGCGTCAGTAAGAAATTTGTTCGCAATGCGCGCCACCTCCATCGCTTGAAACGCCGCTTCACGAATGTGGAAGCCTTCAAACGCCGATTCCAACTCGTCAAACGTTTTCTGCCAATCGATTCCAACGCTGTTCCAATCGTCAAGCGAGCAATCCGCAGGCACGGCGGCATCGAACTTTGAGTTCGCAAAATCAACGGCGCGCTTGACGAAGTTGCCAAGCGTATCGGCGAGTTCGCCATTGACGCGATTTTGAAAATCTTTCCAACTGAAATCGCTGTCGCGGTTTTCGGGATAATTCGCGGCGAGAATGTAGCGCAATGCGTCTGCGGGAAATTTCTCCAAAAATTCGTGCGCGTAAATCGCGTAGCCGCGCGACTTTGAAAACTTCTTGCCCTCGATGTTGATGAATTCGGAAGCGGGCACGTTATCGACGATGACATACTGCGCGTCGGGATTGCCGTCGTTCCACGCTTTGAGCATCGCAGGGAACATAATCGCGTGAAAAACGACGTTGTCTTTGCCGATGAAATGAATCAATCTCGTATCGCTCCGTTGCCAATACTCGCGCCACTTTTCGGGCTGTCCCTGTTTCTCCGCCCATTCTTTCGTGGAAGAGATGTAACCCAAGACGGCATCGAACCACACGTAAATCACTTTGCCTTTGGCTTCATCGGAATCCAGTGGGACGGGCACGCCCCAACTCAAATCGCGGGTGATGGCTCTATCGCCCAAGCCTTGTTTGAGCCACGTGCGCGCATAGTTCACGACATTCGGTCGCCAATCGCGCTCGTGCCTTGAAATGAGGTCTTCCAAAAAGTCTTGATACTTGCCGAGCGGGAAATACCAATGGAGCGTTTCTTTGAGAATCGGCGCGTTGCCAGAGAGTTTGCTTTTCGGGTTGATGAGTTCAGTGGCGGAAAGATACGTGCCGCAGTTTTCGCATTGGTCGCCGTTGGCTTCGGGATAGTGGCAAACGGGACACTCGCCCACGACATAGCGGTCGGGCAGAAATTGCTGTTTCGCTTCGTCAAAGAATTGCCGTTCAAGTTTTTTCGTGAGAATGCCGCGTCGCTCGAAGTCGAGAAAAAACTCTTGCGTGGTTTGATGATGAATCGGCAGCGACGTGCGCGAGAAGTTGTCGATGTCAATGCAGAGTTTTTCAAGCACGGCTTTGTGCAAGGCGTGATAGCGGTCGACGATGTCTTTCGGCGAAACGCCTTCTTTGTCGGCTTGAATCGTGATGGGAACGCCGTGTTCATCGCTGCCGCCGATGTGAATGATGTCTTCGCCTCGCAAGCGTTTGTAGCGGACGAAAATGTCAGCGGGAATGTATGTGCCCGTGAGATGTCCGAGATGAAGCGGACCGTTGGCATAGGGCAGAGCGGTGGTAACGAGCGTGCGTTTGAAAGGTTTGGCGTTTGATGTTGGCATAGAGTTGATGACCTGACGGGAAATGAAATTTTAATCAGCGAAGCGAAAATCGAGAAGCGCGGAGCGAGAATAAAATCGATTCGCAATCGCTATGGATTCCTCGCTTCGCTCGGAATGACGACGCGGTCAAAATTCGCATCGGCTCCTTATCATTGCCGCGAAGCGAAAACGACTTTGTCAAAGCCATTTGCGTTTGAGGCGGGTCTCAACTTCTTCCTGCGTCAAAAACTTGCCTTGCGCGCGTTCTTTCAAAGCCGATTCAACCTTGCTTAAAAAAAGAATCTGCTCCATAATGTCGTCGTAGCTTGCGTCATTCGGCAGAGCGCTGATGGCCTTGAGCGCTTTTTCTTTGATGATCGTTTCCGCGTCGTTCATCGTTGAGCAAATTGAAGTTGCAGGAACAATTTAATCAAAATTCTCGCGTCGGACATTTGAAAAACTTTCTTTACGTTTGCGTCAGTTCAACGAAGTTTTTAGCAACCAAAAAGGAGAAGTAACTATGGCGCTCAAAATCCTCGATGAATGCATCACTTGCGGCGCGTGCGAACCCGAATGCCCGAACACCGCCATCTACGAGCCGGGAATGAACTGGCGACTGTTCGGCAAAGACTATCCGCCGCTCTCCGATGACTTCTACTACATCGTGCCCGACAAGTGCACCGAATGCGTGGGCTTCCACGAGGAATCGCAGTGCGCGTCGGTCTGTCCCGTCGATGCGTGCGTCAAAGACCCGAACTTCCCTGAAACCAAAGAAGAACTGCTCGCCAAAAAAGAGCGCTTGGAAGCCGACAAGCGCGCTTGAACGCCAAGCGAATTCTTAAAAACGGGAAGGGAAGCCGTCAAGCAAAAAACGCCGCTGGTTTGCGGCGTTTGTCGTTTCTCGTGAAGCGGTCTCAATACTTCACGCTGCAGCCGTATTGCTTCGTAACCTTTTCAGAGACTTCCTTGCCTGAAAGAAGTTCCTCGACGGCTTTGCGCACGTAGTTCACTTTCGCGTCCTTGCCGCCGTTTGTCGATCGGTCGTCATCAATCGCGCCCATATACGCGAGGTTGCCGTTCTTATCGATGACGAACATGTGCGGCGTGGTTTTCGCGTCATACATCTTTCCGACCTTGCCGTCTTCGTCGAGCAAGTAGTGCGTCGCGTTGGCTTTCCATTCCGACATTTGCGCTTTGAACTCCGACGGCGAAAGGTAATCCTTGTGATTTTTGTTCGTGGAGTTAATCGCCAACCAAATCACGCCTTTTTCGGCGAGTTCCTTCTGCAGTTTCGGCATATTGCCGTTCTTGTAGTGCCCGACGACGAAGGGACAGCCAGGGTTCGTCCATTCCAACACGACGATTTTGCCTTTGAACTCCGAAAGGCTCACGTCTTTGCCGTCGACGTTTTTGAGCGAAAATTGCGGCGCGGGTTTTCCAACCTCAATGGAGGTTTCTTCGGTCGATGCGCCGCTCACGACCGAGCCGATGAGCAATCCGATGAGACTGAATTTGACGAACATATTGACGAATGATGGATTGAGTTTCCAATGAACGCATGCAAGTTAAGTCGTCGGAGACGAGCCTTGCAAAGCGTTAGCGCAATTTCGTTTCGCGCAAAAACGTTCCGCGAGCGAGGCGTCGGCGTTGCGTCGCTTCGCAATCTGCGCGCCGTTGCGTATCTTCTCAAAAGTTAAACTCATGATCGCTCGTGGCGTTTTGATTTCGTTGATTTTGTTCTCATCGCCCTCCGCTTCGGCGCAAGACTCACCCAAAGAACGCATCATTGATGTTCTGAACGCGCAAGCGCGCGCGTGGAACGAAGGCGACGTCGCGCGGTTTATGCAAGGCTATCAAGAGTCGGACTCGACGCGCTTCGTGTCCGCCAAGGGCGTTGTCAAAGGCTATCGAAACGTGTTGGCGCGATATCTCGCCGCGTATCCAACGAAAGAAAAAATGGGCGAGCTCTCGTTTGGCGAGCTCGATGTTCGAATGCTCTCGGAAGATTTCGCCATCGTGATTGGAAAATGGACGCTGAAACGACGCGAATCGGAAGGCGGAAACGCGGGCGGCTATTTCACCTTGATTTTTCAAAGAACGACAAGCGGCTGGAAAATCATTCACGACCACACGTCATAACGCGAACAAACGATGCTCAAACTGTCCGAACAACAATTGCGCGAGATGCCGAAAGTGCTGTTGCACGAGCACTTGGACGGCGGCTTGCGTCCGACGACCATCATTGAACTCGCCAAAGAACAAGGCTACGACAAATTGCCGACGACCGACCCGCACGATTTGGCGCAGTGGTTTTTCAGAGGCGCAAGTCGCGGTTCGCTCGCCGAATATCTTGAAGGCTTCGCCCACACCTGCGCCGTGATGCAAACGCCCGAAGCGTTGGAGCGCGTCGCCTACGAAATGGTCGAGGATATGAAGCAAGACGGCGTGTGTTACGTGGAAATTCGTTTCGCGCCCGTCTTTCACACGGAAAAAGGATTGCATTGGGAAGAAATCGTCAAAAGCGTCTTGCGCGGCTTGGAGCGCGGCGAGAGGGACTTTGGCGTAAAAGCGCGGCTCATCATTTGCGCGATGCGACACTTGGACGGACAGCATTCCGAAGACATGGCGAATCTCGCCGTCGACTTCCGCGATCGCGGCGTGGTGGGCTTCGACCTTGCGGGCGAAGAAGGCGGCTATCCGCCCAAAAAGCACATCGAGGCGTTTCACTTCTGCCAACGCGCCAACTTCAACATCACCATTCACGCGGGCGAAGGCTTCGGCAAAGAATCCATCTGGCAAGCGATTCAATGGTGCGGCGCGCATCGCATCGGACACGCCACGCGCCTCATCGATGATATGGCGGTGCTCAACGGCGAAGTCATCAAAATGAACTCGCTCTCGCAATACGTGCTCGACAAGCGAATCCCGCTCGAAATCTGCCTCTCCTCGAACATCCACACGGGCGCGGCGAAATCGTTTGCCGAACACCCATTCGGCATCTTCTTCAAAAACAAGTTCCGCGTAACGCTCAACACCGACAACCGATTGATGAGCAACACCTCAATGACCAACGAGTATCGCATCGCGCACGAGTTCTTCGGACTAACGATAGAAGACTTGGAACGCCTGTCCATCAACGCGATGAAAAGCGCCTTCATTTCCTACAACGAGCGCGTGGATTTGATTTACAACGTCATCAAGCCGCAGTTCGCCAAACTTAAAGAAGAACTCTTGCAACCGCAATGAACGGATGCGAAGCGTCGCGCCGTTTTGAAGGCGAAGAGCAAAATGAAGCGCGCAACATCGTTTGGGAACAAGGGTCAATGCAGTCGCCGAATCACGATGTCCCAAAGCGATTGATTGAGCGGCAGAACGAGTAGCCAGTGCTCCAGCCACGCCAAAACCGCCATCATTCCCGTCAGCATATACCCCGCCTTGCGCCACGCCTCTTGCGCCGAGAACGCCAGCTGAATCAATCGATAGGAAAGAATCGCGCAAACCGTGACGGAAATCGGAAAAAGCCAATTGATGCGCGCAATCGTCATATAGGTCGTGATGTCGGCGACCGAATCGGGAACGAACTCGCGTCCCGTGTTCATCACGCCAAGAAAAATGTTGAGCTTCGCCGATTGATGCATCAGCCAAAAAAGCAGGAAGGCGTATAAGCCAAACTTGTTTTTCGCGTTCCAAAACAAAAAGCCCATCGCCGCCGCAATCCCAAGCACCAACGCCTCGTGATACAGACTGCGATGAACGGCTTTGAAAAAACTAATCCACGACGGACCTACGCTGAAAATCGGACGCACGGCGGGTCCGACCACGTAGCCCGTGTAGAAACTCACCTCCACGAAAGCCCAAACCAAAGAAGCGGCGGTGAAGCTCAAATACGCGCTTTGAACCGTTGCGACGTTTCTCAAACGAAACAGCGCAACCCCCGACGCGAGCGCCAGCGCAAACGACGACCAGAACGCGACGCCGTAAAATCGCGGCTGAAAATTGAAATAAATGATGATGCCCGTCGAAACCCACCAAAACGCGATCGAGTAAAGCGCGGGAAGCCATAGCGTCGATGGCTTTTCTCGCTCGAAGCGATCGGGTTGAATGGGAAGCGTCGCGGATTCTTGGCGAGAGCGGCGTTCAACTTCAAGCGCGTTCATGCGGCGTTCATTTTGGATTCGAAGGCTCGCTGAACGAATTTACGCCTCGCCATCGCAATTCTCAAACCAAATCCGCGCCCAGCCGAAAAGCGCAAGCGTTTTGAACGCGCCTATGCGGTCTCACGAATCACGTGCGTTACCACGCCCAAAACGCGAAAATTCATTTCGGGTTTGATTTCGACGCTTTGATAATTCGGATTGGCGGGAACGAGATAAACTTTGTTGCCATGCCGAACAAGGCGTTTGACGGTCGTGCCGCCATCAATGGACGCGATGACGATTCTGTTCTCGACGTTTCTTTCGAGCGAATCGACGATGAGAATGTCGCCCGGCGAAATCCCCGCGTTGATCATCGAGTCGCCCGAAACTTTCACGCAAAAAACGCCTTTGGAACGCTTGACGAGCGAAGCGTCGAGCGCGAAGTAGGTATCGATGTGCTCGTCCGCCCAAGCCGCCGTTCCCGCTTGCACCATCGAAGAGAAAAGCGGCACGCGAACGACGTTTTCGGAGACTTCGCAAAAATCCAAGTGGCGACGATGCGAAAGAATCGTTTTCATTTGCAAGAGACGATTGGTCGTTGATGGAAACGGAGTTTGCGCGGTCTTCAAATTGGCGTGCGGAACGAATCTATGAAACGCCGCTCGACTTGCCAAACGGCGCGAAGCGAGAGCGAAAACGAGCGCCAGCGCGTTCTGGTTTGGAGTTTTCCGAAAAGCCCGTATATTTGCGGCTCTTTTTTGGAAAAACGGCAACGACCAACAGCGATGAAGGCTCTCGTAGAAATTTCCGACAAACAGTTTCTCGTGAGCGCGGGCGACAAAATCTTCGTGCCCACGCAAAAAGCCAGCGAAGGCGAAACGATCACCTACGACAAAGTCCTGCTCACGACCGACGGGACGACCGCAACCCTTGCGCCAAAGGTCGCCGTTACCGCAAAAGTGCTCGCGCACGTCAAGGGAGAGAAAATCTTGGTGTTCAAGAAAAAACGTCGCAAGCGTTATCGTCGCACCAAAGGGCATCGCCAAGGTTACACGCATCTGGAAATTCTTTCCGTCGCGTAACGACGGCTTTTCAAACTCGCGCAAATTTTTTTGAAGGAGACTTAACAATGGCACACAAAAAAGGCGCAGGCTCAACGAAAAACGGACGCGACAGCAATCCGAAATATCTCGGCGTAAAAGTCTTCGGCGGCGAAATCGTCCGCGCAGGCTCCATCATCGTGCGCCAACGCGGGACGGTTTATCTGCCCGGCAAAAACGCGGGAATCGGCAGAGACTACACCATCTTCGCGCTCAAAGACGGCAAGGTCGTCTTCAAGACGGGCAAAAACGACAAGAAGTCCGTTCACATCGAACCCGTCGCGTAGCCAATTTCACAAGCCCTTTTGAGTTCAAGCCCGCTGCCGAGCGGGCTTTTCGCTTTCGACGATTTTGCGGAAACGGGTTTTTTGTATTATTTTAGATTAAGTCTAAATAACTTAAATACATTGACGCAAATGAAAAAGATGAAAACTTCGCTTCAAGTTTCCGCGCTTTTCGCGCTCGCGCTCTTGGCGTTCGCGTCGTGCAAGGAAGACGAGAAAGTTTCCGAGCCAAAGCCTGAGCTTCAAATTCCGTCGTTCTACGATTCAACGGGATACGCCGCAAACGTCGCAACCGAGTCGCAAGTGCGCGCGCAACTTTCCGCGCTCACGCGCCAGATGCAAGTCGGCAGGCACATGGATTCGACCGTTTCGCTCGCGTCGCTTCGCGCCTTATACAACGGCACGACGCTTCAAAGCGTAACGGGCGCAAGTTACCGAGCCAAAGTCGACACGGCTTTGGTTGAGCTTGCTCGCGCCAGCGGCAAGGGCGCGCGATACGCTTGGGAAAACGCGCCAACGGGCGACGGCGGCGTAATCCCGACCACGACGGGCGGCAGAACGGGGTATCTCTACGACGAAAACGTCTTGGAAATGGAGCAAGTCGTGGAGAAAGGACTTTTCGCCGCCGCAATGTATAACCACGCCGTTGCGCTCATCAATTCAGGCAACATCACGACGGCGACGATCGATAGGCTCGTGGAAATCTACGGCGCAAAGCCTGGCTTCGGCAACAATGAGCGCAACAGCGACCCGAACCGCGACCGCTTCAGCGCGCAATACGCCGCCCGACGCAGCGACAGCGCCAACGCCAACAGCCTTTACGCCAAAATCAAGCGCAATCTCATCACGGCGAAAGCCGCCGTCAAAGCAGGCTCGGCGTTCAATCAGCAACGCGACCAAGCCCTCGCCGATTTCAAACTCAATTGGGAAAAGGCTCTCGCCGCCACTGTCATCAACTACTGCCACTCGACGCTTGCGGGATTGACCGCAACGACCCGCAACGATTCGACCGTTACGAGCGCGATGCACGCTTACGGCGAAGCCATCGGATTCCTTTCGGGTTGGAAAGCCGTTCCCGCGTCGCAGCGCAAAATCACCGACGCGCAAATCGATGAATTGCTCGCGCTGCTTCGCGCTCCCTTCGACCGAACCGCAAACGCGCAATCGCATCTCTTTTTGAGCGGCAACTCCGCGACGGCGCAACTCTACCGCCTCGACGGACGCAACGACCCAAACGTCGGCGCGATTGAACGCCTGCAACAAATCTACGGCTTCGCCGACGCGGAGGTCGAGGACTTCCGCAGAAATTGGGTGGCGCTCCAAAATCGACGATGAGATTGGTCAAAGGCGAAGGGGAGAGGGAATCCCTTCCCTTCACCGCGAATTTTAACGCAATAGCTTGAACGCAACCAATTCGTCTCGCGCTTGCCGTGAAACGCATCGTCTCTTTCTTTGCAGAGCCTGTTCACATCGCGCCGCTGGCGATGTTTCGCGTCGTCTTCGGACTTGTGATGATAATTAGCGTCGTCCGCTTCTGGCTTTTGGGTTGGATTGAAGACCAATACATCTCGCCCGTCTTTCACTTCAAATACTACGGGTTCGAGTGGGTCGAGCCGCTTGGGGCGACGGGAATGTATCTCGTTTTCGTTGCGATGGGATTGAGCGCGCTTGGCATTATGCTGGGCGCGTTCTATCGCGTTTCCGCCATCGTTTTCTTTCTCGTCTTCACATATGTTGAATTGTTGGACAAAGCCTACTATCTCAATCACTACTACTTCGTTAGCATCGTCGCGTTTCTCTTGACGCTCGTTCCCGCGAACCGATATTTTTCCATTGACGCTTGGCGCAATCCCGCGATGGAATGCGAGCGCGTTCCGCGTTGGACGATTGCGACGTTCAAACTGCAACTTGCCATCGTGTATGTCTTCGCGGGCGTTGCGAAAATCAACTCCGAGTGGCTATTGGAAGCGATGCCGCTTCGTTTGTGGCTACGGGCGCAAGACGCGCTCCCGCTCATTGGTTGGGCGATGCCCTACGACTTTACGGCGTATCTGTTCAGTTGGGCGGGAATGATTTACGACTGCTCGATAGTCTTTTTTCTGACATGGAAGCCGACGCGCCCGCTTGCTTATCTCGCCGTGATTGGCTTTCACGTGATTACGGGAATGATGTTCCCCATCGGCGTTTTCCCCATCGTGATGATTGGCGCGACGACGATTTTCTTCTCGGAGGAGTTCCACAAGAAAGTCATCGCGTTTCTGCGCGCGTTAATTGAAAAAATTTTTCCGAAAGCGAGCGAGCCTCGCCCCGCGAACTCCGCTACGTTTCAGACGCGATTTCAGCCCGCGATATTGAGCGCGCTTCTCGTTCACTTCGCGCTTCAGTTTTTGATTCCGCTCCGATTCTTGCTCTACTCGCGCAACGAGTGGTGGAATCCGCTTGAATTTTTTTGGAGCGAACAAGGCTATCGCTTTTCGTGGCGCGTGATGCTCGTCGAGAAAGCGGGCACGGCGATTTTCTATGTGAAGGATTCCAAAACGGGACGCGAAGGCGTGGTCGATAACCGCGAATTCCTCAATCCGACGCAGGAAAAACAGATGTCGTTTCAGCCCGATATGATTTTGGAGTTCGCGCATTTTCTCAAACGACATTACGAGCAAAAGGGCGTGCATAATCCCGAAGTTCGCGCCGAAGTCTACGCCACGATGAACGGACGCATGGGCAGACCGCTCATCGACCCGACGGTCGACCTTGCCAAAGAGCGCGAGGGATTTCACGACAAGAAATGGATTCTGCCGTTTGAACAATCTTCGCTCACGATGGTCAAATGAAAGTCGCATCTCGATTCGCGTTGCTCGTTACGCTTCTCGTTGGAGTTGGCGCGCGAGCGCAAGAGGCGCTCGTTTCGGGGAAAATTTTGAACGACGAAACGGGCGAAGCCATCGCGGGCGCGTCCGTTTCGCTCAAAGCGCAGGGCGTTGGCGCGCTCACGAATGAACGCGGCGAGTTTGAGTTTCGCGCCAAGCGAGCGGGCAAGGATTCGCTCGTCGTTTCCGCGCTCGGATTTGAACGAATCGCGTTGGCTTGCGACATCGACGAAAACGGCGCAAGGTTTGCGATTCGCTTGACACGAAAAGCCTATCAAGCGCGAGAGGTGGTCGTAGAGAGCGAGAAAGGCAATCGCTTTGGCGTCTCGAAACTCGCGTCGGTCGAAGGAACGGCGATTTACGAAGCGAAGAAAAACGAGGTCATCACGCTCAAAGACATTGCGGCGAATGTGGCGTTCAACAACGCGCGTCAGACGTTTGCGAAAGTTTCGGGGTTGAACATCTGGCAATCCGATGGCGGCGGCATTCAATTGGACATTGGCGGCAGAGGATTAAGCCCCAAACGCACGTCGAATTTCAACGTGCGTCAAAACGGCTACGACATTTCGCCCGATCCGCTTGGCTATCCCGAAAGCTACTACACGCCTCCGTTTGAAGCGCTGGAACGCATCGAGGTCGTGCGCGGCGCGGCGTCGCTTCAATACGGCACGCAGTTTGGCGGAATGCTCAATTTCGTCTTCAAGCGCGGCGCGCCCGACAAGCCTTTTGAGTTTCTCTCGCGTCAAAGCGCGGGATCATTCGGAATGTTCAATTCCTTCAACAGCGTTGGCGGAACGATTCGAAATTTCAACTACTACGGCTTCTATCAGTTCAAGCGCGGCGACGGATGGCGACCGTTCTCGGAGTTCGACCAACACGTCGCTCACGTTTCGACGCGCTACGCTTTCGGCGAGAAACTTTCGCTTTCGTCGGATTACACGTTTATGCATTACTTGGCGCGTCAGCCCGGCGGCTTGACCGACGCGCAATTTGCCCAAAACCCGCGTCAATCCTTGCGTCCACGCAATTGGTTCGAGGTGGATTGGAACGTCGCGTCGATTTCCGCGGACTACTTTTTCTCGTCAACGACGCAACTCAACAGCCGATTTTACGGGTTGATGTCGGGGCGACAATCGCTTGGCAATTTGGAGCGCATCACTTACAACGACCTCACGCCGCGACGCGATGGCACGTTCAACCGCACGCTCATTCAAGGCAAGTTCAAGTTCATCGCCAACGAAACGCGCCTCATTCATCGCTACGATTTTCTCGGAAACAAATCCACCGTTCTCGTGGGCATTCGCGCCTTTCGCGGCGAGACGACGCAACGCCAAGGCGACGCGGATAGCACGGCGAACCCAAACTTTCAATTTCTCAACCCAAACGATCCCGACAATTCCGACTATCGATTTCCGAATCGCAACTACTCGGCGTTTGTCGAAAACATTTTCGTCGTCGCGCCGAATTTCACGATCACGCCCGGAATGCGCTACGAGAACATTCAAACGTCGGCGGAGGGCTACTACCGACAAATTTCTTACGACGGCGCGGGGAATGTCGTCGGAAAGTTGCGCGTCGATGAACGCCGCTCGCGCAATCGCGCCTTTGTCTTGTTCGGCATTGGCGCGAGTTTTACGCCAAACGAGAGCGCGGAACTTTACGCCAACGTGTCGCAGAACTATCGCTCCGTCACGTTCAGCGATTTGCGCGTCGTCAATCCGAACTTCGTCATTGACCCCAACATTCAAGACGAGCGCGGTTACAATGCCGATTTGGGTCTGCGCGGCAACTACAAAGGTTTGATTTATTACGACCTGACGCTCTTTTATTTGCGCTACGACAATCAAATCGGACTGCTTCTCAAAAACGATCAGCCGCCGCTGTTTTTGCCGTATCGCTTGCGGACGAATGTCGCGGATTCGCGCACCTACGGCGTTGAAACGTTGATTGAAGCCGACCTTTATGGGTTGATTTTTGGTCAGAATCCCGCGACGAGCGTTTCGCTCTTTTCAAATGTGGCGTTCTTGGACGCTCGCTACATCAACTCCGACGAGCCTTCGATTCGGAATCGCAAAGTCGAACTCGTGCCGCCCATCACGATTCGCGCGGGCGCGACCCTGCGACGCAAAGGCTTTCAAGCCACGTTGCAATTTTCCTACACGGGCGAACACTTCACGGACGCGACCAATGCCGTGAGAACTTCGACCGCCGTCAACGGCGTGATTCCGTCTTACGGGGTGTGGGACGTTTCGGCGCGATATGAAATCGGCGCGTTTGCGTTTGAGGGAGGAATCAACAATCTCACCAACAATTTCTACTTCACGCGGCGAGCGGAGTCGTATCCTGGTCCTGGAATCATTCCCGCTGATGGGCGAAGCGTTTACGCCACTCTTGGAATGCGGCTGTAACTACGCGCTCGCTTTGGGAACGCTTTGCACGTCGGCAAGCGAGAGGTTCAATTCTTTGGCAATCTGCTCGTCTGACAAGCCCAGTCGGCGCAAGAGCGGAACGACCGCAAGTTTCGTCGCGCGCTCGCCTTCCGCTCTGCCTTTCGCTTCGCCTTCCGCTCTGCCTTCCTCAAACGCTTCCCGATAAAACGCCGTATCCTTCAACAACTCTTCCTGTATCCCCAACATCTCCCTGACCTCCTGTCGCGTTAAAGCGTTGAACTTGTAACTCAATATCTGCTCTATCAAATCCAACTCCGTCTTGCTCGCCCGCCCAACCAGCCGTCGCGCCGCTTCTCCCGCCGTCCGCTCCGACTCCACAAGCAAGCGAAACAACCCAACCGAGACGTTCTCCATTTCGGGCAACTCGTCTAAAGAAAGGGGATTGCGCCTTTCGAGAGCGCGAATCGCGTGCGAATTGATTAAGTTTGCCGCTCGACTTACGAAACCCGAAACGCCATGCAAGACGATTCTCGCTTCGCGCCGTCCGTTTCGATGAACGAGTTTGGCTACGAACTGCCCGAAGAGCGCATCGCCAAGTTTCCGCTTGCCGAGCGCGACCAAAGCAAATTGCTCGTTGCCGACGCCGCTTCGCAAAGCGTTTCGCATCATCGTTTTTTCGAGCTTGCGTCGCTTTTGCCTGAAAAGGCGTTGCTGGTTCGCAACGATACGAAGGTGATTGCGGCGCGATTGCATCTTGCCAAGTCGACGGGGGGGTTGGTCGAACTGCTGTGCCTAG
The DNA here is from genome assembly GCA_025055975.1 of Chloroherpetonaceae bacterium. Classification (GTDB taxonomy): domain Bacteria; phylum Bacteroidota; class Chlorobiia; order Chlorobiales; family Thermochlorobacteraceae; genus JANWWM01. Next base: position 92,547 of record JANWWM010000016.1, on the reverse strand, counting down.
ACCCCGTCGCGCCCAGCGTCGATCCCGCCATCGCGCTCAGCGCGAAACGGTCTTGCCGCTGGAATTGCTTGATTGGCGGACGAAAAATCGAGCGCGGCTCGACGCTTCGTCTGCGCGAACTCGTGGCGACCGTTTTGGAAAAGAGCGGCGCGCAAGCCCTTGTCGAGTTCGCTTGGCAAACGAACCAAACCTTCGCCGAACTTTTGGACGAGATGGGAAAAATGCCCATTCCGCCGTATTTGAAGCGCGACGCAAACACTGAAGACAAAACGCGATACCAAACCGTCTACGCCATTCATCAAGGCTCGGTCGCCGCGCCGACGGCGGGACTGCATTTCACGGAGCGCGTGTTCCAACAATTGGCTAACAAGCAGATTCAAATCGCCGATCTCACGCTTCACGTCGGCTTGGGCACGTTCAAGCCCGTCGAGAGCGACACGATAGCCGAGCACCAAATGCACGTGGAGCGAATCGCCGTTCCGCTCGATGCGGTTGAAGCCTTGCTCGCGCAAGCCGCTATGCCGAAACCGTGCGTCGTCGCCGTTGGCACGACATCGATGCGGACGCTCGAATCGCTCTATTGGTTCGGCGCGAAACTTTGTCTCGACGACGGCGACGCCAGAAAGCGAAACGACCTCTGGGTCTCGCAGTGGGATTCGTATCGGCTTTCGGCGACATCGTCGCTCCCATCGCTTGAACGCGCGTTAAACGCCTTGTTGGAATGGGCGACGCGAAACGGGTTGGAACGAATTTCGGGCGAAACGCAACTCATCATCGCGCCAAGTTACGAGTTCAAGGTCGTCGATGCGCTCATCACGAATTTTCATCAACCGCGAAGCACGCTCATTTTGCTCGTGGCGGCGTTCTTGGGCGACGACTTTTGGCGCGTCGTTTATCAGAGCGCGCTCGACAACGGCTATCGCTTTTTGAGTTACGGCGATTCGTCGCTCCTGTGGCGAAAAAAGGCTTAACGTTCTCCCGACAAACGCTTAACTTTCCGCCATCTCAACAAAACGCTTCGCTATGTTCGACCTGCTAATCCAACCCGAAAACCTCGCCAACCTGTTGAGCCTCACCGTGCTTGAAATCGTGCTCGGCATCGACAACGTCATCTTCATTTCGATTCTCGTCTCCAAACTTCCGACCGACGAACAGCCCCGCGCTCGCAACGCGAGCCTTGTCGCCGCGCTCGCGTTGCGGCTTGGACTTTTGGGCGCGATTGGTTGGATTTTGTCGTTTGAAGCGCCGCTGTTCGCCATCTTTCAAAACGAAATCAGCGGCAAAGATTTGATGATGCTGCTTGGCGGAGTGTTCTTGATGTATAAAGCCGTTGCGGAAATTCACGCCAAAATCGAAGGCGTCGCGGAAGGCGGCGGCGCGAAAGCCGCGTCAACCTTCGCAACGGTGATGTTGCAATCCGTCGCGCTCAGCTTCATCTTTTCCATCGACTCCATCGTCACGGCGATTGGACTGTCGAAAGAAATTCTCGTAATGGCGCTCGCCATCGTCGCTTCGTCCATCGTGATGATGCTCTTCGCAAAGCCCATCGGCGATTTCATTCGCGAGCATCCGACGACGAAAATGCTGGGTCTGGCTTTGCTCTTGCTCATCGGCGTGTTGCTCGTCGCCGAAGCCTTCGATGTCCATGTGCCAAAAGGGTATATGTATTTCGCGATCGCCTTTGCGCTCTTCGTCGAGGTTCTGAACATCAAGATGAAAAAGAAAGCCTCGCTTCTCGATCGAACGATTCAAGAAGCCGCCAAAACGACCGCCAATCGATGAAACGGACTTGGATTTTGGGACTGCTCGTCGCCGCGCTCGCGCAGAGCGAAACGCTCGCGCAGGAAGCGGATTCGCTCGGGTTGCCGCGCTTTCTTGCGCCCGAAGAGCGAGACTTGATGAAAACCTACGTGCCGCCCGCGTCGCCCGACGCGCCGAGCCATCTGCCGTCGTCGCCGATGCGCGCGGCGGCGGAGTGGGAAGAATCGCAAGGCGTTCAAATCACATGGCGATCGTTCCCGACGATTCTTCGGCAAATCGTCGTGGCGGCGCAACGCGAGGGCAAAGTCTTCATCGTCGCCAACGCGAGCGACACGACGAACATCAAAAACGCCATCTTGCAAGGCGGCGGCACGTTGGAAAACCTCGTCTTCGTCATCGCGCCTTCGAACTCGATTTGGTGCCGCGATTACGGCGCGTGGTCGGTCTATTCCAACGACATCGATTCGCTCTATTTCGTGGATTGGATTTACAACCGTCCGCGTCCGCTCGACGACCAAATTCCGCTCGCGCTTTCCAACCAACTCGGCGTGCCGCTCTTTCAGATGACCTCGCCGCCCAACGATCTCGTGCATGCGGGCGGGAATTTTATGGTCGACGGCTTCGGCACGGGCTTCTCGTCGCGCCTCATCCTCTCGGAAAACCCCAACAAAACCGAAGCGCAAATCGACTCCTTGATGCGTCGCTTTATGGGCATTCGGCGATATGTCAAAATGCCCGTTCTGCCCTACGACGTCATTCATCACATCGATATGCACATGAAGTTGCTCGACGAGGAAACGTTGCTCGTGGGCGAGTATCCGCCGGGCGTCTCCGACGGACCGCAAATCGAAGCGAATTTGCAATACGTCTTGAACAACTTTCGAACATGCTACGGTCGCCCGTATCGAGTGATTCGAATCCCGATGCCGCCCGACCAATTCGGACGCTATCCAAGTCAGGGCGGATACTATCGCACTTACACGAACTCGCTCATCATCAACAAGACCGTCATCGTGCCGACCTACGAACCGCGCTACGACACGACCGCGCTGCGCATTTACCGCGAGGCGATGCCCGGTTACCGCATCGTCGGAATCGATTGCAATCAAATCATTCCGCAACTCGGCGCGATTCACTGCGTCACGAAGGAAATCGCCGCGCGCAATCCCGTCTTGATCGCGCACAAACGCCTGCTCGATTCGCCCGACACGTCGGCGCGAGAGATCGTGGCGAAAATCACGTCGCGGGGCGGCGTCGCACGAGCCGATGTTTTTTGGACGACAGACACGACGCTTGGCTTCCAATCCGCGCCGATGACGCAATTTGCGCCCGATTCGTTCCGCGCCGTTCTGTCTTTCCCGTCGGCGAGAAATTTGCCGCAAACGGTTTATTACTACATCGCCGCCACGACCAACGCCGGCAAGCGCGTTACGAAACCCCTGACCGCCGAACAAGGCGGCGCATGGCGATTCACGATTCAACCGTCTCTGGCAAGTCGCGACGCGCCGAAAAGCGTCGCCGCGTTCTCGCTCGAACAGAATTACCCCAACCCGTTCAATCCGACGACGATCATCGTTTATTCCTTGCCAAGCGCGAGCGACGTGAGATTGGAACTTTTCGATGTGCTTGGCAGAAAGGTCGCCACGCTCGTCGAGGCGCGTCAGAGCGCGGGAAAGCAGGTCTGCTTGCTCGATGCGTCTCGCTTGGCGCTCGCGTCGGGAGTTTATTTCTATCGCTTGCAAGCGAGCGGAACGAATGGCGAGCGATTCGTTCAAACGCGCAAAATGACGTTGATGAAGTGAGAACGAAGCGATGTTGATTTCGCAAGCGAACTTCGCTAAATTGAAACCACTTCCCCCGCGATTCAGTTTGTCGTATCGCAGTCGTTTCAAAAAACGCGGTTTCATCGAACAAACCGAATGCAAATCCTTTCATCGCTGCAAGCCGACGTTTGGCACAATCTCACGGAACCTGGCTCTTACGAATGGTGGTATTTCGACGCGGTTGCCGACGATGAACGTTATTCCATCGTCGCCATCTGGTTTTCGGGCTTTCCCTTTTCGCCCTACTACCTCAAAAGGCTTCGCGCTTGGAAACAAAGCGGGGCGAAGAACGGCGCGTCGTTTCCGAATCCGCTCGAACATGCGGCGTTCAGTTTTAGCCTTTACGCCGACGGGGTCGAGGTGGTGAACTTCATCAAAGAGGGCGACGCCGCGCTTTTCGAAGCCTCGACGGAAAAGCCCTTCGCGCGCTTTGAACGCAATTGGTTCGCCTACGACGAAATTCGCAACTGTTTCGTTTTGCGTTTGGATTTTGAAATGCCCGCCCGAAAAAAGCGCGTCAAAGCCGAACTTCGCTTCACGCCCAAAATGGAACTGGACGACGATTTGGGCGAACTGTCGTCGGGCGAAGGCGAACACGCTTGGATTCTCGTCGCGCCCTCAATGGACGTGAAGGGAGAGATTCACGTGTGGGACGGTCTCAAAAACGACGAGCGAAACATCGCCTTCCGCGGCAGCGGTTATCACGACCACAACTTCGGACGCGCGCCAATGGACGCGCACATCGAGAATTGGTATTGGGGACGAGCGCACTCCAAAAAACACGATCTCGTCTATTACATCATCTCCTACAAAGACCAATCCCGCGAGCCGTTCACGTTCCTGTATCTTGCCGAGAACGGAAAGCCGCTCATCTTGGAAAATCGTCTCACGATCATCGAGCACGAATTGGAGCAGAACCTCATCTCGCCGCGCTACGGCAAGCGTTTGACGATGGAGTCGGGCGATTGCCGCTTCTCCATCGAACATTTGAAATGCTTGGACACGGGACCCTTCTACGTGCGGTTCTATTCTCGCTTCGCGTTGAACTTGCAAGAAAAAGGCGGCGTGGCAATGACGGGCATTTCCGAGTTCCTGCACCCTGAACGGCTCACGTCGGGCATCGTGCAAAACTTGGTCAAAAGCAAAGTCTTGCGCGAGGGACGCTTGTCGGTGATGTATGCGCTGTATAACTTTTTCAATCGTTTTTTGGAGCAAAGGCGGTGAATCGGAACGAAACGAAACTCACGTAGCGTTAGCGGGACTGCCTGACTTCTCAAAAGACGAAAAGCCATTCTAAATCGCAAACCATCGGAGAACTTCACTATGCAAATCGTTCGTGGCGAGTACGACCGCTCCAAACGCCTTGAAGTTATCGGCGAGACCGACGCGAAGCGACGCGAAGCCGTAGAATCCGCGCAAAAGACGATCGTCGAAGACGCGGAAACGGGAGGGCGAAGAAATTTTTTAACCTACCTTGTCGGCGCGCTTGGCACGCTTTTCGTCGCAACCATTCTCTACCCCATCGCGCGCTATTCCTATCCGCCTGAACGCAAAAAGAAAGTTTCCAACTCCGCCATCGTCGGCAAAGACGGCGAAGTGCCGCCAAATTCGGGCAAAATTTTCAAGTTCAACGACCTGCCCGTAATGGTGCTGAACGTCAATGGCGAATACACCGCTTTTTCCGCCAAGTGCACGCATCTCGGCTGTCTGGTGCAATACGACGCGAAAGCCAACAACGTCTGGTGCGCCTGCCACAACGCTCGATACAACAACGACGGCACGAAAATCTCCGGACCGCAACCCGCCGACCTTCAAAAATACGGCGTGAAAGTCCAAGACGGGAACATCATCGTGTTCAAAGCATAAATCATCTTTCAACGCTTAACCGTAGTAACGAAAATGGCAGAACTCATCGCAAAACTCAAGAACGGCGGTTTGCAAGGCTGGATAAACGAGCGCATTGGCTCGCTGACCTACGTCATTGACTACGCCTCCAAGAAAACCGTCCCGATGCACCGCCAATCCGTTTGGTATTACTTCGGCGGACTAACGCTGTTTTTCTTCGTCATTCAAATCATCACGGGCTTGTTGTTGCTGCTCTACTACAAACCCACCGAGTCGGAAGCGTTTGAATCCTTCGTGTTCATTCAAAAGGAAGTGCCGTTTGGGTGGCTGATTCGCCAAGTGCACAGTTGGTCGGCGAACTTGATGGTGCTGATGATGTTTATCCACATGTTCAGCGCATACTTTATGAAAGCCTACCGCAAGCCGCGCGAATTGATGTGGCTTACGGGCTTCGTGCTGTGCATCTTGACGCTGGGGCTTTCATTCACGGGCTACTTGCTTCCTTGGAACACGCTTGCGTATTTCGCCGTCAAAGTTGGCATTCAAACGATAACCTACATGCCTGGGGGCGATTTCATCGCCCGAATCGTTCAAGGCGGCGACGAAGTAACGGGCGAAACGCTCACGAGAATGTTTGGTCTGCACGTGGTTTTGCTTCCGGGCTTGACGCTCCTCGTGCTTTCGGCTCACCTGATTTTGATGCAAACGCTCGGCACGTCCGTGCCTATCGGCTACCGCGAAAGAGGCTTGGTCAAAGGCGACGAGCCGTTCTTCCCGAACTTCTTGATGAAGGATTTTATCGGCTGGATGATTGGCTTTGCGCTTCTGATTTTCCTCTCCGTCGTCTTCCCTTGGGAAATCGGCGAGAAGGCGGATCCGCTTCAACCCGCGCCCGAAGGCATCAAGCCCGAATGGTATTTCTGGGCGCAGTTCCAATACTTGAAGCAAGTGCCGCCCGTCGTCGCCATTGTTACCTTGACGATCGCGATGATTCTTTGGGCGCTCGTGCCGTTCTTGGACAAGAAAGCCTCGCGGGAAGAGAGAGACCCGAAATTCACCCTCTTCGGCATTTTCACGTTGGGCTTCTTCCTCATTGAGTGCTTCATCGTTTATTACGAATACTACGTCAAAAGCCCCGCCGCGCATTGACCGTGCGCGTTCCAACAAGGGTGTTCACGAAAAGCGGAAGTTTCGCGCTTCCGCTTTTTATTTTTGCGAGCGTCTCTCGAAAGCGTCATCGTCGCTCGAACAATGAAAGTCGCCTTCTGCGGCGCGACGAGAGGGGTTACGGGTTCGTCGCATCTCGTTTCGGTCAATGGAAAGAACATCTTGCTCGATTGCGGCTTGTTTCAAGGCAGACGAAGCGAAGCGGACGCGCTCAACCGCGAGTTTCCCTTCAAGCCGAGCGAGCTTCACGGCGTCGTGCTTTCCCATGCGCACACCGACCATAGCGGCAGGCTTCCGCTGCTCGTCAAACAGGGCTTCAAGGGCAACATTTACGCCACCGCCGCCACGCGCGACCTTGCCGTCGTGATGTTGCAGGACACGGCGTTTCTGCAACGACGCGACGCGGAGTTCGTCTCGAAAAAACGCGCTCGTCGCAATTTGCCTCCCGTCGAGCCGCTTTACTCCCTCGAAGACGCGCAAGCCGTAACCGAGCATTTCTTCGCGCTTCCGTTTCATCGCCCCATCGACATCAGCGACGGCGTTACGCTCACGTTCTACAATTCGGGGCACATTCTTGGCTCCGCCGTCGTCGTCTTGGAACTCAAAGAAAAACGCGCGCATGTTCGCCTCGCTTTCACGGGCGACTTGGGCAGAAAGCAAACGCCGATTCTCAAAGACCCCGAATTTTGCGGCGACGTGCATTACCTCATCGCCGAAAGCACTTACGGCAACCGATTGCACAAGCCCAAAGACGAAGTCGAGCGCGTTTTGACCGACGTGATTCGGCGAACCTACGAGCGCGGCGGAAAAATTCTCATTCCCGCCTTCAGCGTCGGACGGACGCAAGAGATGCTCTACTTCTTCAACCAACTCTACCATGCGGGCAAGATGCCAAAGGATATGATGATTTTCCTCGACAGCCCGCTCGCGCAAGACGTCACCAACGTCTATCGCTATCACCCCGAATGCTTCGACAAAGAAATGAACGCGCTCATCGCCGACGACAAGCACCCGCTTCGTCTGGAAAACGTCGCCTACGCGCGCTCGGCGGAAGACTCCAAAAAACTCAACGACTACGAAAAGCCGTGCATCATCTTGGCGGGGTCGGGAATGGCGGAAGGCGGCAGAATCGCGCATCACCTCGCCAACAACATCGAAAACCCGAAAACGACCATTTTAATCGTGGGCTACATGGCGGAAAACACGTTGGGACGGAAAATCTTGGAGCGTCAGCCCGAAGTCAACATCTTCGGCGAGCCTTACAAGCTCAGAGCCGAAGTCGTCGTGATGAACAATTTTTCCGCGCACGCCGATAGAGCGGAACTCTTGGACTACATCGGTCAATTCAGCCGAAGCGAGATGCGCGCGATTTTTCTCGTGCACGGCGAAGACGCGGCGGCGCAAAGCTTGCGCGACGGCTTGAAAGAACTTGGCTTCAAGCGCGTCGAAATCCCGTCTCGGCTCGAAACGTTCGAACTCCTTTGACCCTCGCTCACAGCGTCGCCGTCGAAATCGTGAAAAACAAAATCGGCGCGCGAGTCTGCGAAAGCCGCAAGGAAAAATCCGTCCGAAGAATGATTAAGATCTGATTCAAGCCGAAGCCAACTTCGTAATACCACTTTTCGCTCGTGAGCGTGGTCGTTGGAAGGGTCGTTCGGGAGTATTCCAACGTTCGCTTCGAAAACTCCGACCACCCAATGCCGCCGAGAAAGATGAACTCGATGCCAAACGAGGCGATGTTGGGAATGCGAAACGCGCCAGGGATAATCTCGCCGAAGTTGTGCTCGAGCGAAAGCGAGAAGAACCTGTCGCCGTAGAACTCCTTGACGCGCATGCCGCGAAACACGCCCGCGCTCGCCGAGGCGGTGCCTCCGACCGCCGATTCCAAGCTGAAAAAGCGTTGCGGCGGCACGCCGCCCGTCGAGTAACCCGCGCTCAATCGCATGTCCATTCGCCACAGCGGCACGAGCGTTCTCGTTCTCCACAGAAGCGCCGCGTAATACTGCGCGAAATCGAAATCGCTCGGAATGAACGTGGGCTTTGAAAATTCGCCCTTGATTTGAAAGCCGAAATTGGCGATGCGTCGAATCGGACTGTAATTGATTTGCGCGTCGAAGCCGAAAGAGCGCATCGTGCCGTTGAAGATGGGCGGATTTTCGCGGAAGGCGCGCTCGCCGCCGAAGAAGGCGAAGTTGGCGTTGACGCTCGCCGACGTTTGCAGTTCGTTGCGAAAGAAGAGTTTGAAAATCGTGGGGTGCATAAAATCGTCGCGCTGAATGTAGATGAGCTGTCCAAAGCCAAGTTCGCCCGAAAGCTCGAAGCCGCTCCCATAGTAGTAGTCGCCGTAATCGTTCTTGTTCAGAAGCGAAAGCGTCGTGATGAGCGGAACGCCGACGACGTAGGGGTTGTCGCGCCGAAGCAGCAGGCGATAAAGTTTGAGGTTGAGAAACAGGTCTTCGCGTTCTCGCAAAACGTATCTGAATCGAATGTCGTAGTTGGCGCGCTTGTCGGCAAAGCCGTATCCAAAAGCCGCGCTGGCGACGAATCGCTCCCAAAACTTTTCTTCCAAGCCCAAACCGAGATAAGCGCCTTGCACGCGATTGTAGTGAAACAAATCATCGATGCCCGTGAAGGGGCGCGTGTTCAGAAAGCGAATGACGCGAGCGACGGGCGCGATGAGCCGATTGAAAAACACGATGCCAATCGCGGAATCGGGATTGTCTTGCGCGATTTCAATGGCGCGATAGGCGTAGGTTTCTTCGGGACGAAGCGGCAAAACGGCGTTCGTGCCCCAATACGACGAGTCGAGTTTGTCCGCGTCCTTGCTGACATCGACGCGACGGCGCGAAAAGAGTTCGTCGGGAAATCTCTCGTTGAAGCGATAATCGTAAGCGACGGTCTCAATATCAATGTCGATGCGCGGCGAGATGACGAACAGCACGGCGGCTTCGGCGGAACTTTGAATCTGCATTCCGACGGGCATCACGTAGAAATTCTCGAACTCGTCGAATTGCTGACGATAAACCAAGCTCGCGTCGAAGGGCAAGCGCACGGCGCGGTTGGGCTTCATTTCCAATTGCAACGGAATGTTCTTGTCCATATCCATATCCACGTAGCCCTCGAAAAGCTTGCGCTGATTCGTCTTGGGCTTGAAGAATAGGCGACGAATGAAGCGCGACGAATCCGAACCGATGCGCTTGCCGAGCGTGAAGTCGTAAAAATCGAGCGCGTCGGGGTGAAAGGGCGTGGCGACTTCTTGTCCGAGGATCTCAATGTAATCGTCGTAGGCGTTTAGGTTCGTTCCGAAAACGACGAAGTTCGCCGATTGCGGCACGTTCGCGCTCTGACGACGCTGAACGATGACGTTGTAATGCTTGTCGGGCTTCTTGTAGTAGCCTTTGGAATAGGACTCGAAGATGGAGACGATGGTGGTGTCGACCTTGCCGCTGGCGCGGTTCGCCGTGTTCGAATCGGTGCTGGCGACGAACTTCGTGTAAAGCATATAGCGGTAGCTTTGAAGCGAGTCGTTCTGTCGCTTTTTGCGCTTCAAGGCTTCCTTGATGAGCGTAACGCCAGGGTCTTCGGCGAAAACGGCGACTTCTTCCGCGTCGTAAGTTGGCGCGCGCATCAAGACTTTGATTTCTTGATTGCTCTCGGTCAAATCCACCTCGACCTTTTCGGTTTCGTAGCCGACCATTGAGAAAGCAAGCACGTATTTGCCCGGAACGAGCGTGAGTTGAAATCTGCCGTCAATGCTCGTGAGCGTGCCGACCTTTTTGCCGATGACCTTGACCTTCGCGGCGCGGAGCGGCTGTTTGTCGTCGCCGTCAATCACCACGCCCGACACGACGCGCAATTTGCGCGGCGGTTCTTGCGCGAAAGCGCAATCGCAAATCGCGGAGACGAAAAGGCAGAGCAGAAACGCTGGAAGAAAGCGAGAACGCTTCATAAAGAATCGTCAGACGAAAAATCGTTGGTCGGGCGAATGCGTCATGCGTTCTTTGTTCGTTTCTCGCAAGCCGATGTCGTTTCGAAAATAAGTTCCGTCGAGGCAAATTTTCGCCGCTTGATTTTGGGAGTCGCCGAAAAACGACGCGGGAGGCGCGTTTGCGAAAAAACGAATTTTTGCTACCTTTGCGTCCTTTCGCAATCGGGGTGTAGCGCAGCTGGTAGCGCGCTTCGTTCGGGTCGAAGAGGTCGTGAGTTCGAGTCTCGCCACCCCGACTTCAAAACCACGCAAACCCTTGTTCGCGCAAGGGTTTTTGTCTTTCGGAATCCCCTTAATCCTTCATAAAAGCTTTGATTTCGATGCAGAGCCAATCGTCTTGAAAGTAGAACTCTTCGATGCGCGCAAAGAAGGTTTTGCCCGCATCCATCAGGCGCGCGATGACTTCGTTTTGGTCGCGCGGAATGTAGCCCGCTTTTTCGCCTGTGGTGAAGAGCAAGATGGCAAAGTCATCGAATTCGTTTTGCGGTTCGCGCCTCATCGTCAGGACGTCGCCTCGTTTGAGCGTGGCGGCGAGCGCGTCGGGGTCGTTCAAGCGACTCGTTCCCGCGACGCGAGTTTCAAGAACGAGAATGTCGCGCGAAAAGGGCATCGGCGCGGAACTTGCGCCGCTCTTGAAAATCTCTAACAGCGCAGGGTCGAACTTGATGATGTCGCTCATAGTCGGCAACTTCGCTTCAAACTTTCTTTGATGGCGGTTAGGTAGGCGCGTTGAGCGAGCAAGGATAGTTAAAGAGACGCGCCTATTTTTCAACGCCAAAACGGTTGATGAAATGCGCATCAATTGTCGACGATGGGCGAAAATCGTCGTTCTCGCGTGGATGTTGGTTTCGCCGTCGCTTCGCGGGCAGTTGCGCGTCGGGTTGGACGCGCTCGCCGATTCGGGCTTCGCCCTTCTCAAAGGCAAGCGCATCGGGCTTATCTGCAACGCCACGAGCGTCGACCGAAACGGCGAATCGAGCGTTGCGCTCTTCCGACGCAACGGGCTTGACGTGCGAGTCGTCTTCGCGCCCGAACACGGCTTTGCGATTCAGAGCGAAGCGGGACGCAAAGTCGCCGACGAGACGCTCGCCAACGGAATCAAAATCGTTTCCCTCTACGGCGACGTCAAAAAGCCAACGAAAGAAACGCTCGCCGAAATCGACGCGCTCGTCTTCGACATTCAAGACATCGGAACGCGATGCTACACCTACGTCTCGACGATGAAACTCGCCATGGAGGCGGCGGCGGAATCGCAAAAGGAGTTCGTCGTGCTCGACCGACCGAATCCCATCGCGCCCGTCGGAGCGGACGGGACGGCGCTCGATACGGCGTTTCGTTCATTCGTCGGATTGATTCGCGCGCCGTTCATTCACGCGCTCACGATTGGCGAAATCGCCACGCTCGTTCAGCGCGAAGAACTGCCGTCGCTCAAACTCTCGGTCGTCAAAATGCGAAACTACTCGCGCCGAAAGTTCGCCGACGAATACGCCGAATGGAAAACGCTTTTTACGCCGCCCTCGCCGAACATTCAATCCATCGATGCGATGCTCCTGTATCCCGCGACGGTTCTGCTCGAAGGCACCAACGTCAGCGAAGGACGCGGCACGCCTTATCCCTTCGAGCAAATCGGCGCGCCCTTCATCGACGGAAAAAAATTGAAAGACGAGATTGGCGCGATCAATGGGGCGGAAATCGAGGTCGTTTCGTTCACGCCCAAATCGCAAAAGGGCAAAAGCCAATCGCCGAAGTTCGAAGGCGAGCGCTGCGGCGGCGTGCGATTCAAAATTACGGAGCGAAGAAAGTTCAAGCCGTTCGAGCTTGCCGTCGCGCTTCTGACGGCGTTGAACAAATCGCACCCAAAATCGCTTCTGTGGAAAGAAAGTTTTTTCGATAAACTTGCGGGCGCAGACCGCTTGCGACGGCTCGTTCAGCAAGGCAAAAGCCGCGACGAAATCTTGGAGCTGGTCAGGAAAGAAAGCCTCGAAGCCTTTGAAGCGAGAGCCAAAGAAGCGCGTTTGTATGAAGAGTGAAAAAGTCCGTCGTTCTTTCGTGATTTTCTTTACCTTGCGAAAATCAAAATCAAAGGAGCTGAAAATGAGCGAGCCGTCATTTGAAGGACTGCGAATGCGCTTGGACGAACTCGAGTATCCGACGTGGTTTATGTTCAAGTTCATCGCGCCGCTTGCGGGATTGGTGCAACTGCGAAATCTCTTCGAAGGCTACCCCGTCAGGTTCAATCCCTCGCGCAACGGCAACTACATCGGCATAACGGCGGAGCTGGAAATGCAATCGTCGAGCGACATCATCGCCATCTACAAGCAAGCGGCTAAAATCGAAGGGGTCATCTTGCTTTGAAAATCCAACCAATCGCTTGACAAACGATGACGACGCTCATCACGGGCGCGTCGACGGGCATCGGCGCGTGTTTCGCCGACGCCTACGCTCGACGCAAGCATAACCTCGTTCTCGTGGCGCGTTCCGAAGACAAACTCAACGCCCTTGCCAAGCGGCTTTCCGAAGCCAACGGAATCGACGCGCTCGTCTTCGCGCAAGACCTCTCCAAACCCGACAGCGCGGAAAAAGTCCTCGCTTTCTGCGACGAGAAAAAACTCGACGTGGATTTGCTCATCAACAACGCGGGCTTTGGAATGATGGGCGAATTTCTTTCGCACGACCTTTCGCGCCTCGAACAGATGGTAACGCTGAACGCGCTAACTTTGATGAAACTCTCGCGTCTTTTCGCCGAGCGATTCGCGCGGAAACGTTCGGGCGGCATCATCAACGTCGCCTCGACGGCGGCGTTTCAACCCGTGCCGCAAATGGCGGTTTATGCCGCAACCAAAGCCTTCGCGTTGAGTTTCTCGGAAGCCATCGCCTTTGAACTCAAAGAAAAAGGCGTGAGAGTGATGGCGCTGTGCCCAGGAGGAACGGACACGCCATTTTTCGACAACGCCAATTATGAACGCTCCAAGTTGATGATCCCGCTCGAAAAGCCCGAAGACGTCGTGCGAACATGCATCGAGGCTTACGAGCGCGGCGAGAGCGTGGTCGTTTCAGGCTTTATGAACAAGCTAATGGTGAATTCCAGTCGATTCGCGCCGCGCAGTCTCGTTACGGCGATCGCGGGAAGCATCTTCAAAAAGTAACGGACGCGGGGCTTTCAATCGACGGCGAGCCGTTTGGCTTCCTCAAAATGCGCGAGCAGAATCTCCGCGAAAGCGTCGGGAACTTCAAGCATTGGCAAGTGCCCGACGTCTTCAAATTCGACGAAGCGCGCGAAGAGTTCGGGATGTTCCCGAAGGCGCGTTTCGTAGAGCGTGTTCATGCCTTCGGGGGGAATGGTCTTGTCGGCTTTGCCAACGACGAGCAACAACGGCGACGGAATCGAGACGACTTGCTCGCGGTAACGGCGCAAAATGTCGGGATTGAGCGAGAACGTGCCGACCTTTTCCGCCGCGTCCGCGTCGGTTTCAAGAAAGTCATTGACGAGAATGGTCTCGTAATCTTTTGGAATTGGCATCGCGGCGGCTTTTCGCGCGAAGGCGCGTTTGAAAACATCGAGGCGGAAAAGGAATTTCAGGCTCACCGAGGCGCGAATGAAGGCGGAAAGAATCTGCATCTGAACCGCGCTGTAAGGAAAAATGCCGCAAGCGATGATGGTGGTCGAGAGCGCCAGATCCTGATGCCGATGCGCCAACTCCGCCGCCACCATCGACCCCATCGAGTGCCCAACGAGATGAAGGCGCGAAAGGCGCAAATGCTCAATGAGCGCGGAAACCTCGTCGGCGAAAGATTCGATCGTAAAGACGGGATTTTTCGCAATGAGCCTTGTGCGCCCCGTTCCGCTTTGGTCGAGGCAAACGATTCGGAAGTTCGGAGAAAGTCGCTCCGCGAGCGGCGACCAATATCGCGCCGACATCGCCCAACCGTTGATGAAGAGAACCGCGGGCTTTTCTCTGTCCCGTTCAAAGCGCGTCGCGGAGTCTTCATAGTAGAGAAGGCTCTGCGCGGTTTGAAGAATGCTCACGGGCAACCTCCTTTCCGTCGCGTCGCTACTCGGATTCAATCGCATCCTCTACGCTTTTCCAAAGCGGCGCGACCGCGTAGATGCAGAAGAAGAAGTTGATGTAGTAGCAACGAAGCGCGCTCTTGTCGAGCCGAAGGCGAATCAAAGAAAAGAGCCGTTTCCAACGCCAGAACCAAAAATCCGTGATGTAAAAGAAGAAGCCCATTCCTCGCAAGCGGTTCGAACTGCGTTCAACGACCATTAGCGCTTCTTTGCGAAAATGTAAGCAAGTTTCCGCGAATTTGAAACAAACTTTTGGCGAGACGATTCGTATTTTTGTCGCGCTCAAACCCAAACCAAAACGCAAGTCAAAGATGAAACTGTTCGTTTCTCGCGCCAAAGAAACGCCGAGAATGTTTCGGAGCGATTTTGCCGAGTTCTTTTCCAGAGTTCATTGGACGGTTCCGCTCTGGCTCTACGTTCCGTTCATCGCCTATCTCCTGTGGGAGTCTTTCGTCGTTCATCGCGTCGGCGCGCTCGCGGTTGCGGGGCTGTTCGCGTTGGGCGTTTTTCTATGGACGCTCGCCGAATACCTGCTTCACCAATTCGTGTTTCACTATCACCCGAAATCCGAATGGGGCAAGCGCGTAATTTGGATTTTTCACGGGGTTCATCACGATTATCCGAGCGATCCGCTCCGTTTGGTGATGCCGCCCGTCGTGAGCCTGCCGCTTGCGGCGTTGTTTTACGGCGCGTTTATGTTCATCCTTGGGGAAAGGCTCGCGCCCTCTTTGATGGCGGGGTTCACGCTTGGCTACCTCATCTACGACATTTCGCACTACGCCATTCATCATTTCAATCTCAAAGGCGCGTATTTCGGTTGGATACGCGAGCATCACATGCGGCATCATTTCAGCGAGCCGAATCGCGGCTTTGGCGTAAGCTCGCCGCTTTGGGACATCGCGTTCGGGACGGATTTTCAACGCCCGAAAGCCAAGAGCGAAAGCCTCTCATAAGCCGATGGTCGTCGCGTCGATAATGGCGCCCGTAAAGTCCGTGTCTTTGAACATCGCGCCGCTGAACTTCGCGCCGCGCAGGTCGGCGTTGACGAACTTCGCGCCGCGCAAGTAGGAGTAGGTCAAATCGGCGTTGCGCAAGTTGGCTCCCGTGAGATTCGCGTCGTGCAGATACGCGCCGAACATCGAGGCGTTTTCAAGGTTTGCGCCCGAAAGGTTCGCGTCGGTCAAGTTCGCGTCTTTGAGAAACGCGAATTTCAAATCCGCGCCCGTCAAGTCCAACCCTTGCAAATTCAAAGGGCGATAGTGCGCGCCTACGGACGCGAGCGCGATGAGCATTCGCAAGTCTCGGTCGGATAAATAGCGCATTGCGGTCGTTCGATGCGTTTGCGATCGAAATTTAGTTCCGCGCGATGAAAAAATATCTCTTCGTCTATCGCGTCTCGCTCAAACGCTTCATCGAGTATCGCGGCGAAATTTTGATGGACGTGGCGGGCAAAATTTTGCTTCCGATTCTCGTGCAGTCGATTCTGTGGCGCGCCGTGATGGAATCGTCGCCCGACGGACGAATCGCGGGCTACGATTACGACGCGATGTTGCGCTACGTGGTTTTGAGCTTGTTGGTCGCCAACTTCGTCAAGGTCGATGCCGTCGAGCGTCAAATCGCCAACGCCATCAAAGACGGCACGCTCAACAAGTTTTTGGCGCAACCCGTCGACTTCGGGCTTTACAACTTGATGACCTTTTTCGCCGATTCAACGCCGACGATGCTCGGCGGGGCAGTGGTCTACGCCGCAATGCTGGCGTCGGGCTTCGTTTCCGCGACGGCGTTTCAAATCGTTTCGGGCTTGCTGGCGCTCTTTTTCGGCGTTTTGATTTCCTTTTGGCTCGCGTTCGTCATCGCCGCGCTCGCGTTCTATATGGACGAGGTGTGGACGCTTTTCGTGATGAAAGGAATGGCAATGTGGTTCTTGACGGGGCAAATCATTCCGCTCGACCTGTTTCCCGAATCGGCGCAACGGGCGTTGAAGTTCCTGCCGTTTGGCTATCTCGCCTTCGCGCCGACGAAAATTCTTTCGGGCGCATACTCGACCGACGAAATCGCCTTCAGCCTGTTGGTCGTTTTTTCTTGGGCGCTTGGATTGTATCTTCTTTGCAAACTGTTTTGGTCGTTTGCGCTTCGTCAATACAGCGCGTTTGGCGGATAACCGCAAGAAAATGAAAAACCATCGCCTGCTCTTCTCGATCGTCCTCGTCGCGCTTTGCGGTTGCGCAGGTTCGAAGCCGACCGCGCCTGCGACGATGCCCGAACCCGTTTGGTTCAAAACGGCGAAGGAAAAAACGCAGTCGTTCTACGCCTACCACAACCTTCCGATGCCCGATAGTTTGAAGCGAAAGTCCGTCGCGATCGCGCTCAAAGGCGGCGTTCAAGAGACGGTGGAAATCGGCGACATAGCGGAACTGGTCTTTCACGCCAAGAAACTCGCGTCGAAAGATTCCGAGGTTCTCGCCGAGGCGCTTTCGGCGACGATGCAGGGCATTCAAGCCGCGAATCTTTCGCCCGACCAATCCGACTACGCCAACCGCTTGAAAGCCGATTACGCCATGCTCGCTATGAGCCTTGCGCGTCGCGCCGATTCGCTCGCGCTCGCGGTTCACGACCAAATCAACGCGCTCGATGCCGAGTATCGCAAACGCCTCGATGCGACGACGACCGCCGACGCTCGCGCGTTGGTTTTCTTCGCGGGCAACTACGAAAAAATGAAGCGACTCTTGGGCATTGAACTTGACCTTGCTCAATTCGCGTTAGACGAGTATCGTCGAGCGTCCGACCGATTGAAGATCGTTGGAATCGCCAACGAATCAGCCGCGAAAGCGCGAGCGGCGTTTCTAAACAACTTGCGCGGCTTGATGACGTCTCGCTCCAACCGTTTGGAGAGCGCGCTCGCGCAGTTCGTCAAAAAAGCAAACGAAGACGCTACGAAAAATTGGCGCGTCGATGCCGAGCGGCATTACGAAACGCTCGCTCGACTCGCAAACGAAAACCTCGCCAAAATCAAGGAGACGCAATGAAACTTGCCATCGGAAGCGATGAACGCGCGCACCTCACCGACGCGGTGATTCGGGAGTTGGAAGCGCAAGGACACGAGCTTAAAAAATTCGGCGCGCTTCGAGACGACGCTTCGCAAGACGAAAAGCGCTGGCCCAACGTGGCGCGCGACGTCGCCGAATGCGTCGCGTCGGGCGAGTGCGAACAAGGCATTTTGTTTTGCTGGACGGGCACGGGCGTAACGATCGCGGCGAACAAAGTTCCCAACGTCCGAGCCGCGCTCTGCTTCGATGCCGAAACCGCCAAAGGCGCGCGCCGTTGGAACGACGCGAACATTTTAGCGATGAGCCTGCGCCTGACGAGCGAAACCGTCGCCAAAGAAATCCTGCGCGAGTGGTTTTCCGCGAAGCCCGACTCCGACGACGAAAATCAAGCGTGCCTTGCCGCGCTGACGCAGAACGAGCGCAAACATCTTGACGCGTCGCAAAATGAAACAAACGGCATCGCTTCTTGAAACCAAAACCTTGCGACAATGAAATACCGAATCCTTTGGGCTGACGACGAAATCGATTACCTGCGTCCGCACATCTTGTTTCTTTCCGACAAAGGCTACGAGGTAACCACCGTTACGAGCGGCGAAGACGCCGTTCAACTCTCGCGCGAGCAGAACTTCGACATCGTCTTTCTTGACGAGCAAATGCCCGGCATCGGCGGCTTGGACGCGCTCTCCGAAATCAAAACCGCAAAGCCCGCTCTGCCCGTCGTGATGATCACCAAGAACGAACAGGAATCCATTATGGAGCAAGCGATTGGCAAAAAAATTTCGGAGTATCTCATCAAGCCCGTCAATCCGACGCAAATTCTGCTCGCGTGCAAAAAACTGCTCGATGCCGAGCGCATCAAGGGAGAGGCGGCGACGCGAGACTACATCTCCGAGTTCAATCGCATTTCGCGCGAACTCTTCGAACCGCTCGACGAGGCGCGTTGGAAAGACATCTTCTTCCGACTCTCGCAATGGGAAGTCGAGCTCGACGAATATCCGCACATCGATTTGCGACAAACGCTCTTGGACCAAAAACGCGAGTGCAACGCCGAGTTCGGCAAGTTCATCGAGAAAAATTATCGACACTGGATTCACTCCGAAAAAGACAAGCGCCCGATGATGTCGGTCGACGTCTTGGAGCGAAAAGTTTTGCCCGAACTCAACGGCGACGCGCCCGTCTTCCTTTTCGTCGTCGATTGCCTTCGCTACGACCAGTGGCTCGTGATGGAGAAAATTTTGGGCGCGATGTTTCAAGTCGAGCGCGATGCGTATTTCTCGATTCTGCCCACCGCCACGCCCTACGCCCGCAACGCGATTTTCAGCGGACTCTTCCCGCTCGATATGGAAAAGCGCCATCCCGATTTGTGGAAGGAAAGCCAAGAGGACGAGAGCACGAAGAACCGCTACGAGCCTGATTTTATGCAGGATTTCTTCTCGCGCCGACGAATTCACGCAAACGCCAAATACGCAAAGCTCACCTCGACCGACGAGAGCAAGCAATACGAGCAGAACATCACGTCGCAACTGAAAAATCAGCTCAACGCCGTCGTGGTGAATTTCGTCGACATCTTGGCGCATAGCCGTTCCGATATGCAGGTCATCAAGGAACTTTCGCCCGACGAGGCGGCGTATCGCTCGCTCACGCAAACGTGGTTTGAACACTCGGCGTTTCTGCGAATGTTGCGAACGCTCTCCAAGCACAAATGCGTCGTGTTGATTACGACCGACCACGGCGCGATTCGCTGTCTCCGACACACGAAGGTCATCGCCGACCGCGAAGCCTCGACGAACCTGCGCTACAAGTTCGGGCGCAATTTGCAGTGCGAGCCGAAGCACGCCGTCTATGTCAAAAATCCAAACGATTGGCGATTGCCTCAGCACGGCTTGAACGTGAATTACATCATCGCCAAAGAAGATTACTACTTCGTCTATCCGACGAACTTCCACAAGTATGTCAATCAATACAAGGACTCGTTTCAGCACGGCGGCATTTCGCTCGATGAGGTCGTCGTGCCGATGATTCGCCTAACGCCGAAGATTTAGAGAGCGTTGCCGTTGCGATGCCATCGAACGCGATTGTCTACGCGAAGCCGAACAAACTTGACTTTTTGCCCGTCGTGTCCGCGCCGCTTTCCGACGACGAAGTGCGAATCCGATCGATCGCGACGAGCATCACGGCGGGCGTTGAACGCTTTTTGCTCACGGGCAAATCCGTCACGCGAAAGGAACTCAAATTTCCCGTCGTGTCGGGAAGCGAGTGCGTGGGCGAAGTGATTGAAAAGGGGCGATTGGTCGAAAGCGTCGAAGTGGGCGAGTATGTCTATGCGTGGCGATCGGAAAAGTGGCTCGACGTTCAATCCGTCTTTGGTTGCCAAGCCGAAAGCCTAATTGCGAAAGAAGGGGATTTTCTGCCGCTTCGTCGCGCCCCCGAAGAACGCGACGTGCTGATTGGCTTGCTTGCCGACGCGCTTTCCGCCGTTCAAAAACTCAATCTCGATAGCGTTGAGCGCATTTTGATTTTGGGTCTCGGCGCGCTTGGGCTGACCATCGCCGAAGTTCTCGCCTACGAAGGCTTCCAAAACGTCGATGCGTGCGAAACGTTCATTCAACGTGGCGAACTTGCCGCCGCGCGCGACATCGCCTTCAGCCTCGCAGACTTCACCCCCGATTACAACGATCGCTACGACGTGATTGTCGAATGCACGGGACGATTGCTCCTTCTCGAGCCAGCCCTGCGCCTCCTGAAACCACAAGGCAAATTTTTGCTCTGCGGCAACTACGACGTGATGAAAACCGATTATCGCTTGCTTCAAGACAAAGAGCCGCAGCTCGTTTTTTCCGCCGTCTCCACCTACCAACACAAAGAAACCGCCAAAACTCTGATTGAAACCAACGCCATTGACGTGGCGCGCTTTCTCACGCATCGCTTTCCGATTTCGCAATACGAAGCCGCCTACGATGTCGCGCTCAATCGTCCCGAATGCGTCAAAGCGAGCCTGCTGTGGTGAAATCGGCGAGAGTTACCTCGTCAAGCCTTCGCGCAATTGCTTGCCCATTCCAGCGGTGAATTCGGTTCTCACGTCAAAATAGTCGGGGTATTCGATGGGGTAGCCGAGCACGTCGATGGTGGGCTTGATTCGGAGCATAAAGCGCGTGGGGCGATTGCCTTCGCCCGCGAGATTGAGCGCGAAATTTCCGATGGCTTCGCCGCTCCGTCCCGACAAGGCTTTCTTCAAATCGACGGAAAGTTGAAGCGGCAGAGTTGAAACGCCGCCATTGCCCGCAACGCTCACTTTGTTTTCGACAACGCCGTTCAAGAGTTCAATGTCGTCAATGAACAGTCGCCATTCCATTCGGTTCAGCGAGGCGGTTTCGGCGTTTGGATTTTTCACATCGACGTTGAGCGTGAAGTTGAGCGGCAACATAGATTGCGAAAGCGCCATGGCGAATCGCGCCGCGTCGGCAATCGACAAATCGCGCGCGGACTTGACGCGCTGAACGTTGATGCCCGCGAGCGTCAAATTTTCAACGGTGGCGAGCCGAAACTCGCAACGGGCGAAATTTTTCATTTCTTGAATCTGCCGAATGACCGAGCAGCCCGAAACGACAAGGCTTGAAACCAAACAGGAAAGAAAGACGAGGCGAGCGTTCATCGTTGGAATGCGGTTTTGGGACTGCGAAAAGGCGTGCAGAAAGCGGGAATCGAACCCGCACGTCCATTGCTGGACACAGGATTTTAAGTCCTGTGCGTCTACCAATTCCGCCATTTCTGCGAAGGCTTCAAAAAACAAGGGCGCAAAGATACGACGCTCGCTTGCGCCAAACAACAAAAAAGCGGCAGAAAACCCTTGGTTCTCTGCCGCTCGATGTTCCACGTGTCGCGCTCACTCTTCGTCTCGCGATCCGAGCAATCGCAAGAGCATCAAGAAAAGATTGATGAAGTCGAGATAGAGCGCGAGCGCGCCAATCACGGCGATTTTGCCTTCGGACTCGCCGTCCAACGCCGCCGCCGACATGTCCTTGATGCGTTGCGCGTCGTAAGCCGTTAGCCCCGTAAAGACGACCACGCCAACGACGCTGATGATGAGCGAAAGAATCGAACTGCCAATGAACAGATTGACAAGCCCGGCGATCACGACGCCAATGAGCGCCATGAACAGCAGGTTGCCAATCTTCGTCAAGTCGGTCTTCGTCGTAATGCCGTAGAGGCTCATAATCCCAAACGTGCCTGCGGTGATGAGAAACACGCCCGCAATCGAGCCGAGATTATAGACGAGAAAAATTGACGAGAAGGTCAGCCCGTTCAGCGCGGAGTAAAGAAAAAATAGCCCCGTCGCCGCCGCCGCCGAAAGACGATGGATAAGTCCGCTAATCGCAAAGACGAGACCGACTTGCGCGATCACGAGAATCCAAAACATCCATCCGCTTCCGAAGATGATTTTCTTGACGCTATCGGTCGTGGCGACGAAATACGCCGTCGCGCCCGTGAGCGCCAGTCCAAGCGTCATCCACAAATAAACTTGATTGATGACGCGAGTTTGAACCGCCGTGAGCGCGGAGGCTCTGCCGCCCAAGCTGGCGTAAGAGGAAGAGAGCGTTCTGTCCATCATGGCTTTCTTGAAGGTTTAGGTTGAAAATCGTCCTCGTGATATACGCGAGAATGGAGCAAGAAGTTTTTTGGAACGTCGCCGCAAGGTCGCGGGAAACTACCGTCCGAACGTTTTGAGATATTTCAGTCCCTCGACCGTGATGCCTTTGGTCGTTACCGTGATGTCGCCTTTGTCTTGGTGAATTTGCCCGCTCAAAAACCCGGCGCGCACCAAACTCACCGCCACGTCTTTGATTTTCTTTGCGTTTTCCTTTTCTAGCAGAGGGAACTTCAAATTGTTGTAGCGGTCGGTGAGGAAAAATTCGTCGCGCTTTCCGTCGGCATAGTATTGCAAAAAGAGCCTTTCAATGTCGCTCTTTTTAATCGTCTCTCGTTCCATCAGCAAGTTGAAGTTCTTGAAATTTGAATCGTTGCGAAATATACAATCGCAGGCGAGAGTTAAAAAACTCGCTTGAAACCGAAGAACGTTGAACGGACGGGCGGCGCAAGGCGTTGGCGCAAGCGTTTCGAGAAAGATTTCGAGAGCGTTTTCCTCGCCGCGCTTGGACATGGAGCGAATCGGTTGCGCGAGAGCGCAATCGTCGTCTCAAAAATTTAGGTATATTCCGCCCTCAATTCCGCGGCGCGCGTCGCGCCCTACGTCGCTCTGCGCTTGCGAAAGAGAAGAGCGCGGCGCGAGCAAACGTCGTTGCCACTTGACAATCGAGCTAAACCTAACGCGCCAATGGGCAAAGTTATCGCCATTTCCAATCAAAAGGGAGGGGTCGGGAAAACGACGACGGCGATCAATCTCGCTTCCTCCATCGCCGCCGCCGAGCTGTCAACGCTTCTGATTGACATCGACCCGCAAGCCAACGCCACCGTCGGTTCGGGAACGCAAGTGTCCGACAACACGAAGACGATTTACGAAGTCTTGGTCGAAAACGAGGACATTGAAAACGTGATTCAAAAATCGGCGTTGCCCTATATGGACGTCGTGCCGTCGCACATCAATCTGGTCGGAACGGAAATCGAGCTTGTCGATGTGCCTGAACGCGAAAAAGTGATGTTGCGCGCGCTTCAAAAGGTGCGCAAGAAATACGACTACATTTTGATTGATTGCCCGCCCTCGCTCGGACTCATCACGCTCAATTCGCTCACGGCGGCTGACGCGGTGTTGATTCCCGTTCAATGCGAATACTACGCGCTCGAAGGACTGGGGCAACTTCTGAACACCATCAGCCTCGTGCGCAGACATCTGAACCCGACGCTCGAAATCGAAGGCGTGCTCTTGACGATGTATGACAGCCGCTTGCGCCTTTCGAATCAAGTCGCCGAAGAAGTGCGAAAGTATTTCAAGGAAAAAGTGTTCAACACGGTCATTCGCCGAAACGTGAAAATCTCCGAAGCGCCCTCGCACGGCAAGCCGATTTTGCTCTACGACGCGCAAAGCTTGGGCACGAAAGATTATATGGACTTGGCTTACGAGATGTTCGAGCGCGACGGCATCGAGAAATTCAAGTCTTCCAAAGCCCGCAACGGCGAAGCCAAAGCGGCGACCGCGCCCGAAACGCTTTCGCCCGACGTCAAAGCGAAATCCGTCAATTAAAGCGTCTTGAACTATGGCGGCAAAGTTGGTTCTTGGAAAAGGCTTAGGCGCGCTCATCGCGGACAAAGCGATCGAAATCGAAGAACTTCCAAGCTCGGACGAGCAGTCCGCGACGCATCGACGATTCCGCAACGTTCAAACGGGCGAAGTCGGCACGATTGGATTGTTGCCCATCGCGCAAATCGCGCCCAACCCCTTTCAGCCCCGAATGGACTTCGATCCCGAAGCCTTGAAGGAACTCAAAGAATCCATTATGCAAAAAGGCGTGGTGCAACCCATCACCGTGCGCCGAAAGCCCGACGGCAATGGCTACGAGCTTATCAGCGGCGAAAGGCGATTGCGCGCCGCCACCGACGCGGGCTTCACCGAAATCCCCGCCTACGTGCTCGACGTGAAGACCAACCGCGACATGATTGAAATCGCGCTCATCGAGAACATTCAACGCAAAAATCTCAACCCCATTGAGATCGCGCGCGGCTATCAACGCCTTGCCGACGAGTGCGGCTTGACGCAAGAAGAAATCGCGCAGCGCGTCAACAAAGACCGCGCCACCGTCGCCAACTTCATTCGCTTGCTCAAACTTCCGCCCGAAATCCAAGAGAGCATTCGCAACGAAAGCGTTTCAATGGGACACGCTCGCGCGTTGCTCAGCGTCGAAGACCCCGAAAGCCAACTCAATCTCTGGAAACTCATCATCGAGCAACAACTCTCCGTCCGCCGCGTCGAGGAAATTGCCAACAAAATCAACAAGCAGAAGAAAAAGTCCGTCAAAAAGAAGGAAGGCAAATCCGCGCCCGAAAAAATTTTGGACATCGCCGAAGCCGAAAGCGCGCTTCGCAACAAGCTCGGCACGAAGGTCAAGATCCGACGCTCCAAGAAAGGAAGCGGCGAAATCGTCATCGAGTATTACGGCGAGGAGGATTTGGAGCGCATTTTGGACATCATCGTCAATTCCGAGCCATAGATTGCCCCGACGATTGTCCAAGCCGCGTTATGTCGCGTCGCATTCGCAACTCGTCGATTTTTTTTACATTCCCGTCGTCCGAAAGACATCGCAACGCTCAACAGGTCGCAAACTATGGCAGTCGTTTCCATGCTGATTTTGCTTTTCGCGTTTTTCCTGGTGAGCTTCGCAATGGCGAAAGAAAGCGCCGATAGGCTTGCGGCGGCGAGAAAAAATCGAGCGAAAAAACTGCGCGAGCGAGGAATGGCGCGATGGGCGCGCTTTCCGAGAAAAATCAAGACGTTCAAAAGCCACGCTCTCGTCGACGAAAACGGCTTTTCGCTCAACTGACGTTTGGCTGAACGCGACTGCCGGGTTTCGTGGCGGGAATCGCCGCAAGTTCGGGCGGAAGTTTGTCCGCCTCGTAGGTCTGCGCATGCAGTTTGAGAAGCGAAAACTGCTCGTCGCAGAGTTTGACCGTTCCGTCGCTTCTATCCACGATGCAAGCCACGCCCGCCACCACGCCGCCCGCTTCCTCGACGAGTCGCATCACTTCGCGGACGGATTTGCCCGTCGTGATGACGTCCTCGACGATTAAAACGCGCTCCCCAGGTTTGATTTCAAAGCCGCGTCGAAACTTCATCGCGCCCTCCGTGCGCTCGGCGAAAATCGTCCGAACGTTCATTTGCCTGCCAACTTCCGTTCCGACCACCACGCCGCCCAAAGCGGGCGAAGCGACCACGTCGATGCGCTTGTTCAAGAAATGAACCGCGATGGGCTTGCACAACTTGACAAGATGCTTCGGGTATTGAAGAGCCTTCGCGCATTGGAAGTATTGCGCGCTGTGCAAGCCCGACGAAAGAATGAAATGCCCTTCAAGAAGCGCGCCCGTTTCGCGCAAGATGTCGAGAACTTGTTTGTCGGTAATCATTTGAAAGAGCGTTTTTGGCGACGATTTTTTCGATGAAAATCGAGGGCTGAACGCGCCTACCAGCCCGAAAGCACTTCGTTGACGAGCAAGTCGGTGAGTTGAGCGCTCGCCGCTTGAATGGCGGCGTTGCGCCCTTGCAAACTGCCGACCTCGTAATCTTCAAAGCCGCTGAGCGTTTTTTGAAACAGTTTTTTGCCCTTGACCAAATCGCGGTAAGTGGCTTGAATGGTGATGGTGATGCGATTGCGCGTGGCGCGTTCATTCGAGCCGCTCACGACGCTCGGCGCGTCGGTTACGGAAGCGATGACGGCTTCGATGACGGAATGCGCGACGGCGCGATTTTGCTCGATGATGAGCGGCGTTTGCGCTTGGATTTTTTCCGTCGTGACTTTGGTCAAATTCTCTCGCAAAAGCGGAATGCCGCTTCGGGATTCGTCGCCGAAAATCGGAATCGCGATCGTCTTGACGTGCGGCGGCAAGGCGTTGCCCGAAAACGAATAACAGCCCGACGCGAAAAACAGCGCGACGACGAAAACGTGGCGCAATCCGCAAACGCGATTCATTGGAAGTCTCTCAGTAACGAACTTGGTTGCGACCGTCTCTTTTGGCTTCGTAGAGTTTTTCGTCGGCTTGCGCGATCATTTTCTCAAACGAGGGAAGCGACGTGTCGGCGCATAGCCCGACGCTGAGCGTCACTTTCAATTTGGGTTGAATGGACTCCCACTCGAACGTTTCAACGGCGCGGCGCACGGTGTCAGCGATGAGCGCGGCTCTTTCGAGCGAAGCGTTTGGGAACGCGACGACGAATTCTTCGCCGCCGTAGCGTCCCGCCACGCCGTCGCGCCCGATTCTCGTTTTCATGATTTGCGCGACGGTTTTGAGCACGTCGTCGCCAACTTGATGCGAAAACGTGTCGTTGATTTTCTTGAAGTGATCGAGGTCTAAAATGCCGATGGTCAACTTCCCGCCCGTCGATTTCGCGTCGGCGAAAGCCTGCGACATGATTTGGTCGATGTAGCGACGATTGTAAAGTCCCGTGAGCGCGTCTTCTTTGGCAAGCCGTTCCAGCTCGGCGTTTTTCTCGGCGAGTTGATTCAGCAGTTCGCTTTGACGCAGGTCGGCTTTTTGGAGCGCTTCGACCAGGAGTTTCAATTCTTCTTGCGCTTCGGCAAGTTCGATGGTTTTGAGGCGATAGATTTCCAACGCTTGCGCTTCGCGCTCCGAAAGGAAACGCTCCTCGATGAGTTGAAGGCGCAGTTCGTTTTCTTGGGTCAAGAAGCGCTCCCAGAGGCGCGCGTATTCTTCGTGATATTCAAGGGCTTTGCGATAGTTGCGCGCCAGTTTGTAGACTTCGGAGAGCAGAAAGTCGACGAGCGCGAGCGTTTGCTTCGATTCGAGTTGTTCGGCGTAATCGCGCGCGGAGCAGAGATAGTTGATGGCTTGCGTCAAGGATTGTGGTTCGTGGGCGTGAATGAACTCTTCGGCATGGAGACGTCCCAACGCAATCAAGGTGTCGGCGGTGGCGACCTTGTCGTTCAAGTCCTGTTGCAATTTGAGAGCGCGGCGAAAGTGCTGGCGCGCTTCGGCGAATTTTCCGAGATGCAGGCACACGTAGCCGATGTTGACGAGGCACAAAGCCATTCCGCTCGCGCGACGTTGCGCTTCGAATTGCGCGAGGGCTTGCTCGGAGACGGCGTGAGCGGCGGCAAAGTCGGAAACATAACGGTAACAATAGCCCATCAAGCATGCGCTCATCGCGCGCAAACGTTGCGCGTCTTCGCCTTCCACGTTTTCGCAAAGCAGAGACGCTTCTTCGGCAAACGCCAAGGCGGGTTGCGTGTTGCCAGCCTTCAGCTCCCAAGCCAATTCCAAGAGAAGCTCCGCGCGTCGCAGGGGCGATTTCTCGACCGTTAGTTGCTTTTCAAGCGACATCGCGCGAGCGCGCACGTAACGTTCAGGCGGAGGCGTCGCAAGACGAATGTTGAGCGCGTCTTCTTCTTTTTCCTTCATTATTGGCATTGAGCGATGCCATTTCGTTAGGGCTAAAACCTCGCGGCGAAACGCATTTTGACATTTTCAGCGACGCGCGCGGACGCATTCGCGCAATTGTCTGCGGGCGAGACGTCAGCGCGGTTTGGACAACGCGATTCGAGCGGCGAGCAGTTTGGCGCGCAATTTTTCCGCCGACGTGTGAAAATTTTGGTCGGGGCTAATCGCCTCGGCCGTGTATTTGATGTTTTGATGAGGCGTGGTTTGATAGGCGCGATGTCTTTTCACCGCCTCCTCGATGACGAACGCAAACGCTTCCTCGCCAGCGGGTTTGGTGATGTAGCGAAACACTTGCGCTTCGTTGATGGAGCGAATCGCCATCGTCGCATCGATCATATCGGTCAGAATGATCGTCACCGTATGCGGAAATTCCTTTTTGACCGCGTTCAGAAAATCGATGCCGTCGTGCTCGCCAAAGTTGAGTTCGCTAATCAGCACGGAAACGGACGCGCGGTTGAGCGCGGCGAAGGCTTCGTCAATGTCTTTGGCTTGCTCGATGATGAACTGACCGACCAACTTTGAGGTCAGTCTTTGGACTTCCGACGGCGCGTATCCGACAAATAGCAAAGTGGCGGGAGGGTCGGGAAGCGCGTTGGGTTGCGTTTTTGCAAGCTTGGCTTCGCTTTGCATGGCGACGATGCGGTCGTGTATTTGCACGCCAAGCTCGATCATCTCGCGCAACTTCTCGACGCTGCACGGCTTGTTGATGTAACGGAAAATCTGACCCGCGTTCACCGAGTTGAGAACCGCGTCGAGATCGCTATACCCGGTCAGAAGCAATCGCACGGTGTTCGGACTGATTTCCTTGACCTTGCCCAAAAGCTCGTGTCCGAGCATTCCAGGCATGCGCTGATCGCTCACGATGACCTTGATGTTGTGCCGTTGAACGATGTCCAAGGCTTGCATGCCGTTCTCCGCCGTGAAAACCGTGTAGTGAAGGCGAAGCACGCGGCTGAGCGACGAAAGGAGCAGCGGCTCATCGTCTACCAAAAGTATGTTGGAAAGCGCGCCCATAATCAACTCCTTGACTTTACGCTGGTTGCAGTTCGGAAGCGGGCGAGAGGACGTTCTCGCCAACTTTGTCGTCGCGTCGCGTTTGCTTCGTCGGAATCTTGATGGTAAAGGTCGTGCCGACTCCGACTTGGCTTTCGACTTTGATGCTGCCGTGATGTTTCTCGATGATTTGATAGCAAATGCTTAGCCCCAAGCCCGTGCCCTGCCCGACGGGCTTCGTCGTGAAGAAGGGCTCGAAGATTTTGTTCAGATGTTCTTTCGGAATGCCTTTGCCGTTGTCGCTGACGCGAATGACGGCGTAGCCGTCGACCACCTCCGTTTTGATTCTGATTTCGCCGTTTGAATGTTCGATGGCTTGCGCCGCGTTGGTAATCAAGTTCAAGAAGACTTGATTGAGCTGAGCGGGATAGCACTCCGCAAAAACTTTCGGCGCGTATTCCTTGATGACTTTGGCTTTGTTTTTGATGATGTTGTTGGCGATGAGCAACGTGGAATCGATGCCCGCATGAATGTCGGCGTATTTGTATTCGGCTTCGTCGAGACGCGAGAAGTTTTTGAGGTTGATGACGAGTTCCTGAATTCTGTCCATTCCCGTCAGCGATTCGCGCAGCATGTCGCTAATGTCTTGAATTCTGTTGGATTCTTTCAGATGTCGCTGAATTTCCGCAAGTCGCGCGAAATGCTCGTCTATGCGGTCAAGGTCGTCGCGTTGGAGCGCGTCGCATAGTTTTTCCGATTCCTCGACCAGCTTGAAGAGGTCTTTGTGGAACTCTCGCATGCCTTCGAGGTTCGTTTTCACGAAGGCGAGCGGCGTGTTGACTTCGTGCGCCAGCCCTGCGACCATCTGACCGAGCGCCGCCATTTTTTCGGACTGAATGAGCTGCGTTTGCGCGTTTCGGAGTTCCGCCGTGCGCTCCTCGACCTTTTGCTCCAATTGCGAGTTGAGAACTTCGAGCTCGCCTTTGGCTTTTTCCAAGCTGGCGTTCGTGGCTCGCAATTGCTCTTGCGCTCGTCGCAGTTCGCGCGTGCGGATCTCGACCATTTTCTCCAAGTTTTCGGAATACCGAGCGATTTCAGCGTCTTGGGAGCGCAACTTACGAATAAAATGGAAAAGAAGAACGAAGAAGTTGATGAGCGCGGCGATGATGCCCGAAATTTGAATCATTCGCAGCGTGTTGGATTTGTCCGCCAATTTTTTCTCCGCTTCCGACGTGATGACGTTCATCAGTTCCAGCAGCAAGAGGTTGTTTTTCGAGGCGTATTCGACCGCGTCTTGCAAGTCTTCCTGAGGCACGGCGCGCTTGGCGGCGATGACGCGAAAGAGTTTTTCCTTGAACGGATTCCAAATCAGAAACGCGCGTTCAAGATACACCTTCGCGCTGTCGGTTTCGACGGGAATGAGCATCACGGTTTGGTAGTCGCCGCCCGTGACGTATTTGCCGTCGCGCAATCCCTCGATGGTTTCGTCGAAAATTTTGAAGGTCATCGCCAATTCCGTTTGCGGCTCTTCGATGCTCTGCCCCGCGCTTTGCGCGATTTGAATTTGCAGAAGCGTTTTGACGATGCGCTGCGAAAGTTCGCGCTGACGCGAGGCAAGGTTCACGGCGACGGCGTCGTCTTTAAGCTGACCCGTCGTCAGCGAACTCACCACCAACACGCTCAGGTCGAAAATCAAAAAGAGCGCGACGGAGATGATGATTTCACGATACTTTTGAAGATTTCCCAACACGACCGAGCGAACGTTTGTGCGTTAAAAACCGCGACTTCAACGACGCATGGCGCAACCGCCAAAGCAAAATCGTTTGAAACTGGGTGAAACGAGAGGTTTTGACGAGACGCAACCGATTCCGCTAACGCAAAGTAGAGAAGCGGCGACAGATTTTCAAAGACGGAGAGCCGTTAGCCCATCATCAAACATATCGTTCCATCGAGTTGAACGATGGAAAGCTTGTGCAAATCGGCGATGGGGCAAGGACCGCTAACGCACTTGCCCGTGTCGGGGTCGAATAGCGCGAAATGTTCGCGGCACAGCAAATATCTCTTGTCGCTATTGAAAGCCGACTGATTTTTCGTTGCGATAGGCTCGCCCGCATGCGGACACAAATTCAAATACGCCCGAATCTGCCCGCCAAAGCGAATCACGAAGGCTTCGTAACGCTCGTCGTCTTTGACGAACGTGAACAGATGGGACATTCCTTCCGTCAATTCCGACGAGGCGATGATTGGAACGCATTGGGCGAAGTTTTCAGCGGCGACAGAAGGAAGCGCTGACATTGGACGAAAACGAATGGTTGCTCAAACGACGCTTGAAAACGCAAGCCGCCGAGAGCGCAAGCCTCCGACGACTTGCGAGAGAAGATAGAAAAGTTTTCTAAATTGCTCCACGCATCGAGTCGTCTCGTCAATTTTCGCCATCAAAGCCAATGACGGAACGCGCCAATTCCGACCGAGAAGACGTCGCAGACCTTCAAGCGCGGCTCGAAGCTTACTACGAGCTTTTGAAGGAAACGCCGCAATACCAAGCGGCGCAACGCGCCAAAGAGCGAGTGGCGCACTACATCAAAGAGCATCCGATTCAATCCGCGCTCATCGCGCTTGGCGCGGGATTCGTTTTGGGGTTGCTATTCTCTTCGCGCAAAAGCCGAGAGCGATGAAACCGAATCGTCGCGCTTCGTCGGACGCGGAGCGAGAAAAAAGCGTCATCGAGTCGCTCGACGAAGCCTTCGCGCAATCTCTCGACGACGCATCGGAATTGCTCGCCGCCAAAATCGAGCTTGCCAAGTTGGACGCGATCGAGCTGCTTTCGAGTTTCGCGGCGAGCCTTGCCGTCGCGCTGCTATGGTTCGTTGGCGCGTCGTGCTTGTTCGTCGCGCTCGCGCTGTATTTGGGCGAGCTGTTTGGACGAGGGTCGCTTGGGTTTTTGGCGACGGGCGGCGCGCTCCTTGCGGGCATGGCGTTTCTCAACTGGCTTCAGCCCGATTGGTTGCGCCAAACGTTCCTCAAACTGTTATGGCGCGAGTATCAACGCCGTCAATCAGCGAAGCGGTAAGAAGCGATGTCGGAACTCGACGAGTTGGAGCGACGACGACGCGAGCTTGAACGAATCGCGGAAGTCCGAATGGCGCGGCTCAAAACGCGCAAACGGGCGCTCAAAGACGCGCTCCAAGCGCGTCTTGCGCTGAAAGGCGTCGTCTCGCGTTTTCCGTTTGCGACGCTCGCGCTGGCGCTTGGCGCGGGGTGGCTGTTGGGACGGGCGATCGGCGCGGCGCTATTTCCCGAAAAGCCAAACGCCGCGCGTGACTCGATGTCGTCAAGCGTCCGATCCTCGAAATCCGCTTCACCGATTTGGCAGCCGCTCAAAGAGTTCGTCCTGCAAGCGCTGACGAACTTTGCGTTGAACAAAACGCGCGAATTTTTGGTTAATCGGTTCAATCGCGTTCAAACGAGCGCGCAAGCCAGCGCGTTCAACCCCGCTGACGCGAGGTCTCAAAACAGTTCGTTGCGTCCATGAGCGAAACGAGAATTTCGCCCGTTCAAACGTTTTTCGAGAACAAACAAAACGCTTACACGGTCGCCTTTGCGCCGAATGGAAAACGGTTCGCGGCGGCAGGCGGCTTGCGCTCCGTCTTCGTCTATGAAATCGGCAAACCCGAAGCGATTGGCGGGCTTGCCGACCATCGTCAATCCGTTTACGCGACGCTCTTTTCCAAAAGCGGCAAATACTTCGTCACCACGGGGCGCGACGGAATGACCATCGTCTACGACGCGCAAAACTTCGACAAACTCGCCACGATTCTCTCGCCGCAACTCGGCGCGAACCACATTTCCGTCGCTCGCTTGCACGAGCCCGAAGAACGCGACGGTCGCGCGATGGTCTCCGACGGCAAAGAAACCGTCGAGGTCGAGGGCTTGACGGGCATCTACGACGCGCTTCGCTACGTTTTTTACGAACTCAACAAAACCGATTCGGAGACCAAGAAGCATTGCGCCATCATTCAGGCGGCGTTTGAGAAGGCGGGCAAAGCCGCTTCGGAACGCGAGGTCGTCTTCTCCAATCCGCAACTCTTGCCGAATTACGCGCTCGCGCTCAACCCCGACGAAACGGAACTCTACGTTGGCGCGTCGGGCGGCGCGCTCAAAGCGTTCCGAACGTCCGATTTTTCGCTCGCTCGCGTCGTTCCGCTTCATTCGGGCAACATTCGCGCCATTGCCTTTTCGCCCAACGGCGAATTGCTCGCCACGGGCAGCAGCGATAGGTTCGTCAAAATTTTGGACGCGAAAACCTTTGAAGTTCTGCACAACATCGAAGGGCACGGCGACTCCGTCTTCTGCGTAAGCTTTTCGCCCGACGGCAAATACTTCATCACGGGCGGCAAAGACGCGCGCTTGCGCGTTTGGACGGTCGAGGGCAAAACCATCAAACCAAAAGTCAAAATTCTCGCGCATACCTTCTCCATCAAAGGAATGACCTTTCTCAACGGCGGAAAAGAACTGCTCACCGTAAGCCAAGACAAGACCATCAAACTCTGGGACATTGAAAAAGCTCAGTGCATCGAGACGATCGACCGCAACGCGGGCGGACACGCCTTCACCATCAACGCCGTTTCGCTCTCGCCCGACGAGCGTTACTTCGTTACCGCCAGCGACGACAAGACGGTCAAACTCTGGGAACTGAAAAAGTGATCGCGCGCCTCCCTCGCGTTTGGGCGGCGCGATAAGCCGCGCCGAATCGCTCGTCATTTCGAGCGCAAGCGAGATTGCTTTTCTTTTCCTTGCGCAAGGCGTATCTTCAAATCCGCGTTTGAAAAAAACCGTCGCAGCATCATGAGCGAACAAAAATCCTACGGGCTTCTCAAAGGCAAGAAAGGCATCGTCTTTGGTCCGCTCGATGAAAGCTCAATCGGATGGAGCATCGCGCTGGCGGCGCATCGAGAGGGCGCGCAACTGGCGATTTCCAACGTCGCCATCGCGCAGCGCGTCGGGAAGGTCAATCAACTCTGCGAAATGCTCTCCGCCCCGTTCATTCAAGCCGACGCGAGCAACTTCGACGAGCTGTTCAAAGGCTTTGGCGAGCTTAAAGAGAAGTTCGGCAAGATTGATTTCATCGTGCATTCCATCGGGATGTCGCAAAACATTCGCAAAGAAAAGCCTTACGACGACCTGAACTACGAGTGGTATCAAAAGACGCTCGATGTGTCGGGATTGTCGCTTCACAAAATCATCACGGCGGCGTTGAAGCAAGACGTTTTGAACGACTACGGAAGCATCGTCGCGCTCACCTACATTGCCGCGCAGCGCGCCTATTCGGGCTACACCGATATGGCGGACGCGAAAGCCTTGCTCGAATCCATCGCGCGCAGTTACGGGCAAATTCTCGGCAAGCGCGGCATTCGCATCAACACCGTGTCGCAAAGCCCAACCTACACGCGAGCGGGAAGCGGCATCGAGAATTTCGATTTGATGTATGAACACGCGCATCTGCTCGCGCCGCTCGGCAACGCCACGGCGGAAGATTGCGCCGATTACGTGGTTACGCTGCTTTCCGACCTGACGCGCAAAGTGACGATGCAAAACCTCTATCACGACGGCGGATACAGCTCAATGGGATCGTCGCTGCCGATTCTCCGCATCTTGCACGAAGCGTTGAAGAACGACGAACTCGTCGCCCAATCGGGCTTGGAAGAAATGTTGCCGCCGCACCTCAAAGGCGGAAAGTGGAAAGCGAAGAAAGAAGGATGAATGGGATAAATGCAGTCGCTCAAAAAATACATTACCGCGCCGCTTACGCTCATTGACATTGGTGCGCGCGCAGGTATCAACGCGCGTTGGAAAAATTTACCGTCGAAAGTTCCGATGCGAATCATCGGGTTTGAGCCTGACGAAGCCGAGTGCGCAACGCTCAACGCCAAAGGCGACCCTTTCGTGAAGTATCTGCCACTTGCCGTTGGCAATCGCGGCGAAGCGCGCACGTTTCACTTGCTCCAAGCCGAGGGAAGCAGTTCGCTTTTCCGTCCGAATTACGTCTTCGTCAATCGTTTCGTTTCCGCCCCAAATTATGCCATCAAACGAGAAGTTCCCGTTGCGACGCAGGCGCTCGACGACGCGCTCAAACAAGCGGGCATTGACGACGTAGATTACGTGAAAATCGATACCGAAGGGTGCGAGCGCGACATTCTCAACGGCGCGGGCGAGACCTTGAAACGAGTCTTTGCCGTCGAAGTCGAGGTCTGGTTCAATCGCGTTTTCTCCAACGCGCCGCTCTTTCGCGACATTGACGCGCTTCTCGCCGAGCAGGGCTTTGTTCTGTTTGATTTAGCCAAAAGCAATTACTTTAAGCGCAAAAGCGGCGCGCGCTTGGGCGGACCGAAAGGGCAACTCGTCGCAGGCGACGCGATTTACTTCCGCGACATTCCCGCACTCCCGAAAGACAGCCTTTTTTACGCCAAAGATAAACTCGTCCGCGCGATTGTTTTGACGATGCAGTATCGTTACTTTGACTTCGCAATGGAAATCGCTGAAAGCGCACGGCAACACCAAACGCTTTCCGAATCGGAGTTCAAGGACATCGCCGCCGTCATTGAAGAGGAGGGGCGTGGCGGAACGGTCGATTTTAGAGGCAAGCATACCGCCGAAAAAGTCGTCAAGCGTCTCGGTCGCTTTCTCACAAAATTTGAGTGGGATTACCTCGGAAATTGGTAAGTTTTTCCAATAACCTTAAAAAATGAACGCAGCATGTCAGCATTAGTAACCGAGCAAACCAAGTATGAACGCCTCACGCCCCCAGAGCGCGGCGAGAAAATCACGATGTCGAATGGCAAACTGAACGTGCCCGACGATCCCATCATTCCGTTCATCGAGGGCGATGGCACGGGCGTGGACATTTGGCCCGCCGCCCAGATGGTCTTCGATGCCGCCGTCAAAAAAGCCTACGGCGGAAAACGCCAAATCGTCTGGTTTGAAGTCTACGCGGGCGAAAAAGCCAACAAGGTTTACGAAAAGGAAATTTGGCTTCCCGACGACACGCTCAAAGCCATCAACGAGTATATGGTCGGCATCAAAGGACCGCTCACCACGCCCGTCGGCGGCGGTTTCCGTAGCATTAACGTCGCCTTGCGCCAGATGCTTGACCTCTATGCGTGCGTGCGCCCCGTGCAGTATTTCAACGGCGTGCCATCGCCCGTCAAACATCCCGAACTCGTCAATATGGTCATCTTCCGCGAAAACACCGAAGACATCTACGCGGGCATTGAATACAAAGCGGGCACGCCCGAAGTCAAAAAGGTGATTGACTTTCTGCAAAAAGAAATGGGCGTGAAAAAAATTCGCTTCCCCGAAACGTCGTCGATTGGCGTGAAGCCCGTCTCGATTGAAGGCTCCAAACGGCTCATTCGCGCGGCGATTCGTTACGCCATCGCCAACAATCGCAAGTCGGTTACGCTCGTGCACAAGGGCAACATTATGAAATTCACCGAGGGCGGCTTCCGCGAATGGGGCTATGAACTCGCCAAGGAAGAATTTGGCGCGGTGGAGTTCGACGGCGGTCCGTGGTGCAAATTGCCAAACGGCATCGTCATCAAAGACGCCATCGCCGACGCTTTCCTGCAACAAATCCTCACGCGCCCGACGGATTTTGACGTCATCGCCACGCTCAATCTCAACGGCGACTACATCTCCGACGCGCTCGCCGCGCAAGTTGGCGGCATTGGCATCGCGCCCGGCGCCAACATCAACTACGAAACGGGCTACGCCGTCTTCGAAGCCACGCACGGCACCGCGCCCAAATACGCGGGTCAAGACAAAGTCAATCCCGGCTCCGTGATTCTTTCGGGCGAAATGATGCTGCGCTACCTTGGCTGGACGGAAGCCGCCGACCTCATCATCAAAGGCTTGAACGGCGCGATTGGTCAAAAGACCGTTACCTACGACTTCGCTCGACTGATGGAGGGCGCGAAGGAAGTTAGGTGCTCCGAGTTCGCCAAAGAGGTCGTTAAACACATTGAACAATGATGGTCTCGAAAAGGCGTTGTTCGTTTGAGCAACGCCTTTCGCTTTCGCGTCGACGGCGATGAACATTCCCGAAAAATACCTCCGCCACATTTGGAAAAATCTTTACCTCAATCTCGCCACGCTTCAAACCGTCGACGCAAAGCCGCTTCAAATTCTCGCGGTCGGAACGCTCAATCGCAACGAGGGCGCGGATTTTCTCGGCGCGAAAATTTTGATCGATGGCGAAGAGCGATTCGGAGACGTCGAAATTCACGCGCGCGCGTCGGATTGGAAGCGGCATCGGCATGGCGAAAGCGCGCATTACGACAAGGTGATTCTGCACGTCGTCTTCGAGCGCGACGAACCGATCCCCGATTCGCCGCCCGTTTTGGAACTTTCGAAACATTTGAACGACGATTTGCATCGCGTTCTCGCTCGGTGCATTCGAGACGAGGCGGCTCTGACGAATCGCCCCGCGCTGCACTGCGCCTCGTTGCTGGCGAGCGTTGACGACGAGTTGAAACTGGATTGGGTTCGGCGGCTTGCGGAAGAGCGATTTTCAAGAAAGGTCGAGCGTTTGAAAGAACTCTCCGAAAACGACGACGAGCGAATTTATCGCGCTTTGGCTCGCGCGCTTGGCTACGCCGAGAACGCCGCGCCAATGGAAAAACTCGCGTCGCTGGTTCCGTTTGAACGCCTGAAAAGCTTTGCGACGCTAAGTTTTGCGGCGCGTCGAGAAAAACTCGAAGCGATTTTCTTCTCGCTGTCGGGTCTCGTTCCCGAATCGCTCGGCGAGGCTTACGCGACCGCGCTTCGCGCCGAGTTTGAGCGGACGGAATTCGCCTCGCTTCCGAAACTTCAAGCGAGCGAGTGGGTCTTCTTTCGGCTTCGCCCCGCGAACTTTCCGACGCTTCGAATCGCCGCGCTCGCCGAAATTCTCTCCAAAAATTTGGAACGCGGCTTTCTCAAATCGGCGACCGACATCATTGAGACGAGCCTGCCCATTAGGCGCAAACTCGCCCTGCTTGAAAGCCTTTTCCTTGCCGACGCGAGCGGCTATTGGCAAACGCATTACCGCTTTGGCGCAGAGGCGAAAACGCCCCTAAAATCGCTCGTTGGAAAAACGCGCGCCGCCGAAATCGTCCTAAACGCGCTCCTGCCCGCGCTCTACGGCTTCTATCAAACGCGAGGCGACGACGCGAGACGACGCGACGTCTTCGCGCTCTACGCCGCCTACCCGAAGGGCTTGACGAGCGAACTTTCGAGCGCCGCAATGCGCGAACTCTTGGGCGATGTCTATCAAGTCAAATCCGCAATGATGGAACAAGGGCTGATTGAGCTTCAAAAATCGTATTGCGAGGCGTTTCGATGCTTGGAGTGCGCGATTGGCAAGGCGATTTTTGAGCGTTGAGCCAAACTTGGAAGCGAATCCCGTTGCGGCGATGCGACGAGTCGAGCAAAAGTCGTAAATTTGCCGACGCTCCGCCGCAAGCGACAGATGGAAACGGACTTGATTTCAGAACGGCTCTTTCGGCTGCAACGATACATTGAGCGCGAATCGTATCGCGGCTACGACCCCTACGACGCGCTAACTTCGCCAATCTTTCGCTTGCCGATTCTCAATCGCAACAAAGCGCTTCGATGGGGATTTCAGCAGGTTTTGAAACGACTGCCAGTCAACATCCGACCTTGGCTCGGCATTTCGAAAGGCTACAACCCCGTTACGCTGGGTCTTTGCTTGCAAGGATACGCCTACCTATCGCGCCTACGCCCCGATGAAAACTATGGTATGAAATTTGATTTCTTATTGCGGGAGTTGGAGCGTCTGAAATCCGAAGGGTATTCGGGCGCATGCTGGGGTTACGATTTTGATTGGGAAGCCCGATATGCGCGAATTCCCGCTTTCGCGCCGACGGTCGTGGCGACGGGATTTATTACCAACGCGCTCTTCGGGTATTACCAAATTACAGGGTGTCAAAAAGCCTTCGCCCTGTGCGAAAGCGCCACGAGATTCGTTCTAAACGACCTGAACAAAACCTACGAGGGCGACGTGTTCTGTTACTCGTATTCGCCACTCGACAGGCAAGTGGTTCTCAACGCGACGATGAAAGGCGCAAGACTTCTGGCGCAAGTCTATTCCGTAACCAAAGACGACAGGTTGATTCGAGAGGCGCGAAAGACGGTCGAGTTCGTCGTCAGAAAACAGCAACCAAACGGCGCATGGGCTTACGCGACCAAAAAAGGCGACGCTCGAACATGGGCGGATAACTTTCACACGGGCTATGTGCTCGATTGCTTGGACGACTACCAAAAGCATTCGGGCGACCGGAGTTTTAGCGAAGCGTTGGAAAAGGGCTTGCGATACTACGAGGAAAATTTCTTTGAGCGAGGCGAGATTCCGAAATACTACGACAAAAACCTGTATCCGATCGATGCCACCGCCATCGCGCAGTCGATTCTGACCTTGACCCGATTCGGCAAGATGGAATTGGCGACGCGCGTCGTGAATTGGGCGTTGAACAACATGCAGGACGAAAGCGGCTACATCTACTATCAACGCGGAAAATATGGATTGAACAGAATCCCATATATGCGGTGGTCGAGTGCGTGGATGTTCGCGGCATTGAGTTTTTTTCTGTTTCACTCTTAACTCGTTTCTTTATGACCGTTCCTTTCGTGGATTTGAAGGCGCAGTATCTCACGATTCGGCGCGAAATAGATGATGCCATCGCCAAAGTCATCTCCGAAACGGCGTTCATCAGCGGCAAATACGCCAAAATTTTTGAAGACGAGTTTGCCGCCTATCTCGGAGTTAAACATTGCGTTTCTTGCGCGAATGGAACGGACTCCATCGAGATTCTTTTGCAAGCGATGGGCATCGGACGCGGCGACGAAGTCCTCGTCCCCGCGAACACTTGGATTTCAACGGCGGAAGCGGTTACGACCGTTGGCGCAACGCCCGTCTTCGTCGACAATCACCCCGAAACTTATACGATAGACATCGGCAAAATCGAGGAAAAAATCACGCCGCGAACCAAAGCCATCATTCCCGTTCATCTTTACGGCTTGCCCGCGGAGATGGACGAGATTATGGCGATTGCCCGAAAGCATAACTTAAAGGTCTTGGAAGATTGCGCCCAAGCGCACGGCGCAACCTACAAGGGTCGCAAAGCGGGCACGATGGGGGATTGCGCCTCGTTCAGTTTTTATCCGGGCAAAAATCTTGGCGCTTACGGCGACGCGGGCGGAATGGTTACCAACGACGACGACATCGCGCAAAAGGCGCGGATGATTGCCAATCACGGACAGGTCGCCAAGAATGTGCATAAAATCGAGGGTAGAAATAGCCGATTGGACGGCATTCAAGCCGCCGTGCTTTCCGTCAAACTCAAACGCCTCGACGAATGGACGGAAGCGCGACGCCGAAACGCCGCTCTCTACGACGAATGGCTTTCCGACCTCGACATTCAGTTGCCCATTGAGCCAACTCACTCGCGCCACGTTTATCATCTCTACGTCGTTCAAGTCCCGAACCGCGACGAAGTCATCGCCAAGCTCAAAGCCGATGGCATCGAGACGGGCATTCATTATCCAACCGCGTTGCCGTTCACGGAAGCCTATCGGCGTTTCAAGCATCAGCCGTCGGATTTTCCCGTCGCTCATAGGCAGATGTCGCGGTTGCTCTCGCTGCCGATGTATGCGGAACTGACGGAAGAGATGATTGAGCGCGTCTGCGAGAGTTTGAAGCAAGCCGTTCAAGCCATTGCCGCAACCCAAACGGATTCGGTATGAGGAAAGCGATATGGATTGATTTGGACAATTCGCCGCATGTGCCGCTGTTCGCGCCCCTCGTGAAGCGGTATCGCGCCGAAGGTCAGCCCGTCGTGCTCACGGCGCGCGACTTTGCGCAGACCGTCGAACTCTTGGAGAGATCGGGCTTGAAGGGGGAGTTCGATGTGATTGGCAGGCACTACGGAAAAAACAAGCTCAAAAAAATTTTCGGCTTGGCGATTCGCGCCCAAGAACTCGCCTCGCATGTGCGCTCGTTGCGCAAGCGCGGAATCGAAATCGGCGTGGCGCTCAGTCACGGCTCGCGCTCAATGGTCTTGGCGGCAAAGTGGCTCAAACTGCCCGTGATTACGATGTATGACTACGAATTTACCGAGACCTTCATCTTCAACGCTTTCTCCGACAGGGTGCTCGTGCCCGAAAAAATCCCCGACGAAACGCTTGACAAAATCGGGCTTTCGCCCAAAAAGCGCGTCAAATACGAGGGCTACAAGGAAGAAATCTACCTGCGCCACTACGAAGCCGACGAGCGATTTCTGGAAACGGTCGGCGAAGAAAACGGCATCGAAATTCCTCGAAGCAAGGTCATCGTAACGCTCCGTCCGCCCGCTTCCGCCGCCAACTACCACAACGAGGCGAGCGAGCGCATCT
The DNA here is from genome assembly GCA_025055975.1 of Chloroherpetonaceae bacterium. GTDB lineage: Bacteria > Bacteroidota > Chlorobiia > Chlorobiales > Thermochlorobacteraceae > JANWWM01. The sequence goes on along the minus strand of JANWWM010000016.1, from coordinate 51,288 downwards.
TGGAAAAACTTTTGGAGAAACTGCTTCGCCAACCCGACGTCTTCACGTTCATTCTGCCGCGCGGGAGCGAACAAAAGGAAGCGTTGCGACGACATCTTGCGGAGAAAAATTATTCCCTCTCGTCCTACCTCATTCCCAAGCGCGCCGTGAATGGGCTCGACCTCGCGTTTCATTCGGATTTGCTCATTTCGGGCGGAGGGACGATGAACCGCGAAGCCGCCCTTTTGGGCGTGCCGGTCTACAGCATCTTCGCGGGCAAACAAGGAGCTTTGGACAAGGATATGGAAAACCGCGGAATGATTCGGTTCATTCGCTCCGAAGCCGACATCGAGAAAATCGTCTTGAAAAAGCGATGCGCGACTCAACCGCCGAGAATCATCACGGACGCGGTCGAGCGTCGCGTGCGAGACGTCGTATCGGATTTTCTTCGTTCATCAAACTCGTCGTTATGATGCTGAACAAAATACCAAAGCACAAATATCTGCTGGCTCTGTGCGACTACGTAATCTTGCAGCTCTCGTTTCTTGCGGCGATTCAACTGCGCTTCGGCTTTGAATTAAGCGAAATCCCGCAAGCGATCTGGAACGACCAAGTCTTGATTTTCGCGCTCGTCTCGATAGCGTGGATCGCCGTCTTTCAACATTTCCACCTCTACAAAATCAACGTGTTTTTGAGCCTGATCCCGCAAGCGATCGCGATTCTCAGAGCGGTAGGCTATGGAGTCGTGGGGCTAATCGTCTTGTCGTTCATCGTCAAGGGAATGTCGTATTTCGATAGCCGCTTGATCATCGCCTACTTTTTTGGCGCAGGTTCGCTGAACTTGATTGCGTTTCGCTTGCTTGTTTTCCGAAATCTTTACGCGCTCTTTGCGGAAAAGAAACTTCTGCAACGCAAGGTGTTGATTGTCGGCTCGGATCGCTCGGCGCGAATGGTGGCGGCGAAATTGGTCGTGGAATCGTCGCTCGGCTTGAACGTCGTCGGGTTCATCGCCGACGAAGCCAAAATCGGCGAGCGCGTCTTCGGAGATCTTTATGTCATTGGTTCTTTGAATCAGATGAAAGACATCGTGGAGCGTGAAAACATTGAGGAAATCATCGTCGCCGCGAGCGACGTTTCGCATCAAAAACTGATCGATATCATCGACCAAGCCAAGCAAACGAAAGCCGTCGTCAAAGTCGCCTCCGAACTCTATGGCATCGTGCCCGACAAGGTTTGGATCGAACAATACGCCGAAATTCCCGTCATCGCCGTGATGGAAAATCACAAGAACGTGGCGTTTATGCTCTACAAGCGCGTCGTTGACGTCACGCTCTCGCTCATTGGTCTCATTCTGCTGGCGATTCCGTTTCTCGTCATCGCTGTGCTCATCAAACTCACCTCGAAGGGACCTGTGTTCTTCAAGCAAATTCGCATCGGAAAAGATGGCAAGCCATTCGAGTTCTACAAGTTTCGCTCAATGTATGTCAATAACGACGACAGCATTCACCGCGAATTCACAAAGAATTTGATTCGAGAATCCAAGCAGATGGTCGTCAATGGCGAGGGCAAGTTGGAGGTGAAGAAAATCGTCAATGATCCGCGCGTTACGCCCATCGGACGATTCTTGCGCAGGACAAGCCTCGATGAACTGCCGCAATTGTTCAACGTGCTCAAAGGCGATATGAGTTTGGTTGGTCCGCGTCCGTGCCTGCCTTACGAGTGGGAAGAGTATGAAGATTGGCATCGACGTCGGCTTTCGGTGTTGCCTGGGTGCACGGGATTGTGGCAGGTGTCGGGGCGAAGCGCCGTCGGGTTCAACGATATGGTTATCTTGGATTTGTTCTACATTGAAAACATGTCGCCAATGTTCGATTTGAAACTCATTCTCAAAACCTTCCCTGTGATGCTATTTTCGAGAGGCGGCTACTAAACTCGCGTTCATTATGAAAATCGCCGTTGTCGGACTTGGCTATTGGGGTCCGAATCTTGTCCGAAACTTTCAAGCGCTTCCCGACGTCAAGCGCGTGATGGGCATTGACAAAGACGAGACGCGCCTTGTCAAAGCCAAACAGCGTTTCCCCGACCTTGAAACGTCCGCTTGTCTTGACGATGCGTTGAGAGACGACGACGTGGTCGCCGTCGCGCTCGCCACGCCCGTCTCGTCGCATTATCCGCTCGGAAAAAAAGTGTTGGAATCGGGCAAGCATCTGTGGGTTGAAAAGCCCTTCACGGCGAAAGTCTCCGAAGCCGAGTCGCTCATTGAACTTGCCGAAAGGAAAGGGCTGAAAATCATCGTCGATCACACCTTCATTTACACGGGCGCGGTCCGCAAAATGAAGGAAATCGTCGATAGTGGCGAGTTGGGGGAAGTGTATTACTTTGATTCCGTGCGCGTCAACTTGGGATTGTTTCAGCACGATGTCAATGTGGTCTGGGATCTTGCGCCGCACGATCTCTCGATTATGGATCATCTCTTGCGCGAGCGTCCGAAATCCGTCTCTGCCGTCGGCAGTTGCCACGTCGGCAACGATTTGGAAAACGTCGCCTATCTCACGGTTTTCTTCGAGAACAATCTTATCGCGCACTTTCATGTCAATTGGCTCGCGCCCGTCAAGATTCGCAAAATTTTGATTGGCGGCTCAAAATCAATGATTGTGTTCGACGACATGGAGAACAGCGAAAAGGTGAAAATCTACGACAAGGGCGTGGAGGTCAAAACGAAAGAGGGCGTTTACGAAATGCTCGTGCAATATCGGACGGGCGACATGCGCTCGCCGAAACTTGACCAAACCGAAGCGCTCTCGATTGCGACGGCGCATTTTTTGGATTGCGTCAAGCATAACAAGCGACCCATCACCGACGGCATCTCAGGCTTGAACGTCGTGCGGATTTTGGAAGCGGCGGAAAAATCCATCAAGCAAAACGGAAAAGAAATCAAACTGCATTATCACGACTAAACCCGTCGCGTTATGACAACCTTCGCGGAAGAGTATCTCAAAGAGAACTTCATTCGGTTAAGCAACGTCAAGCTCGGCAAAGACGTAAAAATTTTCGGCTTCGTCAACGCCTACGGGTGCGAGATTGGCGACGGCACGAAAATCGGCACGTTTGTGGAGATTCAGAAAAACGCCGTCATTGGAAAGAATTGCAAAATTTCAAGCCACACCTTCATTTGCGAAGGCGTAACCATCGAGGATTATGTGTTCGTCGGACACGGCGTAATGTTCATCAACGATACCTATCCGCGAGCCGCCAACCCCGACGGCTCAATGCAGACCGAAGCCGATTGGAAGGTGATTCCGACCCTTGTCAAAAAAGGCGCATCGATTGGCTCAAACGCCACGATTCTCGCGGGCGTAACGATTGGCGAAGGCGCGATCGTGGGCGCGGGGGCGGTCGTTACCAAAGACGTGCCGCCGAAAACCATCGTCGCGGGCGTGCCCGCAAGAGCGATGCGCCAAATCGAGTAGGCTACAACTCAATCAATTCCTTCGTCGCTTTCGGCAACGGTTCGGCGCCATTCTCCGTAATCAACGCCATATCCTCGATTCTCACGCCGAATTTGCCCGGCAAGTAGATGCCCGGCTCGATCGTGATGACCGCGCCGACGGGAATTTTCATCTCGCCTTTTCTGCCAATCGTGGGAAGTTCGTGCACTTGCAAGCCGACGGCATGTCCGAGCGAATGTCCAAACGCTTCGCCGTAACCGCGCGCCGTCAGGAACTCTCTCGGAATCGCGTCCAATTCGCGTCCCGTCATGCCCGCTTTGGCGGAACGAATGCCAAGCCAGTGCGCTTCAAGCACGAGGTTGTAGACCTTTCGCGCTTCGTCATCGATTTTGCCGACGGCGACCGTGCGCGTCTGGTCGGAGCAATAGCCTTCCACGACGCAACCCATGTCAATCACGACGAGCGAGTTGTTTTGAATGCGGTTGTCGGTCGCTCTCGCATGCGGAAACGCGCCTCTCGGACCCGACGCGACGATGGGGTCGAAGGAGTCTTTCTCCGCGCCGAAACGCTTGTTCCAATACGAAATTTCGGCGGCGACCTCGCGCTCGGTTACTTTCGGCGAAATGACGTCCAAAATTTTCTCGAACACCTTGTCCGTAATCGCCACCGCCCGACGCATCTTGTCGAGCTCGTCGGAATCTTTGACGGCGACGAACTCTTCGCAGAACTGCGAGACGGGAACGAACTCCACGTCGGGCAGTTCCGTCCTTAACTTTTCAACCGTCGCGTAAGCGAGCTTATCGGCTTGAAATCCGACCCGCGTTCCGAGCGGAAATTTCCCCGACTTCATTTCGGCGACGTAGCCATCGGACGTGATGACGGGTTCGGCGTTTTCGACTTCGATTTTGACCTGCTCTTGATAGCGAAAATCCGTGAAGAGCCAAGCGTTTTCGCGCGAGAGCAGAACCGTCCCGTTTGAGCCGCTGAAGCGCGTAAGCCAACGCACGTCGGGCAGGAACGTCAGAAGCATCGCGTCGAGATTGAGCGACGCCATTTTTTGACGAAGCGCGTGAAGTTTGACGGAAAGTTCGAGTTCGGTCGTCATTTGAAGAAAAGGTTAAGCGGTTCTTCCGAATATAGTTTTTTGCTTACATTACCGCCCATTTTCGCGGTTCGAATTTTTCAACAAACCAACAAAGGAGAACAATGCATCGGCACTCGCTCATCACTGCGCTGCTTCTGCTCACGTTTGCTTCCGCGGCTGCGCAAACGCGCTCCTATTGGCAAGACGTTTCGGCGGTTGAATCTCGCGGCGAGCGGTTCATCGAGCCTGCGCGTTACCGATTGCTCGCGCTCGACTTTGACGCGATGAAAGCCAAACTTGCCGACGCGCCAATGGAATTCACGGCGGAAGCCAAGCGCGGCACGTTCGTCATCGAACTCCCAATGCCCGACGGCTCCTTCGAGAAGTTTCAAGTCGAAGAATCGCCCGTGATGCACCCCGACCTTGCGCGCAAACATCCCGACGTCAAAACCTATCGCGGATACGGCATCGATGACGGCACGGCGACGCTTCGAATGGACGTGACCCCGCTTGGCTTTCATGCGATGATTCTTTCCGCGAAACATAGCGCGGTTTTCATCGACCCCTATCAACGCGGCGACTTGGAGCATTACATCAGTTACTACAAAAAAGATTTCATCGAAGCCCAACGTGGCAAAGCAAGCTCATATTGGGAATGCCGAACCAACGAGCAGATGGAAGAGTCGGTAAAAAAGCAGATTGAAGAACTCATCAAGAGCGGCGAGCTTCCGCGCACGGGTCCGCAACTGCGCACGTATCGCTTGGCGTGCACGGCGACGCGCTCTTACACGAACTTCTTTGGGAGCGTTGCCGCCGCTTCCGCCGCCCTTGCGGTTACGGTCAATCGCGTGACGGGCGTTTATGAACGCGACCTTGCCGTGCGAATGGTCTTGATTCCGAACAACGACACGCTCATTCTCACCAACGCCACCAATCCGTATCCTTTCACGAGCGACAATCCCAGCTCGACGATGCTCACCCAAAATCAAACGTTCATCGATGACAGAATCGGGAGCGCCAATTACGACATTGGGCATGTCGTGAGCACGGGCGACGGAGGCATCGCGGGCTTAGGCGTGGTGTGCCGCGCAGGGAACAAAGCGCGCGGCGCGACGGGCAGACCGCAACCCGTTGGCGACCCGTTTGACATTGACTACGTGGCGCACGAAATCGGGCATCAATTCGGCGCGAACCATACGCAAAACAACAACTGCAACCGCGTCGCTTCCGCCGCCTACGAACCCGGCAGCGCCTCGACGATTATGGGCTACGCGGGCATCTGTCCGCCCGACCTGCAACCAAACAGCGACGATTACTTCCACGTGCACAGCATCATTGAAATGCGCGCCTACATCGCGGGCGCGGGCGGTCAATGTCCGCAAATCACCAACACGGGCAACGCGCAACCCGTCGCCACCGTCGGCGCAAGCGGCTTTTCAATTCCAATTCAAACGCCTTTCACGATTACGGGGTCAGGAACGGATGCGGACAACGACACGCTGACGTATTGCTGGGAGCAATATGATTTGGGACCCGCTGGTCCGCCAAGCCCGACGGCGACGCAAGGTCCGCTATTTCGCTCATTCCAGCCGTCGCTTAGCTCATCGCGCACGTTCCCGCGCCAACAAGATTTGCTCAACAACACGACGAACATCGGCGAAACCTTCCCGACCGTCTCGCGCGCGTTGAACTTTCGCCTCACGGTGCGCGACCGCAGGGGCGGCGTGGATTACTCGACGAATCTCTACACGGTCAACGTCGTCGCCAGCGCGGGACCGTTCCGCGTAACGAACCCAAACACGGCGTCGGTCGAGTGGCGCGCGACGGAACGCCGAGCGGTAACTTGGAACGTGGCGAACACCAACGTCGCGCCCGTCAATTGCCAAAACGTCAATATCCGACTCTCCACCGACGGCGGCGTCACCTTCCCGATTTTGCTCGCGCAGAACACGCCGAATGACGGTCTCGATAGCATCACGGTTCCCTTTGCCATCACCAACGCGGCGCGCATCAGGGTCGAGGCGGCGGATAACATCTTCTTCGACATTTCCGACTTCAACTTCCGCATCCTGCGCCCGCTCACCGACGTGGATATGAGCGCCGTTTCAATCGCGCCGCGCGTTACGCCCGTCGTGAACAACGTGCCGAATACGGTGGTCGTAACGGTTCGCAACGAAGGCTTAAACGTCGCCAACAACTACTCGGTTACTTGGGCGGTCGATGATTCCGTGCTGGCGACGCGCGTGATTACGCGACCGCTGGCAAGCGTTGCGACCGATACGGTTCAATTTCCGTGGCAAAATCCGAGAACGGGCTTGCGACAATTGCGAGCATGGACAAGCATCGCAAACGACACGATTCCCATCAACGACACGGCAAGAGCGTCGGTCAACGTGCTCGTGGATTTTCAAGACATTGGCGTTACGGGCATCGGACAAGTCGGAACGATTATCGCCACGTTGCCGACGACGCTCACCGTGAGCACGCGCAGTTTTGGCACGTTAGCCGTTCCGAACTACCAAGTGGGCTGGTCGGTCAATAACGTGCCGCAAACGCCGATTCAGGTCAATCGTCCGCTTTCCAACGCGGGCGCGACCGACACCGTGCAAATCACATGGATTCCGACGACGAGCGGACTGAACACCATTCGGGCGTGGACGATTCTCGCCGCCGACACCGTAAGAACCAACGACACGGCGACCATCACGCGAACCGTTCTGCCCGCCTATCAAGACATGGGCGCGACGCAAATCGCGGCGCAGTCGTCGCTCTTGTCGGGCTTCCCGAACGTGCTTGTCGTAACGACGCGCAATTTCGGCACGTTGACCGTTCCAAGCTACAACGTGAGCTGGTCGCTCAATGGCGTTACGCAAGAGACGCGAACCATCAATCGCCCGCTCAATCGCAACCAAACCGACACCGCGCGATTCGCATGGGCTAATCCGCCCGCAGGCTCGCAAACCGTGAGGGCTTGGACGACGCTGGCGGCGGACACGGTTCGCTCAAACGACACCACGACGCAAGTCTTCAACGTGATTCTCTCCTACTTCGATGGGCGAGTCGTAAGCGTCTCGACGCTCAACCCGCCGCGCGAAGCCGACGCAAACCGCGTAACCATAAGAGTGCGAAACGCGGGCACGGTCAACTTCGCTTCCTACAATGCCTCGTGGCTCATCGACGGCAATCTGCAGCAGACCCGAACCATCAACCGACCGCTCTCGGTCAACCAAGAAGACACGGTGCAGTTTGATTGGGCGTCGCCGCAGCCCGGCACGCGAATTTTGACGGGACGCATTCAAGTGTCGGGCGACACGGTTGCGACCAACGACACGTTGAGCGTTACGGTCAATGTCATTCCGCTCGCAACGCCCATCGCGCGCTGGTCGACGGGCTTTGAAGAAACGAACTTTCCGCCTGCGGATTGGCTGACGTATTCGCCGCCGGGTCAGCAAAGTTGGACGCGCTCGACCTCGTCGGCGTATCGCATCTTTGGCAACGCGGTCGCGTTGGTGCGTGCCGAACTCACGCCGACGATTCGCAACGACGCTTGGCTCGTCTCGCCGCGCACGCGCGTCTTCGGCAGCTCGCGGCTCGTTTTCTGGGCAAAGCGCGCCACGCTTGGCGGGCAGTTTAGGCAAGACACGCTGCGCGTCAGAATTTCCACCACGGGTGCAGGACCGCTCAACTACGGCGCGCCCATCGCCAGCATCTTGCCCACGACCGACGCGGCGGGACAACGCTATCAACTCGACCTCGGCTCGTTCCAAAATCAAAACATCTTCATCGGCTTCCACTACAACGAGCAAGGGCAAGGCATCTTGATTCTAGACAGCGTGAGCGTCGATACCGCTTCGCTCTCAACGCCCATCAACTCGATCGCCGAGCGCCCGCGCGAATACGGCTTGGAGCAAAACTATCCAAACCCGTTTAACCCAAGCACCATCATTCGCTACCAATTGCCCGCGATGAGCGCGGTGAAGTTGGAAGTCTTCGATATGGTCGGTCGGCGCGTCGCCTTGCTCGTCGATGGCGAACAAGACGCGGGACGCTACGAGGCGCTCTTCGACGCGAGCGCGCTATCGAGCGGCGTCTACTTCTATCGCTTGCAGGCGCGGTCGGCGCAGAGCAGTTATTCCAAAGTGATGAAGATGTTGCTCGTCAAGTGAGCGAAAACGGAAACGTTTGAAAGGGCGAGCGCGAACTCGCCCTTTTGTTTTGGGCAGAAGGGAATTGAACGCCATCCCGTTGCGAGACGTGCGTTCAGAGCGGCTTGCCGTCTTTGCCGTATCGGATTCGTTGAATCAGTTTGCCCTTCTCGTATCGGCGGGTTTCGACGGGGATTTCGTTTTTCTTCTTGTCGGGCGCGAAGAAAGTTTCTTCGACCACGTTGCCAAAGTCGTCGTATTTGGCGCGCTTGATTTCAAGCAGAGAACCGTCGCTGGCGTATTGGGCGCGTTCAATGATTTGTCCGAACTCGCCGTATTGCGCGTCGGTGCGCAGAACGTTCGCCGCGTTGTAGCATCGCTCTCGAATTTTTTTGCCGTCGCGGTATTCGATGACGGTTCGAGCGATTTCGACGACGTTCTCGACGAGGCGACCGAGATTGTCGTAGGTGGCTTCCTCAATCAAATTGCCATTGGCGTCGTAGCGGCGGAGCGTCTTTTGGAATGTCGAGCCTTTTGAATCGGTCTCGATTTTCTCCGTCCATCGTCCGTTGGCGTCGTATTGGAACTTGACGATTTGAAATTCGGTCGTGTCGGGGAAAAAGACGTGGCGCAGTTCGATGGCGTTGCCTTTGTCGTCGTAGCGCGTGTAGGTTTTGCGCGAAAGGTCGCCGTAGTGGTCGAACCAAGCCACGAGCGTTGGGCGACCTTTTTCGTCGTATTCGCGTCGCTCGATGGCGTAGCCAAGCGAGGTGTTTTGTCGCCGATTTTTGTCGTCGACGAAGGCGATTTCAATCAAGCGTCCTTGCTTGTCGTATCGGAAGAGCGTTCGGCTGAAAAGTTTGTTGGCGCCGTCGAAGAGCGCTTCCTCGACGACCTGCCCATTCTTGTAACGAAATCGCCTGACGGATTGCGTCTTGCCTTGGGCATCGAGTTGCCGTTTTTCCGTCAGGTTGCCCTTCGCGTCGTATTTGAACTCCGCTTTCGCCGCGTTGATTTGACTCAATTCGTCGGAAAGTTTTCCGCGAAAGAGTCGCTCGACGCGCAACAAGCGTTTCTGGCTCGCGTCCTGATACGTGAAGCGATAACATTCGTTCAGTTCAGAGACGATGGATTCGGGAACGGGATAAAGAGGCGCGAAGAAGTGCCCATCGAGCGCCGCTTGACGAGCGCAAACGACGCTTTGAGCCTGCGAGAATGCCGTCATCAAAAGTCCGCACAACAGCGCGAGCGCGTGCTTCATCGGCGCGAAAAGGTTTCATTCGATGGCGCAAAAGTAACGCTCGTCCGACGCTTCTCGATTCGCAAGGCGTGGATTCCCGCGCTTGGACTGGAAAACGTTCGGAACGACGAGGAAAAGCTTGGAACGACGCGGCAAAAAGGCTACGCTTGCGATTCGGCTTTGAGCGTCGAGTGAGAAATCGAGCCATCGGGATGGCGCGGCAGTTCGGCGCGGAACTCGATTTCATCGGGCGCGACGAGCGCGCCGAGTTCGTGCCGCACATAGTCGCGCAGAACGGCTTTGAGCGCGTCGGCAACGCCAAGCGCGTTTCGCAACACGACGAAGGCTTTGATCTTTTCGCCTTTGATGGCGTCGGGCAAGCCAATCACGGCGGCTTCTTTGACGAGAGGATGTTCGCAAAGGGTTTCTTCGAGTTCGGCGTAAGAGATGCGATAGCCGCTCACCTTCATCACGTCATCGATTCTGCCCACGATTTTGAAGTAGCCGTGCTCGTCTCGCGTCGCAAGGTCGCCCGTGTTAAAGCAATTCTCGACGTGTCGCCAGTATTTCGCGTAGCGCTCCTCGTTGTTCCAAATCGTTTTCATCAAGAACGGCAGGGGGTGCGACAAGACGAGCAAGCCTTCTTGATTGGGCGAGACGGGCGAGCAATCCAAGTTGCGCACCTCGAATTTCGCGCCCGGCATCGCCTTGCCAACCTTGCCCACGCGCGCGGGAAAATTGAGCGAATTGCCGATGACGGGAATCGGAATTTCGTTTTGAAGCCACGCTTCGACGACGCTTCCGATTTTGCCGACAACCTCTCTTTGCGCCCATTCGTGCAGGTCGGGCGAAAGCGCGCCGCCCGTCGTGAGAATCAGCCGCAACGTCGAGTTGTCGTATTTTTTCATCGCCTCCGTGCCATGCCGGCGCAGTCGGCGCAACAAAGACGGATGCGCGACGAGCATATTGACCCCATGACGCTCGATGCGCCGCCAAAAAGTTTCGACGCTCGGATAATCAATCGCGCCTTCGTGCATCAGAATCGTCGCGCCCGCCAGCAGCGTGCCATAAACCGAGAAAAGATGACCGGGCGCGGAGCCAACGTGAAAGCAGTTCCACAAAACGTCGTTGTCTTGAATGTCCATCAAAAATTTCGTGGCGTAGTAAGCGCCAACCATATAGCCGCCATGCGAATGCACGACGCCTTTCGGCTTGCCGCTCGTGCTGCTCGTGTAGAGGGCGAAAAGCGGGTGAGAGGCTTCGACGATTTCGGGATTGCAAAATTGCGACTGCCCCGAAATGAAGTCGTAGAAATCAACCTCGCGCTCGGACGAGAGACGCAGTTTGGGAGTTTGGCGACGAAGCACGACGATTTTCTCGACGCTCGCGCAGGCGCGCAAAGCGTCGTTCAGCACGCTTTTCATCGGAAAATGCGTCGCTTCGGCGTAACTGGCGTCGGCGCAAAAAACCACTTTCGGCTGAATGTCCTCAATGCGCGTTTTGAGCGCCCTTGACCCCGCCGTTTCGTGAACGACCGCGTGAATCGCCCCAATCCGAGCGCATGCCAACATCGCATAGACGGCTTCGACCACGTTGGGCATAAAAATCAAAACCGCGTCGCCTTTTCTGACGCCGATGGATTTCATCGCGTTGGCGACTTGCGAGACGCGCCGAATCAAGCGATCGAAAGTCACGTAGTTTTCAGGACCCGATTCGCCCGACCAAATCAACGCCACCTTGTTGCGACGCTCGCCGACGATGTGCCGATCGAGCGCGTTCAAAGCGATGTTGGTTTTCGCGCCGATGAACCACTCGTGCTTCGGCGGGTCGAACTCGAAAACCTTGCTCCACTTCGTTTCCCACAAGAGCTGTTCGGCGACGCCGCTCCAAAACTCCAATGGGTTTTCAATCGAAGCCTTGTAGGTCGATTCGTAATCGAACTTGTTGCGCCGAAGAAACACGGGCGGAGAAAATTGCTGGGGCGATTCAAGCGCGATGTCGTTTGTCATGTGCGTCGGTTAATTGCGGTTAGAACGATGTCGGAAATCGCAAGTCTCAAACGGATATCTTGGCGATTGCGCAAGAGACGATTGACGCCGCGGAGCAAACAAAGGGCGCGTTGCCGTTTTCCAAAGCGACGAAGTCCGCAACATGCCTTGATTTCAGGTCAAGCTCGCCAGACTCTCGCGCAACTTGGCAAGAGCGCCGCGAGCGTTTGCCAACTTTTCGCGTTCCGCGTCAATCACTTCCTTCGGCGCGCGCGAAACGAACCCCTCGTTTGAAAGTTTCGCCTCCAATTGTCGAACGTAGCCCTCGGTCTTCTGAATCTCTTTGGCAAGGCGCGCTTTTTCTTTCTCGAAGTCAATCAACCCTTCCAGCAACAGATAAAGTTCGTTGCCCTCCACGATGGCGGACGAGGCGCGGACGGGCTTGACGAGATGAAGCGACGTCGAGAGCGAGACGCGCGCAAGCCGCTCAACGAGAGCCGATTCGCGCGAAAGCAAACTGGCGACCTTTTCGGAACTCGCCTTGATTTGAACGTGCGCAATCGGCGCGGGCGGAACGCCAAGCGTCGCCCGAACGCTCCGAATTTCCGCGATGAGTTTCTTGATGAGCTCGAACTCCGCTTCCGAGCTTTCGTCGTTCCACGCCGAATCGCCAAACGAGATGGGCGTTCTGTCCAAAAACTCGCCATCGGCGCGCGGCGCGAGGTTTTGCCAAATTTCCTCCGTGATAAACGGCATGATCGGGTGAAGCATCTTCAAGGCTTCTTCAAACGCGAAGAAGGCGCGCAACAAAATCGCCCGCTTTTCTTCCTCCGATTCCGTCGCTTGAAGATGAACTTTCATCGCCTCAATGAACCAATCGCAATAATCGTCCCAGATGAAATCGTAGGCGAGTTTCGCCAGCTCATTGACGCGCAATTGCTCCTGCGCTTTGTGGTAGGCGCGCAGCGCGCGATTCAGGCGAGAAAAGAGCCATCGCTCCGTCAAGTTGAATCGCGCGGGGTCGGGCGCGAAGGCTTTGTGGCGCGAGGCGAAATCGTCGAGGCTTTCGAAGATTTCGGCGCGATTCATCAAAAGAAATCGAGCCGCGTTCCAAACTTTCGTGGCGAAGTTGCGCCCTTGCGCGACCTGCGGCGCGTCTTGGTCTTTGGTTACTTCCATTCGCACGTCTTGCCCAATGGGCGCAAGGTAGATGACCGTGAAGCGCAGCGCGTCCGCCCCGTATTTTTCAATCACATCGAGCGGATTGGGCGAATTGCCAAGCGATTTGGACATCTTGCGCCCTTGCCCGTCTCGAATGATGCTCGTGAAATAAACGTTGCGAAACGGGATCTCGCCCTTGAAATAAAGCCCTGCGATGATCATTCGCGCAACCCAAAAGAAAATGATGTCGGGACCCGTAACGAGCGTCGTCGTCGGATAGAACGCCTTAAAATCGTCGGTTTCCATTGAATTGGCGCCGTCCCAACCCAGCGTGGTAAGGGGCCAGAGCCACGACGAAAACCACGTGTCGAGCACGTCTTCGTCTTGCGCGACTTCGTCGATGCGAAGCGAGGGAAGTTTCGAGCGAAGTTTCTCGAAGGCTTCTTCTTTGGTTTCGGCGACGGCAAACGAGCCATCGGGCGCGTAGTAGGCGGGAATGCGATGCCCCCACCACAATTGGCGCGAAATGCACCAATCTTGAACGTTCGTCATCCAATGCCGATACGTGTTCACCCACCGTTCAGGGTAGAATTTGATTCTGCCTTCCTCGACGGCTTTTAGCGCGGGTTCGGCGAGCGGTTTCATTTTCACGAACCATTGCTCCGAGAGATACGGCTCGACGACGACGTCGGCGCGTTCCGAATAGCCGACGTTGTGCGCGTAGTCCTCTATCTTTTCCAAGTGACCTTGGTCGCGCAAGATGTCTTCCGCTTTTTTTCGCGCGGCGAATCTGTCCAAGCCCGAAAAAACGCCGAAGCCTTGCTCGATTTTGCCCGTTTTGTCAATGGCGCAAATGAAGGGCAAGTTGTGTCGCCGTCCGATTTCGTAGTCGTTAGCGTCGTGCGCGGGCGTGATTTTGAGCGCGCCCGTGCCAAACTCCATTTCCACATAGTCATCGGCGATAATGGGCAGTTCGCGTTTCGTGAGCGGTTCGAGAACGATTTTGCCGATGAAGGCTTTGTATCGCTCGTCGTTGGGATTGACGGCGACGGCGACGTCGGCGAGCATCGTTTCGGGGCGGACGGTCGCGATCGTGATGAATTTTTCAGGCTCGTCTTTGAAGAAGTAGCGGACGAAGTAGAGCTTGTCCGTCTGCGTTTTCATAACCACTTCTTCGTCGGAGAGCGCGGTTTGCGAGACGGGACACCAATTGATGATGCGCTTGCCGCGATAGATTAGACCGTCGTTATGGAGCTTGATGAAAGCGCGCTTGACGGCGTTGGAGGCGCTCTCGTCCATCGTGAAAAGGTTGCGTCGCCAATCGGCAGACGCGCCAAGTCGGCGAAGTTGTTTCAAGATGAGGTCGCCATATTCGTTGCGCCACCGCCAAACGCGCTCCAAGAATTTCTCGCGCCCCAAGTCGTATCGCGTGAGCTTTTCTTTGCGCAGTTCGCGCTCGACGCGGGTTTGCGTGGCGATGCCCGCATGGTCGGTGCCTGGGAGCCAAAGCGATTCGTAGCCCATCATTCGATGGTAACGAATGAAGATGTCTTGAATGGAATTGTTGAGCACGTGCCCCATCGTGAGACTGCCCGTGATGTTGGGCGGCGGCATCAGAATCACGAAGGGCTTTTTTTCGCCGCGCAAAACGGGCGCGCTCTCGGCGCGAAACAATCCAAGCGTCTCAAAGCGCGAGACGCTCCACTTGCTCTCGACGGTTTGCGGATCGTAGACTTTATCGAGTCGCTGTTCGGAAAGCGTTTCAGCCATAGCGATGAATTGAAAAAGCCGCCAGAAACGACGTGGCGATTTTGGAAAAATACGGAAGCGCAAGGGAAATAACGAGTTCGCGTCGGCGCGTTGTGCGATTATCGCCATTTTGGAGAAATTTGCGCTCCATGACTCGACCAATGTCAAACTTCAATCAAAATGAAACTCGTCATCGGCGTTACCGAGTATCTCCACGAAGGAACTTCGCCCTACGCGACCAAAACCGACGAATATGTCGCTTGGCTCAAATCGGGCGAAGAATTTGGCTACGACATCGATTGCGTCAAACTGCCCTACGAAGCCAACGGGAAAACCCTTGACCAACTCCGAGCCGAGAATCTTGATTGGCTCGCTCGCCTCGACGCAATCGTCTTTTCGGGCGGTCAAGACGTGAAGCCTTCGTTTTTCGGCAAAACGCTTTCGGACGACGAGTTGGAGAAATTTCGCGTGCGCTCTCTGCCTGAACGAGACGAGATGGAAATTTGGCTCGCTCAAAAAAGCATTGAGCGCGAGTTGCCAATTCTCGGCATTTGTCGGGGATTGCAACTGGTGAACGTCGCAATGGGCGGCACGCTGATTTTGGACATTGAGCGACAAACGGGCGCAAAAGGACACGAAACCGAGAAACACAACCGCGAGCGCGGCTTGAGCAACACCCATCCGCTCACGATAAACCTCGACTCGAAAATCGGCAAGATGATTGGCGAAGCGAGAGCGGAAGTCAGCACGCGCCATCATCAAGCGGCGGAGAAGGTCGCAAAAGGCTTGCGCATCGTCGCCAAATCCGACGATGGCATCATTGAAGCGTTGGAAGCGGACGACGACCGCCCGATTTATCTCGTGCAATGGCACCCTGAACGAATGTGGATCGAGGGCAAAGACAACGCCTTCTCGCGCCATTTGCTCAAAGGCTTTTTGGACGCGGTGGCGGCGCGCAAACGCGCTACGCAAGCCCAAAGCGTTTGAGCATCGCGTCGTATTCTTGCAAGACGAGTCGCTCATCAAATTCACGAATCGCCTTTTCGCGCGCCTTTCTGCCCATTTCCAGTCGCGCCGATTCGGGAAGATTGAGCATCGCTTCCATTTTCTCCGCCAGACTTGCCACGTCGTTGGGTTTTGCCAAAAAGCCCGTAACGCCGTCCTCGACAACGTCGCGGCAACCCACGTTGTCGGTCGTGATGATGGGTTTGGCAAGGCTTGCCGCTTCCAAAAGCGCGCGCGGCACGCCTTCGCGGTAGAACGATGGAAGCAAAACGCAATCGGCGGCGGAAAGAAACGGAACGACGTCGCTTGTCGAACCAAGATACTTGACGACGCCTTCGCGTTGCCACTCGTCCATTTGCGCTTGCGTTACGCCCGCGCTCGCGTCATCGGTCAAGAAGCCCAAGAGTTGAAAGTCGGCGTTTGGGTACTTCGGCTTCAAGCGACGCGCCGCCTCGACGAACGTGCCTACGCCTTTCTCCCACAAGAGTCGCGCGCTCAACAGAAAAACGAACTTGCCGTTTGACGCGGGCTTTGGCGATGGAGAAAATTTCGTCGTGTCGATGCCTTCGCCCGGCAGTTGCCGAGTTTTGCGCTCATCGACGATGCGCGCCTCGAGCAACAGGTCGCGATCGTCTTTGTTGACGAACCAAACTTCCTGCGCCTTCGAGAACGCGATTTTCATCAGCGACGCGGCGACGCGATAAAGCCAACCGCGCTTGCTGAACGCATAGCCCAAGCCGCTCACGACGGCAAGCGACGGAATTCCCGCCAACCACGCGGCAAGCGAGCCATACACGTTTGGCTTGATGGTGTAGTGAATGATGAAAGCGGGCTTTTCGGCGCGATAGATTTTCCAAAGTTTGAACATTAGCGCAAAGTCGGCGATGGGATTCGTGCCACGTCGGTCCATTTCAACGACGACCGTCTTGCAGTTCTCGCGTTGAAGCGACGCTATGAACTCGTCGCGCGGCGCGATGGCGATGATGTCGAACCCTTTGGACCGCAAGAACCGAATCACGCCAAGTCGCAGGTTGTAGAGATACCATGCCGTATTGGAGACCATTGCGATGGTTTTGCGTTTCGGATTCATCGTCAGCAAAGTTTTTCAAAAACGCGAATCGTCGCTTTCGCCGCTTCGCGCCATGAAAAGAGAGTTGAGCGTTGAAGTCCTTTTTCAATCAAGGCTTTTCTCAAAGCCTCGTCTTGCCACAGTCGCTCGATGGCTTGCATAAGTTCGTCGGTCGTTTCAAACGCGATGCCCGAACCGCCCGACACTTCGGGGAGCGCGCCGCGATTGGCGTAGATGGTCGGAACGCCGCTCGCCATCGCCTCGACGAGCGGAATCCCGAACCCCTCGTAAAGACTGGGAAAGACAAACGCCTTCGCCGATTGATACAGCGCGGGCAAATCCTCGTCGCCCACGAAGCCAACGAACTTGACGACGTCGCTTAAGTCATAATCCGACGTCAATCGGCTCAATCGCTCCGAGTCGTCGCCTTTGTTGCCGGCAATGACGAGCGGAAAAATTTTCCCGCGCGACTTCAATTTCCAAATCGCCTCCAAAAGTTGCCCGAAATTTTTGTTGCGATGTTGCGTGCTGACGGAAAGCAAAAATTCCGAAAACGGAATCGCAAATTTTTTCAAGACGGCGCGCTTATGTTCCTCTCCAACTCTGGCGCGAAACGCCTCATCAATGCCGTTGTAGACGACGCTGATTTTGTCGCCGGGAATGCGATACGCCGTCATCGTGTCGCGCTTGGTCAGTTCCGAAATGGCGATGACGTGATGCGCTTGCGCGGCGGATCGATCGATGAAAACGCGCCGATAAATCCGCCTGTCCCACCGAATCGCTTTTGGCACGACGCGGTGATAAAGGTCATGCATCGTAATCACGGTTTTTCCCTTGTAAAGAAGAGGCTTGATGAAAAAGGGGCAAAAGAGCAAATCGGGTTTCAGGCGATTGAGTTCGGCGACGAGCGTCGTTTGTTCCCACGCGATTCGATGAACGCCGTTGCGAAAATTGACTTTGCGAATCTCGATGTTGGGCGCATTGAACTCGTTGGCGCGCTCGTAATGCGCCCCGACGAAAATCGAGAAACGATGCGGCGAGCGTTCTTCGGCAATGGCGCGAAGCAAGTTATGCGTATAGAAACCCGTTCCGCTGTTTTGATTTTTGAGCAGCAGCGCGTCAACGGCGATGCGCATATTCGTTAAGAGCGACGCTTGTTCCCGCGTTCCAAGCGCAAGCGAGAGAACCGCGAATTTCAGATTGCGAATTGAAACGACTTTTCGTTCCGCGATTTGCTTCTTTTGAAGTGGATTCTTCGCTCCGATGCGCTTCGTTCGGAATGACATTGCCTTTGTCGTCATTCCAAGCGCAAGCGAGGGATCCACAAACGATTGCGATTGAATCAAGTTCTCGCGCGTCGATTCGGCGCAAATCAGACTCTCGCTTCGTCAAGGTTGCGAAGTTGAAGTTGCGACGTTTGCGCTTGCGGCGAAGCGAGACGAGGCTCGGTCAAGGAATCCCAACGCGATCGCGCCCCAAACCGCCGTAAGCGCGAAGTTCGGCAATCCGCCCGTCAAGCCTTGATTGACGAGCAAAAACGTCGGAAAAAAGAGCAAGAAATACCAAAAGTAGAACTTGCTGTTTTGCAGCAACCGCTCTTCGCGGAAGAGTTCGTTCAAAACCCGAATGAAAACGCCGAAGACGAACAGCGTGACAAACGTGCCCGCCGCGCCAAAGTTCATATAGCCCTCGCCGAAAATGGACATCTCAAAACTGAAAATGGCGAGGATTTTCGGGTAGAACATCTCCATAAAGTAGTAGGTGGTTTGATACGGCTTTTCAAACGGGAGCAATTGGCGCGGAAAATACGCGATGAGGTCGCCAAGCGTGCCTTTGCCGTAGAGCAAGTCGCGCTCGGAATAAATCGTTGAGAAACCCTCGACGATTTCGCCGAAGCGATGCATCGCGTCGATGCGTTTGAGCATCGTTCCGAACGCGATGTCATGCCAAGAAAGATCCAGTCGCTCGCGGGCGCGCTCCAGCGCGGCGCGTTCCGACGGAGTCATCGCGATCACGTCGCGCAGTTCGCCCAACGCCACGACGATTCCGCCCAACAAGATTCCCAACGAAACGATGGTCAGAACGGGAATTTTCCGATGGCGATGATACCACGTCACGACCACGAAAAAGCCCGTGATGACGAACTGACCGCGAATGCCGAAACTGAGCCAAATCGCCGCTTCGAGCGCGAAGAAAAGAATCCAGAATCGCCATTCCGTTC
This sequence comes from Chloroherpetonaceae bacterium, assembly GCA_025055975.1. GTDB lineage: Bacteria > Bacteroidota > Chlorobiia > Chlorobiales > Thermochlorobacteraceae > JANWWM01. The sequence continues at coordinate 32,198 of JANWWM010000016.1, read as the reverse complement.
TCTCGAAGCGATGTTTGGCGTTGGCGAGAAAAGCGAAGAAAAGCGTTTTCGGAATCATCAGCGCGAAGACCATAAAGGTCGCGATCGCCGTCGTCGCGCCAAGCGAGAAGGCTTTGCGACGAAACTCCGTCATATCGAGCGCGGCTTGAACGGGCGTGGCGTATCCCGCCGTCCAAACCGCGAGCAAATACAGCGCAAGCGCGAGCGCCAAGTAGCCTTTCGAGACTTGAACGATCGCGACGGGATCGAAACTAAATCCGCGCGCCGCGTTTAGCGCGATGGAATTGGCGACGGCGCGCCCGAAATTCAAAAAAAATCCGACCCAAAAACACAATACGCCTCCAAGAAAAAGCCATATCGTTTTCTCCACGACGTCTTTCGGAAGCGGGTGTTCGAGCGTCTTCATCTCGAAAATCGCGGGCAGCAGCGAGAGAACGTCGTAAATGCCGAACATCAACAAGACGGCGCCAAGCGGCTTGACCAAGACGCTGATGGAATCGGGCGTTTCGCGTCGGGCTTCCGCGCGATTCAGCGCCAAAAGCGCGCCGCCAATGAGCGAGTAGATAAGCGAGAGAAGCGCGAGATTTTCAACCTCGAACAAAATTCCCGACGCGCCAACGACGAAGAACAGTCCGAAGCAAACGTGCGCGATGCGTTTCATCGTTTGAGCGTCAGACGACGGATTCGGGCTTGTCGGTCTTGAAGTTCGCCAAAAACTCTTCCTTCCACGCTTTGAACTCGCCGCTCAAAATTTTTTCTCTCGCCGTTCTCGTCAGCCAGAGATAGAACGAGACGTTGTGAAGCGAACAGAGTTGCAATCCCAAAATTTCATTGACGTTCAAAAGGTGGCGAATGTAGGCGCGAGAGAAGGCGCGACAGACGTAGTTGTCGAAGCCTTCATCGATGGGGCGGAAGTCGCGCGCGTAACGAGCGGAGCGCAAGTTGAGCGTTCCCATTCGGGCATAGACGCGCCCGTTGCGCCCTTCGCGCGTGGGCATAACGCAATCGAACATATCCACGCCGCGCTCGATGGCGTTCAAGATGTTTTCGGGCGTGCCCACGCCCATCAAGTAACGAGGCTTGTTTTCGGGCAGATGCGCGTCGGAAAGTTCCAGCATCCGATACATCGCTTCGGCAGGCTCGCCGACGGCAAGTCCGCCAATTGCGTAGCCTTCGAAGTCCATTTCCGCGAGGCATTGCGAAGATTCGGCGCGCAAGCGTTCATTCGTTCCGCCTTGCGTGATGGCAAAAAGCGTTTGCTCGTAGCCGTAGAGCGCCGAGGTCTTCTCGAAATGAATTTTGGAACGCTCCGCCCAACGAAGCGTGAGCCGATGAGATTTTTCAAGGTAATCGAGCGGCGCGTCGTGAGGCGGACACTCGTCGAGAACCATCATAATGTCGCTCCCGATGAGGCGTTGCGTTTCGACGACGCTTTCGGGCGTGAAGAAATGCTTTGAGCCGTCGAGATGCGATTTGAACGCCACGCCGTCCTCGCTGATTTCGCGCAGGTCGGAAAGCGAGAAAACTTGATAGCCGCCGCTATCGGTCAGAATCGGGCGCGACCAACCGATGAACTTGTGCAAGCCGCCCGCCTCGAAGAGAATCTCGGTTCCAGGGCGCAAGTAGAGATGATAGGCGTTGCCGAGAATGATTTGCGCGCCGATTTCGAGCAGTTCGCGTTGCTCGATAGCCTTGACGCTTCCGCGCGTGCCGACGGGCATGAAGACGGGCGTGAGAACCTCGCCATGCGCCAAGACGAGCCTGCCCGCGCGCGCCCTCGTTTGCGAATCTTTGGCTTGAAGCTCGAAGCGCATCAGAAATCGCCGAATCGCGTTGGCGGAAGTTCGAGCAGGGCGCGGGCTTCGTGATCTTTCGTGGGCGGCTTGCCGTGCCAATTCGAGCCGTCGGGCATCGTGCCCTCGAAGAACGACACGCCTTTGCCCATCACGGTGCGCGCGATGATGACGACGGGTTTTTGCTTGCGCAGGAGCGATTGCGCCAAGCGAACCGTTCCGATGAACTCCTCAATGTCGTTTCCGTCGCATTCCAACGCGATCCAACCAAACGCCTTCCATTTGTCCGCAAACGGCTCGATGTTCATCACCTTGCGCACTTCGCCGTCGATTTGCTGATTGTTGAAATCGACGATGCCGATGAGGTTATCGACTTTGTGATGCGCCGCCGACATCGCCGCTTCCCAAATTTGCCCTTCCTGACATTCGCCATCGCCCATCAAGCAATAGACGAGATTTGGGCTTTTGTTCAAGCGAAAGCCCAACGCCGCGCCAACGGCGACTGAAAGCCCTTGTCCGAGCGAGCCTGACGCGACGCGAATGCCGGGCAAATGCGTGTCGGTCGCGGGGTGCCCTTGAAGGCGCGAGTTGATTTTGCGAAACGTCGCAAGTTCCGAAAGCGGAAAGTAACCCGCTCTGGCGAGCGTCGCATACCAAACGGGCGAGATGTGTCCGTTGGAAAGAAACAGAAAATCTTGGTCGAGGTCGTCCCAAAATTTTTCGGGATTGTGTTTCAGCAGTTTGAAATAAAGCGCCGTGAACACGTCCGCCATTCCGAGCGAGCCGCCCGTGTGTCCCGATTGCGCCATCGTGAGCATTCGGATAATGTCGCGCCTGATCTGACGCGCCATTTCGGCAAGATCGCTCGTCGTTTCCAGAACGGGCGGCGCGTAAGGTTCGGTTTCCGTCATTTCGATTTTGGTTGAAAGATGCGGCGAAAATACGTTCCAAATCTCGCAACGAACAACGCTCCGCGAGACGAGCGAAATGCGAATGCGCTTCTTGATTGCGCGTCAAGCTCGCAACGCGCGGTTTTCGAGGCGAGAAAATTCAAGTAACTTTGAAAAATCGCCGACGATGTTTTCGCCGTCCGACGTCGCCGTTCATTCCGATTGGTTCAAGGAATGGTTCAATCACCCCGCGTATCTGAAACTTTACGCGCATCGCTCGCTCGAAGAAGCCGAGCGAACCGTGGCGATGTTGCTTGAAGTCATCACGATAGATTCACGACCGCCCAGAGCGCTCGATGTCGCTTGCGGTTCGGGCAGGCACGCCGTCGCCCTTGCCGAAAACGGCTTCGAGGTAACCGCCAACGACCTATCTGAATCGCTCTTGGCGGAAGCGCGAAAACTCGCCGCGAAAAAAAACGTCGCGCTCCGTTTCGCCCGCTACGACATGCGCGACCTGCCGTTCGAAAACGAGTTCGATTTGGTCGTTCAACTCTTCACGAGCTTCGGCTACTTTGAAAGAGACGACGACGATAGGCTAACGCTGCGTTGCGTCGCTCGCGCCTTGAAACCGAAGGGTTGGTATGTCTTGGATTTTTTCAACGCCAATTATGTGCGAAAACGCTTGCAACCCGAAACGCGCCGAACGATTGACGGCTTGGACATTCTCGAACAGCGCATCATCTTCGGCGAGCGCGTCGTCAAATCCATCACGATCGCGGAAAACGGCAGAGCGCATCGTTTCATTGAATCCGTCAGGCTGTATTCCGCCGACGAGCTGTCCGAAATGCTTGCGGAGGCGGGCTTTCAGATTCGTCATCGCTTTGGCGATTATCGCGGCGAGCCGTTTGACATGGAGTCGTCGCCTCGTTTAATTCTCATCGCGCAAAAGTAATGCCGTTTCGATCGTCGTCGCCCGACTTGTGCCCGATTCATCAAGTCCCGCTTGAAATCGCTTATCGGGGCAAGAAGACGTTTCCCGATTGTCCGAACATCGTGGTCGAGGGATTGCCGATGCGCTATTGCCCGATTTGCTTCGCGCAGGGCAAAGACAGCGCGCAAGAACTCGACGCGCCCAAAAGCGGCGCGTTCATCGCAAAACTGCGCGCGCTCATCGAAAAGAGCGATTTTTCCGAACATCTTGGCAAGCCGAACGTTGCGGTTCGGTTCAATCCCGTCAGAGCGACGCTCGATGGCGAAGCGTCGCGCGCCGCCAAGCGCCGCGACTTCGACGAAGACATCGCCGCTCGGCTCGATAACTTCGTTCCGCAAAAGCCGCTCTACTCGCTCGATAGGCTCGTTTTGAGCGACGAGACGATGTCGCAATTGCGCCATGCGCTTGCGCTCTTGGAACAACAAAAGCTCATCTACGAAACTTGGAACTTGCAATCCATCGACAGAACGGGCAGAAAAATCGCGCTCAATTTTTACGGCGAGCCGGGCACGGGCAAAACGCTCGCCGCCGACGCCATCGCCAATCGATTGGGCAAGGAAATCTTGATTGCGAGTTACGCCGAGATGGAATCGAAGTATGTCGGAGAAACGCCGAAAAACATTAGAGCCGCGTTCCGAAAAGCGAGCGAAACGCAAGCCGTGCTGTTTTTCGACGAAGCCGATTCCATCTTGGGCAAGCGCCTCACGCACGTGGCGCAATCGAGCGACCATAGCGTCAATCTCGCCCGAAGCACGATGCTGCTCGAACTCGATCGCTTCGATGGCGTCGTGATTTTCGCTTCGAACTTGGTTCGGAACTACGATGGCGCGTTTCTGCGCCGAATGCTCGCGCACATCGAGTTTCCGCTTCCCAGCGCCGACCTGCGCTTGAAAATTTGGAAGGCGCACCTGCCGCCGCAATTGCCCGTTCAACCCGACTTGAACTTCGATCGCCTTGTCGAAGCGAGCGAGGGCGCGTCGGGCGGCGACATCAAAAACGCCGTTTTGCTCGCCGCTTCCTACGCCGCTACGAAGCCCAAAGGCAAGCAAATCGTCGAGGAAGAAGATTTCGTCAAGGCGATTCGATTCGTGATGGAAGGAAAGCGCAAAGCGGCGCAGGCGTAGTCGGAGTCTCGCGCTTGGCTTCCGACGCGAAACGGCGTTGAGCGGCGCAAGCGCTATTTTTTCGCGCCAAGAAACTACGCTCGTGAAAAAACGTTCGCTCATCGTTCTCGTCTCGATCGTTTGCGCGTCTTTGACCGTCGTCGCAAAGGCTCAACAAGCGGAGGCGACGTTTGAAAAGCATTTCTTCGAGCGTCGCGGGCTGAAAATCCCCTATCGCCTGTTGAGCCCGCGCGCGTCATCGAAGGAGGCGCGTTATCCGCTCGTCTTGTATTTGCACGGCGCGGGCGAGCGCGGCAACGACGGAAGCGACCTCGTGCTCAAACACGGCGCGCTCGAATTCGCCAAGCGGCAAGATCGATTCCCGTGCTACGTGCTCGCGCCGCAGTGCCCGAAAGAGATGAAATGGTCGCCCTACCAAAAAGAACTCGGCTACTACCGCCTTGCCGACACGGCTTCCGCGATTCAAGAGGCGGTCGCCGAACTCGTCAAGTTCATTCAGTCGCAGCGCGCCGTCGATAGTTCGCGCGTCTATGTGGTGGGCTTATCAATGGGCGGATTTGGGGCATGGGAACTCGCCATGCGCAATCCGTCGCTATTCGCGGCGGCGGTTCCAATTTGCGGCGGCGGCGACGCGACGAAGGCGCGGCTCATCAAGCATTTGCCCGTTTGGGTCTTTCACGGCGCGGACGACCAAATCATCAAAGTTCAATGGTCGCGCCAGATGGTCGATTCGCTCAAAGCCGCGGGCGGCTCGCCGCGCTACACGGAGTTCCCCTACGTCGGACACAACGCATGGTCGCCCGCGTTTGCGACCGAAGAACTTTACGAGTGGCTCTTTGCCCAAAAGAAGCGATAACTTTGCGCGAGTTTCCACGACACGCGAAATGATTGCCGACAATCTCAAACGCATCAAAGCGGAAATCGCCGAAGCCTGCGTCCGCGCGGGCAGAGCGCCCGAAAGCGTCAAACTCATCGCCGTCTCCAAAACCAAGCCCGCCTCCGACGTGCTCAAAGCCTACGAAGCGGGGCAGAGAGTTTTCGGCGAAAACTACGTGCAAGAACTGCTCGCCAAATTCGCCGACGCAACCCTGCAAAACTTGCCAATCGAGTGGCACTTCGTCGGACATTTGCAATCCAACAAAGCCCGTTATCTCGCCGAAAAAATCGCAATGATTCACGGCGTGGACAAACTCTCGCTCGCCGAGGAAATCTCCAAGCGCGCCAAGCAACGCAATCGCTCGATTCCGATTCTGCTCGAAGTCAACATCTCCAACGAAGTCACCAAGCACGGATTAAAACCCGACGCGCTTTTCGCCGAAGCCGAGAAAATTTTCCCTCTCCCGAACATCGAACTCAAAGGCTTGATGACCATCGCGTCGCCCGACAGGGAAAAGGTCAAAAGCGAGTTCAAGGAAATGCGCCGACTGTTCGAAAAACTCAAATCTCTCGCGCCGAAGCCCGACCAAATCACCGAACTTTCGATGGGAATGAGCGGCGACTTCGACATCGCCATCGAGGAAGGCGCGACGCTCTTGCGCCTCGGCACGGCGATTTTCGGCGAGCGAAGCAAATGAAAACCTATTCGCCGATTTCCCATTCGCCCGCGTTGAAAAGAATCGCCAGCGTCGAAACCTTCACGTTCTTGACGCGAGCGCTGAAGGCTTCGAGTTCGTCGTAGTAGTAGAGAAAGGTGCGCGGTTGCTCTTCGTGTTGAATGGCTTGATACTCGCGCCAGAGCGCAAGTTCTTTTTCGGGCGGTTGCGGCAAGCCGAGTTCTTCGATGACTTTGGAAAACCGCTCGTGGCGAAAGACCGACGAATTGAACGGCGAATCTTCCGCCCAGATGACGAGTTGAAACGGCAGAGTTTCGGCGGAAAGCCCCGACAGCGCCGCGTCCAAGCGATATTCGTTTTGTCGCTGATTGAAAAGCGCCATTTCCATCGTTTCCAATTGGCACTCGATGCCGATGTCGCGCAGGTTTTGTTGAATGATGGCGCCCGCGTAGGCGCGTCGCTCGTTGCCTTTGGGCGCGGCAAGCGCGAAGGAAAAGCGTTTGCCGTCTTTTTGCAGAAAGCCGTCGTTGCCTCTCGTCCAGCCCGCTTCTTTGAGCAACGCGAGGGCTTTTTCGGGATTGTAGGAATAGGCGTGAAGCGACGGGTTTTGAAGTTTCTTGTATGCGGGCGAAAGCGAAGTGTTGACGACGGTCGCCTTGCCCGCGCCGATGTAGCCCTCAATGATGGCGTCGCGGTTGATGGCGTAGGTCATCGCTTGGCGGACGCGCTTGTCGCCAAAGAGAAAATGCGGTTTGAGTTCTTTGCGCTCGCGGTAAGCGTCGCCATCGACGCAGAGCCATACGACGCTATCGAACAAGCGGTCGCGCACGGAGTAAATTTTTTTGTCGGGATAGTTTCGCTCAATGTCTTGCGCGTCTTTTGGAGCGACTCCGCCCGCGCCAATCATCGCGTCGATTTCGCCCGATTTGAACGCCGCAAGGCGCGTCACGTAATCGGGAATGACGCGAAAGATTAGCCTTTTGAGCCGAGCGGGACGCGGCAACGCGCAGGAATCGTTGCGAACCAAGACGAGCTCGCTTTGACGCGCCCACTTTTCCACCTTGAACGGACCTGCCGCCACGACGGGCAGTTCCGCCGATTTGGCGCGCAAGTCTTTCGGCTCAATCTTCTCGAAAACGTGCTTGGGAACGGGCATCAAGTCGTGGAAATGGTCAAGAACGACGTTTGGCGCGAGCGGGCGAGAGAAGTTCAAGACGAGCGTCGTGTCGTTTGGAGTTTGAACGCCAGTCTCGAAATCGATCGCGCCGTTTTGGTCACGAACAAGATCGCCAACGTAATGCTGGCGCGTGCTGGCAACGGCGGGTTCGGCGTAAAGGCGGTAGGAAAATTTCAGGTCGGCGGCGGTGATTGGAACGCCGTCTTGCCACTTCGCGTCGCTTCGCAGGAAAAACGTGGCGCGCTTGCCGTCGCTTGAAAATTCCCATCGCGTCGCAAGCGAAGGCAAAAAGCGAACCTCGCCGCTCGTCGCGTCAAGGTCGGCTTGAACGAGCTTCGGAAAAAGCAACATGCAGACCTCGCGCGAAAGCGAGAACTGAATGAGCAAGGGATTCAGGTGGTCGAAATCGTTGGCGATGCCGATGACGACGGTTTCGGAGCGAATGGAAGACGCATCTTTGCGCGGCGAACACGACAGGCTGAGCAGGCTGATGGCGAGAAGAAAAGCGCGAAAGGCTCGCATGCGCGACTGAACGATTGTCGGTTAAGGCGGCAAAAATAGCGCTTTTGTCTCGCGCCGACCTATCGCATCAAGGCGTTGCGAATCGTCGCCGAAAGTTCCGCCATCTCAAACGGTTTGGAGACCACATCGATGTTCTCTTTGGCGAGCTTTTGCGCTTGCTCGGAATCCATATAGCCCGACATCACCACGACTCGCGCGTCTTTTTTCTTGCGACGAATTTTTTTGAGCAATTCGTAACCATCGATGTTTGGCATCCCCATGTCGGTCAACACGAGGTCGATCTCGTGGTGGCGTTTTTCAAAAACGTTCAGGGCTTCTTCGCCATCGGCGGCTTCAATGACTTTGTAGCCTTTGGAGCGGAGCGTTTTGGCGAGAAGATTTCTTAGAAACGGCTCGTCCTCGACGAGGAGCAAGGTTTCGCTGCCGCCTTCGTCGGAGAGCGGCGGTTCTTCGGAATCGAGCGCTTTGGGGAGTTCCAAAAGCGGAAAGGCGAGCGTGAAGGTCGTGCCTTTGCCGAGTTCGGTGTCGACTTCGATCTGTCCGTCGTGCGCCGCAACGATGCCGTGCGCGATGGCAAGCCCAAGCCCCGTGCCTTTGCCCAGACCTTTCGTGGTGAAGAAAGGCTCGAACATTCGAGCTTTGACGTCGGGCGGAATGCCCGTCCCCGTGTCCCTGACGCGAATGATGGCGCAATCTTTTTCGCCGTAGCGCGAGGTCGAGAGGCTGAAGCTCAAAACGCCGCCGTTGGGCATCGCGTCGCCCGCGTTGATGCCAAGATTGAGCAGGACTTGATAAATCTGCTTGTCGTTGCCCATTATCCACGCCTGCTCGACGGATTGAGAGACTTGAACCGTGACGTTCTTTTTGAGCAAACGTCGGAGCGTATTGGCGATTTCATCGATGATTCGAGAAAGCTCAATGGGCTGTTTTTCGGTTTGCTCCGAGCGCGAGAAGTCGAGCAATTGACGAGCGATGTGCGAGCCGCGTTCGACGGACTTTCGAATCGTCTGCGCGTTTTTGAGAATGGCTTGACTTTTCGTCTGCGATTTGAGTTGTTCGTTGGCAAGCGAAATGATGGCGAGCAAATTGTTGAACTCGTGCGCGACGCCGCTCGCCAGCGTGCCAATCGATTCCATTTTTTGCGAGTGCAGCGCCTTTTCGGCGAGGCGACGTTTTTCGATTTCGATTTCTTTTTGAGCGGTGATGTCTTTCATCGCGCCAAGCATTCGGACGGTCTTGCCCGAAGAATCTTTGAGATAAACGCCGTTGTCCTCGACCCAAAAGTAAGAGCCGTCTTTGCGACGATAGCGATACTCGGCGCGGTAGGGCGCGCCGCTTTTAAGCGTCTCTTCAAGCAGTCGCGTCGCTCGCTCGCGGTCTTCGGGGTGAATGTTGTTTGCCCATTCGTCGAGGGTGATTTGATGCTCTTCGGGCGCGTAGCCCGTGAGTCGTTCAATCGCGCCTGCCCATTTCAAACGGTTGGCGAGCATGTCCCAGTCGTAGACAAGTTGCCCCGTTTGCTCAAGCACGAGACGATATCGCTCCTCGTTCTCGCGCAGGAGTCGATCGGCTTGCTTGCGCTCGGTTATGTTTTGCGTGATGACGAGAATTCGCTCAATCGCGCCGTTTTCTTCGCGGATGGGCGAGAGGATGTAGAAGTAGTCGTCGTCGCCGAGATGAACTTCAAAGTTCGTCGTTTCGCCTTTGAACGCTTTTTCAAGATGTTCGGCGATGATTCTGCCTTCGCGTTCAGGATAGATGTCGAAAAGATTTCTGCCGATGAGACAACCCGCGTCGATGCCCAAGCGTTGATACTCGGTTCCGTCGGTGAAAAGAAGCGTGAGGGCGCGATCGTAGATGCCTATCACGCCGCTGGGATAATTTTCGGCGATGGCGCGATAGAGGCTTTCGCTTTGACGCAATTCCGCCGTCCGCTCTTGGACTTGACGTTCCAACGATTCGTTGAGTTCGCGCAACGCCGATTCCAACGCTTTGCGCTCGGAAATGTCGAGAATGATGCCTTCCCAATAAATTTTTCCGTCTTCGGCGCGGCGCGGCGTGGCGGCGATTTCAATCCAATCGCTTTTTCCGCGAATCAAAGTTCTGCCTTCCCAGCGAAATGATTTGAGCGATAGCGACGATTGATTGAGCGCGTTCGAAAAACTTTGCCGATCTTCAGGGTGAAGAAATCGCGCCGATGTGTTCGCATGTCCAAGCATTTCTTCGGGATCGACCCCAAATTGACGAATGCTCTCGCCGACGAAAGTGATCTTGCGCGAACCATCGGGTTGCGTTTCGGCTCGAAAAACGGCTCCTGGAATGTTATTCACGAGGGCGCGAAGACGCGATTGAGATTCTTGGACTTGAGCTTCGGCGCGTTTTTTCTCCGTGATGTTAAGCGTAACGGTGAGAATTTGACGAATCTCGCCATGCTCGTCGGGAAGCGGCACGGCGATGTTTTCATAGAACATTCCCGCGTAATCGAACTCGAAGCGTTGCGGCTCGCCCTGAAAAACCTTTTCGTAGGCGGCTTTTGAGACGGAAAGATCTTTGTTCGGAAAAAGCGCTTCAATCGGCAATCCAATGAAATCGGCGGGATTGAGATTGTGTTTGCGATACTCTTGCCCGTCGGTGAAAACGATGCGATGGTTTTTGTCGAGAACGTTGATCGCGCCGTTGGGAAAATTTTTGGCAATCGATTCAAAGAGTTGCTGGGTTTTGCGCAATTCGGTTTGCGAATCGAGCAAACTTTTCTCGACGCGCTTTTGCTCGGCGAGAAGTTGATGAAACTGCTCTCGAATCATCTGCAACTCCGCTTCAAGAAACTCGCGGCGCGCTCGGGTCATTTTCTCGGTGATGTCGCGGGCGATAAAAAGCGCTTTGGTGCGAGAGCCAACGGGTTCGTTGAAACAAACGGTCGTCTCGATGAGCGCGCTTGACGGACCGCCCGTCGGAATGACGATTTCAAACTTCGCGCTCGACGCGGGTCCGTTGAAAAGTTCGAAATACTGCGCGCGCGCCGCGTCTTGTTGGCTGGGTGGCAGGAGACTCCAGAAGGTCGCCCCGACAAGAGCGGAAGGGTCGGCGGCGTAAATGTCGGCGAAAGCTTGGTTGGCTTGCAAAATCAAGCCGTTGGCGTCGGTCAGCGCGATTCCGTCGGCGCATCGCTCAAAAATCGTGGCGCAAAAATCAATCAAGCCATGCGACATGGCGCGAGCGTTTGGAATTCGAGGACTTAGCCGCGCAAAATAGCGAAAATTTGTCGTCGCCAAAGAGACCGATGACGACGGAAAGAATCGTCTCGTTTTCTCAAATAGGAAATTCTACGTCGTTTGCATAATTTTGCCCCAACTTGTTTCACAACCTCGCTTGTTCCGACGGTTCTTTCGCATATCGCTCGACATTTCGGACAAGCGATTTTCAAACTAGCAGTAAAAAGGAGAATAACGATGAGCGAAGTTCATAGCCGTCCGATTCGCGTCGAGACGAAGCAAGACGTAACGATTCTATTCGCGGGCGATTCCGGCGACGGAATGCAACTCACTGGAACGCAGTTCAGCGAAACCGCCGCGATTTTAGGAAACGACCTCAACACGTTTCCCAACTATCCCGCCGAAATCCGCGCTCCCGCAGGCACTCTGCCCGGCGTTTCGGGATTCCAAGTTCAATTTGGAAGCAAAGAGATTTTCACGCCCGGCGACAAAATCGACGTGCTTGTCGCCATGAACGCCGCCGCGCTCAAAGCCAATCTCAAACTGCTCAAAGAAGGCAAAATCATCATCGCCAATGTCGATGGCTTCGACGAGAAGAATCTTCAACTGGCGGGGTGCAAAACCAATCCGCTCGAAGATGGCTCGCTTGCCAAGTATCACGTCTATCCGATTGAAATTGGCAAACTGACGCGCTCGGCGCTGGAAGGCACGGGCTTGAGCACGAAAGAAATCGATCGCTCGAAAAATATGTTCGTGCTCGGCTTGCTCTTTTGGCTATACACGCGCCCGCTCGACCATACCATCAACAACATTCGGGAGAAGTTCAAAAAGAAGCCCGAAATCGCCGAAGCCAACATCAAGGCGTTGCAAGCGGGCTATTCCTACGGCGAGGCGACGGAGATTTTCACGACGCGCTACGAGGTCAAAAAAGCCAAACTGCCCGCGGGCACGTATCGGCACATTATGGGCAATCAAGCCACCGCCTACGCCCTGATTGCCGCTTCGAAGAAATCGGGCTTGCCGCTCTTTTTAGGCTCGTATCCGATTACGCCCGCTTCCGACATTCTGCACGAGCTTTCCAAGCACAAAAACTTCGGCGTGAGAACGTTCCAAGCCGAAGACGAAATCGCGGCGATGTGCGCGGCGATTGGCGCGGCTTACGGCGGCAGTCTCGCGGCGACGTCCACGTCGGGTCCGGGAATGGATTTGAAAGAAGAAGCCATCGGACTTGCCGTTTCGCTTGAATTGCCCGTCGTGATTATCGACGTGCAACGCGGCGGACCCTCGACGGGCTTGCCAACGAAGACGGAGCAGTCGGATTTGCTGATGGCGATGTTTGGTCGGCACGGCGAATCGCCCGTTCCCATCATCGCCGCCAATTCGCCCGCGGGCTGTTTCGACGCAACCTTCGAAGCCTGTCGCCTCGCAATTGAATTTATGACTCCCGTCATTTGCCTGACCGACGGCTACATCGCCAATGGCTCGGAGCCGTGGAAATTTCCAACCGCGAAAGATTTGCCCGACATCACGGTCAAGTTCGCCGCGCCGCGCAACGCGGGCGACCCGAAATACCTGCCCTACAAACGCAACGACAAGGGCGCGCGCGAATGGGCGATTCCGGGCACGAAAGGCTTGGAGCACCGCATCGGCGGCTTGGAAAAACAACACGAAACGGGCGCCGTTTCTTACGACGCGGAAAATCACGCCTTGATGACGAAACTGCGCGCCGAAAAAATCGAGAAAATCGCCGACGCGATTCCGCTTCAAACCATCGACAACGGCTCCGAAAAAGGCAAATTGCTCGTCTTGGGCTGGGGCTCGACTTACGGCACGATTAAGACCGTCGTGCGCGACTTGCGCCTTGAAGGATACGACGTGTCGCATGCGCATCTTACGTATCTCAACCCGTTCCCGAAGAATCTCGGCGAACTCATCTACAACTTCGACAAAATTCTGATTCCCGAACTCAACTCGGGGCAACTGGCGCGGCTCATCCGCGACAAATTCCTCGCGCCCGTCATTCAGTTCAACAAGGTGCAAGGAATGCCCTTTATGGAATCGGAACTCAAAGAAAAAATCATCGCAATTTTAACCGAAAAGGAGAAGTAAAATGCCCGCGTTGGATTTAGGAGGAAACGGAAAGAAAAGCGACTTGCCCGTTCTGACCGCAAAAGATTTCGCTTCGGAGCAAGAGGTGCGCTGGTGTCCGGGGTGCGGCGATTATTCCATCTTGAAACAAGTGCAATCTGTCTTGCCCGAACTCGGCGTTCCGCGCGAAAACATCGTCTTCGTGTCGGGAATCGGCTGCTCGTCGCGCTTCCCCTACTACATGGAGACCTTTGGGATTCATGGCATTCACGGGCGAGCGACGGCGATCGCCACGGGGTTGAAAGCCTCGCGTCCCGACTTGGACGTGTGGATCGTTGGGGGCGATGGCGACTTGCTGTCCATCGGCGGCAATCACACGCTTCACATCTTGCGACGCAATCTCAACGTCAACATCCTGCTTTTCAACAACGAAATTTACGGCTTGACGAAAGGGCAATACTCGCCCACGTCGCCCGTCGGGTTCGTCGCAAAATCAACGCCCTACGGCGCGATCGATCACCCCATCAATCCGCTCGCCTTTGCGTTGGGCGCGGACGGCACGTTCATCGCTCGGACGATGGATCGCGACGTCAAGCACATGCGCGAAATTCTCAAACGCGCTCACAAGCACAAAGGCGCTTCGTTTGTCGAGATCTATCAAAACTGCGTCATCTTCAACGACGGCGCGTTTGAAGCCTTCACGGAAAAAGACGTCAAAGCCGAAAACGACCTGTTCCTCGAACACGGCAAGCCGCTCGTCTTTGGCAAGAACAACGACAAAGGCATCAAACTGTTTGGCTTGAAGCCTATGGTCGTTGACCTCACGCTTTCCGACGTGTCCAAAGACGACCTTTGGATTCACGACGAGCGCGACAGAACGAAGGCAAGCATCTTGACGCGCTTTTTCGACGAGCCAGGGTCGGAGCATTACATGCCGCGCCCGTTTGGCGTGTTCTACGCGGAAGAACGCTTCTGCTACGAAGACGCGATGCTCGATCAAATCAATCTCGCCAAAGAAAAAGGCGAAGGCGATTTGGACGCGCTGCTGCGCGGCAAGGAAACTTGGGTGGTTGATTAAAAGCGACGTTTTTGGTCAGCGCGTTTTTAAGCCGACTTTTAAGGTCGGCTTTTTTGTTGGCGTTTTGTCGCCTCCGTTTCGGAACGAACAGCGTCGAGCGTTACGCTTTCTGCGGTTCAATGGGTTTGGGTTTGGCATACTCGAAGGCGAAGGCGGGCACGATGGTTGAAGCGCAAATGCTGCCTTGCGCGCCTTTGGCGGCTTTTTTCATATCGGCGAGAATCGCGCTGATTTCGTCCATCGTGAGCGGCACGCGATTCTTGGGGATTTCGAGCATCGCCGCGCTAACGGTCAAAAGCGGGAATCGCTTGAAATTGCCGTCGCGGTCTTTGGCTTCGATGTAACCGCGATGGCGATCGGTTTCGTCGTAGTAGGGTTTGACGCCATCGGTAAATTCTTGGATCGCCATCGCCGTCAGTTCGCGGGCTTCGTCGAAGCGCAAGTTTTTGAACCCCACGAAGAAATCGTCGCCCCCGACATGTCCGACGAAACAGCTCTCTCGCGCGAAGCGCTTTTGGAGAATTTCGGCAAAGAGCAAAATGACGCGGTCGCCGTTGCGAAATCCGTAGCGGTCGTTGTAAGGCTTGAAGTTGTCGAAGTCGTAATAGACGAACGCATAGTCGGATTCCGTGTCGGCGAGCGCCTCGGAGACGTAGCCATAAATAAGCGTGTTGCCGGGGAGTTTCGTGAGCGGATTTTGGTCTCGCGCCGCCATCAAGTTTTTCTCGTTCAAGACGCGCAGGAGCGCTTTGGCGCTCAAAAAGCCGATGTATTCCATCTGCGCCGTAACGATGATGCCCTCGACGGTTTCATCGACGGAAAAAATTTCCAACATTTTTTCCGCCTTCGTGTTGATGTCGACGATGGGGCACTTGACGATGAAGTCTTTGAGGGTTTTCCCAAACGACTTGTTTTTCAAGAGCTGCCGTCCATACATCGAATAGGTGTAGGCTTTGAGGTCTCTTTCGCGCACGATGCCCACAGGCTCGTTGTTTTCGGTCGTTACGGGAAAGAAGCTGTAATTCTCGAACTCCAAAAACTTGTTGAAGACCTCTTCCATCGTCGCCGTGATCGGAATTTGGGGAATGAACTCGGATTGGTTGTAGATGATTTCTTGATCTTGCGAGATTTTGCGACGGTCTTTGCGGACGAGCATCTCGACGATGTCGTATTTCATTTTCAATTCGCGGATGTTCGTCGTGGCTTTTTGAATGTAGTGCCCTTGAATGAGGTCGCACCCCAAGTCGCGGCAGATGTAAAATTCTTGTTCGGTCTCGACTCCTTCGGCGATGACCGTGATGCCCAACAGGTGCGCCATGTTGATGATGCTGGCGACGAAGAAGCGCTTTTTGGAATCGTTGGAGATGTTGGAGATGAAGAAGCGATCGATTTTGATGAAATCGGCGCTGGCGTAATACATCAATTGAAAGCCCGAAAAGCCCGTGCCGAAATCATCGATGGCGATTTTGTAGTTCTGACTTTTGGTGAGTTGAAGAATTTGCAACACCGCGTCGCTGCCGCTGATGCGATGCATTTCGGAGATTTCGAAGCAGATGGCGCTCGTGGGCATTTTGTAGCGCGCCAAAATCTTCGCCGTGTTGCCCTGCTGGTAGTCGGGCATTTCGAGCACGCGATTATCGACGTTGAGAAACAGTTTGATGCGCTCTTGAAGACCGATTCGGCAAAACTTCTCGATGGCTTTTTCGCGGAGCATCAGTTCCACCTGATAGAGCGCGCCCTCTTTGTAAGCCGACTCGAAGAACTCCCAAACGGTCTCGAACCCCGCCGCTTGATAATTGCGTAGCAAGGCTTCGTAGCCGAAGGTCGCGCCCGTGTGAATGTTCACGATGGGTTCGAAGGCGTGGTCAATGATGCCATAGACGATGGTTTTCCACTTTTCCGCGATTTCGGCGGAGTTCGGCTTCGCTCTGTTGGTTACGATTTCTTGCATAGCGTTGCGCTTGCGTTTAGGTTGACGAGGCGGTTCATTTTTCGCGTCAAGCGAAGCGATGCGATCGCGCCAAGCGCGCAATGCGCAAAATTAGCAACGCGCCGTCTCTGCAAGAAATTCTTTCAGAACGGCGTTGAACGATTCGGCGATTTCGTGGTGGGGGCAGTGGCGCGCGTTGGGCAATACGACGGTCTGAGCCTGCGGCAAAATTTCCTTGAACTTTGGCAGAACCTTCGCGGGCGGAAACGCCAAATCTTCCGCGCCCCAAACGATAAGAGCGTTTCCGCCGTAGCGACACGGGCGCGGAAATTGGTCAAGCAAAAATCGTTCAGGGTTGCGCGAAGGCGCAAGGTAGGCGTATATCGCGCCCGGACTGCGCAGCGGCTTGGCGAATTGCGCCACCAGCTCGTCGGTTACGTGCGATTGGTCAAGATAAGTGGGCGACAAACTCTGCCGCGCCCCGAACTCATTGGCGAACAAAACGAACAGCGCTTCCCCGATGATCGGACTGCCAACGGCGCGATACAGCAAGCGTTCAAACGTTCCGACCTCATCGGGAAAAATGCCCGACGAATCGACGAGAACGAGCGACAAGAGCGATTCGGGATGGTCGTTTGCGAACCACAGGCTCGATGCCGCGCCCATCGAGTGTCCGACGAGAATCATCTGCCGCAAATTCTTGAAGCGCGAAAACGCCGCGATTTGCTGCGCCCATAGCGACAAGCCGTAACGCGCGTTGGGCTTCTCGGATTCGCCAAAGCCGAGCAAATCAAGCGCGTAAATTTTGTGGTCGCCTTCAAACGCGGCGATGTTGCGCTCCCAATGTTGCCACATCGCCCCATAACCGTGAATGAACAGCATCGGCGGATTGCCATCGTCGCCGAATTCGGCGTAGCGACATGCCGCCGTTTTGCCGCTCTCGAACTCAAAAGGGAAAAAATTTTCTTTCATCGTCAGTCTCGTGAGCGTTGCGCCAAGATGGGAATGAAACGCGCTTTCTCGAATCTTGAAGGAACGTGGACGCGCAAAACGTTCTCGCGTTTGGGCTGGCGTTCCATTGATGAACGAGCCGTCAAAAAAGTTACGACTTGCGCCAAAGTCGCGCAACCAATGCCGAAGTTTTGCGCGAAAACCCAAACCCGCTCTCTCCGTTGCGAAGAAATCGCTCAATGAATTGCGCGAGTGGCGCGATTGAATGCGTTTTTTTCGCCACGATGACGGGCAACCTCATTGCGATGACGCGCTGGACGCCACGGCGCAAAATCAAAAAGCCCATCTTGCGATGGGCTTTTTCGTTTCGCGGCAAACCCGCTTTATGAACGAACTTTTCGGCGTTGCAAACGAGCTTTAACCGCTCTCTGATGCAGAACGAACTGCTTGCGTCCTTTGCGTTTGGCTTGGTAGAGCGCCGCGTCCGCGTCGCCGATGAACTTTTCAATCGACGATTGCGGCTTTGGAATCGTAACGTTGACGCCCGCGCTCACGGTAACGACCTTTGCCGTCGCAGAAGCCGAGTGCGGAATGCGCAGCTCGCGCACGGCTTCGCAGATTTTTTCCGCCATTTTCGCCGCCTTTTCCCAATCGGAGTTTTCGAGCAAGACGAGGAACTCTTCGCCGCCGTATCGCCCGACGAAATCGGTCGAGCGTCGGAGCGAAGCGCGAATCGCGTTTGCGACTTGCTTCAAACAGAGATCGCCCGCTTGGTGTCCGTAAGCGTCGTTATAGTCCTTGAAATGATCGATATCGACCATTATCGCCGCGAGCGGTTCGCCGTTGCGCATCGCTTTTGACCACTCGCGTCGCAAGGTTTCGTCGATGCTGCGCCGATTCGGAATGCCCGTCAGGCTATCGACGGTCGCAAGCTGTTCCAATTGTTTTTTGGCGCGTTCTAACTCGATTAGGCTTTCTTGAAGTCGCGCTTCCGCCGCCCGACGCATGGCGATTTCTTGTTGAAGCATATCGACGCGAACCGCGAGCGATTGCACCGCTGACTGTTGCGCGTCGGGAGCTCTCAAACGAATCAAAAGATACGCGCGCATGTCGTCGCGTATTGAGCAAGCGTCGATCCAAAAAGACTTTGAGCCTTGACAGGTGGCAAAATCAAATTGTTCGGAAACGAAGGACGTGGAACAGAGAGGCTTTTTAAGCCAATCGCTGAAAGTCTCCGAGCCAGATGTCACGAGGGAAGAGAGCGGTGACCCAACGATGTCGTCGCGCGTCGAAGGAACAAGGGTGGCGCGGGCGGAATCGTTTGCGAAGCAAATCGTCTGTTCAAGCGTCGCAACGAGCACAGGCTCGGGAAGCGCCTGCAAAACATTCAAAAGCAACCGTTCCGTCATCTCCGCGCCCTCGTGGGATAAAACGTTTTGCGCCGCCGCTTCTGCAAGCATAACGCATGCGCTCGCGTCTAATATGTCCGCGTCCAAACGCATTAAAATGTTTCTGTTCTCAATTGGAAACTGCGCCCGTTAAGTATATGAGAAGCGTCGCGCAAGGGCTGTGACGCAGCGCACAAGCGGAGCGGGGCGAGAAAATGCGTCGTTTCGTCCGCAACGCAGGCGAGAAACGTTGGTCTCAAAAATTCATCGCTCGAACTTGGAGCCGCCGACGCTCGACATAATCTTGCCAATCATATCGCTATACGTGCGCGAGGCTTCCAATTCGTCTTTGCCCACCATCGAGTTTTGGTGCAAGCCTTCCAGAACGAACTCCATCGCGGAAGCAAGCTCTTGCTTGTCTTTGGTTTGGAAAGTCTTTTCCGCGAACTCGCGCAAGCCTTTGACCTTATCGAGCGCCTTGAAATACTCCTCGAACTTCATATCGTCGTAAATGTCGACGTGGTTGCCTTGCGAGAACCATCCCGTAATGGTCGCGTAAGGGCTTTGTCCTTGAAGTTTCTTGTTGGGGTCGGGGCAGTATTTCTTGAAAACTTGGTTGATGGCTTTGCCGATGAGCAACTTCGCCACGTTGATCGCGCCCTCTTGCTCGCCTTCGTAGACGAGTTCGACCTTGCCCGTGATGGCGGGCACGACGAGGAACAGGTCCGAAATTCTCACGCAGGATTCGGATTCGTCGTGCATAATGGCGCGCCGTTCCGCGCTGCTGACGAGGTTTTCCATGGCGGTAATCGTGAGCCGCGCCGAAACGCCCGACTTTTGGTCGACATATTCGCTCCGACGCGCTTCGAAGGCGATGTGCTCGATGATTTCCTTGAAGTAATGCGGCACGCGCACCTCGACTTCCGACGGACGCTTCGTCCATGCTTCCTGCTCCGTGATTTTGATGCCGATTTCGATCGTCTTCGGATAGTGCGTGATGATTTGAGAATCGATGCGGTCTTTCAAAGGCGTGATGATGTTGCCGCGATTGGTGTAATCTTCGGGGTTTGCGGAGTAGATGATGAAAATATCAAGCGGGATTCGCACTTGAAAGCCGCGAATTTGAATGTCTTTTTCCTGCATAATGTTGAGCAAGCCAACTTGAATGCGCGGTTGCAAGTCGGGCAGCTCGTTGATGGCGAAAATGCCGCGATTCGTGCGCGGAATGATGCCGTAATGAATGACGTTCTCGTCGGCGTAGGTGAGCTTTTGCGAGGCGGCTTTGATGGGGTCGATGTCGCCGATGAGGTCGGCGATCGTCACGTCGGGCGTGGCGAGTTTTTCGCCGTAACGCTCGGAGCGATGAAGCCATGCGATTTCGGTCTCGTCGCCTTCGTGCAGGACTTTCTCGCGCGCGTATTTCGAAATGGGCTTGAACGGGTCGTCGTTGATTTCCGAGCCTTTGATGACGGGAATGAACTCGTCGAGCAAGTTGACCATCAAGCGAATCATTTTGGTTTTGGCTTGTCCGCGAAGCCCAAGCAGAATGATGTCGTGCTTGGAGAGAATGGCGTTTTGCAGCTGCGGAATCACCGTGCGCTCGTAGCCGATGATGCCGGGAAAGGGATTTTCCCCATCCTTCATCTTTTGAATCAAATTCTCGCGGATCTCGTCCTTGACGGAGCGCGTGCGATACCCTGCGCGCTTCAATTCTCCGAGCGTTCTGATTTTCGTGATGTCTTTCATAAACCGATGCGTTGTTGTCTTAACTAAAAATCGTTTTGATGGGGAGCGAGAAGCCGTCAAGAAGGTTCTTGCCGACGAGGGTGTCGGTTTCGTTGAGCGTTTGGACGCCGTCGTTTGAATAAACCGAGACCGTTTTTCGCTCCGCATCGACGAGCCAGACTTCGGACACGCCCGCGCGCCGCCATTCTTGGACTTTGTTGAGCGCGTCGGCGAGTTGATTGGGTTGCGAGACGACCTCAACGACGAGGTCGGGAATCGCGGTTAGGAAGCCCGAATCGATGTCGTCGTAGGCGTGGATTTTGGTTCGGGAGACGAAGGTAACATCGGCGCCACGCACCGTGTCGGGATTGCGCTCCAAATACACCCCCGTCTCCGCCGTGAAAACGAAACCGAGATGTCGTTCCTCGACAAACGTGCCAAGTTTGCGCTCAATCTTGGACGCGATATAGCCGTGCTTGCCGCCTGCGGGCATCGTTTCAACGGGAATTCCCTTGACGAGCTCGTAGCGTTTGCCCGTCGCTCGTTGCAACTCCAACAACGCCTCGCCCGTGAGCGATTTTTCCGTCGCGATCATTGGTCGTCTCCTCATCGCAATTTCTTGCGTCGATTTCTGATGTAATCGACGAACATATACTCGCCCAGATTGTCCAAGCCGCTGAAATAGGCGCGTCCTTGATTGGCTTGCGTAAGTTCGTTGACGAAGCCTTGCAAATACGGATCGCTCGTTACCATAAAGGTCGTGATGGTGATTTTGTCGCGCCGACACATCACGGCTTCGTCGAGGGTTTTGTTGACGATTTTGCGGTCGAGCCCGAAGGAGTTTTTGTAGATCTTCGCGCCTTCGTTGATGGCGGAGGGCTTGCCGTCGGTAATCATAAAAATCTGTTTGTTTTGATTTTTCTTGCGCTTCAAAATTTGGCGCGCGAGCGCAAGCCCCGCTTTCGTGTTGGTGTGATACGGTCCGACGCTGATGAAGGGCAAATCTTTCACTTCGACTTGCCAAGCTTCGTCGCCGAAGAGCAGAATGTCGAGGCTGTCTTTCGGATAGCGCGTGAGAATCAGCTCGGCGAGCGCCATGGCGACTTTCTTGGCGGGCGTGATGCGGTCTTCGCCGTAGAGAATCATCGAGTGCGAAACATCGATCATCAAAACCGTGGCGCAGGTGGTTTGATGTTCGGTTTCATAGACGCGGAAGTCGTCTTCGGAAAGGACGATGTCGTCAAGGTCGCTGTGTTTGAGCGCGTTTTGAAGGGTTTGCGTCAGGTCGAGATTTTGCAGAGAGTCGCCGAACTTCCAGTTGCGCGTTTCGGGAACGCGCTCGTCGGAAGATCCCGTCTTGGGGATTTTGTGATTGCCAAACTGCGATTGCTTGCGAAGCGAGGTGAAAATTTCGTTGAGCGATTCTTCTCGAATTTTCTTGGTGGTTTTGCTCGTGATGCTGAACATCCCGTCGCGCGAGGGTTCTTCGAGGTAGCCCTCGCGTTTGAGATATTCGATGAAATCGCCGATGCCCATTTCGTCGTCGCCCAGTCCGTATTGGCGATCCATCTCGGTGAGCCATTGCAGCGCTTGGTTCGCGTCGCCGTTGGTGTAAATCAAAAGCTGATTGAACGCTTTGAGCATTTTTTCGAGCGACGATTGGCGCTTTTGGCTTCGCTCGTCCCACTTGGTAAATCGGTAATCCATAAACTTCAATCTTGAATTTGAGGCAACTTTGCAAGCGGTTCAACGCTTGAAAGTAAGAAAAAATTTGATGCGCAAAACAAAGTCGACGCAAGAGACCCAAGCGCGCGTTCATGTCGCGCTTTATGCGTTTGAGCGTCGTCGGTTTTGCGGGCGAGAAGCGTTTGGCGATTGAGAAGGGGACAAGTCGCAAGCGACCGCCTGCGACCTATCCCGTTTCGCATTTCGTTGCGCGCGAGGGGGTTACTTCGTCAGCGCAGGGGTGGATTTGAACTTGTAGCCCTGCGCCTTCATCGCTCTGACGAGTTCGTCGACGTCGCGGGCGACATTCGCCTTCATTTCAGGGAGCGGTTTGCTTGAGATGCCAAGTTCCGCGTTGAAATAATCGACCACCGACTTCATCAGTTTGTCGAGCTTGGCTTCCGCGTCGCCTTCCACGACGAGACCTTGCACGGTTTTTTCGTCGGGGACGATGCAATTTTTGAAGCTGAAATCGATGAAGTTCAAGATGTTGGGGTTCTGCACGCTGCGCACTTCGGTCGTCTTGTATCGATCGATGTAATCTTGAACGACGATGCCAGGCATTTTCTTCGTTACCTCATCCATCAAATCCACGAGGGCGCTGAAGTAAGCGACGCGCAACGTGGAGTTTTTGAAAGGCACGTCGACTTTCATTCCCTCCATTTGTTTTTCCCAAAGGTCGACGGTTTCGAGGAATTTGCGAATGCGTTGCTTGGTCATCTGCGCTTTTCGCGCTTCGTCTTTTTCGTTGGCTTCTTTCGCGTCGGGGTTTTCGAAGCGACCGCGCAATTGCTTGATGTCGGATTTCAAGCGACGCTCGATGAAATTGTCGCTGTAATTCGGATCTTTTTTGCGCACGCCAAGCAGGAAATTCGCGCCCTCGTCTTTGATGAGCGGGAGGGCGACTTTGATGTAGCGGCAGGCTTCGTCCAATCGTCCCGCTTCAAGGTAAAAGTTGGCGAGAGCGAGTTGGTAGGGGAAGTAGCCGATGTCAGAAGCGAACGTCATCAAGAGGTAGAACTCCTTGCGGACGGGGTCTTTTTCGTTTGCCGCTCGGTCTTTCCAATAGAACGCTTTTTGGGCTTTGTCTTCGAGCGACGGAACGACGATTTTCTTGAAGAAGCCCGCTTTGATGTAGGCTTGTCCGCCCGCTCGGTCGCGCGACACCATGCTTTCGATGATTTGCTTGGCTTTTTCGCGGTATTGCTCCTGACCTTTGAGCGGCGTTTGGTCGAGGGCGGTGTAGAGGTGCATAATGGCGGCGAGTTTGTGTTCTATCTGCTCGTCGCCTTTGGTGGTTTTGACTTTGTTGAGATGGTCGGCGGCGATGTGATAGTTGCACTCGAAGAGAATCTCGTCTTGACGGCGCACGATGGCGTCGCTACGCTTGCCCACGCCTTGCTTGAAACGGATGTTGAGCGCGAGCGCGACGATGAGCGCGTTGAACCAATCCTTGTTTTTGTAGTAGTCGTTGGCTTGGAACATCTTGGCTTCTTCATCGATGCCTTGCTCGAGTTCTTCGTCGACTTCCAAGATGATGCGGTCGCCATCGATGCGGAGAATGCCCTCGTCGTCGGTCGAGAAGACGGCGGCGGCTTGTTGCTCGTTGCTCAGCACGTCGCCCAAGATGCTGTCGAGGTCAATGCCCAGATTCAATGCGTCTTTGCTTTGCTCGCTGGATTGTTGCGGATTCGTTGCCATTGTCGGAAAATTTGAAGTTGAGAAAAATTGCGCCTAACGGGTTTTCATCGCGTTTTGAGACGCGGACTATTGGAATTGCGTCATTTCGGGCGAATCCAATAGTTTCTTGGTGTCAATCAAAATCACCTCGTCGCGTTTGCCCGCCGCGTCGGGGCGAACATACAAGCCGCGCGCAAACGGCGCAAGCCGCTCCATTTCGCCATCGGCGGCGTTGACCTTCTCGATGTCGGGTTCGGCGACGCGGAACACGTCCAAGACGGCATCGACGACGCAGGCGACGGAGAACTTGTTGTTGCGCAGAATCACCATTTTTTCGGCGGCTTTTTGGCGGCGCGTTTTTTGTCGTCGAGCCTCGATGCCGAAAATGCGATGAATGTCGACGACGGAAGTGATTTCGCCGCGCACGTTGCACACGCCAAGCACGAAGTTCGGCAGTCCAGGAACGGGCGTGATTTTCTGCACGTCCAAAATCGCTTCGATGTCCACGACGCGAAACCCAACTTCTCTTTCGCCGATGAGGACGGCGATGAACTGTTCGCGCGCCTCTTCGTCTTCGCGCGTGGCGGCGTCAGTTTTGTCGGCTCCGAGAGCTTTGAGCCGTTCCAGAACGCTTGCCATGCCCTCCAAGTCGCGCAGCGACACGCCGGCGGGAATGGTAAAGTTTAGTCGCGCCAGTTGTTCAGCGAGTTGCTCGTTGTTCATCGCGTCAAACGGGTTGATAAAGTCCGCAAAGGTCGTTAGCTACTCGTCGCCTTCTTGACGGCGGAAACGAGATCTTCTTCGGTGAAAGGCTTGACGAGATAGACGTCGGCGCCTTGTTTCATGCCCCAGAACTTGTCGCTTTCTTGGTTTTTCGAGGTGATCATAATGATGGGGATTTTCCCCGTCGTCGCGTCTTTTTTGAGGTTTCGGCACACTTGGAAGCCGTCTTTTTTGGGCATCACGACATCGAGCAAGATGACGTCGGGTTTCATCGTGCGGGCTTTTTCTTCGCCCTCTTCGCCATCGTTGGCTTCGAGAATGGTGTAGCCCAGCGCAATCATCACTTTGGAGATGATCGTGCGCTCTACCGCGCTGTCGTCGATAATGAGAGCCTTCGGCATAAGTTGTATTGAACGGGCGTTCTGTTTAAGAGATTATGTTTGAAAATCGTCTTTTGATCAAGCGGTCAGGACGACGAGCCTTCGGCTTGTTTTAAGTATTTGTCGACCACGCTCACCAAGTCCGCGTCTTTGAAGGGTTTGGTGACGTAGTCGTTGGCGCCCGCGTGAATGCCAAGGTTTCGGTCGATTTCCGCGTCTTTGGCGGAGAGCATCACGATGGGCGTGGTGATTTCCAGTTCGGTTCGGAGCGTTTTGCAAACTTTCAAGCCCGTCGTGTCGGGAAGCATCACGTCGAGCAGAATGAGGTGCGGTTGTTTTTCTTTGGCGAGTTTCAAGCCGATTTCGCCCGTGCCCGCGTCCAAGAGTTCGTAGCCCGAATCGGCGAGGGCTTTTTTGACCGCCATGCGAATCACGGCGCTGTCATCGACGATGAGGACGCGCTTGCGCTCCGTAGCGGCGGCTTGGGGCAATTCGACCCACTTGCCGTCCAAAAGCACGACGAGCGCTTTCATCACTTGCACCTCGTCCATTTTGAGCTTGAGCGCCAGCGTCTTGATGTCGGTCTTGCCATCGATGGCGAGAAAGACTTTCCACTCGACGAGCTTGAGCGCGATTTCGTTTTTTTCCTCTTCGCCGCGTTTGGTGATTTTGGGAACGAGGGTCGTGCTGGGAATGCGCTGTTTGACGAGACCGAGTTCGTCGACTTTGACCGACGCGGAGAGCATAATGCCCTGAATGTCCACGCCCGTGCTCAACGCCTGCACGGTGAGCGGCGCGTCGGGATCGAAGTTGACCTTGACGCTCTTTTCTTGCAGGAGCGACGTGATGGTGCGCTCAATCTGAATGCGAATGGCTTTGACGACTTTCGGCGCGTCGACTTTTTTGGTCGCCAAAAGAATCTGCTCGATGCGTTTGTCGGGGTATTTGGCTTTTTGAAGCGCGATGGCTTCGTCGAGATCTTGCCGCGTGATGAGATTTTCTTCGAGAAGAACCGCGCCCAAGTCGTCGCTGCCCGTATCGACGGCGATGACAAGCCCGTTGCGGAAGTATACTGTTTTCGTCACGTCTCCGTAGGAGGTGGAGACTTCGGCGATCATCGCGCCCGTTTTTTTGAGCTGGCGGATGAGTTGCAACATTTCGGTAATCGTCCAACCTTTGATGCTACCCGTGAACGACATTGCGATTTTGGGCTGTTTAGAAGTTTGGCGATGACTTGGCTGCGGAATTCGCGCCGAATATAAGTTTCAACCCGCGAAATGCAAAAAGAAACAAGGTTACGCTTGCTTCGCTTTTTCTTGCTCGGCTTGCTCCGCCAAAAGATACGCCACGCGCACAAAGTCGGAATGCAGTTGTTGGAGCGCGGTGCGAATTTGAAGCATATCGATGCGAATCTCTTGCACGTCGCGCCGCAGGTCGCCGATGGTTTCCGTTATCGCATGCGCTTTTTCGTAGGCGCGCTGTTGCAAATCCGCCAAGATGCCAAACGCATCCAAGAGTTTGTCTTCAGGTTGCATTGTTGGGATTGGGTTGAGCGTTGTTTTCGGATTCCTTCATTCTCTCAAACTCATCGCCGAAGATGGACACGGCGAATTCCATTCGGTTCGCCTTGGGCGTGGCGAGAATCATGCAGATTTTGGACAGATCGTTGTGCAGTTGTTGGAACTCCGCCCGCAATTGAAGCAAGTCCGTGCGCAAGTCTTGCGCGTCGGAGCGCAGTTGGCGGATTTCGGCGTTGATGGCGTCTTGCTCCGCGATGAACTTGTGTTGCACTTCGGCGTGAATGGAAAGCAAGTCCAAAAGCTTGTCGATGTTTTGCATAGTTAAGGCATGGTTAAGCGATTTTAGGTCGCCACGGCGACTTGCGCGGCGGAAAGCGCGCGTTCCAGCTCATTGATTAAATCCTCTTTGTCCTCGATGCCAACGGAGAGGCGAATCAATCCTTCGGTCAAGCCCAGTTTGAGCCGGCGCTCGATGGGCACGGAAGCGTGCGTCATCTCCCAAGGAAAACAAGCCAAACTTTCCACGCCGCCGAGACTTTCGGCGAAGATGAAGAGGCGCAACTCCTTGATGAAGGCTTCCGCTTCGGCTCTGCCGCCCAAGTCGACGCTGACCATTCCGCCAAAGCCCTTGGGCATTTGTCGCTTGGCAAGCTCGTGAAACGGATTGGAGGGCAAGCCGGGGTAATAAACCTTTTTTGCCGCGCCGCTGCGCTCGAGAAACTGCGCGACGGCAAGCGCGTTTTCGCAATGTTTTTCCATTCGAAGCGCGAGCGTTTTGATCGAGCGCATCAAGAGCCAGCAGTCGAAGGGCGATGGCACGGCGCCGACGGCTTTTTGATGGAACTGGAATTTTTCGTAGAGGTCGCGTCGGTTCGTCATCAACGCGCCGCCCACGATGTCGCTATGTCCGCCCAAGTATTTCGTCGAGCTGTGCAAAACCACGTCCGCGCCGAGTTCGAGCGGGCGTTGCAGATACGGCGTGGCGAAGGTGTTGTCGACGGCAAGAAGAACGTTGCGCCGTTTCGCCAGTTCCGAAACGGCGCGAATGTCGGCAAGGCGAAGCATCGGGTTCGTCGGCGATTCCAAGTAGATGAGCTTCGTATTGGGAGCGATGGCGCGTTCGAGCGCGTCGAGATTGGTCGCGTCGATGTATGAAAACTCGATGCCGTATTTCGACAGAACTTGGTCGAAGTAACGCGCCGTTCCGCCGTAAAGGTCGTCGCCCGCGATGATGTGATCGCCAGGGGCAAAAAGGCTCATCAAGCCCGCCAGCGCGGCGAGTCCCGACGCGAAAGCGTTGGCGAACTCGGCGTTTTCCAAGCCTGCCAAAACCGTTTCCAATTGGGCGCGCGTGGGATTTTGAGCGCGGGAGTATTCAAAGCCGCCGCGCGGTTGATTGACGCCGTCTTGCTTGTAGGTGGTGGCGAGCGAGAGAATCGGCGCGACGGCGCCCGTCGTCGCGTCAGGCTCTTGCCCATAGTGAATGGCGCGCGTCGCAAAGCCAAAGGCGCGATCGCGATGCGTTTGTTCGGCGTGCATGTCTTCGCTCCTTCGCTGTTCGTTGAAAGAGACGCGAGAAAGATATTGAATTTTATCGGCAAAACGCGAGCGCGAGCGCATAACGAAATCGTTAAGTTCCGCCTCGCGTCGTTACGACTCTTTCGGCGGATCGAAAAAGGCGCGGTGGCGCGCTTCGTAGACGTTCGAGTGCCCGATGAGCACGAGTTGATCGCTTTCCGTCAGGCGTTGCGTGCGCGTGGCGGGCAAGCCCGATTTCATGCACACGGCTTGAGTCTTCAACACCTCGTCGGCGATGGCGAGCAAGAACGGCATCGCGCCGAAGGGTTTGCCGCGATAGTCCAAGTCGAGCCCGGCGACGATGACGCGCTTGCCCTCGTTGGCGAGCGTTTCGCACGCATCGACGATGCCGTCGTCGAAAAATTGCGCTTCATCGATGCCAACGACTTCCGCGTCGCGCGATTTTTCCAAAATCTCCCTCGAATGCGAAACGACCTTCGAAGCGATCTTCGCCGCGCTGTGCGAAACGATTTCGTCCTTGCTGTATCGAGTGTCGATCGCGGGCTTGAAAATCGCCACTTTTTGTTTCGCAATCTGCGCTCGACGCAATCGGCGAATCAACTCTTCGGACTTGCCGCTAAACATGCAGCCCGCGATGACTTCAATTTTTCCCGTGAGCGCCTTTGGATTGACGGGCTTTGCGCGAAGTTTTGGCATTGGCGTTTCGGAAGAGATGGTCAAGGTTGCGCTTGGAAAAGGATTCGGGCAGAAGTTCGGAAATGGAAAACGATTTGAAGCGACCGTCCTTGTCGACAAGATGCGCCACGAGCGAGGGGGCGAATTCCATCAAGACCTGTCGGCACGCGCCGCACGGCGCGCAGAAGTCGCCCGAACTGGCGACGATGAGAATCGACTCGAACTCGCGCTCGCCTTCGCTGAGGGCTTTGAACAGCGCCACGCGCTCGGCGCACATCGTCAGCGAATACGAAGCGACCTCGATGTTGTGCCCGCGATAAATCGCTCCGTTCTTCGTCAGCAACGCCGCGCCAACGCGAAAGTTCGAGTAGGGCGCGATGGCTTCCGACATCGCTTCGCGCGCTTGCGCCAAAAGATCGTTCAGGGTCGGACTTGGATATCGTCGAGAAAATTTTTTCAACGTAAATAATGTCGGGTTGAACCGCTATATTTGCCCGCTCCGTCGTGATTGGGCGAGGGAAACATAAGGCAATTTCGCCGAAAAATCGCATAGCGACGCATGTCCGATTCCGTCCGCATGCTCATCGTCGAGGACAATCCCGTCGATGCCCAACTGTTCCGAGCGACTCTGTCGCCACTTTCGCTCGACATCGATGTCGTGAGCGACGGCAACGCGGCTTTTGAACGGCTCAAAAGCCATTCTTACGACTTGGCGCTCATGGATTTGCTCTTGCCCAACGCGAGCGGTCTTGAATTGCTCAGGCGCGCCGAGCGAGAGGGCGTAACGCTTCCGCTCACGATCGTGTGCAGCGCGATTTCAGGCGAAAACTACGTGATGGAGTGCTTGAAATTGGGCGCGAGCGGCTACCTCATCAAGCCTGTCACTGGCGCGCAATTGCTTGCCGCGATTCACGATTGTCTGTCGCTGACCGCGCCAAGAGCGGCGACTCGCCTGCCCGTCGAACTCGCTCCGCCCGTCGCGCCGCTCTCGCTCACGAGGGCGATGGCGGAAATGACCTACTCGCGCGGCACGGGACAAATTCTCGCTCAAACCCCCGACGGCGTGGGCGCGTTGGAATATCTGTCGGGAAAACTCGCCAGCGCGCGCTTCAAGCAGTTGAGCGGAATCGAGGCGTTGGAAAAGCTCCGCTCAATGCGCGACGCTTCCATCGTCGTTCAACGGGTCGCGTAAGTCGTTCCTACCTGCCTTTCCAAACGGGCTTTCGCTTCTCGATGAAGGCTTGCATGCCTTCGCGCATGTCTTCGGTCGCAAAGAGCAAGGCGAAAAGTCGGCGCTCGAACTCCACGTCGTTTTGCAAGTTCGTCGAGGCGGCGCGAAGCACGGCTTCTTTGGCGAGGCGAACCGCCATCGGCGGCTTTGAGGCGATTTCCGCCGCAAGTTTTTTGGCTTCGTCGAGATAGGAGTCGACGGGAAAAATTTTGTTTGCAAGACCCATTTGCAAGGCTTCTTCCGCGCCGAATTGTCGCCCCGTCAAGATGAGTTCCATCGCTTTCATTTTGCCCGCAAGACGCGCGAGGCGTTGCGTGCCGCCCGCGCCAGGAATCACGCCGATGTTGATTTCGGGCTGACCGAACTTCGCCGTCTCGGAAGCGATGATGATGTCGCCAATCATCGCCAGTTCCAAGCCGCCGCCCAAGCAATAGCCCGAAACCGCCACGACGATGGGCTTCTTGAAGGCGTGCAGCTCGTCCCACATTTCCAAGTAGCCCTTCGTGAGCATTTCGACGCTCGTGGCGGTCGCCATTTCTTTGATGTCGGCGCCGGCGGCAAAGGCTTTTTCGTTCCCCGCAAGCACGACGGCGTTGACCACTGGGTCTTTGGCGAAATCCCGAAACGCCGAGACAAGCTCCGTCATCAACTCAAAATTGAGCGCGTTGAGCGCCTGCGGACGATTCAGTTGCGCGACGGCGAACTTTCGCTCCGTCTCCTTCGAAACGATGATGTGCTGGTAGGTCATCTTGTTGGACGATTGGATTGCGAATTGTCGTTTTGAGCGTTCTTTCGTCATTCCGAGCGTAGCGAGTAATCCATAAAGATTGCGAATTGCGAATTGTCAATTGCGAATTGTCATTCCGAGCGTAGCGAGGAATCCACACGTGGATTCTTCACTCCGCTGCGCTCCGCTCAGAATGACATCGTTTTGGAGCGTTCCTTGTCATTCCGAGCGTAGCGAGGAATCCATAAAGAGTGCGAATTGCGAATTGTCAATTGCGAATTGTCATTCCGAGCGAAAGCGAGGAATCCACGAACGTCGCAAATCGTGAATGCGAAAGATGGATTCTTCACTTCGCTGCGCTCCGTTCAGAATGACATCGTTTGGAGCGTTCTTTTGTCATTCCGAGCGAAAGCGAGGAATCCACAAAAGCGCAGTGGCGAGCGCAAAATAGCCTCGCCCCCGATTCCGACAAAGCGCCAACCCTGCCCCCGAAACGCGCCCCCAATGAAAAAGCGCAAGGCGGCATTACCGCTTTTACTTCTCGTAACACTTTTTTGCCGACCTAAACCAAAAAACCGACAAAAAGACGCGCTTTTTGCGATTGGAACGGATTTTGATGGAAAGTTTGACGAGAAGAAAAATCAAGTTATATTTGCTCTGCTGCGCAAACCCAAAAACGGCTTTACGGAACAAAAACGCAAAACTTCCCTTTTTCCCTTTATGACCCGAACCCTACTACTCGCTTTGCTGCTGTGCTTGTCAAATTACGGCGTTTCTCTTGCTCAAGGCACATTCCGCTGGAATTCCTCGACAGGGAACGATTGGCAAATCGGCGCAAACTGGTTTCTTGAAAGCGGCACGGATGATGGTGAAAACGGCTATCCAGACGGCAGTGATGAAGCCTTATTTAACGGATTGTCTCCCACGCCTGGCGGTCCGCTCACGAACATTCCCGCTTGGGACGGTAACTTCACCATCAATGGTTTTACAGGCACGGTGCAAATCGGGGCGAACTTTGAGTGCAATGGAACCGTAACCCTTACCACAGGCACGCTTCAAGTCAATTCAGGCGCTAACTTCTTGGCGGGAACGCTCACAATAAACGGCGGCACGCTGACGCTGAACTCGGGTTCTCACGAACTTGGAGATTTCACGCTAAGTTCAGGAACCTTCAACGGAGCAGGGACAATCGGATTTACGAAAATTTCCGTAACGGGCGGAACCTTCAACGGTGGAACAGGCGCGACATACACCAGAAACTATACAGTTGCCGATGCAGATCAGTCTGACACCTATACGCTAATTTCAATCAACGGCGCGGGAGCAACATTTAACGCGGGAACAAACACGACATACAACTTGCTTGTGAGAGCGCGAAGAACATCCGGAACGTCAAGTTACAGTGTCACTGCAACCGCGATACATCTTGTTTCAGGAACTTTCTCGGCAGGAACTTCCAAATTCGTGTTTAGAGCGAATGTCGACAAGAACTCAACATCAGGAAACGTAACAGCGACAGCAAGAATCAAAGGAAATCTCACGTTCTATAATGTCGAAATTGGCGGAACGCAGGAAG
>JANWWM010000089.1 GCA_025055975.1 Chloroherpetonaceae bacterium | reverse complement strand
TTGCCCGTATTCGAACCTTGCGCGAAAACATTACCCGAACATCTTGGTAACCACGTCGCTGAACGATAGTCAGGTCGGATACTGGGAGCCTGCGAAGTATGTGGCGAAATTGCGCGCGCTCAAAACCGATTCGAATTTGCTGTTGCTCAAAATCAATATGGACGCGGGGCACAGCGGCGCGAGCGGTCGATACGATTACCTCAAAGAACTCGCCTTCGAATACGCCGTGATGCTCTCCATGCTTGGCATTGAGCGATAACGAAAATTTCATCAAGATTTTACGATTTTGTAACAAGCCGTCGTCTACCTTTGCAACCGCTTTTTGAACGCTTCTCAAACTTCAACGCAAAATGACGACGACGGCAACGAACAAAGATGACTAAGCATATCCCGTTTGTCGCGGGAACGGAACGAGTTTCCCTTCCTGCGAGGGACTATGCTTCGACCAAACGCGCAGAGGGCGCGAAAGCATCGCATAACAACGCCGCCAAAGTCGTGAAAGGCGCATCTCCTCTTCGCCTTTCGTCTTCAATCTCGTCCAACAGCCACGGCAAGTCCGCGCTTGCCTCCAAGTTCGAATCCGCTTTGAGCGACCGTTCAACGCGCGACGAGAGTTTTTCTTCGCTTTTTCATCAACTCGACAACCGCAAATCATCATCGACAACTATGCTCAAACTCCGACATCTTTTCGCCGCCATCGTTTTGGCGATCGCCGTTAGCGCCTGCTCCGACAACTCGATTAACGCGCCCGACGCTTCGGACGCGACCACGAGCGTCGTTACGAAAGTCGAAGCCGAAAATCTCGCGCAAAGCCTTTCAACGACGACCGAAGGCTTTGAGAGCGGCACGAAAACGTCTTACGCGACGGCGACGGTAACGCTTGGCACGGGTTCTTGGACGCTTTCCGACGCGCTCATTGGCAGTTCAAGCAGCGACCGCTTCGTCGGCTCTCGCTCGGCTCGCGTCATCAACAACGGACGCATCACGATGAATTTTGATCGCTCTGCGGGCGCGGGCACGATTACGGTGCGCCATGCGGTCTTCGGCTCCGATGGCGCAAGCTCGTGGGAACTTTGGGCTTCGACCAACGGCGGCTCGACTTGGACGAAAATCGGCTCGACGGTTACGACGTCCAGCGCGACGCTTCAAACCGCTTCGTTCACGGCGAACATTGCGGGAACGGTTCGCATCGAGATTCGCAAAGTTTCGGGCGGCGGCAATCGCATCAACATCGATGACATCTCCATCACGAGCTTTTCGCTTCCGCCTCCGCCCGCCAGCGTTCATCTCAACATGGGCAATCCGTCGGGCGCGGTTGCGAGCGTCAATTCGCCCACGAACTATCTGATGGAAAAGGTTGGCTACGCGCTTTCGTATCACCGCGACAAAGGCATTCCGAACTGGGTGTCGTGGCATCTTGACGCGTCGTGGCTTGGCTCTACGCCGCGTCAAGACGATTTCCGCGCCGACAACGCGTTGCCTGCGGATTGGTATCGCGTGAGCGCCTCCAGCTACTCTGGTTCGGGCTTCGATCGCGGACACAACTGCCCTTCCGCCGACCGCACGAGAACCGTCGCTCACAACTCCGAGACCTTCTTGATGACGAATATGATTCCGCAAGCGCCCGACAACAATCAAGGTCCTTGGGTGAGAATGGAAGATTACATTCGCTCGCTTGTCAATCAAGGCAACGAGTGCTACGTGATTATGGGTCAATACGGCGTGGGCGGCACAGGCTCAAACGGCTATCGCACGACGATTGATAACGGCAGGGTTACCGTTCCGCAACGCATTTGGAAGGTGGTCGTCGTGCTGCCTGCGGCTTCGGGCGACGACGCGACGCGCGTTACGACCTCAACTCGCGTCATCGCCGTCGATATGCCGAACACGCAAGGCATCCGCAACAACAACTGGGGTTCGTATCGTACAACGGTCGATGCCATCGAGGCGGCGGCAGGCGTAGATTTGCTTTCTCGCGTCCCCGCCTCCATTCAAGCCGTGATTGAAAGCCGCGTCGACAACGGTCCGACGCAATGACATGTCGCGTTTGAGCGAGGCGAAGAATCCGTCGCTTCGGATTCCTCGCTTCGCTCGGCGAGCCATTTGAAAATTCAAGCGGCGATTTCGCCTTATGCCTTCTGACGCGCCAACGCAAACCTTGCGATTTTGCGAATCAGCGCGGGATACTCAATTCCCGCCGCTTTCGCCGAGCGCGCCAGTCCCGCGTCTTGCGAAATGTCGGGGTTGGGATTGACATCGACGACAAACGGCTTGCCCGATTTCGAGACGCGAAAATCGATTCGAGCGTAATCGCGGCACCCCATCGCGTTGAACGCTCGCATGGCGATTTGCTTCAATTCAAGTTCCAACTTCGCATCGATGGGCGCG
>JANWWM010000076.1 GCA_025055975.1 Chloroherpetonaceae bacterium | reverse complement strand
GTGCGCAGTGGTTTTTGAGCGTTGCGCGCAAGGCGGAAGAGCACGTGGCTCTTCCGCGTCTTGCGAGATTGGGTTACTTTTTCTTTCCGCCTTTGGCTTTGGCAAGCGAATCCGCCTTGGCGATCGAGTCTTGCTTGGCTTTTTCGATTGCGGCGGCGATGGAATCTTGACGCGCCTTCTCTTCTTGCGCCTTTTTGACGGCGGCAAGCGAATCGGCGACGCGCGTTGAATCCGCCTTGCGTTTCTTTTCGAGCTCTTCCTTGCTGGGTCCGCAACCGATTGCGGCAACCGCGACCGTTAAGGCAACGGCGATTACGAGGTTCTTCATCGTTTGAGCAGGTTTTGTTGATTAAAGAATTGAGCGCGCTTGAACGACGCGCTTATGAGAAAAACTTTTGGCAACGCAATCGCAAATATACGCAAACGTCATCTTTTCACAAAGATTCTGCCGTCATTTTACGTCGCCCGCCTTTGAGGCGGCTCGCTCTGCATGCGCCGACCTTTACGAAAGGTATTACGAAAAGTATTACAGAATGTATCGGCTCAAATCGCGGTCTTTGGCGATTTTGCTGAGTCGATTTTCGACGAAGGCTTTGTCGATGACGACCTTCTTGTTGGCGCAGTTTTCGGGCACTTCGAACATCAAGTCTTCGAGAAGGCTGGTCATAATGGTGTGCAGGCGACGCGCGCCGATGTTTTCGACGGATTCGTTGACTTGGGCGGCGGTGGCGGCGATTTCGCGGATGCCGTCGTCGGTGAATTCGAGCTCCACGCCTTCGGTTTTGAGCAAGGCGGCGTATTGCTTGATGAGCGCGTTTTCGGGTTGGGTGAGAATCTTGACGAAATCGTCTTCGGTGAGGCTTTTGAGTTCGACGCGAATCGGGAAGCGCCCTTGCAATTCGGGAATCAAATCCGATGGCTTCGAGACGTGAAACGCGCCTGAGGCGATGAAGAGAATGTGGTCGGTTTTGACCATTCCGTATTTGGTCATCACGGTCGAGCCTTCGACGATGGGGAGAAGGTCGCGTTGCACGCCTTCGCGGCTGACGTCGGGTCCGGAGCGCGCGCCGTCGGCGGAGGCGATTTTATCGATTTCATCGATGAAGACGATGCCCGATTCTTCGACGCGATGGATTGCCTCTTTGGCGACCGCGTCCATATCGATGAGTTTTTGAATTTCCTCTTGCTCGAAGATGGTTTTGGCTTCGGCGATGGTTACGCGACGTTTTTTGCGCTTTTTCGGAATGCCGCTCATCAGGTCTTGGAGCGCGCCGCCCAAATCCTCGACGGGTCCGAAGGGACCGAGAATTTGCATAATGCCTTGCATGTCGCTGGCGACTTCGATTTCGATGGTGCGGTCGTCGAGTTTGCCTTGGCGAAGACGCTCGCGCATTTTTTCGCGGCTTTTGTCGTTGAGTTCGCTCTCGCGGGCGGTTTCGGGTTCGAACTCTTCGTTTTCGATGTCATCGAGCTTTTTGGCGAGTTCGCTGGCGGAGAGTTGTTTTTTGACGGGGGGCAGGAGGATGTCCAAGATGCGCTCTTCGGCGAGTTGTCGGGCTTTGTCGCGCACTTCGGCGGATTTTTCTTGGCGCACCATGTTGACGGCAAGGTCGGTCAGGTCTCGAATCATCGATTCGACGTCGCGCCCGACGTAGCCGACCTCGGTGAATTTGGAGGCTTCGACTTTGATGAAGGGCGCGCCCGCGAGTTTGGCGAGGCGACGCGCGATTTCGGTTTTGCCCACGCCCGTGTGCCCAATCATAATGATGTTGTTGGGCATGATTTCGTCTTTGAGCGGACCTTGAACCTGTTGCCGCCGATAGCGATTGCGCAAGGCGATGGCGACGGATTTTTTCGCCTCGTGCTGACCGATGATGTATTTGTCCAACTCGCGCACGATTTGTTGCGGCGTGAGCTGTTTCGGAGAGCGCGATTCGGCGGACGAGTGTTTTCCGTTGTTCGTGCTTTTTTCGGATTCCATAGCGTCTTGCGAGCTTTTGCGTGCCATTGTTAAGCGATAAGAGATGAATTAGACTTCCTCGACTTTGATGTTGCTATTGGTGTAGATGCAGATGTCGGACGCGATTTTGAGCGATTCGGTTACGATGGTTTTCGCGTCCAAATCGCAGTATTTCATCATCGCGCGGGCGGCGGCCAGGGCATACATTCCGCCGCTGCCGATGGCGACGATGCCGTCTTCGGGTTCAATCACGTCGCCCGTGCCCGAAACGATGAGGGCTTTTTCGGACGAGAGAACGGCGAGCATCGCTTCGAGGCGGCGCAGATACTTGTCGGTGCGCCACTCTTTTGCCAGTTCGACGGCGGAGCGTTCCAATTTGCCCCCGTGCGCTTGGAGTTTTTCCTCGAACCGATCGAGAAGCGTCATCGCGTCGGCGGTCGCGCCCGCAAAGCCCACGAGCACTTTTCCGCCGTGCAATCGGCGCACTTTCGCGGTCGAGTGCTTGAGAATCGTCGCGCCTTGGGTCATTTGCCCGTCCGACCCCAGCGCGCCTTTTCCGTCTTTGAGAACGCCAATGACGGTGGTCGCATGAATTCGCATTGCGAGTCGTGAAGTTAGCGATTAAATGTTAGACGTTTGTTAGCGAGACGCAAATTATTTGATGGCGTCGATTTTTTTGCGCAGGCGCGCGATGGGGATTCCGAGCTGTTCGCGGTATTTGGTTACGGTGCGTCGCGCCAACTTGAACCCACGCTCGCTTAACAGTTCGGCGAGTTTGTCGTCGGAGAGCGGCTTTGCCGCGTCTTCTTTTTCGATGACCTCTTTGATGATTTGCTTGATGACGCGGTTGGAGATCTCGTCGCCCGATTCGGTTTCCAACGCCTTCGAGAAGAAGTGTTTGAGTTCGAAGACTCCGAAGTCGGTTTGCACGTATTTGCCGTTGACGACGCGGCTGATGGTGGCGATGTCGAGCTTGGTCTCTTCGGCGATGTCTTTGAGAATCATCGGTTTGAGCTTGGATTGACCGTAAATGAAGAACTCGCGTTGGCGGTTCATAATGGCGGTCATCACTTTGAGCAAGGTGTGTTTGCGCATCTGAATGGCGTTGAGGAAGTTTTTCGCCGCGTTGAGTTTTTCGCGCAAAAATTCCTTCGTCTCTTTGGCTTGCGATTTGTCGCTTATCAATTTTTTGTAATGTCTCGACAGTCGGATTTGCGGCATTGAGCGGTCGTTGGCGGTCAAGACGAGTTCTTCGCCGTTGAGCGTAACGATGAAATCGGGAACGACGTAGTTGCCGATTTGAGGGGTTTGACCGAGACCAGGCTTTGGGTTGAGCGATTGAATCAACGCAAACGCGCGTTTGAGTTCGTCGGGCGAGCAGGCTAAATCTTGCAGGAGTTTTTCGTAGCGCTTCGCTGCAAAGTCGCGGTAATGTTGCGAGAGCATTTTCCGAGCGAGTTGGCGCGCCTCTTCGCGCTCGTCGTCGTGTTCTTCGCTCGCCATCGCGTCGAGTTGAATGAGCAGGCACTCTTGCAGGTCGCGCGCGCCGACGCCTGGGGGATCGAGCCGCCAGATTTTTTTGAGCGCGCTTTCGATTTCTCGCTTGCTCGCGTCGATGCCCACGGTTAGCAATCCGTCTCGAATCACGTCGAGGTCGCAGCGCAAGTAGCCGTCGTCGTCGAGATTGCCGATGATTTCTTCGGCGATTCGGAGTTCTCTTTCCGACAGGTCGAGCAGGCGCAATTGCGCAAGGAGTTTTTCGGAAAGAGGCTCCTCGTAAGCGGGTTGCCATTGACCGCGCGTCTCGTCGTCGCTTTGACGCGGCGTTGGAGCGCCGTAGTCCTCGTCGTCGATCATCGCTTCTGCCAACTCGACATCGAAATCGTTTTCTTCTGGTTCGGGTTTTGGCTCTTCGGCTTCGGCGTTCTGTTTTGGCGCTTGGTCGAGCGCGTCGGTCGAGACGGGTTGGGTTGGCTCCGCGCTTTGTCGCATCGCCTCTTCGAGCGCGTTGGGTTCGGGTTGAGTTTCGTCGCGCGGCGAGTCGTCTTCCTCGTCGATTTCAAGGTCGCCGTCGAGCGCTTCTTCGAGCATCGGATTCTCTTCGATCTCTTGCTTGACGCGCTGTTCCAGCTGCATCGCGGGCAATTGCAAGAGCTTCGCGTAGAGAATTTGCTGCGGGCTTAGCCGCAGGGTTTGAACCTGCCGTTGAGAAAGCGTTTGCGCGCTCATTTGCCTGAACGTTTTTTCATCTTTTCATCGAACTCTTCGGTCGTCTGACATTCCGCGTTCTATTTGTCTTTGGTTTTTTGGCGCTTGCGGCATTCATCGAGAAACGCCGCGAGCCACTGTTTGCCGTATTTGCGCTCGAGCGCGGGCGCGAGAAAGTCGCCGAGCTTGATTTTTTCTTTCGCGCCGCATCGCCGTCCCGCTTCGCATTCGTCGATTCGCATATAGACGAGCGCGTCCATTCCGAGCCGTTTGCGAACCCGAATCGGGAACAAGTGGCACGACAGCGGCTTTCGGAACGTGGTTTTGCCGTCAAGATAGGCTCTTTCCAAGTTGCACGTGGCGACGCCGTTTTCGTCGATGGTCGCAAACGCGCATTCGCGTCCTTCGACCGTCGCCAGAAACAGCTCGCCG
This sequence comes from Chloroherpetonaceae bacterium, assembly GCA_025055975.1. Classification (GTDB taxonomy): domain Bacteria; phylum Bacteroidota; class Chlorobiia; order Chlorobiales; family Thermochlorobacteraceae; genus JANWWM01. The sequence goes on along the minus strand of JANWWM010000076.1, from coordinate 18,692 downwards.
AAATGCGTTTCGCAAACGCCCTGCCGCTCGATCGCCTTTCGGTTGGCTTCGGGCAAGTAGGGCTTGACCGCGTCGAGAATCGACTCAATGATTCGAACTTCCTCGCTTGAAACGGGCGCGCCCAGCTCGCCCACGACGCAACATGCGCCTTTGCATCGAGCCAAATCGCATCGAAACTCGGCTTCGAAAACGTCGTCGCCGACGATGACCCCATCAATCACGACCATCGTTGAATCAACGCGCTTAGCGTCGACGAGAATGTAAGAAAAAAGCGCCTCAATGAAATGCGTTCGAGCTTGCAGAGCGACGGCGAGTCGGATTTTTTATTTTCAAGGCGAGCCTCTATATTTGCGTCCCTTTTCCAAGGGCACGGTTCAGCGCGGTTAGCTCAGTTGGTTAGAGCGCCACCTTGACACGGTGGAGGTCACTAGTTCGAATCTAGTATCGCGCACGATTCCATTCACTTCAACGCTTCTCAAAGCAATGGCAAAGGCAAAAGGCAATCGCGTTACGATCACGCTCGAATGCACCGAAGCGCGCAAAGAAGGCAAAACGCCATCGCGTTACACGACGCAAAAGAACAAGCGCAACGATTCGGAACGCTTGGAGTTGATGAAGTATAACCCGTTCCTCAAACGCCGCACGCTTCACAAGGAAGTGAAGTAATCCCGGTCAATCATCGACGATGTCGAAGGGGCGGAGTTGAGTTCCGCCCTTTTCGTTTCGCCGCGTCTTGAATTTGCGCGCTTTCTACTTTTCGTCGCTTTTCGTTTCAACGCATGAAACGCATTCCGCTCCGCGACTTCTTTCGCAATCCCGAAAAATCTCGCTTTCAGATTTCGCCCAGCGGCGCGCGCATCGCGTTTTTCGCTCCGTTCGAAAATCGGCGCAACATCTTCGTTCAAGAACGTGGCAAGCCCGACGCTCAACGTCTTACGAGCGCCATCGATCGCGACATTTCGGACTTTTTTTGGAAGGGCGACGACGCCATCATTTACGCGCGCGACTTCGACGGCGACGAGAACTTTCATTTGTTTCTCGTCTCGCTCCGCGACCAGCGCGAACAAGACCTCACGCCGTTCCCCAACGTGAAATGCCTTGTCGTAGACCCGTTGGAAGAAGACGACTCCCGCATCCTTTTCGCAATGAACCAACGCGACGCGCAACTGCTCGACGTCTATCGCTTGAACATTGAGACGGGCGAGCGCGAACTTGTCGCCGAAAATCCAGGCGGCGTCATCGCTTGGCTCGCCGACCACGACGGACAAGTTCGTCTCGGCGTTCAAAGCGATGGCGTAAACAAACACGTTCTCTACCGCGCTTCGGAACGCGAGCCGTTCTCGACCATCGTTTCCACCACGTTCCGCGACACGTTTCTGCCGCAATGCTTTACGTTCGACAACCGCGAGATTTACGCGCTCTCGAACATCGGGCGCGACACGCTCGCTCTCGTCCGATTCAATCCCGAAACGAAACGCGAAGTCGAGGTTTTGTTCGAGCGGTCTGATGTCGACGCGAGCGGCGTTTCCTACTCGCGCAAACGCAAAACTTTGACGGCGGTCGGCTACGCGCTGTGGAAGTCGGAGCGGCATTTCTTGGACGCGGACACTCAAGCCATCGCCGAGAAACTCGCCTCGCGTTTGCCCAATCAAGAATTTCTCATCGCCTCCATGACGCGAGACGAATCGCTATGGGTCGTGGAGACGCGCTCCGACCGCTCGCTCGGCGCCAGTTACCTCTACGACGCTCGGAGCGACACGCTCGAAAAACTTGCCGACCATGCGCCGTGGCTCAATCCCGACGACCTTTGCGAGATGAAGCCGATTCAATATCGCTCGCGCGACGGGCTGACGATTCACGGCTACCTGACCTTGCCCAAGAACCTTGAGCCGAAACGGTTGCCCGTCGTCGTCAATCCGCACGGCGGTCCTTGGTGGCGCGACTATTGGGGCTTTCAGCCGCATGCGCAATTTCTCGCCAATCGCGGTTACGCCGTTCTGCAAATGAATTTCAGAGGCTCCATCGGCTACGGCAAAAAATTCTGGGAACTCTCGTTCAAGGAGTGGGGCGGCAAAATGCAAGACGACATCACCGACGGCGTTCAGTGGCTCATTGAGCAAGGCATCGCCGACCCGAAGCGCGTCGCCATTTTCGGCGGCAGTTACGGCGGCTACGCCACGCTCGCGGGGCTTGCCTTCACGCCCGACCTTTACGCTTGCGGCGTGGATTTTTGCGGCGTTTCAAATCTCTTTACCTTTCTGAACGCCATTCCGCCGTATTGGAAACCGATGCTCGATATGATGCATGAGATGATTGGCAATCCCGAAACGGAGCCCGACTTGCTCCGAGCGCGCTCGCCGATTTTTCACGTCGACAACATCAAAGCCCCTTTGTTCGTGGCGCAAGGCGCAAAAGACCCTCGCGTGAGAATCGAGGAATCCGACCAAATCGTCGAAGCCTTGCGACGACGCGGCGTGGAGGTGGAGTATCTCGTCAAGGAAAACGAAGGGCACGGTTTTCAAAACGAAGAGAACCGCATCGAGTTCTTTGAGCGAATGGAGCGCTTCCTATCGAGGCATCTTTCCTGACTTCAAGAGCGCAACGACGATTTTTCCGAAGCGACTTTGGCTTCCTCGAGCGCTTTCGGTTCTTCTTGGACGCTGCGCGCTTTGGGGAAAATTTCGTAGCACTTGCGGCGAATCAGCTCCTGTTGTTGCTGAATGAGGTCGCCATCGATTTTGAAGCGTTGCAAGAGCAGCGAGAAGATTTGAATGGCGGTTTCAAGTTTTTCGGTAACGACCGTGCTGGCGCCCGCGTCGTAGAGGGCGCGCACGTCGTCGACGTTGCGCGTTCTGACGATGATGAAGGTTTCGTTGTTCAGCTCTCGAATGGCGCGAATGCATTGGGCGACGGCATTGTGGTCGGAAATGCCAATCACGACGGCTTCGGCTTTGTCGACGCCCGCTTTCAAGAGTTTGCTTTTTTCGGCGCAATCGCCCCAAACCACGTTTTCGCCCGCTCTGGCGGCGGCTTCGGCAATTTTGCGATCGTTCTCGATGACGGCGTAAGAGATGTTCGTGGCTTTGAGGACGGCGGCGACGTTGCGTCCATTCGTGCCGTAGCCAATCACGATGACGTGCGGCTTCGCGTCGGAACTGGGTTCGTCTTTGGCGCGAACGGCGTTCTTGGGCGAGAGGAACGAAAACTGAAAAAATCGGTTCGTGAGCGGAATGAACTCCAACGCGGGCGCCAGACGCTCGACCATTCGCGGCGCGAGCGAAATGATGAGCGGCGTCACGATCATCGTGATGACGATGGTCGCCAAAACCGCTTGAAACAGCTCCTCGCCAATCACTCCGTTCTGCTTGCCCGCGTTGGCGAGCACGAATGAAAACTCTCCGATTTGCGCCAGCGTCAAGCCCGCCATCAAGCTCTCGCGCATCGAGTAGCCCAACAGCGAACTAATCGCGGCGATGATGACGAACTTCAACAGAATCACGCCCAGCGCGATGAGCGCGTAAAGCGGCAGATGCGCCCAATTGACGTTCAACAGCAAGCCGACGGAGACGAAAAAAATGCTCGTGAGCGCGTCGCGCAACGGCTCGACGCTGCGAGCGATTTTGTGGCTTTCGTCGGTGCTGGCGATGATGACCCCCGCGATGAATCCGCCCAGCGCGAGCGACAGCCCCGCCAGCATCGTCAGATACGCCGAGCCGAAACAGAGCAGAATCGCGCCGAGCGCGAGCGCCTCTTTGGCGTGAATTTCCGAGAGAATTCGCACCAGGCGCGGCATCGCAAGTTGAAAGCCCACGATGATCGCCGCTGAAAAAATCGCCAGCAATCCCAAGTCGCGCAGAATTTTGACGAGCGAGCCGCTGGAATCGGGATTGAGAAACGTGACGGCGATGACCATCGGCACGATGGCGACGTCTTGCAGAATCAAAATCCCCAGCGCGATTCTGCCGTGCGGGAGCGAGAGTTCGTCGCGATCGGCGAGCAGTTTCAAACAAATCGCCGTGCTGCTGGCGGCGATGGCGATGCCGAGAAACACGCTCTCGCGCCACGACAACCCCACGCCGAAAATCGGAAACAAAAAGAGCGACGCGAGCGCGGCGATTCCTATCGTCGCCACGATTTGCGCCGTGCCGCCTATCAAGGCGATTTCCTTCAAGCGTTTGAGTTCGTCGAGCGAAAACTCCAAGCCAATCGTGAAGAGCAACAGCACCACGCCCAATTCGGCGAGAACTTCAATCAAGGTCAAATCTTTGACGACGCCGAACACCGATTGCCCAAGCAAAATGCCCGTGAAGATGAGACCAACGATGGAGGGCAACTTGAACCTTTGAAAGACGAGAATGACGACGATCGCCGCCGCCACGATGAGCGTCAGTTCGCCAAGAAAATCAAAGTGATGCATCGTTTCGCGCTTCGGGAATGAACGTTTGCTGCGACGTGTTTTTGAAAGCGTTACGCTCCGCAAAACTTCAAACGTCGTTTTTCAATTTCACGAAAGTTCATCGCAAATGAAAAAACTATTTTTGCTCTTTGGCGTCGTTCTGTTTTCGCAAGCGCTTTCGGCGCAATTCATCTCCAATGGCAAGCAACTCGGAACGCTCGGCGTTGGCGGCAGTCGGGGCGCGTCGCTTCTTGGCGGAATGTGGGAAATCGGCGTGGGCGAAAAGGTCGGGATTGGTCGATTTGGCGTGGGCGCGCTCGGCGGCTTGTATATTGCGGGCGGCTCCAACGCGCTCGGCGTTGGCGCGCAAGCCAACTATCACTTCGACCTCAACGCGCCAAAGTGGGATCTATACGCGGGCTTGAACTTCATCGCCGTCTTCGCGGGCGGAAGCGGAAGCGATTTGGGCTTTCAACTTGGCGGACGCTACGCGGTTCAAAACGACTTCTCTCTTTTCGTTCAGCTTGGCGCGGACGGCTTCGCCACGATTTTCGCGGGATTGAGTTTCAGGCTTTGACGCGGAGCGTCGAAGCGCGAAATTGCGACAACGTCGTCAAATTCAGCCGTGTTCGACCTACTGTCAAAATCCAACTTCTCTTTTCAGAACAAAGAGTTTTTGTGGCTCTTGCTGCTCATTCCGCCGCTCGTGGCGCTCTATTGGTGGCGCGAGCGGAACGGGAGGGTCGCCTCGCTCGCCTTTTCGAGCGTCGCGCAAGCGTTCCAAACGCGGCAGGGTTGGGTCAAAGAGGCGCGCCATGCGGTTTTTGCGATGCGCGTCGTCGCCTTGATTCTGCTCGTTTTGGCTTTGGCGCGTCCCGTCTTGGAAAATCAGAAGCAGGTCCTCTACGCGGAAGGCATCGACATTATGCTCGTGATGGATTTGTCGGGCTCGATGCTCGCCGAAGATTTCGAGCCGAAGAATCGAATGGAAGCGGCGAAGGAAGTCGCGCAAGAGTTCGTGCGGAAGCGCGTCAGCGACCGCATCGGGCTGGTGGTGTTCGCGGGGCGTAGTTTTACGCAGTGTCCGCTCACGCTCGATTATCCGCTCCTGCTTTCGATGTTGAATTCGTTGCGCGCAGGCTCGATGCAAGAAGACGGCACGGCGATCGGGATGGCGATCGCGACCGCCGTCAATCGCTTGCGCACGTCCAACGCCAAAAGCCGCATCATCGTGCTCTTGACCGACGGGCAGAACAACGCGGGCGAAATCGAACCCGTAACGGCGGCGGAATTGGCGGCGGCTCTGGGCATTAAAATCTACGCCGTCGGCGCGGGCACGCAAGGCTACGCGAATTATCCCATCATCGACCCCATCTTCGGCAAGCGTTACATTCGTCAAAAGGTCGATGTCGACGACGCGACGCTTCAACGCATCGCCGACATCACGGGCGGCAAATACTTCCGCGCCACCGACTACGAGAGCCTCAGACGCATTTACGACGAAATCGATCGGCTCGAAAAAACCAAAATCGAAACCGAAACCTACGCGGAATACAAGGAAGAATTCGCTTCGTTCCTCGTTCCCGCTCTGCTGTTGCTCGGTTTGGAGTGGCTTTTGGCAAACACGCGGTTCAGAAAAATTCCCTGACGATGATTGGTCTCTTCAAGCCCAAACTCTCGCCGCTATGGTCGTTCCGCAAGGAAGGCGCGATGTGGCTTTCGCAATTTTTGGACAATGGCAACCTCATCGTTGAGCGCCGCGTGGGCGAGCGACGCGCCGTTTTGAGCGAGCGCAGGGTTTCGTTCTTTTCGCTCGATGCGCAAACGGGCAAGCCGATTTGGGACGATTTTATGCTCAAAGACGAGCGGGGCAACTTGGTCGGCGAGGGCTGGTGGGTCGGCTTGGAACTGACGCACAAACATCTTTTCTACCTGCACGGCTACGTCGCGCCGCGCATTCCCGAACATCGCGGCTTGTGGGCGTTGGACGCGCAAACGACGCGCCTCGTTTGGAAAAACGACGCCATCAGTTTCGTGGCGCGCGCGGGCGACGAATTCTTGGTCTATCGCCCAATCGACAACGACGATTTCGCCGAGCGCCGATACTTCGTTTTGAACGCGCTCACGGGCGAAACGCTCCGCGAGCTTTCCGCCAAAGAAGCCGACGCCTTTCGCAACGCGGCGATCGACGTGGCGACGGCGCAAGGCGTTACGCTTCCCACGCGGCACGATGCGTTCTCGCCCGACTTCAATCGCTTCAAATCGCTCGCGGAAAAAGCCACCTCCGCCAAGAATGTCGTCGCGGGCTACGACGTGATCGAATTCGGCGACCGCTTGATTCTTGGCTATCACGAGCAAACCGACAAAATCGTCCTGACTCAAAGCGGCTCGCCCGTCAAAGCCCTTGTCTACAAACTCTTCGTGCTTGAAAACGGCAAACCGATTTACGCCGACCTGCTGGGCGAGGCGATGAGCGGCTTGCTGACCGACGGCTTTTTCTTGCGCGCGAACCGACTTTACTTCACGAAAAATCAAAACGCGCTCGTCGCGCTCGAACTCTGAACGTTTCGCAAACCTTTGCGATTCTCTTATATTCGCCGCCTTAAACAAACGCACATTGGCGCGCAGGCTCGCGCCGCAATTTCATCGCAATCAAACGACAATGGTCTTCACGAGAGAGATTGACTTGGGCAAAGGCAAAGTCCTGAAAATCGAGACGGGCAAAATGGCCAAACAAGCCGATGGCGCCGTTGTCGTGTCAATGGAAGACACGATGGTTTTGGCGACGGCGGTCGCAAAGAAGGAAGCGTCTCCGAATCAAGATTTTCTTCCGCTTCAAGTGGAGTTCCGCGAAAAGTATTCCGCCGCGGGTCGTTTCCCAGGCGGGTTCATCAAGCGCGAAGGCAAGCCCACCGAGAAGGAGATTCTTTCCGCCCGTTTGATTGACCGCGCCCTGCGTCCGCTTTTCCCCGATGGGTTCTACAACGAAACGCAAATCATCGTGATGGTGATTTCTTCCGACCGCACCAACGACGCGGACGTGCTCGGCGGCGTGGCGGCTTCGGCGGCGCTGTGTTTTTCCGACATTCCGTTCTCCACGCCGATGGCGGAAGTGCGCGTCGGCAGAATCAACGGCGAGTTCATCGTCAACCCGCACACCGAAGAGCTGGAAGTCTCGGATATGGACATCTGCATCGGCGGCACGAAGGACACGATTTGCATGCTCGAAGGCGAAATGCGCGAAATCTCCGAAGCCGATATGCTCGAAGCCATCAAGTTCGGGCACGACGCCATCAAGAAAATTTGCGCCGTGATTGAAGAGATGACGAAAGCATGCGGCAAGCCCAAACGTCCCTTCGCGCCCGTCGCGCTTCCCGACGACCTTAAAGAGTTCGTCAAATCGCTCTGCTACGAAAAACTCCGCGCCCTCGCCCAAGAACCCCTCGCCAAAGAAGAACGCGCCGAAAAAACCCAAGCGATTTACGACGAAACCCTCAAAGCCACCCTTGAAAAATACAAGGCTGAAATCACCGACGACGTCCTCGCCCTCGCTCCCGAAAAGGCGATTTACTTCAACGAAAAAATGATTCAGGGCTTCATTCGCGATCTTGAAAAGAAAGCGATGCGCGACGTGGTGTTGAGCGGCGGCAGACGCCTCGATGGGCGCGATTTGACGACCATTCGCCCCATCTCGATCGAAATCGGCTTGCTTCCGCGCGCGCACGGCTCGGCGCTTTTCACGAGGGGCGAAACGCAAGCGCTCGTTACGCTCACGCTCGGCACGGGCAAAGACGCGCAACTCGTCGACACCCTCGTCGAAGAGCCAGAAAAACGCTTCATGCTGCATTACAACTTTCCGCCTTTCTCCGTTGGCGAGGTCGGCAGAATGACGGGCGTGGGTCGCCGCGAAATCGGACACGGCAATCTCGCCGAGCGCGCCCTCAAACCGATGATGCCAAGCGAAACCGAATTCCCCTATACGATGCGCATCGTCTCCGACATTTTGGAATCCAACGGCTCTTCTTCGATGGCTTCCGTCTGCGGCGGCACGCTGGCGGCGATGGACGCGGGCGTTCCGATGAAAAAGCCCGTCGCGGGCATTGCGATGGGTCTCATCAAAGAAGGCGACCGCTACGCCGTGCTCTCCGACATCTTGGGCAACGAAGATCATTTGGGCGATATGGACTTCAAGGTCGCAGGCACGCGCGATGGCATCACGGCTTGCCAAATGGACATCAAAATCGACGGGCTTGATTACGACATTCTCGCCAAAGCGCTCGAACAAGCCAAACAAGGTCGCTTGCATATCCTCGACGAAATGGCGAAAGTCATTGAAAAACCGCGTCCCGAACTTTCCAAATACGCGCCGCGCCTGACGACGATGCAAATTCCCATCGATGCCATCGGCACCGTCATCGGAAAGGGCGGCGAGACCATTCGCAGCATCATCGCCGAAACGGGCACGGAAATCGACATCGCCGACGACGGCACGGTTACCATCGCCTCCACCAACGGCGAAGGCGCGGAAAAAGCGATGGCGCGCATTCGCCAATTGACCAGCGAACCCGAAATCGGCGCCGTCTATGAAAACGCGCTCATCAAGGAAGTCCGCGACGAACTCGGCGCGTTTGTCGAAATTCTGCCCAAAACCGAAGGACTGCTGCACATCTCGGAAATTTCCTACGAGCGCATCACCAAAGCCAGCGACAAGCTCAAACCCGGTCAGCGCATCTCGGTCAAACTCATTGACATTCAAAAAGATCCGAAGACGGGCAAACCGCGCTTCAAACTCTCGGCGAAAGCCTTGTTGCCCAAGCCCGAAGGACACGTGGAGCGTCAAGGTTCGGAACGCCCAAGCCGCGAGGCGCGTCCGCAACGACCAACGCATGCGCCGCCGCCGCGCCGACCGCGCTAAAACGAAGTTTCTCGATCGAATCCCGCTTTCGCAGAGTCGCCAAAAGCGCAAAGCGGGAAAACATCCGCTTTCAATGTTCGTTTATCGCGTCATTTTTCGCGCGTGCGACGCGGTCAATTCTCTTCACGGCGCCAAACGCCCGTTTGGACTGAACAAAACCACCCTCGCCAAACTTTGCTTTTTGAGCCTCTACGACGCCATCAAACCTTTCCCGCACGAGATTTTCGTCTTGGGCGACAAACTCTCCGACGATCTTCAAGCCTTCTTCAAACGCTTTCCCGTTGCGCTCTCCAACGGCGTTTATGGCAACGACGAATCCATCCGCCAATCCATTCGCCTTGCGCAAGGCTACCCTGAAAGCGATTGGATTTATTTTTGCGAGGACGATTACTTGCACCAGCCTTTCGCGTTTGAATACATTAGCGATCTGATTCTGAACCGCGAGCAAATTTTGAAGCGCAAGGCGCGCCGCTTTTATCTCGCGCCCGTTACGACCGACACGAGCCAGTTGCCGCTCTTCATTTCGCCCGTCGACGACCCCGTGCGCTACAAGCCCGAATGGCGCTTTCAATCTTTTCTTTTTCTTTCGCGCCGTTGTCATTGGCGACAGACGAGCCACACCACCTACACTTTTCTCGCCGAAGGCAAAACCATTCGCCGTTTCGCCAATGCGATGATGCGCTCCGCAAAGGGCGCAAAAGATGGCTTGATGAGCCGCAAGATGTATGGGCGATTGACCTTTCGCAACAAGGGCTTGTGCGTCTCGCCGATTCCCTCTTTGGCGACTCACATGCAGGAGAGCGAAATGTCGCCGCTCGTGGATTGGGCGCGCCTTTGCGAGCGCTACAAAACCGAATTGGAAAATTTGGAGCGATGAAATTTCCCATCAACGCGCTTTACGCCAGCCATTTCGACCATGCTCGAATGGGCGGACAAAAAAGCCTTTTGGCGATGATTGAGCATTTCGACCGAAGCAAAGTCCGTCCCTTCGCCGTCGTGCCCGCCGAGGGCGAACTTTCTGAGGCGCTTCGCGCGCTGGATTGTCCCACGTTTGTCGTGCCGTTTGAGGACGTTCGTCGCTCCTATCTGCTCAAACGTTGGCTTCCCGAAGCGAAGCGATTTTTTCGCAACGTGGAACGTTTGCGCTCGATTGTCAGAGCGCATCGCATCAATGTGATTCACCCCGACGAAGTCAACGACGCGCTCACGTGCGGCTACGCCAAAATCGTCTCTCGCGCCAAGCTCGTTTTTCACGTTCGCCTCACGATCTCGACCAAACTCGATCGCTTGGTCGAGCGGCTCTGCGACGGCATTATCGGCGTCTCCGAAGGCACGCAACAACGTTTCTCCGCTGGCGCGCTCAAAAAATTTCGCGTCATCTTCGACGGCTTGGATTTCAACGTCTTCAAACCCTACGACGACAAAGCGGCGCTTCGAAAAGCGTTAGACCTTCCGACCGACGCTTTCATCTTGCTTTTCGTCGGACAAGTCAAAGCGGGCAAAGGCATTTTCGATTTGCTCGATGCGATGACGATTCTCAAAGAAAAATCGCCTGATGGCAAAGAGCCGCTCTTGCTCATCGCAGGCAAGCCCATCGACGACTTCACGTTGCCCGACGTGCTCGCCCAAATCCAACAACAAGACTTAAACGCGCGATTTTTGGGGCATCGGAACGACGTTCATCGCTATATGCAAGCCTGCGACGTGCTCGCGCTTCCTTCGCACGAGGGCGTTGAGGGTTTGCCGCGCGCGCTCGTGGAAGGCATGGCTTGCGGCGCAATCGGGCTTGGCACCGACACGTCGGGATTGCGAGAAGCCTTCGCCGATGGCAATGGAATCGTAGTTCGGGAAAAATCGCCGATGGAAATCGCGTCCGCGATTTTGAACCTGATGCGCAATCCCGACCTGCAAGCCTACTATCGTCAGAAAGGCTTGGAAAGCGTAAGAGCCCGCTTCGATGTTCGCGCCAACACGCAGGCGATCGAGCGCTTTTACGCTCAAATGCTTTGAGCTTGCCGTTTGCCGCATTCGCGCAAGGCGGCGATGATCTTTTCGCGCTGTTCGGGCGAGAAATCGTTTTTGTAGTAGCGCAGGAAAAGTTGAACGCGCTTTTCGGTTTCGTCAAGGTCGGGCGGCAGGGACGCGAGCGCGAACTTTCGAGCGAGCGCGCATGCGTCAAGCCCCATTCTGAAACGCTCTTCGGGCGAGCGCGCGAGAATCATCTCGCGGTAGCGCCGTTGGATTTCGGGCGACGTGTCGCTTTTCATCTCAGGCTTTCAAGCAGTTCGGTCAAGCCAAGTTCCGTCGTCAAGCGTTCGAGAAGCGCCTCGTCGCATTCGGTTTGAAGCAAGTTTCGAATGTCGCGCTTCTGTTGCGCCGAGTCCGATTCTTTGAGCCAAATCAGTTTGGCGACGATTAGGTCTTCCTTGCCAATCACGTAGATTTCGCACCCGTCCACTTTCACTTTCTTGCGACGCGCAAACGCGGCGCGAGACATCGCGTCGGGCTTTTCGATGATGCAATCAATTTTCGTAACGCTCGCTTGATGAATGAGATTGAACATTCCCGTCGAGCGCAGCGCGAGTTCAATTTCCTCTTGCGAGACGTAGTAATCGGGCTCGAACAATTCGGCTAACCTTTTCGCGTCGGGGTCATGGAGTTCGACGACGATGTCCAAATCTCGCGTCATTCGCGGCTCGGCGTAGAGGTTCATCGCCATCGAACCCGTCAGCATATAGGCGATGTTCCGCGATTCGAGCCGTCGAGCGACGTCGCGCAAGACTTCCAACTCGTCTTTCGTTTTCAAGATTCAAGAGCGGAAGATGAAATAGACCGCGCCGAGCAAGCAAAGCCCCGCCCACACGTAGTCCCACTTGAACGGTTGTTTCATATACACCAGCGCAAACGGCACGAACACCACGAGCGCGATTACCTCTTGCAAAATTTTCAGTTGCGAGAGCGACATCTCTTGATAGCCGATTCGATTGGCGGGCACTTGCAAGAGATACTCGAACAGCGCGACGCTCCAACTCGCGATCGCCGCCACATACCACGCTTTCGATTGCAGATTTTTCAAATGCCCATACCAAGCGAACGTCATAAACACGTTCGATGCCGTTAGCAGCAAAACGGTTTTGAGCCAGATTGGCATAGCGCGAAAAGTTTTGGCGTTAAATTTGCGTTAAACTTTTCCGAGACGACCTTCAAGTTTGCAAAAAATGGCGAAAGCGAAAAATCCCTTCGGCGACGCCGACGAGCGCGCCTTCAAGAGCGACATCGGGCGATACGCTTCCGCGCCGCAAAAGTTAGAACTCGCGTTGGAGAAACTTTCCGACGCGAAACTGCGATGGAAGCCCAATCCGAAACAGTGGTCTATCCGCGAAATCGTGTTGCACTTGGCGGATTCGGAAGTCATCGCCGTCGCGCGAATGAACCTCGTCATCGCTTCGGGCGACAAGCCTCCGACGCTCGCGGCTTACGACCAAGACCTTCTCGCCGAGCGCCTGCGATACAACGCCCAAGACGAACTGCTGGCGCTTTCGCTTTTCAAGGCGCTTCGCAAACATCAAACCGCGATTCTCAAAAGCCTGCCCGACGAAGCGTTCGAGAAATTTGGCTTGCACGAAGAACGCGGCAAACTCACGCTCGCCGAGCTGGTGGCGCATTCCGCCAATCACGCCGAAGCGCATCTGCGGCAAATCGAGCGCGTCAAGGAAGCGCTCAAAGAGATGGAGCGTTAGCGCGCATGGCTTCATCGATCGAAACGAGCGGTTGAGTCGCCTTGCCGTTTTCGTCGTCGCGCTTCAAGCGAACTTTGAACTCAACGCGCGCGCCCTTTCCAAGTTCTGAACGCAGTTCGCACGCGCCGCCGACGTTTTCCATTCGCCTTCGCATCGCGCGCAGTCCGTTTCCGAACTCTCGTTCTCCTTCGATGCCCTTGCCGTCATCCTCGACGACGAGCGTCAGCGCGTCGCCTTTAAGCGCGAGCAAGAGACGCACATGGCTTGCGCCGCTGTGTTTGAGCGCGTTGTTCAAGGCTTCCTTGACGGCAAGGAAAAGGTTGTGGCGCATTTCGCCCGAAAGTTCGATTTCGGGAATGTCGTCGGGGAAGTCGATGCGCAGTTCCATTGGGGCGCGCTCGAAGAGTTGGCGCGATTTTTCGCGCAAGTAAGCGGCGAAGGAATCGAGCGAATCGTAGCGAGGGTTCATCGACCAGATGATTTCGGAGACGCTGGCGGTGGCTTCGCGGGCGGCGGTGGCGATCGAGGAGATGGCTTCGCTCACGTCGGGCGAAAGGTCTCTGTGGCGCAGTTTCAACGCCTCGACGGTCATGGCGATTCGAGTCAGGGTCGCGCCCACGTCGTCGTGCATATCGGCGGAAATGCGCTCGCGCTCGGCGAGAATCGCCTTTTGGCGCGCGAGTTTGAGCTCCTCTTCTCGCTTGACGGCTTCGACTTCGGCGCGAACTCGGCGTTCAATCAACGCCTTTACGGTCAGAATCGCCATCGTGAGCGAAAAGAGCGTCGCCATCGCCACGAACCAAGTCGTTTTCCAAAAGGGCGGCGCGATGCGCAGACGAATCGCGCGCTCTTCGCCCCAAGCGCCGTTGCGAACTCTCGCCTTGACGCGAAAATCATGCTCGCCGTGCGGAACGCTGTTGTAGCGCGCCACGTTGCTTTGCGTTTCAATCCAATCTCCGTCGATGCCTTCCAACTTGTAGGCATACTCGATGGATCTTGGCTCCGAGAACGACAGCGCGGAGAAGGAGAAGGCGAAAAAGTTTTGCCAATGCTTCAAGGCGATTTCCCGCTTGAACTCAATCGCCGTGTCGAGTTTTTGCGATTCTTCAAACAGCTTGAAGTCGGTTAGCGTGACGGATAGCGGCGCGCGATTCGTTTTGAGCCGTTTCGGGTCGAAGAGGGCGATGCCGCCAACGCCGCCGCCCGCGAATTCGCCCGTTTGAAGTTTCGCAAAGCAATGATGATTGAACTCGTCGTTGGGCAAGCCATCGCGCGCGCCAAAAACGCGAAGAACTTTTTTCGCATTCGGGTCGAATTGAACCAAACCCTTGTTGGTCGTCATCCAAAGCGCGCCGTCGTCGTCTTCGAGAATGTCATAAACGACGTTGTCAGGAAAGCCATTGCGCGGCGAAAGGTTTTCAAACGTTTCGAGTTTTCTGCCGTAGATGAAAAGTCCGCCGCCGCGCGTGCCGACCCAATGCCGTCCGTCTTTCGTTTGGTAGACGCACTGAACATGCCCGTAGTGCACGATGTTAGGCTTTGAATTGACGAGCCGCCAATTTTTGAACGATCGGGTCGGCGCGTCGAACTCCGCAAAGCCGTTCATCGTGCCAACCAAGACTTGACCCTCGCGGTTCAGGTAGCAACATCGGACGGAAACAGGTTCCGAATTTGGAGCGGCTTGAGAAAGAGCGAGGGTCGTTTTCTTCAGTTCCAGGGAGCGTCGATGAACGGCGTAGAGCGTCGTGCCCGCGAAGACATAGACCGTGTCGCCGAGTTCAACATAGCCTTTCGCCTCCATTTCCTTGTCGTCGACATCCAAGCGACGCCATCGCCGCTCGCGCGGCTCGAACACGGAAAGGTTCGCCCAAATTTTCCCCTCGCTGTCGCAAAAGAGGGCGCGGTATCGGTTGCATCTCGGCGAGTTTGGATCGTTTGGGTCGTGAAGATGCGCGACGAATCGACCTTCGCGCCGCTGAAACTCGCTCAATCCGTCGTGCTCCGAGCCAATCCACAGGTTGCCTTGCTTGTCCTCGCAAACGCCGAAGAGCAAGCCGCCCACGACGGAGTTCGGGTTTTTGGGGTCGTGGCTGAACGTTTTGAACGACGCGCTTGGGCGAATCGCTCGCGCGACGCCGCCGCCGTAAGTGGCAACCCAAACGTTGTTCTCGCGGTCGACGAAAAGATGACGGACGCTGTTTTCGGGAAGCGAGGCGGGATTGTCGGGATCGCGTCGATAGCGTTCCATTCGCTCCGTTTCGGGATCGAACACGAAAAGCCCGATGGACGTGGCGAACCACAACTTCTCGTCGCATTTGAGCATCGCGTAGAAGTAGATCGCTTCGTCGCGTGGGAACAAGTTGCGGTAAGTTTTCTCGTCGCCGTTTTTCAATCGCTGAACGAGCCATCGCTTGCTATGAACGAATCGCCAAGCGGAGTCGGGGTCGCCGATGAAAAATGGCGACGTGTGGAAATCGCTTTCGAGTTTCCCCGCCTTCTCCATCTCGGCTACGGAATTAATGGGGAGGAATCGTTCCGAGAGCGCGTCGTAGCGCGCAATCCCTTTTGAGGTGAGGACTGCGAATCCGCCGTCTTTGGTTTTGAGAAAGCCTCTCGTTTCGTTATACGGAAGACTCGTTGAGTCCGCAGGGTCGTGTTTGAACACCTTGCACTTGAAGCCATCGTAGCGACACAGCCCATCGGTCGTTGCGACCCAGATGAAGCCCGACGAATCTTGGCAAACTTCGTTGACGGAGAGATGCGAAAGTCCTTGTTCGTAGCCGATGCGCTCGAATTGCAGGCGGCTCTGCGCGACGAGAGAAAGCGGCACGAGGCTGAGCATCAGAACGCGGCGCGTCATCGTCGTTCCCCCCAGCGAAAGCGGTTTTGAGCAAAGTTAAGGGTTTGCGTCGCCTCGCTCAAATCGCGCTCGGCTCGCGGGATTTCACGACGCTTTCTTTTTCAGCGGTTCGATGCGATTCGACAAGTTCCAAGCGACCGCGAAGACGAGCCGCACCACCTTCGTCATTTTGTCGAAGCGAATTTTCGAAACCTCGTCGTGAACGCCGTGATAATCCTCGTGCGTGCCGTTGAAGAAGAAAATGACGGGAATGCCGTTCTTGGCGAAGTTGTAGTGGTCGCTTCGGTAGTAGAAGCGATTGGGGTCGTCGTCGCTGTTGTATTTGTAGTCCAAGAGCAAGTTTTCCGTGAGCGCGTTTTCGGCTTTGAGCACGCTATCCAAGTCGGGCGAGATTTTGTCGGAGCCAATGACGTAGATGTAGTTCGGGTTGTCGGAATGTTCGTAGTCGCCGCCCAAGCGCCCAATCATATCGATGTTCAAGTTCGCTATGATGTTTTTGAGCGGGAAAGTCGGATGTCGGGTGAAGTACTCCGAACCGAGCAATCCTTTTTCCTCGCCCGAAACCGCGAGAAAGATGACGCTGCGCTTTGGTTTGATGGCGTTCTTGGCGAAAGCTTCGGCGAGCGCGAGAACGCCCGTCGTGCCGCTTCCGTCGTCGTCCGCGCCGTTGTAGACGTTGCCGCTCACGCCCGCGCCGATGTGGTCGTAATGCGCAGTGATGATGATGGCTTCGTTTTTCAGATTCTCGTCCGCGCCTTCGAGCATCGCGCAAACGTTCTCGGTCTCGACGATGGCTTCCGAGCAATCGATCGTGAGCGAGACGCTCGCGTTTGGAACTTCAAACGAATTGGGTTTGCCGCTCTCGTCGATCTTGGCGCGGAGTTCCGAGACGGTTTTGCCCGTTGGCTTCAAAATGCGATTGGCGATTTCCGACGACACATAGAGGACGGGAATGGTTTGCTTGGGCTGAGCGAGAGGCGAGTTTGAAATCGCGTCTTTCTCGCCGACGAGCGACATTGAACTCATCATCATCGCGTCGCGCTCTTCGGGCGAAAGTTGCTCGGCGATCGATATGCCATCAAGGTCGGCGACGAGCAGCAAGGCGAGGGCTTTTTGCTCGAAGGCGGCGCGCATCTTGACGCGCGCGTCGCTCCACTTCGTCGGTCGCGTTCCCGCAAACGCGCTCGTTGGGTCGTCGCGTCGTGGCTCGCCCGCAAACGCCAGCACGATTTTGTCCCTTGCCGAAACGCCCTTGTAGTCCGAGTATTTGGAGTTCGCCTCGTCGTCAATGCCGTAGCCCGCGAAGACGACCGAGCCGCTCACGGCTTTTGCCGCGTCCTGAAAATTTCTGCCGAAGCCATAGAAGTCTTCGAAGAACTTGTCGTAGACCTTCGTTTCGGAAACGCGCTCCGCTTTGCCGCGCTTGCTTTTGGCGACGGACGTAATCGCAACGGAAATCGAGCTGTTCATTCCCATTCGGCGTTCTTTGACGCGGAACTTTTGAAAGTATGTTCCGCCATCGCCCAGTGGTTTCAAGCCGAGTTTTTCGAACTCGGCGGCGATGTATTTGGCGGCGATTTTCTGACCGCGCTTGGCGGTTTCGCGTCCTTCGAGTTCGTCGCTCGCCAAAAACGCAAGATGCGCTCTAAGCAGGTTCGGCGCGATGAGCGCGTAGCCCGATTGCGCCTTGGCGTGAAGCGACGGAATGGCTTGCGGCGCGGACGCGCTTCGACACGAGTGAAACGATGCGCCCAAAACAGCGACGGCGACAAACGACGCGACGATTTTCATAGTTGAGAGGACGAATTGACGATGCCAGACGCAATGTAACGAAAATCGCCCACGTTTGAGAAGCGCGCGCTTTGCTTTACCTTTGTTCTTTGCCAGTTCACTTAACCGCGAAGTTTATGATCGAATCCTACCTTCCCATTTTTATCCAAATCGCCGTCGCCATTCTCTTGGGTCTCTTGTTGGCGGGCTTGGGCGTTTTTATCGGCGTCAAGCGGCGCACGAAGCAAAAACTAACGAGTTACGAATCGGGTTTAGAACCCGTAGGCGCGGCGAAACATCGCGTCTCCGTCAAGTATTACCTCGTGGCGATGCTCTTCATCGTCTTCGACATCGAGGTGATTTTCATGTATCCGTGGGCGGTGAGTTTCCGCGAACTTGGCGTCGCGGGCTTGATTCCAATGCTGACCTTTGGGCTGTTGTTGCTTGCGGGTTATTACTACATTCTGCGCAAAGGCGGCTTGGAGTGGGATTAGCGACCCAAGCGACTTTTGAAGGAATGAAGACGGAGAGAAACGCTCTTGACCAGCGACGAAATTAACCGAACAATCCAACAACCAAACTTCGTTGAACGATGGCAAACAACAATCCTTTTGGCGACGGGTTCATCACGACGACGCTCGACGCGCTCACGAATTGGGCGCGCGCCAATTCGCTCTGGCCGATGCCGATGGGGCTTTCGTGCTGCGCCATTGAAATGATGGCGATGGCGGGTCCGCGCTACGACGTTTCGCGTTTTGGCTCGGAGGTCTTTCGCTTTTCGCCGCGTCAATCCGATTTGATGATCGTGGCGGGAACGGTAACCTACAAAATGGCGCATGCGGTCAAGAAAATCTGGGACCAAATGCCCGAACCGAAATGGTGCATCGCAATGGGCGCATGCAGCTCGACGGGCGGAATGTTTCGCTCGTATCCCGTCGTGCAGGGCATCGACCAATTCATTCCCGTCGATGTTTATGTGCCGGGCTGTCCGCCTCGTCCCGACGCGGTCAT
>JANWWM010000052.1 GCA_025055975.1 Chloroherpetonaceae bacterium | reverse complement strand
GCGCAGCGCGAGGTGTTCAAGGTGATTCGGGACAAAGCCGTCATCAAAGAACTCTTCGGCGAGGTCGCCAACAAAGTCGCAAATCGCAACGGAGGCTACACGAGAATCATCAAACTGCCCCCGCGCTTCGGCGACGCGGCGAAAATGGCTTACATTGAACTGGTCGACTACGGCGCGGAGCCCAACGTCAGAAAAGCGCAGAAGCAAGATCGCGCTCGTCGCGTGCGCGGCTCGAAGGAAGCGTTGGCGAAATCGGCTGGCGAACAGAAAGAAGCGTCTGCGTCCGCGTAACGCGCTCGTCGCAAAGGAAATCAAAAAGGCTCGTTTGGAGAAACGAGCCTTTTTCGTTTTTGCGGAGAATTAGCCGCGTGCGCCCGACGGGAGTTGAACCCATAGCCTTCGGCTTCGGAGACCGACGCTCTATCCAGTTGAGCTACGGGCGCGAGCAGGGGCGCAAAAATACGCCATCTCGCCACGCCTCGCAAAAACTTTTTCTCGACGTTTCAAGGCGACGCATGCTTCGCTCGGTCGACTAAGATCGCCGATGGGTTATGCGAGCGTTTGTTTGGCGCGATTCGGAAGCGATCGCGCGCATTGACGCTCCGTTCCGCGCCGAGCGTTGATCGCGTCGGCATAAACGTTTTTTTAACCCCGATTTAATCTTCGCGTAAAATCGTCCCCTCTATCTTTGCGCCAATTTTATGCAGAGCCTCTACGGAAGAACGCCCTGTATCGCCTGCATAAAAGAAGCAATCATTTTTCAACCGCTAATCAACGCTGAAAGGACAAACAATGAAGAACAATCTTCTTTCATTTTCGCTTGCGTTGCTCGCGCTCGCGGCGACGCTAACGGCGGGATGCTCGGAGTCGCCGAACAAGGCGGAGCAAACGCCCAAATCTACGGTGGAGCTCAAACAATACTCCGTAACGCCTACCTTCGTTACCGAAATCGCGTCGGGCGTGGAGGCTTACACGCTCATCAGCAGCGACGACGTGTTGCCTGAATCGCCAAACTTCGTCTTCGGCGGAATGGCGGACGGCGCGGGTCTTTTGAAGAACCCCGACGGCACGTTCACATTCGTCTGCAACCACGAGGACAACTTCGCGGTCTCGCGCATCACGCTCGACAAGACCTTCAAGCCCGTCAAAGGCGAGTATTTGATGACCTCCAACGACGGTCTGTATCGTCTGTGCTCGGCGACGATGGTTACGCCCGAAGTTCACGGCGTTCCAAGCCCGCGTTTCATCACTTGCGGCGAATCGGGCTGGGATTCGCAAACGCACATCGTCGACCCTTACGGCGCGCCGAGCGCAACCGACCGCATCTTGACGAACTTCGGCTATTGGAGCGCGGAAAACGCCGTCACCTTGCCCAAAGGCACGTATCCGAACAAGACGGTCACGATCATCGGCGACGATGACTTCGCCAATGGCGGCGAACTCGTGCTCTATGTCGGCGAAGGCACGGGCAATTTCGACAACGGCAAACTCTATGTCGCCAAGCGCCGCGATTCCAACAGCCGCCGCGAGCGCGACATCGTTCAAAACCGCGTCTATCCAATCGAGTTTGTCGAAATCACGAACCCGAAGACTCGTCCCGCCGCCGAGTTCAACGCCGAAGCCGCTCGCTTGAACGCGATTCTTTTCGGTCGCGTCGAGGACATTGACTATCGCAAGGGTTCCGATGCCGCCGCGCGCGAACTCTACTTCTGCGTTACGGGTCAAGCATGGGCGGGCAACCGCAACGCTGATAGCTCGCGCACGATGTATGGTCGCGTCTATCGCTTGATGCTCGATGCGCAAAATCCGCTTCTTGGCACGCTCGAAGTCATCTTCGACGGCGATGACCAAACGGGTCCCGCTCGTCAATTTATGAATGTCGATAACATCTGCGTTACCGAGAATTATGTCTATATCCAAGAAGACCCGAACCGCTACCGCGCGGGCAGCGGCGAACTTCAAGGCGTGAACTTCGTCTTCGATGGCGTGCGCCAAAATCACGACTGCCGCATTTATCAGTGGAAGATTGGCTCGCCGCGCAGCACGCTCAGAACCTTCTTGGAAGTTGGTCCGCCGCGCGACAACGGCGAACTGCAACGCAAGTATATGCCTGAACGCAATCCCGATGGTTCGGCGACGGGCTGGTTTGTTAGCCCTGATGGTCGTCGTGGCATCGGCGAATGGGAATATGGAGCGATGATTGACGTTTCCAACGAAACGGGTCGTCCTGGCACGTTCCTCGTTTGCGTACAATCGCACACATGGCGGCAAGGCGGCGTGAATCCAGGTAGAGATTTCCGCAATCCCGATGGCGGCACGCTTCCCGCCGCGCAAGGACCGACGAACCGTGGCGAAGGCTCCTACGTCTTGATTTTGACGAATGTGCCTCGATAATAGAGACGCAAAAATCTGCGCAGGTTGAGAGAGCCGCATTGCGAAATGCGGCTCTTTCATTCCCAACGCCTCAAAACGAATTTGGCAGTAATTATGAAAACGCCCTTCGTCGTCGTCATCGCGTTGTTCGTCGCGTTTGGTTTGTCGCGTTGCTCGCCCTCGAAGCCTGAAGCGACGCAAGAAGGCGACTTCATCGCCAACGAGAAGGTCAAAGCTCTGTTCGCTCGCAATCTCAACGATTTCGTCAAGCGGCTCGAGGAGTTGGATTCGTCGCTGCGTCGCGCGCAAGACGATTCGCAAAGCAAAGCCGCTCTCCAACGCGCCTTCAAACAAGCGCGCCTCGCTTACAAACGGCTGGAATTTCTGACGGAATACTACGCGCCTTCCACGTCGGAAGAACTCAATGGACCCGCGCTCGCCAAAGTGGGCGAAGAATACAAGATTGAACAGCCGACGGGGTTTCAGGCGTTGGAAGAAATGATGTTTCCCGAAGCGGAAATGAGCAAACTTTCCGAGATGATGGCGCAGACGAACCTTATGCGCGCGCTATGCAAACGCTTCAACGGATTGATTTTGCAGAAGCCGCTCACCGACAATCGAGTTTTCGACGCGATGCGGCTTGAAATCGCGCGCGTCATTTCGCTTGGCATTTCGGGCTTCGATTCGCCCGTCGCCAATCATTCCATTCCCGAAGCGCGCGCCGCAATCGAGGGCGTGCGCGAAGCGTTTGAGCCTTACGGAAGCGATTTGATTCAACGCAATCCCGCGCGGATGCGCCAACTGGATTCGCTCTTCAATGAAACGCTCGCCTACTTGGCGCGTCATTCCGACGATTTCAACGCCTTCGATCGCCTCGAGTTCATCGCGCGTTTCGCCAATCCGCTATCCTCGACGCTCCTCGACGCGCAACTCGATTTGGGCATTGAGCCGATCCAAACGCATCGTCCGTTTTCGCCGACGGCGCGCACGATGTTCGACGAGGGCGCGATTAGCCCGTTGCCCTACGCGCCCGATTACGCGACCAGTCTCAATCCCGCGCAGGTGGAACTTGGACGATTGCTCTTCTACGACCCGATTCTTTCCGAGAACAAAAAGCGCGCGTGCGCCTCTTGCCATCAACCCGACAAAGCCTTCACGGACGGACTGCCTCGCGCCCTCACCATTGCGGGAGATTCCAAAAAACTTCGCAACACGCCCACGATTCTCAACGCGGGCTTTCAAGCTAGCTCCTCCTACGACCAAAAAACGGTTTTCTTGGAGGATCGCGTGACGTTCGTCGTGCATAGCCCCGACGAAATGCGAAGTTCTCTCGACAAAGTCGCCGAACTGCTCTCGCAAAGCGAGGAGTATGTCCAAAAGTTCAAAGCCGCGTTTCCCGAATCGGAAAAGCCCATCTCGGCTCAAAACATCAAGGTCGCCATTGCGACCTATATGCGCTCGCTAACGTCGCTAAACTCGCGCTTCGACCAATATATGCGCGGCGATTTCTCGAAGATGAACGACGAAGAAAAGCGCGGATTCAATCTCTTTATGGGCAAAGCCAAATGCGGCACGTGCCACTTTCTTCCGCTCTTCAACGGCACGGTTCCGCCAACCTTTATGGAAACGGAAGCCGAAGTGATTGGCGTGCCGAAAGAGGCAAAATGGAAAAACGCCGTCATTGACCCCGACATTGGCAAGATGGCAATCAACGGAATGGAACTCAACAAGCACATGTTCAAAACGCCAACGGTGCGCAACGCCGAACTCACCGCGCCCTATATGCACAACGGCGTCTACAAGACGCTCGATGAGGTGATGCGTTTCTACAATGTCGGAGGCGGCGCGGGCATCGGCATTGAGTTGCCGAACCAAACGCTTCCCAGCGATTCGCTCGGACTTTCCAAGCAGGAAATTCAAAGCGTCATCGCGTTCATCAAAACTCTGACCGACACGACGGGCAAGAGCTCCAAGCCAAGCGCGCTTCCGAAATTTTCCGACGCGACTCTAAACGCCCGAAAAATCGGTGGCGAGCTTTGAGGACAAGTCTCGGCGCCAATCGAGCAAGAAGCCGACGACAAGTCGGCTTTTCGTTTATTGCAAAGGGGAGCTTGAAAAGGAAATGATGACGCTCCCATCAGGCTGAAGCGTAGCGCGATAGCGTTCCAAGTCGGTCTGCGCAGGCGAGCCAAGAACTCTGCCTTGTTGCGAGAATTGAGAGCCGTGGCACTGACAAACCCAAACTTGATTCTCAAAGCGCATATTGCTACACCCCGCATGCGTGCAGAAACGCGAGAGCGCGATGAACCCGTCCGCAGAGCGCGTGAGCGTTAGGTCAGAGCGCGACGCGCTTGGCGGCACGACGTCGCCGTTGCGGTTGAGAAACAGCGCCGCCCCAAACGCAGGCAAGACCTCCGACGCGACCCGAATCGAGAGGCTTATCGCTTGACTTTCGGGCGAAAAGTCCGATTCGATGCCTTTCGCGTTCACGGCTTTGACTTTGTAGTAGAAGATGTCGCCAGGACGAAGCGAACCATCGCGCCATTCCAACGCATTGGGCGGAACGGCGGCAACGAGTTGAAAAGGTCTTGACGGAATGCGGGCGCGATAAACCCTATACCCCGCCAAGTCCGCAAGCGGAGAGCCATCGACATTCGTCGTAACCGCGCTCCATCTTGCGAGCACGTCGTTGAGAGAATCTTGAACGGAGATGCGTTCTGGGGCTTTGGGGACTGGAACGCTTTGACTTGGCGCGTCGTCGCTGCAACTTGCGATGAGCGAGGATGTCGCCAGCGACGCGGCGAAAGCCAAAAATTCGCGGCGGTTCATTGCCGTTTGAGCTTGTCCTGAACGCTTTTCAGGCGACCGAGCAGATCGTCGGTCGCGCTCGTTTGGTTCGTCGGGGGCTGAATTTGACTCGCCGTAACTCTCAGATTGGCGTTGGGTTGAGCGCGATAAATCGCGCTTTTCGCCGCCGCGTCCATCAAGGCGCGCTCCAAATCTTCTTGCGAAGCGGGCTTGGGCAAGTAGCGAAACACATTCAGCTCGTTGACGGCTTGCGTAATCAAGCCCACATCGACCGTTTCCGTGAGCACGATGATGATGAGCTGCGGATTTTCAGCGAGGACGGCTTTCAGAAAATCTATGCCTTCGTAGTCGTCTAACTTCAACTCGCTGACGATGACGTCGGGCGGAAACTGGGCGATGATTTGCAAGGCTTCCTGAGCGTTTGGCGCGGTGCGAATGGTGAATTGCTTGGAAAGACGCAACTGCAATCGAGCCACTTCGTCGGGCGTGAACCCGATGAAGAGCGCGTCGTATTTCGGAAGCGACAGGTCGGACTTCGAGTCGTCTTTCGCGGCTGCGTTTATCGCGGGGTTCAACGCGGAAAGCCTGTCGTAGATCTGCACGCCGAGACGCACGACGTTCAAGAGCGCGTCGTTGCGACAAGGCTTGTTGAGGTATCGGAAAATTTCGCCCGCGTTGACGGAGTTCATCACGCTCTCCAAATCCGCGTAGCCCGTGAGCAAAATGCGAATCGTGTTCGGGCTAATCTGCTTGGCGCGTTTGAGCAACTGATGCCCGCGCATCTGCGGCATTCTCTCGTCGGTGATGAGCACTTTGATGGGATGCTTGGACAAAATTTCCAACGCTTTTTGCCCATTGTCGGCGGTATGAACGACGTAGTCGACTTCGAGCAAATCGCGCATCGAGTTCAAAACCAACGGCTCGTCATCGACAAGGAGAATGTGCGATGCGTTTTTCATGGCGACGTTTTGCGATAGACTTGGGCGAAGAGTCGTTCAGTTCGATAGAATTACAGGTTTCGCCAAAATAAAAAATCGCGCAAAGAAAATTTAACGACGCGCCGTTGAGGCGTTGTCGGAACGAGCGCGACGCAAGGCGCGAATCGCGTCGTTGCAAATCCGCGGGCGCGTCGTAACTTTCTTCAAATCGATGACGAATGGAACTCGCCTTCGTTTTTTTCCTGCAAGTTTGCCGCATCGCCACGCCGTATTTGCTGACGTCGTTGGGCGCGACCTACTCCGAGCGTAGCGGCGTGATTAACCTCGCGCTCGAGGGATTGATGCTCGTTGGCGCGTTTGGCGCGACGATTGGGCAATTCTACGCGGGGTCGGCGTTGATTGGGGTGGCGGTGGCGGTGGCGTTTGGCTTGCTCTTTGCCGCGCTGCACGCGGTCGTTACGATTACGTTCAGAGCGAATCAAATCGTGTCGGGCGTTGCGTTGAACATTTTGGCGGTGGGGGCGACGAAATTCTTTCTGCGCGCGCTGTTCGGAAGCGCGTCCAATTCGGAACGCATCGCGGGCATTGACGCGCCCAACGTGTTGCTCGACCCAATTTTTCTCTTCGCCGTCGCATCGATTCCGCTTTCGCACGTCGTTTTCTTCAAGACGCCGTTTGGCTTGCGCTTGCGCGCCGTTGGCGAAAACGCCGAAGCCGCCGCGACGCTTGGAATCGACGTTCCCAAAATGCGCTATCAAGCCGTCTTGATTTCAGGGGCGCTGGCGGCGATGGCGGGCGCGTATTTGGCGTTCCAACAGCACAGTTTCACGGACGGAATGATCGCGGGACGCGGTTACATCTCGCTGGCGGCGATGATCATCGGCAAATGGCTGCCGCTCGGAGCGGCGGCGGCAAGCGCGCTCTTCGCCTTCGCCGAAGCCTTGCAACTCAACTTGCAGAGCGAGGCGATTCCGACGCAACTCGTGCAATCGCTTCCTTACGTCGTCACGTTGCTGGCGTTAGTCGGCTTCATCGGAAAATCCGTTCCGCCGCGCGAGGTGGGCAAGCCCTTCGAGAAGTGAAAGCATCCGCTACTTTTCCTTGTATCCGACGAAGGCGTATCCGCGTCCCCAGATGGTTTTGAGATACTTCGGATTTTTCGCGTCGTCGCCCAACTTCGCGCGCAATTTGCTCACCATCACGTCGATGGTGCGGTCGTAAGACTCCCACTGAATCCCTTTGGTGTTCTGCATAATGAATTCGCGCGAGAGGACTTTGCCTTCGTGTTTGACGAAGAGCAGCAGAAGTTCGAATTCGGTCGAGGTGAGTTCAAGCGGTTTGCCGCGAATCGTGGCGGAAAAGGTCTTTTCGTCGAGCGCAAGTTCTCCGCTCTTGAAGACGTGAGGGGACGGGTGCGGAGAAGCGCGTCGGATAAGGCTTTGCAAGCGAGCGACGAGTTCGCGCGGTTCAAAGGGTTTGGGCAAGTAATCGTCCGCGCCCATTTCCAAGCCGATGATGCGATCGTGCACGTCGCCTCGCGCCGTGAGCATAATGATGGGCGTTTGGCTCTTCTGACGAATCTCTTGCGCGACCTTGAAGCCATCTTGTTCGGGAAGCATCACATCGAGCACGATGGCGTCGAAGGCTCTTTCGGAGAGCCGTTTGAGACCCTCGCTCGGCTTTGGCGCGTGCGTTAAGCGAAACTCGAATTTCTGAAAATAGGCTTCCAAAAGTTTTCCGAGCGAAAGGTCGTCGTCGATGAGCAGAATGTCTCGCATCTTGTCGCTTTTTGCGAATATGCAAAGTCTTCTCGGAATTCACTCCAAAGCGGAGAGTTCTTCTTCAAGGGCTTGTTTGCGATGGAGTTCGGCGTAGCGTCCGTTTCGGGCGAGAAGTTCGGCGGGGGAGCCGCGCTCGACGATTTCGCCGCGCTCCATCACGAGAATCAGGTCGGCGTTCAGCGTAACGGAGACTCGATGAGTGATGAGAATCACGGTCATATGGCGAGTGG
Source organism: Chloroherpetonaceae bacterium (assembly GCA_025055975.1). Lineage (GTDB taxonomy): Bacteria > Bacteroidota > Chlorobiia > Chlorobiales > Thermochlorobacteraceae > JANWWM01. The sequence continues at coordinate 11,221 of JANWWM010000052.1, read as the reverse complement.
CGACGCTGAGGTTGCGCAAGATGGCGTCTTCGGTTTTCGCATCGACGGCGGAGAGCGCGTCGTCCAAGACGAGAATGGCGGGTTTGCGAATGAGCGCGCGAGCGATGGCGGCGCGCTGTTTTTGCCCGCCCGAAAGCGTGATGCCGCGCTCGCCAATCATCGTGTCGTATCGCGCGGGAAAGGCTTGAATGTCGTCGTCGAGGCAAGCGAGCTTGGCGGCTTCGACGACTTCCGCCTCGGTCGCGTCGGCGACGCCAAAGGCGATGTTGTTGCGAATCGAGTCGGAGAAAAGAAAATGATCCTGCGGCACGAAGCCGATCGCGTTGCGCAAGACTTGAAGCGGAATCTCTCGAATCGGAACGCCATCGATGAAAATCTCGCCCGACGTCGCGTCGATCAGTCGCGGAATGAGATGGACGAGAGTGGACTTGCCCGCGCCCGTCGCGCCCACGATGGCAAGCTTCATTCCGCGCTCCAACTTGAACGAGACGTTCTTCAAAATCCAATCGTTTGGGCGAGAGGGATAGGCAAACGACACGTCGCGGAACTCGATTGCGCCCGCGATGTTCGTGATGGCGCGGTTGACCGTTTCGTCGTCTTTGATTTCGGGTTCGAGCGTCATGATCTCGTCGATGCGCGCTTGCGCGGCGGCGGCGCGTTGCACGATGTTCGTTACCCACCCGATTGAAACCAAAGGCCACGAAAGCGAGCCGACGTAGATGAGAAATTGCGCGATTTCGCCGATGGTCATCTTGCCTTCAATCGCCATTTCGCCGCCCACCCACAGCGTCAGAATCACCGACAAGCCCAACAAGCCCGACATCGCTGGATTGAAAATCGCTTGTCGCTTGGCGAGCGCGAGATTTTTGTCGTAGTAATCTTGATTGAGCTTGAAGAAACTTTCGATTTCGCTCTCTTCGCGGACGTAGGCTTTGACGACGCGAATGCCCGCCAAGTTTTCTTGCACTTTCGTCGTGATGCGCGCGTAGCGCTCTTGCAGGTCTTGACTGCGCTCGTGAATGATTTTGCCGATGCGATACACGCCATAGACGATGAGCGGCGCGGGCGACATCGCCACGAGCGTCAGTTCGGGCGACATCGCCGCCATCGCCGAAAGCGCGAAAACGAGCCGAAACGCCGCGTTGAGCGAATACATAATGCCCGGACCCAAGTAGTTCCGAACCGCGTTCAAATCGTTGGTGGCGCGCGACATCAAGTCGCCCGTGCTGCTCGACTTGAAAAAATTTTGCGAGAGGGTTTGCAGATGAGCGTAAAAATCGTTCTTCAACTCGAACTCGATTTTGCGCGAAGCGACGACGATGGTCTGCCGCACGCAAAAGAGAAAGAAACCGCCCAACGCCGAAAACAGAACCGCCAAGCCGATTTCGCGCAGAACGTCGCGCATCGCAAACTCGCCTTTCATCGCGTCGATGGCTTGCCCAATGAACTTCGGCGCATAGACGAGGCAGAAGTTCGTGAGCGATAGCCACAGCGCGCCAAACGCGAGGCGATATCGGTATCGCCAAAGGTATTTGTTGAGAGAAGCGAGGCTTTTCATTGGTCATTTCACCCATTTTTCTTGAATGCGTCCCGTCGCCCAAAGGTAGTCGCTGACGGCGCGAAGATAATCGGCGCGGGCTTCAACAAGCTTGATTTGCGCTTCGGCGGTGGCGCGCTCGCGCAGGTTCAAAATGAGAATCGTGCTTTCGCCAAGTTGAAATTTGCGTCGCTCGCCTTCCTGCACGAGATAGGCGTATCGCGCTTCGCGCTCGGCAACCTCGACGCGCTCTTTGGCGCGCTCGATGGCGGAAACGGCGTCATCGATGCTCGCCAAAATTTTCCGCTCGATTTCCATTCGCTTCAACTCGACGCGCCGAACCTTGATTTCGGCAAGTTGCACGTTGGAGTTCGCTTCGCGGAAAAAGAGAGGTTGCGAAATCGTTAGCCCAAGACGATAATCATTCGCGCCGAGCTTTGAAAACTTATACTGCATCGCTTCCGCGCTTAGCTCAATGAACGGGCGTTGAAATTCGGACGCGAACGCAAGGTCGACGCTGGCGGAGCGTTGCTCGAACTCGATTTGTCCGATTTCGGGTCGTTGAAGAAGCGCGAGCCGCTTGTCGTTTTGAATTTGAAACGGCGAAATCGTGGGCAGGTCGGGCAGTTTCGTCGGAACCGCGTTCACGGGTCTTGGCGTGCCGTCTGAATTCCACAGAAAGACGGAGAGTTTGATGGTGGCGGATTCGGTTTTGCGCTCGGCTTTGAGAAAATCGCCGCGTCGTTTTTCCACTTCGAGCAACGCCTCGACCGAATCGATGGGGGCGGCTTCGCCGCGTCGAGCGCGCTCGGCGATGCCTTTGTATCGAGCGATGGCGAGATCGAGCACGGCTTTGGAGACTTCCATCTGCGCGTAGGCTTCCGCCCAAGTCCAGTAGGCGAGGGAAGCGTTGCGCAAGAGTTCGTTTTGCTGCTCGCGCTGATTGGCTTTGGCAAGGTCGAGACGAAAGTTGGCTTTCGCCAGCGAGGCGCGTCGCTTGTCGGTGAAAATGCCTTGCAAGAGCGGAATTTTCAAGCCAAAACTCGCTTCGCCATCGGGACTGGTTCTGTCGACGTTGCTGATGCGCGAACCTTCGCCGCGCTTGTATTTGGCGACGAACTTCGGACCGAAAAGCGTCGAGAACGGCAGTTCCAGACCCGCGTGGAGCACGTCGGCGGTCGCAACGCCCTCTTTGGTTTTGTATTCGTATTCAAGGTTGAACGTCGGGTCAAAGCCGCCAAGCGCGTTGCGAAGCGAGGCGGAAGCGATGTCGTTTTCCAGCTCCGCCGAAATCGAGGTCGGGTTGGCTTGAAGCACGATGTCGAGAAATTGCTCGATGGCGAGGCTGTCGCCCTGCGCCACGTAGTAGCGTTGCGTCTGCGCGCCAAGCGGCAGAGCGAAGCTCGACAAAAAGAGCAAAGAACCAATGGCGAGTTTTGGCACGGGTTTTTCCCAGTGAGCGTTCAAGGTTGCCAAGCGGCGCAAGAACGACATTACTTCATTTTGGAAAGAGGCGGCTTGGATTTGCCGTCGCTCGCTTTGGCGCCTTTGACGGGAATGATTGGCGGGAAGCCGTTAAGCTGTCGCCAGAGTTCGTAGCCAAGCGGCACGGTTTCAAGCAGAATCCAGCCCGTTACTTCCGTGCCTTGACGCAGGTAAGCGCGCGACGGCCATGGCTTGTCGTTGGGATCGGGCACGACGAGCACGCGATATTTTCCGTTGCCATCATCGACGGCGTCGACGACTTTGACGATGCCGCCAAACGTGCCAATGGCGAAATCGGGAAAGCCGCCGCCTGGCGCTTGAATCGCGGGAAAGCCCGCGAATTGCAAGCGAACCTTTCTGCCCGTGTCAACGATGGCGGCATCGAGACTGCCAACGAAAATTTCCGCCGCAATGTCGTCGGTTTCGGGCACGACGATGGCGAGCTTGTCGTTTTTCTTCACCGTTTGCCCATCGCCAACTTGCATAATGCGCGTCACATAGCCATCAATCGGCGAGAGCATCACGCCAAAATCTTTTCGGCTCGTGGCGATGTTAAGTTCCAAATCGGCTTTGGCGATTTTGGCTTGGGCGAGGCGACGTTTGGCTTCGAGTTCGGTTTCGGCGTTAGCGACGGCTTGACGCTCGATTTCCAGCGTTGCGGCGGCTTTGACGGAATCGTTCATCGCCTTTTGAAGCGCGAGCAAGTTGCTTTCCAATTCGCGCCGCGACGCCAAGCCTTGCGCGAAGAGTTGTTCGGCGCGCTCGTAGCGCTGACGCGCGGTGGCGGCATCCACGTTGGCGTTGACCACGTTGGCTTTCGCCGTCAAATACTTCTGCTTGGCTTGAATGACCTTTTGCTCCGCCATCGTAACGGCGAGTTCGGCTTCGCGCGCCTCGTTGTCTCGAATGACGCGCTGACGCTTCTCGAACTCGGGATCCAGAAACTTCGTGTCGATGTCGCGCAAGACGACGATGGTATCGCCTTGCTTGACGCGGTCGCCTTCTTTGACATACCACTTTTGAATCCGCCCGTCGATGAGCGCGTCAATGGTTTGCGGACGTTGGTCGGGGGAAAACGACGTAACCGCGCCCGAACCCGCGACGTTTTGAACCCAAGGCGCGACGAGAAGAATGACGAAGAAGCCCACGATGCCTAACACTACGCCGCGCGCCAGCGGAACGGCGTTGTCGGGGGTTTTGACGAGGCGCAAGGCGGTCGTGTAGTAATGCGGAATCGCAAGTTCGCCGTCGTGATGCAAGGCATGCTCGCCGTTGCGCGCAAGGGCGACGTCTTGTTCGGACTGTCCGTTCTTGCCGTTGGGGCGCGTCAAGGATTTGGTTTCTTTCGTCGTCATCGGTGCGAGCGTTATGATTTCGGGAGATTGAGTTGAACGGATTTCACCGCAAGATCTATCGCTTCTTTTTCTTCGCGCGTTTGTCGCGCCAGTTCGGGAAAGAGCTTTTCGAACAGGGTGTTCTCGCGCAGCGCGAGTTCGAAAGGCGGCGCGCTCTCGACGATTTTGCCATCTTTGAGCACATAGACCATTTCGGAGCGGCGAATCAGCTCCGCGTCGTGCGCGATGTCGATGATCGTCCAACACTTCTCTTTGTAGAGCGCGTGAATGAGATCGAGCTTGACGCTTTCTTCCAAGCCGCCAAACGATTCATCGAGAATGAGCACGCAAGGTTTGCCGATGATGGTGCGCGCGAACATGATGCGGCGACGTAGCCCAATCGGCGCGTTTTGACCCATTGCGACGAGCCGCGTTTTCAATCCCTTCGGCAAAGCGAGAACTTCGTCGTAAAGTTGCGCGGTTTTGAGCGCCCAAACGATGCGCTCGTAGGAAAAGTCGCGCCCCATCGTGATGTTTTCTTCGATCGTGCCGTCGAAAATCTCGTTTTCTTCCAAGACGATGCCGACGGCTTTGCGCAAGGAATCGAGGCTGAAGCGGCTGATGTCGTAATCGCCTATCAAGATGTTGCCGCGTTGCGGCTCATACAGACCCAAGAGCAGATTCGCGATCGTCGTTTTGCCCGAACCGCTCGCGCCCACGAGGCTCACTCGCGCGCCTTTTTCGATGCGAAGCGAAACGCCTTTCAGAATTTTGTGATGCGAGTCGTAGCCAAATTCCACGTTCTTGAACTCAATGGTCGCCGCGTCATTGAAAGGCGGAACGGGCTCGCCGCCGCTCGGCTCCAAAGGTCTATCGACAAGGTGCGAGACTTTGTCAATGGCGGTGAAAAGGTCGTAGTGATGCTCGAACTGCTCAATGAGCTTTTCGATTGCGCCGAGCATCGCGATCACGACGAGTTCGGCGGCGACCAATTCGCCAATCGTGAGTTGCTCGTTCAACACGAGCGCGCCGCCAAGCCCCAACACGCCAACCGTCGCCGCCGCGCGAAAGATCGCCGAGCCGACCATCTGACGCGCCAAAACCAAAAAGTGCTTGTGCCGAGCTTGCACGTAGTTGATGGCGATGGAGTCGACGCGCTGATAGATGAATTCGGGCTTTGCGAAAAGTTTGAAGCTCGTTTGGCATCGCGCGATTTCCTCGAACCACGAAACGAGCGCGTATTTCTTCTTGGATTCCTTGACGCTCGTCTCCAAGCCGTCGCGCCCCAACACGAAAATCACGACGGGCACGAACGCCAAAAGCGCAAGATCGAAGAGAATGAAAAACGGGTGATAGATTGCCAGCAGGAACAAACCCACTAGAACGATAAGCCCCGCGCCCGTGCCGTCGAGCAAAAATTTGCCGATGGTCTTTTGAATCGTCAAAACATCGAAGAAGCGATTGACGACTTCGGGCGCGTATTCTTCTTTGAACGCCGCTTGCGTCATGCGCGGCAGGCGATACGCAAGGTCAAACGACGTGCGCACGAAGATGCGTCGTTGCAACACGTCGGCGACATAGCGCTTCATCACGTCAAACGCGCCGACGAACAACAGCCCAATCGCCACCAACGCGCACAGCGTCGCCAGTTGCGACGATAGCCCCAGCATCACCGAGTTGACGATCGCCGACGCGGAAAGCGGCACGACGAGCGACATCAAACCGACGATCGCCGCGTAGGTGAGCACGATGAAAAAATCTTTCTTCTCCTCCTTAAAGAGTTTCCAAAGTTTTCCGAGGAGGTATTTGACGTCGATTTCGCGTCCGTGATGCCCATAATGTCCGCGATGATGCCCATCGCGCGCGTCGCTTTTGTTGCGAAGCGGCGTTTGATGCGCTTCGGTCGCCAGAAACGAATCTATCTCGCCGTCATAGACAAGAATCTCAATCTCTTTTCGCTCGCCGAACAGGGCGCCAACGGAAAGCGTCTCCGCTTCTCGCGTTGCGAAATTCTTGACCTGCGCCAAGCCGCGTCGCTCGTCAAACGCTTCAAGAAAGCACAGTTCTTCGCCCTTGAAGAAGAAAAACTGTCGCGTTTTTTGCGCCGCGAAGCTCGGTTCGGAAAGCGTCATGCGCCGAAGGGAAAAGTGGAAGGCTTGCCCGATGCGTTCCATCTGCGAGAGAACTTTCTCTTTCGGCAAATCTTCGTGGCGAATGAAATCGTGAATGTCCTCTGGCGGAACGAAAATTCCCGTCAGTTCGCGCAGGTAATCAAACGCATCGTCGATTTGTCGCTCGAAGCGCGCAAGGTCATCAAGTCGTTGTTGCATAGCGCCGTCGTTCAAATGCCGTTGAAAGAGAAACTTCTTGGCAGGCGATTAGGCGTTTCGCCAAGCCTGTTAATGTCGTGATATTCGCTCAAAAAGCAAAGCGCGAAGCGAAAAACGGCAAGATTGCGAAGGGGTAACGTCTTTCGAGCGGGATAAGTTTCGCGTTTGACGGGGATTACAACACGTCGCGCAGGGCGGACATAAGGCTCTCAATGTCGAAAGGCTTTTGCAAAAAGGCGGAGTTGCCTTTCGCCAGCAGGGCTTGAGTTTGAATTTCGCCCTCGTATCCCGAAATGAAAATGATGGGCAGATTCGGACGGCTCGCGCGCAGTTTTTCGGCAAGTTCGTCGCCGCGCAAATTGGGCATAATCAGGTCGGTGATGACAAGCGCAACCTCGTCCCGATGTCGTTCATAGAGAGCGAAAGCCGCTTCGCCATCGCAAGCCACAAGCACGTTGAAATCATCTGAGAGCGCATCGGCGAGAAGTTCGCGAATCAAATCCTCATCGTCGGCGACCAAGATCGTTTTTTTCGTCATGCGCTAAATGCGTTTGGAGAGGCGTCGTTAGACGCGCAACGTTTCAATCGCGCCAAGTTAAGCGATTGGACGCTTTATTTCAATCGGGCGCGCAGTTGAGGCAAGCCAACCGCCGCAAGCACGAACAGCGCCGTGATGAGTTTGAAGTCAATTGGATCCAGTCCAATCGAAAGCGCGAGAGCGACAAGCAAGCGGAAGACAATCGCGCCTGCGACGACGAACATCAGCAACGCCGTCACGCCCGCTCGTCCCCCAAACCCAAACGCGAGCGATTCGCCAATGATGACGCTCGCCAAGCCAAAGACGATGATGCCAATGCCCATTCCGATGTCCGCAAAGCCTTGATACTGCGCCACGAGAGAGCCTGAAAGCGCGACGAGCGCGTTGGAAAGCCCAATGCCGATGATTTTCATAAAGTCCGTGTCCACGCCTTGCGCGGCAATCATCGTTTCGTTGTCGCCCGTCGCTCGCATCGCCAAGCCGAAATTCGTCTTGAACAAGAGCGCCAGAAGCGCCCACATCGCAAGAATCGCCGCGAGGAAAAAAACGAGCGCGATCACATACTTCGAGACCCCCGAAAAAGTTCTCTCAAACGGCGTGAGAATGTTTTGAACCGCAAGCAGCGGCACGTTCGCTTTGCCCATAATTCGCAGATTGATCGAGTAGAGCGCGGTCGTAACCAAAATGCCCGACAGCAAGCCATTGACGCGCAGTTTGGCATGAATCACGCCCGTAAGCGCGCCCGCCACGAAACCCAGCGCGGCGGCGAAAAGCGGCGCAAGAACGGGCGGCGCGCCTGAAACGAGCATCGTCGCCGTAACGCTCGCGCCGAGCGTCAGACTGCCATCGACGGTGATGTCGGGGAAATTGTAGATGCGCATCGTGATAAAAACGCCCATCGCCAAGAAGCCGTAGCACAAGCCAAGCGCGATGGCGCCGAACCAAGATTCCATTTGCGTGAAAGCGTCAGCGGATTGACGTTCAAAGTAACGCAACCGACGCTTCACGTCCAAATCCGTCAAAGCGTTGATGGGTTGTGCCGCGTCAAGCCGCTTGCGAGCGCGAAAGGCTTGCGTCGTTCCGCGGTTTGACGAGGCTTATCGAAGAATAGATTTTCGAAATCGACGGATTCGTTATATATTTGCGTCGTTTTTCGCAGTCGTCTCCTGCTGCGCCAGCGAGCGATTGCGAGAACGACGGTTAAAAACGATGCCGCTTTTCAACTCAACTTTCTAACAAGAAAGCTCTTTAACTCACCAAACGTCAAAAACGAGGAGAACACTCAAATGAGACGACTTCAAGTCATCGCATTGATCGTTTTGAGCGCGGTTGCGATGCGCTGCGGCGGTCCGCCTGCGCCACCCACCATTGCCTCTTTCAAGGCAACGCCCGAGTCGATTATCAGGGGCAAAGGACCCGTTAATCTCTCGTGGGAAGTTTACGGCTCGCCCGACACCGTCATCATCACGGGAATGGAGCCTATCCTTCGCGCAGAAGGCGACACGATGATCGTAGGCAACACGAATGTCAATCCCAGCCAAACCACAACCTATCGTCTCTACGCGAGCAACGAAGGCGGAGCCGTCGAACAATCCGTTACGGTTACGGTGAAAGACCCGCCACCGCCACCGCCGCCGCCACCGCCGCCGGTGAGCAGCGAGTAGACGAGGAGGTTCGGCGAGCCGGTGCCGATGCTCGTGAGCTTCCCCTGCGAGGCGGTGGAGTAGAGCGCATTGCGCACCGTGGCCGGGGTCGCGCTCGGGTTGGCGGCGAGATAGAGCGCGGCCACCCCCGCCACGTGCGGCGAGGCCATCGAGGTGCCGCTGATGGTGTTGGTCGCGGAATCGCTCGTGTGCCAGGCAGCGGTGATGCTCGAGCCGGGGGCGAAGATGTTGACGCAGGTGCCCCAGTTGGAGAACGAGGAGCGGGCGTCGGTGCTCGTGGTCGAGCCCACGGTCACCGCGTTCGCGACCCGGGCCGGGGAGACGTTGCAGGCATCCTGGTTCTCGTTGCCGGCCGCGACCACCACCGTCACCCCGGCGTTGATCAGGTTGTTCACCGCGGTGTCCACCGCGCTCGAGGCCCCGCCGCCGAGGCTCATGTTGGCCACCGCGGGCTTCACGTGGTTCGCGGCCACCCAGTCGATGCCCGCGATCACCCCCGAGTTGGTGCCCGAGCCCTGGCAGTTCAGCACCCGCACCGGCACCAGCCGCGCCTGCTTCGCAACCCCATAGACCGACCCGCCCACGGTGCCGGCGACGTGCGTGCCATGGCCGTTGCAGTCGTTGGAGCCCTGGCCGTCGTTGATCGCGGTGTAGCCGGAGAGCACGCGGCCGCCGAACTCGTTGTGGCTCGCGCGGATCCCGGTGTCGATGATGTAGGCGCGGACGTTGGAGGCGGTGGTGTTGTAGACGTAGTTGCCGTTGAGCGGCAGGTCGCGCTGGTCGATGCGATCCAGGCCCCAGGTGGCGTTGGGCTGGGTGGTCTGGAAGGCGAAGACCTCGCCGTCCTCCTCGATCCAGGACACGCGCGGATCCTTGAGCAGCGCCTCGATGGTGGAACGCTTGGCGTCGCTCACCGCGAAGCCACGGAGGGCGTGCTGGAACTGGAGATCCACCTTGAGACCGTGGACCCCGGCCAGCTCGGCCGCCGTGGAGGCGACGTCCACCTGACCCCGGCGCTGATGCTCCGCCGGATAGTCTTGCGCGTCCTTGAGCACCACGATGTAGCGCCCGGGCACCGGGAGCTGCGCGGTGCGCAGCTCGCTGGCGAGGGCATGGCAGGCGATGAGCAGCGTTGCGAGCAACGCGAGCAGGCGTGTGGCAAGCACTTTCGAACCCCCGAGACGATTGCGATCGATGACGGACAAACCGCCCCGGCCTCCCTCGCGACCGGAGCACCCGATTCGGGCTCGCGCCCGACCCCTCCGTGACAAGGCTCACCCTTTTACGACAGAAATCGACGCTGTCAAGCAGATCTTGTGATGCGGCGCACAAAAGCGACCGGCCGAGGGAAAGCCACCGCGCCGCCGCGGGGACGGCGACCAGGCCGCCCACCGTGCAGCGAGTGGCGCGTCACGCCATGAGAACAGGCCGGCGATCCAGACCGGCCTCCGGTGCCGCTCCGCGCGCCGTGGCCGAGCGCCCCCCGACCGGTCACCCCGGTCGCGGTTCCGGCGACCCGGGCCGCAGCGATCGCGCCGAGTCAGCTCCGCCGGCCAGAGGGCGGGACGCCCGCCCCCGCCGCCCTCGGGCGGGTGCTCAGACCCGCCGCGCGCCAATGGCCTCGAGGATCATTCGAAGCCATTGGCGAACACGGCTTCCCCCAGGAGCTGCACCCCCGCGCTGGCCGTGTTGTCCCCCGGAGTCCGGTCCGCGGTCGCGCTGCCGATGGTGGCGGTGAGGGTGATGGTGTCGCCGCCCTGGGTCGCCGCCGGCAGGCCGGTGACCGCGAAGCTCGCGTTGCCGACCGGCCAGTTCGCACGCTGGCAGCTCGCGACCAGGTTCCCGCCCTGCGGCGCAAAGGCGGAGCAGCTCCAGCCGGCGGGTGGGTTGACGCTCGCCGAGCAGCCGCCGCACAGTCCGGCCAGCGTCAGGCCGAGCTGGACGTTGCTCGCCGCGTTCGGGCCGGGATTGCTGGCCTGCACCTGGAACTGGGCCCCCGCGCTCGGCGGCACCGGGCTCGCCACCGCGCTGGCGGTCACCGCGAGATCCGCCGAGCGGAAGCCGGGCGGACCGAAGAAGCCGACGATCGGATCGTGATCCGCCACCCGACGGCCCGAGGCGGGCACGCCGAAGTTCGACCCGGCGTAGTCGGAGTCGATCCGGGCGAAGGCCGCCTCGAGGGTGTCGACCGCGGCGAAGGTGGCCGCGCTCACCAGCATGTGGTCGAGGGTCTGCGCATTGCCGGCGAAGTTGAAGCTGTAGCGCTGCGCCCCGGGCAGGGCGTCGACCAGGTTGGCGAGCGGCGGATTGACCGGGACCACCGGCGGCGCGGA
>JANWWM010000007.1 GCA_025055975.1 Chloroherpetonaceae bacterium | reverse complement strand
ACAGCATTTTGATGGGATTATTGGCGGCGGAGAACATTGCGGACGGGGCGCGGCACGATTTGTGGGCGATTAACACGGATTACGAGACCTATCAAGAAGCGTCTGTCATCACCAAAACAGGCTTGCAAAAAAAGAAATGATGACGGAGATAAAGACCACGACTACAAAAATAGCATGGCTCATCTTTGCAGTCGGCGCATTCCTCTGGCTTGTGTTGCACGCTGTCATTCCACCAAAGTCCAGTACCTCTACAATTCTCATCTTCAATGGCGGTGGGGCAAATTGGGCAATGGGGCTTGGCTTCGTCAATGCTACAACGCCAGACAATCCTACGCTGGATTTTAAGCCCTACGGCTCTTATCCGCCACTTTACTCCTTTCTCTTTGGGCTTTGGAGCAAGGCATTCGGTTTAGGCGAACTGCAAAACACCTACTTTCTGCTTGCCATCGGACTGTTGCGCAATGCCTTTATGCTTTGGATTGCGCTGGTTTTCCTATCAGACAAGCTGCAGCAATCTTGGGTAATCGCATCGGCTATCCTGTTCGCCGTGACGATTCCTTACCACCCCGGCCCAGATGACCGCGCAGAATCTTTGTCTGCGTTCTTTTTTGAGGCTGGCTTGTTAGGCTATGCTTTAGTGCGTGAGAAGCGATGGCAACATTTTGCCGTAGGACTTAGCATCGGACTGTTAGGCATCACAATGCCTTTTGGCGTAATCGCAGGCACGTTGCTCTACGCCAGCATTCTCTACGCAGGTTTGAAAGAACAATCCATCAAAGAATGGCTCTCTGCACTCGGGTGGCTCTGCATTGGCGCAATTATTCCTGCGCTACCTGCTGCGATTTACTACCTTTCGCATCCAGAGGCATTTCGGTTGCTTATCTACCACAGCACAACGGCAGGGGGGCTAGGCGTAGCATTTAAGCAAGCCATAGCAGGCAACTTCAAGCCAATCTATGACACGATTGCAGATTACCTAACACATGGCATCTTCAACATTGTTACAACTGCGGTTGGCTGTGCTGTGACGATTGTCGCGCTGGTTGGACTTTTAAGCGAGAAACGGGACGCGCTTGCTATTAGCATTGCGGTAGCCACGGTAGCTATTTTCACGCTTACGCTCCTCATTGCGCAAGTTGCCTACTTTGCGTTTAATACCTTCGCGCTTGCTGCGGCGTTTTTCTACGTTGTTGCAAAACGCCCTGCTTGCACGATGCGAACCGTCGTGCCTGCAATAGCAGTCCTGACGCTGCTCACGGTGTTCTTTGTGCCGAGAGTGGCAAGAGATGTATATGCAAGAGCGCATTACGCTGGAGAGTCAAAGAAAATCGATGCGGTAGTCAGAAAAATTTTTGAGGACCATAAAGACATTCGGTATGCCATCACTGGGTCAGGGCAGTATCTACTGATAAGACCCTTCGTACCCGTCTTTGACGCCGGTTTTTGTGATTCCTTGATGCGGCATCTGAAACAGAAACATACCGTTGAGGTCATATACGCCGACTCCACCGACTATGTGCCAGAGCATTTTATTAACAAGCTGCTTCTGCGCCCTGCCACTGACATAAAGGCGCGGCGCATTTCAAAAGTCGGAGAGTACTTGCTGGTAGAGTAGATGATAGCCGAGCATTCACTTTGAAGAACTTGTGGCGAAGTTGCCGAATGTGGATTTTGCGGAGATTGTCTGCTACGAAGAAGATGATGAGACGGAAGGCGCAAGGGAACTTGGGTGCGTCAGCGGCAGTTGCGAGTTGTGACATTGCTACCCAGCTTGAACTGCAAGTCTATGCTACGGACTATCAAAGAGAGTGCCCGTCATCACTAAAACAGACCTGCAAAAAATGAGCGAGATAGCAGACGAGAAGTCCACTACAAAGGCGGCTTGGCTGATTTTCACCGCCATCTCCTTGTGCTGGCTTATAGCATCTGCATATATGGCACCTGTTATGCCATATGGAGACGCCATCATTTTCAAGGGTGGCGGAGCAAACTGGGCAGCGGGACTTGGGTTCGTCAATGCCACAACGACTGAAAATCCCACAACGGAATTCAAGCCTTACAGCTCCTACCCACCGTTCTACTCCTTTCTGTATGGGTTGTGGTGCAAGGTATTCGGCTTAGGCGAGTATCAGAACACATACTTTGAACTAACGATAGGCATTGTGCGCAACGGGCTATTTTTGTGGATTGTTTTGAACTCTCTGTCGGGTTTTCTGACGCGCAACGCTGCGCTTATGCTCAGCGTTATGATTGCTTTGGTAGTCGCCTATCACCACCGCGCAGATAGACCCGAATCTCTCTGCATAGCATGTTTTCAAGCTGGTCTCTTAGCATATCAGCTGGTTGCTGGATTTTGGTTGAGGTACTTTGGGTTGGGCTTGTGCATTGGTTTGATAGCTATTACTTCTCCGTTTTGCGCCATAGCCAGCGTTCTGATTTATGCTGCGACAGTCTTTGAGAATGTGCGACAACAGAGTTGGTCTGATCGTATGCGTATGCTGTTATGGCTACTGGTTGGTTTTCTTCCACCCGTTATACCTGTTTTGCTGTATTACATAGCGAACCCTGAGGCTTTTGAGTTGCTCGTCAATCACGGTACTGCTGTTGGTGGCATTGGTTACCTCTTAAAAGGCGGTTTGCAAGCCGTGCTTGATAGATATTCTTTCTGGCTAAGTCGTGGCTATCAAGATTGGTCGTATTTTGTTGGTTCAATACTGTCGTTTGCTGCTGCGATTTTTGTTCTCGGCAAGCTGCGAACAAAACGTGCTGACTACCTCCGAATCGCCCTAAGCGTGATTGCTTTGATGGTAGTTCTGATTGGTAGCAACGAATACTATGGAGCGTTAGTATGGTTTGCTACTGTGTCAGGTGTGTATGCTGTTCGCGGAGTTAGCTGGTCTGAGACAAAAATTCCAGTTTGGGCACTGCTCTTCTCAGTCACCGTGTTGTTTCTCCCCTCTGTGATTAGGCAGTCATATCCCAGACTGCATTACCGTGAGGGGTATCAAGCAAAGGTCAGCACCTTACGGCGAATTTTGGCAGAGCACAACGATGTCAAGTACATCGTTGCGTATGCTGGATATTATCACCTTCTTCGTCCTTTTCGTCCAACTTTTGACTATAGTAGTAGAATACGCCAAGAGGACCGCAATCGTATTTTGTCATCAGGCGAGAAAGTTCTTTTGTATGAAGATACAACATCGCATTCGCATCGCTCACCTGATTTCCTACACAAGCTTCTTTGGCGACCAGGCGATGAGAGATTTACCAAAGTCTATCGTGTGGGCGAGTATCTTCTCGTGGAGTGACAGGAATGCCGAGTTTTGGTAGGGATTTATGGTTTTTGCAAGCCTCCTGCTACGAAGAGTTAGACGAAACGGAAGGCACGAAAGAACTGGCGTGCGTCAGCGGCAGTTGCGAGTTGTAAAGCCATCAAAAGATTCGCAAAGGCGGGCGATAAGTCCGCCTGTTTTGTTTTACCAAATTCATTCCATGCCTACGCATAGAGCTGAAACGCTCGCAGGCTTAACGCTTGCCATATCTCCAAATTTTCTTACCTTTGCCCTCAACTTTTTCTCTCATCGCCTTTCCGACCTGTCGGAGCCGTGCTGATTGCCACAGAATCGGACAGAATGCAAAAAGTTAGAACGAATCATCTTTGACTTTCACTTCTTGACGCAATTCTATGATGCTTCAACCCAAGCGCGTTGCCGTTATCGGCGCGGGACCTGCTGGAATGACTGCGGCTTACTGTCTTGCCAAAAAAGGCTATGAGGTCGATGTCTATGAAGCCTCGCCCTCTGTCGGCGGGCTTGCCAAAACGATTGAGCTTTGGAATCAAAAGGTCGATCTTGGTCCGCACCGCTTTTTCAGCAGCGACACGCGCGTCAATTCTCTCTGGTTGGAAGTCGTCGGGCAGGATTATGATATGGTCGATCGTCTGACGCGCATTTACTACAAGCGCAAGTTTTACTACTATCCGCTCAAACCGTTTGACGCGCTTTCCAATCTCGGCTTTGTAGAAGCCGCAAACTGCGTCGCCAGCTACGCCAAGCAAAGACTCTTTCCCATCCAACAGGACGGCTCGTTTGAAGATTGGGTGACCGACCGTTTCGGTCGCCGACTGTTTGAGATTTTCTTCAAGACATACAGCGAAAAACTTTGGGGGATTTCGTGCAAGGAGTTGGATGCGGATTTTGCGGCGCAGCGCATCAAGAAGTTGTCGCTTTCGGAAGCGATTAAGAACGCTTTTACGGGTGGCAGGAACAACACGCACAAGACTTTGGTGGATCAGTTTGCTTATCCGTTTGGGGGCACGGGAATGGTTTATGAGCGGATGGCGGCGTTTGTGCAGAAGCGCGGTGGCGCGGTGCATTTGCGCACGCCGGTGCAGCGCGTCTTGACCGAGAATGGCAAGGTCACCGGCATAGAGCTGCCTGATGGCGTTGTGCGCCGCTACGACAATGTGGTCTCATCAATGCCTTTAACGGTGCTGGTGAAGCGTTTGCCTGAGGCGCCGACGCACATCAAGGAGGCGGCGGAGAGTTTGCGGTTTCGCAACACGATTCTCGTGTATTTGCATATTGATGCGGACAATTTGTTTCCTGACCAGTGGTTGTATGTGCATTCGCCTGAGCTGAGGACGGGTCGGATTACGAACTTTCGCAACTGGTTGCCGACGCTCTATGGCAAGGAGCGGACGACAATTCTTGCGATGGAGTATTGGTGTTATGACGAAGACGAGATGTGGCAGTGGGAGGATGGTCGGCTGATTGAGCTTGCAAAGTCGGAGATACGCCAGACGGGTTTGATTGGCGAGGCGAGGATTTTAGACGGGTATGTGTATCGGATACATCGGTGTTATCCTGTGTATCGGCGGGGGTATAAGGAGAAGCTCAAGCCGATAGAGGGGTATTTGAGCGGGATGGAGGGGCTATGGGTGATTGGTCGGTATGGGGCGTTCAAGTATAACAATCAGGATCACAGCATTTTGATGGGGTTATTGGCGGCGGAGAACATTGCGGACGGGGCGCGGCACGATTTGTGGGCGATTAACACGGATTACGAGACCTATCAAGAAGCGTCTGTCATCACCAAAACAGGCTTGCAAAAGAAATGAACCCTGATGCAAAGGTCATTAGGTTAGCAGCTGTTTGGGGCGTTTTTGTCGTCGTTGCGATTTTCTGGTTGGTTTTGAACGCATGCATAGCGCCAGTTCACGGTCAGTCAGATACGATTATTCACAAAGGCGGTGGAATTAACTGGGCGATGGGACTCGGGTTTGTCAATGCGACGGCAGACAATCACTCAATGGAATTCAAACCCTATGGTTCCTATCCGCCCTTGTATTCTTTCGTCTTCGGTCTATGGAGCAAGGCGTTTGGCGTTGGCGAATATCAGAACACCTACTTTGAACTCATCATCGGCATTATTCGCAATGCGCTTTTCCTATGGCTTGCTCTGCATTTCTTGAGCGATGCTTTGACCCAAAAATCCGCATTGCTGCTTGGCTTTCTGTTTGCTTTGACATCGCCCTATCACCACTACCAAGATCGCCCCGAATCGTTCTGCGTCATTTTGCTTCAAGTAGGAATTCTCGCTTTCGCTCTAACCAAGCAAGCTAGATGGCGATATTTCGGGTTAGGGATATCTCTTGGGTTAATTGCCATCACATCGCCTTTTTGCGCAATAGCGACCACTGTGGCATATGCTGTTTTGTTGTTTGCCGATATCAAGACGTTGCCTTCGAGCGGGCGTTTTAATGCTTTGTCGTGGCTCTTTGCAGGCGGCATTTTGCCTATCATTCCTGCGTTGCTCTATTATGTTGCTGCGCCTACGGCGTTGGAAGCGTTAATCAAGCATGGAACTACTGTCGGTGGTTTAAGTCGCAGTTTCGCCCGACTTTTGTTGGAAGGTGATTTTCACGGCTTAAAGCGCAAGGCTTATGATATATTCGGCGGCGGTTATGCGTATTTGCATTATCAAATCGGCGCGGTGCTTGCGCTCCTAATCTCAATGCTCGCTTTAAGTCGCATCAAGAGCGACTTTTCCTTGTATCTCCGCATCGCTTTTGTAGCCATCTTTCTATTAGCGTTTTCTATCAGCAGTAGCCCTCACTACTTTGCATATTTGCTGTGGGCATTTGCGTTGCTCGCCATTTATGCTGTTTGGAAATCTAACTCGAACATAATCAGCGACGCTCGCCCTTTCGTTTGGGCTCTGATTTTTTTGGTCACGCTGCTGTGTGTGCCGACAATTATACGTCACACATATGCGAGGTGGCATTATCGCAAAGAGTATCAACAAAAAACGGCGAGTTTGCGCCGAATACTGCAAGAAAACGATGACGTGAAATATATCGTCGCCAGCCCTTACTACTATCATCTCCTCCGTCCTTTTCGTCCTACGTTTGACTACTCAATAATGCATAAAGAAGACCTTGACCGAATCAAAGCTTCGGGTGCAGCTGTTTTGTTGTATGAAGACACGACTCTCTCACGTCAATCACGAGCCTCCCAATCTTTGCTTTACAAACTTTTTTGGAAGCCAGGAGATGAACGATTCGTCAAAGTTTATCGCATTGGCGAGTATCTCTTTGTGCAAGGGCGTGGCGATGAACATTTTACCCAGCTAAACTGAACGTAGAAAATTTCAATGTCTCTCTTCCCTGTTCAAGCGCCACTGACGCGAGCGTTTGGCGAAGCGCCTCGAAATCACGACGGTTTTCCCGCCTACGCTTTTTAACTTTGCTTGATAGACCAAGCGGTAACTTTCGCAGTTAACGCCAAACCGCCAAACGATGAACGAGCCACATTTCTTGCGCGACTGCAACTTGCATCTGCCGCTTTGGAAGTGCTTGGAAATGGGCTGCAAGGCGCAATACGAAGAACTTCAACGCCTCATCGACGAAAAATCGCAATCGCCCGAAGGCAAAGAAAGCCAAGAAGTTTTAGAAGCGCTTTATTTGCTTAGCGTCTATTTTCCCGACAATCCCGTTTTCGACTGCGCGGAAACCACCGCTACGACGCGCGCGCCGAGCGCCGACGCGCAACGCCAAACCGAGTAGCCAATGACGGAACTTGCCGAAAAAACCAAATCGCTTTCCGCGCTCGACCTGAACTCGCTACTGGAAACGAGCAAAGTTCTCGTTTCCTCCGACGAGGCGGACGAGATGCTCTCGCATGCGCTGCGCACCGTGATGGGCAAGTTCTTGATTTCTCGCGCCGCGATTTGCCTCATCGAGTCGCAAGGCGAAACGGAACGCTATGTCGTCGTCAAATCGCGCGGCATCGCCAACGCGCCCAAACGGTTCAGCGATTTGCGCGCCTTTATGAACGACTGTCAATTCGCGCAGAGCGTTCCGCTTGTCTCCAAAACGCGCCCGATGGGCTACTTGCTCTTGGGCAAAAAACTCACCGACCTGCCCTACTCGGATTCCGACATCGCCTTTCTCGAATCGCTCGCCGCCCTTGCCGCCAGCGCCCTTGAAAACGCCCTCTCGATGCAAGAAGTCAAACGCCTCAATCGCAGCCTCGACCAAACGATTCAGAAGCTCAAAACGCTGCTCGAGCTTGCCAATTCTTATCACGTCGGACTTTCGCGCGACGAGATTCTCAAAATTTTTTCGCATTCGGTTTCGGGGCAAATGCTGTTGCGATCGTATCTCGTCGTCCTGCGTGGCGAGAGCGGCAAACCCTTGACGGAACTTTCGCTTGGCGTTGAAGTTCAAGACCTCGCGCGCGGTCAGCAGTTTCAATTCGAGTTGGAAAAAACGCTTCAAGTCTCGACTCCGACGCGGGTTTCTCACGACGATTTTCCCTCGCTCTACTTGGCGGGCTTGCGCTATGTCGTTCCGATGCGGAACAACGACAAAACCATTGGCGCGTTCATCTGCGGCGAGCGTCCAACTCAACAGCCTTTCACGGACACGGACTTGGAGTTCGTCTCGCTGGCGGCGGCGCAAGCGGCGACGGCTCTCGAACAAGCGCGGCTCTTCAAAGAAACGCTTGAAATTCAAGCGATGGAAAAGGAAATGCAGGTGGCGAAGGAAATTCAAGCCGCCTTGCTTCCGAAATCTCTGCCGAACATTTCAGGCGTTGAGCTTGCCGCCCGAAACATTCCCGCCAAGCAAGTCGGCGGCGATTACTACGACATCGCGCGCCTCGACGAGCGTCATCTCTTTCTTGGCATCGCCGACGTGACGGGCAAAGGCGCGCCCGCCGCGCTCCTGATGGCAAACTTGCAAGCCTTCATCAAAGCTCATCTGACGGCGTTCCATCCCGACACTTTCGATCTCTCCAAAGTCGTCGGAAAAATCAACAACATCATCTACGAGAACACGCCCGCCGACAAGTTCATCACGTTCTTCGGCGCGATTTTCAATCGCCAAACGCGCCAACTCTTTTCCGTCAATGCGGGACACAATCCGCCCATTTTGCTCAAAGCGTCGGGCGAGATTCAGCGTCTCTGCAAAGGCGGCGTGATTTTGGGCGTGATTTCCACCCTTGCGCCCTACGACTATGAAATCACGTCGCTGACTTCGGGTGACATCTTGCTTCTCTACACCGATGGCGTTACCGAATCGATGAGCGAGCGACGCGAAGAGTTCGGCGAAGCACGTTTGCTCGACCTTCTTCGCTCGAACCGCCACAAATCCGCTTCCGACATCGTCGCCGCCATCGTCTCCGAAATCGAGCGTTTTCAATCGAGCGGCGAACAGCGCGACGACATCACGCTCGTTTGCCTAAAACTTTCCTGACGCCATTGAAACTATCGCGCCGCGTCCAAAATCGGACTTGGCAAATCGCTTTCGAGCGACGCTCCGCGAGAAAAATGGGCAAGCGTTGGGTTCGCTTTCAAGAGCGAGAGGGAGTTGAGCGTAACCGCTGCCGACGAAGCCGTCATAATCGCAATCGCCCAAAGCGGCGTGAGAAATCCGAGCGCAGCGAGCGCGATGCCCACGCCGTTGTAACCGATTGCCCAAACGAGATTCATCATCACCTTGCGCTTCGCAGCTCTCGCAAACGCAATCATCTCCGCAAGCATCAGAAGGCTCGGATTGAACAGCGTGAAATCCGCGAGCGACTTGGCTTGATTTGCGCCGCGAAACAGCGCGATGGACGTCGTCGCCGTCGTCATCGCTTCCAAGTCGTTCACGCCGTCGCCAACATAGACCGCCGCTCCAAACTCGCGTTCATAGCGTTTGACGAGCTCCGCTTTTTGTTCGGGCGAAAGCGCGTTGCGATAGTCGCCATCGATGAAATCGGGCTTTGGCGCGGAGTCGCCCGTGAGAATCGCTGTCTTCAGTCCTAATTCCTTCATCGCCGCCATCGCTTGCTTGACTTCGCTTTTCGCTCGATGCGCCAGCGCGAAAAGGAGTTTTAGTTCGCCGTTGACGAACAAAGCGAGTTGATTGGGTCGAAGCGACGTGGCGCGTTCATCGCGGGCGTTGAGAAGCGCGATCGAGACGAGCCTGCCGCCAAGCGTCGCCGTCCCCTCCACGCCTTTGCCTTCGAGAGCGCTTGCGCGTTCGAGCGGCGCGGGCAAAATTTCGTTTCGCGCTCCGTAGTCGCGGAACGCCTGCGCGACGGGGTGGTCGAGAGCCGATTCGAGCGCCACCGCGAGCGCAATCAATTCGTTTTTTTCCGCGTCGGAAATCGGCGCGACGACTTCGACGCTCTCGATCGTTATGCCATCGGTGAGCGTGCCCGTTTTGTCGAAGAGCGCGCACTTGACCGAAGCGAGCTTTTCAATCGCCGCGCCCGCGCCCGAAACCGTAACGCCCGCTTGTTCCAAGCGATAAATCGCAAGCCAGATCGCAATGGGCGTGGCGATCGCCAAGCCGCACGGGCAACTGATGAGCAAGACCGAGAGCGCGTTCAACAGCCCCACGTCCATCGAAACGCGATGAGCGTAATGCGCAAACGTGACGGCGGAAACGAGCAAGGCGACGACGAGCAACGCGCTCGCGCCTTTTTCCGCCAAGCGTTCAAACGAGCTTTGCTTGGCTTTGAGCTCGAGCGCGCGATTGAAGTAGCGTTTGAGCGACGACGTGTCGCAAAGCGACATAGCTTGAAAGCGCGCGTTTCCGCCTTTGAAAATCGCGCCCGCCTTGACCGTCTCGCCCGCTTGTTTGAACGTCGGAAGCGGCTCGCCCGTCAGATGCGATTCGTCAAACTCCCCAAAACCCCGCGTCAGCGTTGCGTCCACGGGCAGAGGAGAATCCTTGTCGAGTTCGAATTCGTCTCCGACGGCAAGTTCGCTCGCGTCGCATCGCCATCGTCGCTCGTCGGGAAAAATTTTGACGACCGAAACCGATTCGTTTCGCGTCCAAGCCGAAAGCGCGCTCGAGAGTTTGAGTTTGAAGTGCGCGTCGATGGAAAGGCTGATGACATAGAGCGTGAGCGCCATCGCCGCCGTTTCAAAGTAGAGACGCTCAATGTCGCCGCGCAACAAGTTCAGCGTCGAGACGAAAAATGCCGCGCCCGAACCGACGAACACGAGCGTCGCAACGCTCAATGAACGCTTGCGAATCTCTTGCCCGATGGCTTGCAAAAACTCTTTGGAAAGAAGCGCGAAAACGAGAAGCGTGAGGGCGAAACTGGCGACGGAAAGCGCAAATGGGGCATGCTCGCGCTCCTGATAAATCGTCGCGCTAAACAGCGTGACGAACATCGAGACGATGAAGGCGAGCGCGACTCGGAACAGATGCGGCGGCAGAAGCGACGGCGCGGTTTGGCGCGATTCCTTCAAAATCGTCGCCGCCATCTCGCAACCGCAACAGCAATAAGCGGGTTCGGGAAGTCGTTTCCCGTAGATTGGCAGACCGCAGTGGGCGCAAGTCGTTGCGGCGCGCTCGCTACTTCTTTGCGCCGCTGGCCAGTTGAGGTTTGAACATCTCATTGAGCTCCTGTTCCGTCCAAGGCGCGACGCGCTTGATTTTCTTCCTCGCCTCGACAAACGTTTCGACGCGCACCGTGTCGGCGGAATTGCCCCAACTGTTGCGAATGTAAGTGGCGACTCCCGCCAATTGCTCGTCTTTTAGGTTCTCCCAAGCGGGCATATTGCCGTTGTAGACCTTGCCATTAACGGTGATGTTGCCATTGATGCCATAGAGCAAAATCGCCGCCAATCTTTCGGGATTGCCCGTAACCCAACTCGACTGCGCAAGCGGCGGATACGTGCCTTCCACGCCAAGCCCGTTTTCTTGATGGCACGACACGCATCGCTGACGATAAATCTTCTCTCCGACCTTAAAGAGCGGTTGCGGCGGTTCGGGACCCATGCTCGCCATCATCACGCCCTCTTCCAAAACGTGCGGACGGTCAGAGACCTCGCCCAAGTAACGACCGATGTAGAAAAAGCCGAAACACAGCGTCGCAAAAATGACGACATACAGCCATGCGGGACCAGGCTCCGCGCCCTCTTCGGGCAACTTCGCTTCGCGGAACACCGCCGCATGAATCTCCTCCATTGAACGCTTGTCAGACGCGTCGAAAAATTCAGGCGTTTGGTTCATGGGACTTCTTAGCGATTGGTTCAACTGGTTCGGTAGTTGGCTCGGTTAAACGCGCAATCGTCGCCTTGACGATCGCGATGGCGTCTTGACGCGAGACGTCGGGAAAATCCTTCAAAAATTCTTCAAGGGTTTTGCCTCTCGCCACATAGTCAAACAGCGTCTCTATCGGAACGCGCGTGCCAGCAAACACGAGTCTTCCGTTCCCGTCTTCATAAATCGGCATCAACATTTCAGTTCTGTTGCGGTTTGATTGGGTCGCGCTGCGTCAGCGACAACAGGTAATCGACAAGCGCGTCGGCTTCCTCGGTCGGAATCACTTTCTTGCCCGGAATTTGATATTCGGGTGGTAGTTTCAAGCCTTCGCGTTGCGTTTTTTCGGCATCGACGATTTCGAACAGAAACGGATACGGCGGCATAATTGATTCCTTGACGACGGCGCGCGGGTTGTAGAGGTGAATCAAATGCCAATCGCGGCTCGGCTGACGAACCCCGATGTTCGAGAGATCTGGACCCGTGCGCATCGTGCCGAGTTGATGCGGCGAAAGCCCCTTGTAGTCGGTCGCCACGGAGGCGCGTCCCCAACCGCGTTCAATGTCCGCGCCATATCCTTTTGGGCGCACCTGTTGCGAGTGGCAGTACACGCACCCGTTGGCGACATAAACTTTGTGTCCTTCCACCGCTCTGCCCCACACATATACGTTGGCTTTTTCCACGTTCGGCTCGATGAAGACCTTCGGCAGAATCGTCAAGCCGATCATCGCAAAGACGAACAAGCCAATCGTTCCGAGAATGAGAATGGAGTTCTTGATCATCGTGAGTTAAAAATTTAGCGTTCATCGATTTTGACGTCGTTTGCCCAACGCTTGAAGGAATTTCCGACGCGCTCCACCGCGCTCGCAATTCGTTTTCCGAGCGTTACGGGTTCAGGCTTGGGTTGAAGCGCGCGCTGGCGTTGAATGTCGAGCCAAGTAACGGGCGGCGCGGGACGCACTTTGCGCACATGCATCAAGCGAAACAAATTGTAGGCGAAAACGAAGTGCCCCGCCGTGAGCAAAATCGCCGCAAACGAGCGCGAAAAGAGCCATTTTTTCGTGTTGTTGACGACCGTCATGAACGGAATGTCGGGATTGTTCATCTCCATTCCTTGAATGATGCCGCCCCATTGCAGTCCGACGAGGTAAATGACGATGCCCGACGCGGAAAGCCAAAAATGCAACTTGATGAGCTTCGGCGAGTGCCATTCCCAATTCGTAACGCGCGGCATAATGTAATAGACCGCGCCGAAGAGCATCATCGTGAAGAACGCATAAACGCCCGCATGCGCATGCGCCACGACATAATGCGTGAAGTGAATCGTCTCGTTGAACGTCCGCAACGCTTGAAAACTGCCCTGAACGGAAACGAAGGTGTAGCTCATCGCGCCAAACACGACGAAACGCAACGTCGGCGAATACTTCACCGCTTCAAACGAACCGATGATCGTCATGTGATGATTGACCGCGACGGTAATGACGGGAATCAACATCATCACGCTCGCCGCGATCGAAATCGTAACGAACCACGTCGGCACGGGTCCGCCAATCAAATGGTGAAAGCCGTTCCAGTTGTAAAAGAGAAGCAGACTCCAAAAGCCCAACGCCGACAGCGGATAACTGTAAATCGGTCGCCCCGTAACCTTCGGAATGAAAAAGTAGGCAAACGCCAATCCCATCGGCGTAAACCAAAGTCCCAGCGCGTTGTGCGCATACCACCAGTTCATTGAGGCTTGAACCGTGCCCTCAAAAATCGGCAGGCTTGAAACCACTCCGAGCAGCGGGAACGAAACGAACGCCGCAATCAAATACCACGCGGAGATGTAGAGATGCTTGACTTTTCGCGCATACAGCATTGAAATCGCCGCTTCTCCCGCCAGCGCGATGGCGAAAACGATTGGCACGATGGCGTAAAGCGGCATTTCGAGCCACTCCAATCCGCGCGAGCGACCCATCAAAATTTCAACGCCGCCCACGAGCAGCGCCAAGTTCCAAACGAGCAATCCCACGAAAATCCAGGGACGCGCGGGAATGGCGGCTTTCAAAACGCGCGACAGCACCCACAGCGAAACGCCCACGCCAACTTGCGACGCCCAGCCGTATGCCATCCAGTTCAGATGAAGCGGGCGAATGCGTCCAAACGTCAGCCACGAAGCGTCTCCAAGCCAATCGGGCCAGTGCATCTTGAACGACGCAACCGCGCCCAGCAACGAGCCGAGCAACAGCCATGCCGACCCCGACAGAATAAACGCGACGACGACGAAAGACGACTTCTCGTCCAACTTCGCGTCTTGTCGCAGCGAAGCGTCGCTCTCCATTGAAACGGCGGCGGTTACTTGTTTGGTCTCTGTGGTCATAGCATCGAATTCTGTTTTGGTTTATCGGATTCCTTGAAAAGTTGGTCGGTTGGTTGTCCGACAGGCTCATCGTCGTCAAACGGAATGAGCGCGTCCTTTTGAAGCGACTCGAAATGTTTGGATTTGAAAGCGCGGTAGAAGAAGAACAGAGCAACGCCCGCAATCAGCATCGAGGAGAGGAGAAGAACTGCGTTGCCCATACTACTGCTACGGATTTGGTTTGACGCAAATGTGCAACGCTTTTTGCGAAATTGCAAATCTCGAAAAAGCAGAGAAACGCCGAAGCGTCGAGACACGTTTCATCGCGTCGCGCAAGGCGACGCGGCGTTGAATCGCATGGCGAGCCTTCTTTTCTCGCTATCCTTTCCTTGCCAACAGGACGCGCTCGAACCGCCCGTAATCCTTCGTCGTCCGAATGGCTTTCAGTCCGCTTTTGGCGGCAAGGAGTTTGACCTTCTCGCTTGCCTTGTCGTGCAGTTCGAGGGCTAAAAGTCCGTGGGGTTTGAGCAATCTTTGCGCGTCGGCGCAGAGTTTTTCGTAGAACTCGAACCCCGTAGGCGAAAAGAGCGCGATTTCAGGCTCGCGCAAAAGTTCTTTCTGAACGCTCTCCTTTTCCGAGAGCGGAATGTAGGGCGGGTTTGAGACGAGCGCGTCGAAAGGCTCGGCGAATTTCGTCGCAAAGTCGGGCGCGAGCGCGTCGGCTTCGACGAAGGTTATCTTTTCGCTCGCGCCCGCGAGAGCGGCGTTTTCCCTCGCCAACTCAAGCGCGTCGGGCGACACGTCGACCGCCGTGATTTGCGCCTTCTCCAACGATTTCGCCAACGCGATTGCGACGCACCCGCTTCCCGTTCCGACCTCCAAAATTTTCGCGGGCGATTCCGATTTGCCAAGCTCGTTGATGACTTCCTCGACAAGCAACTCGGTTTCGGGGCGCGGAATCAAAGCGCGCTTGTCGATTTTGAGGGCGATGCCGAAAAACTCCGTCTCGCCCAAAATGTATTGCAATGGCTCGCCCGCCAAGCGTCGCTTCACCAGTTCCCGATACTGCTCGCGCTCTTTGGGAGAGACAGGTCGATCGAAGTTCAGGTACAGATCAAACCGCTTCATTTTCAAAACGCTCGCCAGCAGATATTCGGCGTTCAGGCGCGCTTCCTCGATGCCTTTTTGCTTCAAAAACTCCGCGCTCGTTTTGAGCAAGGAAACCACGTCCCAAAGTTTTTCTTCGGTCATAGCGGGTTATCGCGGTTTGGCTTCGCTGGCGCGTCGAGGCGAGCGAAGCGGTTTTGGTTCGGCGAGGCTCATTTTTGCGGAACGGTCTCCATCGGTTAGATTCGGGCGCGAAGTTTAATCACTTTTTCCGCGAATTAAAAACGATGTCTTCTACCGCGCGCATTCCAACGCTCATCGTTACGGGCTTTCTCGGAAGCGGCAAAACGACGCTCATCAAACATCTGCTCGAAACCAGCCTCCACGGCAAGCGCGTCGCGCTGATTGAAAACGAAATCGGCGAGGTCTCGGTCGACTCCGTCATTCTCAAAACGCAGAACGTTCAGATTTCCGAACTCACGGCGGGTTGCATGTGCTGCTCGATTTCGGGCGAATTTCAAAACGCCATCTCCGACATTCTCAAAGGCGTTGAACCCGACGTCTTGCTCATTGAAACGACGGGCATCGCCAACCCAATCTCGATTTTTATGATGCTCGCCAACGACCGCCGCTTGATTTTGGAGGCGATTCTCGCCGTCGCCGACGCGGAAAACCTTTGGCTCAACGCGCAAGAAAATCTCGTCGCTGAAATTCAACTCTCCATCAGCGATATGGTCGTCTTGAACAAAATCGACAACTGCTCGGAGTCGCAACTCAAAGCGGCGGAAAATTTGGTTCGCCAGATGAACGAGCGCGCGCCGATTTTCAAGGTCGTTCAAGGCAAAATTCCGCCCGAAACCCTTTTCATCGGGACGGCGAAAAACTTGCGCGAAGATTTCGAAGCCTTCGTCGCCGAACAGAAGAGGAAATACGACGCGGAAATCCATCGACGGTTGCGCCAAAAAGAGACTTCCGTTCATCATCAACATTCCCACCGCCACGACGAATCGGAGAGCTATCACTTGGAGGTCGATGAAATCGAGACCTTCGCCTTTGAACTGCCCAACTCGTTCTCGCAACGAAAATTCGAGGACTTCCTTTCGGAACTGCCGCGAGAGGTCTATCGCGCCAAGGGCGTCGCGCAATTTGCGGAGATGAACTCGCCCGCGATTTTCAACTTCGCCTCTGGGCGCTACACGATTGAATTCGATACGCTTCACGGCGAGACGATTCCGCGAAGCGTTTTCGTTTTCATTGGCAAGCGCATCGGGAGCCTGAAGCGCGACCTTGAAGCCAAACTCGCGCTCTGCCGAGCGTAACGCGCCAAAACGCCTGACAACTTTTCGCGCCGTCGTCGCCGCTTCCTGCCGTTTTGTCGGACTTCCCCTGACGCGCTTCGGAACGAGCGGCAGAGACGCGCTCAATGCCGCCTTGAAAACGCCCCGAAAATCGTTTGGCACGAGAGTTGAACGACAGACGGGTGAAAACGTCAGACCAAATTCAAGAAAGGAGGAATCAACTATGTTGGTCAAATTCAATCAAAATCCGTTTGCCGCAATCGATCGCGTCTTTGAAGATGTGTTCCGCGATGTCGCCACTACGATGAATCCAGGCTTTATGCCAAACGCGATGCGCGTCGACATCTCGGAAGACGACAAGAACATCTACATCGAAGCCGAAATGCCCGGCTTGAAAAAGGAAGATGTCAAAATCAGCATTGAAGACGACATTCTGACCATTCGGGGCGAACGCAAGCAAGAAACCGAAGAAAAGAAGAAGAACTATCATCGCGTTGAACGCTACTACGGCAGTTTCTCGCGCTCCTTCACGCTTGGCGAAAACATCGATCGCGACAACATCGATGCCAAGTATGAAGAAGGCGTGCTGCGTTTGACGCTCCCGAAGGTCGAACCTGTCAAGAATGTCAAGGAAATCGCCGTGAAGTAATTAGCCTCCGTTGCGCTTGAACGAAGCCCGACCACAGCAGTCGGGCTTCGGCATTCAAGCCAAACGGCGTTGCGAAACGGCGACGAGCCAGAAAGCTCAAAAATTTAAGTTCCTTGAAAATTTGAACTTGCGAAAGAAATTCGGCTAAATCGGCGATGTTGGGAACAAAACGGCGGGCGAAAGCATTTACGGAGGCAGTTCATAGTTATTCTCCTTTTTCAATGGCGCTTTCGCAGTTTTGTTCATTTTTCTGCGAAGGCGCATTTTTATTTCGATCTCGCTTCGTTCCCGCGCCGATTCCGCCTCGAGAGATAGTTTCAAGACGACGATTCCAGCCGCGCGTTTGGAATCTCCAAGCGAATTGTTGAGTTTCACGATAAAATTCTCGTTCACGCTAAACCGTTACGACAATGGGAAAAATCATCGGCATTGATTTGGGCACGACGAACTCCTGCGTTGCCGTCATGCAAGGCAACGAACCCGTCGTGATTGCCAACTCGGAAGGCTCTCGCACGACGCCATCGGTCGTGGCTTTCACCAAGACGGGCGAGCGCATCGTGGGGCAACCCGCCAAGCGCCAAGCCATCACGAACCCGAAAAACACCATCTATTCCATCAAACGCTTTATGGGACGCAGCTACGGGGAAGTTACCGAAGAAATGAAGCTCGTTCCCTACAAGGTCGTGCCTGCGACCAATAGCGTCAAGGTGCAAATCGGCGACAAGGAATACACGCCGCAAGAAATTTCCGCTTTCATTCTGCAAAAGATGAAGCAAACGGCGGAAGATTTTCTCGGCGAAAAAGTAACCGAAGCCGTCATCACCGTTCCCGCTTACTTCAACGACGCGCAACGCCAAGCCACCAAAGACGCGGGCAAAATCGCGGGCTTGGAAGTCAAGCGCATCTTGAACGAACCGACGGCGGCGGCGCTTGCCTACGGCTTGGACAAAAGGAAAGCCAACGAAAAGGTCGCGGTTTTCGACTTGGGCGGCGGCACGTTCGACATCTCGATTCTGGAACTGGGCGACGGCGTTTTTGAAGTCCGCGCCACCGACGGCGACACCCACCTTGGCGGCGATGACTTCGACCAACGCCTGATTGATTACCTTGCCGACGAGTTCAAGAAGCAAGAAGGCATCGACCTGCGCAAAGACCCGATGGCGCTTCAACGCCTCAAAGAAGCCGCCGAAAAGGCGAAAATCGAACTTTCGTCGCGCACCGACACGGAAGTCAATCTGCCGTTCATCACGGCGACGCAAGACGGTCCGAAGCACCTCGTCATGAACATCACGCGCGCCAAGTTCGAAGCCTTGTGCGCCGACCTTTTTGACCGAATGCTCGAACCGTGCCGTCGCGCGATGAAGAACGCGAAGATGGACATCAAGGACATCGACGAAGTCGTGCTCGTGGGCGGCTCGACGCGCATTCCGAAAGTGCAAGAAATGGTGCGCCAATTCTTCGGCAAAGAGCCGAACAAGAGCGTCAACCCCGACGAAGTCGTCGCCGTCGGCGCGGCGATTCAAGGCGCGGTGTTGCAAGGGCAAATCACCGACGTGTTGCTCTTGGACGTTACGCCGCTTTCGCTCGGCATCGAAACGCTTGGCGGCGTGATGACCAAACTCATCGAAGCCAACACGACGATTCCGACGCGCAAGACGGAAATTTTCTCGACGGCTTCCGACAATCAAACCTCCGTCGAAATTCACGTCTTGCAAGGCGAGCGACCCATGGCGGTCGATAACAAGACGCTCGGACGCTTCAACCTCGATGGCATTCCGCCCGCGCCGCGCGGCGTGCCGCAAATCGAGGTTACCTTCGACATTGATGCCAACGGCATCTTGAGCGTGTCGGCGAAGGACAAAGCCACAGGCAAAGAGCAGAAAATTCGCATTGAAGCCAGCGGCAAACTTTCCGAGGCAGAAATCCAAAAAATGCGCGAAGACGCCAAGGCGCACGCCGAAGAAGACCGCAGGCGCAAAGAAGAAGTCGATACGCGCAACGCGGCGGATTCGCTCATCTTCTCGACGGAGCGTCAGCTCAAAGACTTGGGCGACCGCATCTCCGCCGAAGACAACCGTCGCTTGAACGAAGCGTTGGAAAAACTCCGCAGCGCGCACAAGAGCGGCACCGTGGCGACCATCAAATCCGCGATGGAAGACCTCACGCGGATTTGGCAAGAGGTCTCGACGAAACTGTATCAAGGCGGCGGCGCGAGCGCATCCGCAAACGGAAGCGGCTCTTCCGCCAAATCCAAAGAAGGCGAAGTCAAAAACGCCGACTTCGAAGTCGTCGACGACAAGTAATCGCCACCGCTCCTCTCCGAAACGCAAAAGGCGGCTTTCATTGAGCCGCCTTTTTTGTTCCCGCAAAATAAAACGCCCTTCCTCGACGGGAAGGGCGCTTGCGAACCTGCATAACAGGCTCAAATGGCGTTAGCCTTTCGAGATTTGCTCTTGTTGTGGAAAGAGGCAAATCTGAATTTGTTACATTGCTCGAAGTTTAAGAAATTCCCCCAATTTCCCAAAACTCAAACTTGGCTTTCAACAAAACCACTTTCTCCAACGCGCAACAATGACCTACGTGCTCGGCTTAGACATCGGCTCGAACTCTATTGGTTGGGCAATCGCAACCCCAGAGGCGATTCTCAAACTTGGCTCTCGCATTTTTCCCGAAGGCGTAGACGCAAAATCGCGCGAACCCAAGAACCGCGCTCGAAGAGAAAAACGCCTTTTGCGCCGACAAATCGCCCGAAAAGCCCAGCGACGCCAAACCATTCTGCGCGCCTTTCAAATCTTGGGCTGGCTACCGCAGGACGAAAACGAACTTGAAAAACTTTGGCGCGAAGACCCCTACGCGCTTCGCAAAACCGCGCTCGACGCGCCGCTTTCCAAAAGCCAACTGGCGCGCGTCTTTTTCCATCTCGCCAAACATCGCGGCTTCAAAAGCAATCGCAGAACCGACCCCGACGACATCGCCATCGTGGACATCGCAGGGGCGGAATCCGATGGCAAGGCGAAAAAGAAAAATCCACTCCGCGACGGAGCCGAAGGCAATCAAGGCTATGGCGAAATTGACCAACTCCTCAAAGAGGGAAAGTTTCGCACCATTGGCGAATACCTTGCTTCGCTCAATCCGCACGAGGTTCGCATTCGCGCCCGTTACCTCTTGCGCCAACATTGCGAAGACGAGTTCGAAAAAATCTGCGACGCGCAACTGGCGACTCATCCCGAACTCGCCGCGCCCGTTCCTGAAACCTTGCTCTCGCAACTTTGTTCGCGCAAATGGCAGACCGCGTGGAAAAAGAAACCCGACCCATCGCTTCGCGCCTTCATCAAATCGCATCTCATCTTTTTTCAGCGTCCGTTGAAATCGCAAAAACATGCCGTCGGCAAATGTTCGCTCGAACCAACATTGAGACGCGCTCCGATTTCATCGCTCGCCTTTCAAACCTATCGCATCTGGACGACGCTTGCCACCATCGAACTACTGAAGCCTGAACGCCGATTCCTTACGCCCGACGAAAAAGCCCGCGCCGCCCAACTGCTCGAAAAAACAAAAGAGATGGAAATCGGAAAGTTGCTCGAAAAAATCGGACTCGGCGCCACGGTCAGTTGCAACTACGCGCCCGACAAAAAAATCAAGGGCAACGATACCGCCGTTCAAATGATGACGATGTTCCGCGAGACGACTGGCAAGCCCTCCAAAAAAGAGCAAGACGCAATGGCGGAAAAATGGAACGCGCTGCCCGAAGCGGAAAAAGAACGTCGCTGGAAAATCATCTACGACGCCACCGACAACGAATGGCTCAGACGATACGGCAAAGAAAAATGGAACCTGACCGACGCGGGCGCGGACGCCTTGACCAAAATTCGCTTCAAACAAGGCTACGCCAGTCTGAGCCAACGCGCCATGAAAAAACTCATTCCGTTTCTCAAACAAGGCTACAACTACGCCGAATCTTGCCTCAAAGCAGGCTACCACCACAGCGACAAACGCCCAACGCAACTCTCGGACAAACTCGGCGAAGTCCCAAACCTTCGCAATCCCATCGTGCAACAAGGCTTGTTTGAACTCCGCCGCGTCGTAAATGCCATCATCAAAGAATATGGCAAGCCAGAGGAAATCCACATCGAGTTCGCCCGCGAACTGAAACTGCCAAAAGCCAAACGCGAGGAAATCGAGAAGGAAAACGAAAAGCGCAGAAAAGAAAACGAAGCCTTTCTCGAAGAAATCCGAGAACTAGGCGTGCTAAATCCGACAAGCAACGACATCGTCAAATACCGCTTGTGGAAAGAGTGCAACGGCGTTTGCCCCTACACAGGCGAGCAAATTTCCGTCGAAACGCTTTTCCAATCTGGCGTGGTCGACATTGAACACATCTTGCCCTATTCGCGCTCGCAAGACGATTCGTTCAACAACCTCACGCTTTGCTTTGCTGACTTCAACCAGCAAAAAAAGAAGGACCTTTCGCCCTTCGAAATGAAAGACCGCGCCATCATTAGCGAAGCCGAATACCAACTGATGCTCGACCGCGTCGAAAAATTCCGCAACAAAGCCAAACTCCGACGCTTCACGCAGAAGGAAATCAAAACTGAGGACTTCGTCGCGCGCCAATTGAACGACACGGCGTATCTCGCCCGCGAAGCGAAAAAGTATCTTGAAACCATTTGTCCGAACATCGTCGTCAGCAATGGGCAGGCGACCGCAAAACTGCGCAACCTCTGGGGCTTAAACGCGCTCTTGCATCCGCTCGACAAAAACAGGCAAGAGGCGACGCTCGCCGACCTCGAAGCCAACGCCGAAAAAAACCGACGCGACAACCGCCACCACGCCCTCGATGCCGCCGTCATCGCTATGACCACGCCCGCCATCGTTCATAAACTCAGCTCCTATAGCAAATACAAGCGCAAAGCGACCCGCGAACGCTTTCCGCTCCCCTTCCCCGATTTCCGCGAGCAGCTCAAAGCCGAACTCGACGAACTGCTCGTTTCGCGTTACCAAAAAGACCGCTTGCAAGGCGCGTTGCACGAAGATACCTTCTACGGCGCCGTGCGCGAGCGAGACGGCTCTCACAAGGAAATCGGCGGCTACAAACTCTACGCCATTCGCAAGCCCGTTACCGCGCTCACAGGCAATATGATTGAAGAAATCGCCGACAAGGAAATTCGCAAAGCGTTTCAAGACTTGGTGGAATCCTTGAAAGCCGAAGGCGTGACGTTCAAAGAGGGGTCAAAGCCCTTGCCAAAAGAATTTTACGAAGCGGCAAAGCGCCTCAAAATGCCAATTAAGCGCGTCAATATCGAAGGCAGGCGCGTCAGCGCGAAAACCCTCACGCCACGCGACCTTCAACGCATCGAACCGCCCTTCATTCGCGCCCTCTTCGAAAAACGCCTCCAAGACTTCCCAAACCTCGCGCCAAACGAGCCGCTTCCTGACGCTTTCTTCCAAAACTTCGGCATTCCGATTAAATCCGTCCGAATCCATCAAAAATCGGCGGCGCGCCGCGAATTGCGTCCCCGCGTTTTCATCGAAACGGGAAACAATCACCACATCGAAATTTTCCGCGAAATCGGAAGCAAAACAGGCAAAGCGAAATACGTGGGCAGAATCGTAACGCTCCTCGATGCCGTCACGCGCAAACGCCTGAAACAACCTGTCATCGATAAATCTTGGGACGGACGCGAGTTCATTATGAGCCTGATGATTGACGAAATGGTCCTAATAAGCGAGGGCGACTTTAAGGTCGAGAAGATTGATTGGAGCAATCCCGACTACAAGACGATTTCAAAGCATCTCTATCGCGTGCAAAAGATGACGGGCAACCAAATTTTCTTTTGTCATCATCTTGATAGCACGCTCGATCGCTCGATTTCAAAAACGCCAAACACCCTGCGCGCCATCAAGGTCAAGGTGAATGCCCTGGGCAAAATCAAACCCGTTTCGGAGCCGATGGTATGATAAAGCGAACCTTGCTTTTGACCTCGCCCGCGCATCTTTCCACGCGCTACGAGCAGCTCGTCGTGAAATTGCGCGACGCAGAAGAGGAAACTCGCGTCCCGATGGAAGACATTGGCGTTTTGCTCCTTGAAAGCCCCGAAGTTACCATTTCAACCGCCGCGCTCTCGAAACTAACGCATTACAACGTCGCCGTGGTCGTCTGCGACGCGCAGCATCTGCCTTCGGGCTTGCTCTTGCCGCTCGATGCCAATTCGGTTCAAACGGAACGCTTCCTTGCGCAACTCGAAGCCAAATTGCCGCTCAAAAAACAACTCTGGCAACAAACCGTTGCGGCAAAATTGCTCAACCAAGCGCTGCACTTGGAGCATCGCGGAAAACCCGCCGAAACCTTGCGTCGACTCTCGAAGCAAGTTCAGAGCGGCGACAAAGGCAACCGCGAAGCCCACGGCGCAAAACTCTACTGGAAAGCGCTCTTTGAAGGCGAAGACTTTTCAAGAGACCGCTTCGGCGCGCCGCCCAACAACTTGCTCAACTACGGCTACGCCGCGCTTCGCGCCGCCGTCGCCCGCGCCCTCGTCAGTTCGGGACTTTTGCCCACCGTCGGCATTCATCACCAAAATCGCTACAACGCCTTTTGCCTCGCCGACGATGTGATGGAACCCTATCGCCCTTTCGTCGACTGCGTCGCCCTTGACCTGTGGCAAAAACGCGACAAAACCGCTCCGCTCCTCGAGCTGAACAAGGACCACAAACGCGAACTCTTGCAAGTCCTAACCGCGCCAACCGATATGCAAGGCGAGCGAAGCCCGCTCCTCGTCGCGCTCTCCCAAACAACCGCTTCGCTCGCGCGCTGTTTTCAAGGCGAAGCCCGACAAATCCTTTACCCAAAATTTTTGCCGCCAAAACGCGACGAGCCTAACGAACCTCGCGGCGAATCAGACAAAGAGGAGGAAGCCGAATGAACAAGCAGCGAGAAGAATTTCGCCGAAACTTTAGCGGATACCGTTCTATGTGGATTATAGTTACCTTCGACTTGCCAACGCTCACGCCCGCGCAAAAAAAGGCGTATAACGCCTTCCGAAAGTTCTTGCTCTCCGATGGCTTCTCAATGCACCAATACTCCGTTTACGTGCGACATTGCGCCAGCCTTGAAAACACCAACGTCCACGAAGAGCGCATCAGAAAAAACCTTCCTGACGAAGGAATGGTTAGCATTATCCGAATCACCGACAAACAATTCGGCAACATCGTGAATCTGTATGGCAAAAAGGA